>CADCMR010000010.1:4890-87280 GCA_902802585.1 uncultured bacterium
AAGCCCCAAAAACCGCAGAAGTTTCCACAGACTCCACGCTCAAAAATGGGAACAAATCTGTTGAAAAAATGCTTGCACCCGACTTTTGGCAGTTCCGTCCGTAGTTGTTTTTGCCGGACAGAATCCAGCTTGTTCATCACAATGCACTGGACATGATCCTAATCGAGTAGGAGGTTGCTCCTTAGTGGGGCAACCGTCCTCTCACACCACCGTACGTGCCGTTCGGCATACGGCGGTTCAACAAGTTGAGTGAAGCGCATTGTATCGTCTCAGGATATCGTCATACCCTAGGAGTTCAAGCTGTTTGTTCGTGATGGAACAGGTCATTACCCATGAACCAGCCATTCGCCAGATTCCTTGCCGAGTGTTGCCCATTGCCATGCCTTTTATTCGGGGATGCCGTATCTCTGCAAATTTTCGCCTCTTCGACGGTTTCTGACAAAAAGTCATAGTGATTTTTCTATGCGGTTTCTGTTCGTCAGACCGGGATTTTGCTACGGGCTTCTTTCAGATTCCACCTCGCGATGGACACCCTTGCCTTTCGCTAACAGTTCCTACTGACAAGCCTGTATCGGTCTTGCACCGACTAGCCAATGAGCATGCCGCGCATACTGAGGAAGGCCCGCCGGTCAGAGGTTGACCGACGGGCCTGAATCTTGCTGTGTTTACTGCAAACTGACAATCAGATCAGTTCGCCGCGTTGAGCTTCTGCTGGAGCTCCTGGATCTTCTCGCGATAGGCCGCGGGATCGGTCTGGCGGAGCTTCTGGGCTTCTTCGTATTCCGCAGGGAACTTTTCCTGGATCTGGCGGAGCGTGCCGTTGTTGGCGCGCGTACCGCGGGCGCCGGGCTGCTGTGCGCCCATGCCGCCGCCCATGCCGCCACGTCCGGCGGGAGCGAGCGTGACGTTGTTCTTCTGCGCGAGTTCAGAGAAAGAACGCATCGCGGTCGCGGAATCGGTCTTGTCGGTTTCGAGGAGCTTGTCGATGGCGTCTTTTTCCTTGGCGAGGAATTCAAGCGCCTTCGCCTTCTGCTGTTCTTCGGTTTCGGGAAGCACCACTTCCGCCTTCTTCGCGAGCTCGGCGAGCTGCGCGTTGGCGTCGTCGATGGCTTTCTTCGCCTTTGCATAGGCGTCCTTGTCCTTCGCTTCGAGCTGCTTCAGAGCCTGTTCGCGCGGAGTGTCGGCTTTGAGACGATCAATGGTCCGCTGGAGCTGACCGCTGCGAGCGCCGCCCATACCGCCGGGTCCCATCATGCCGCCGCCGAAATCGCCGCCGGGCATACCGAAGCCGCCCTGACCGAAGCCGCCCTGACCGCCCATGCCGCCCTGACCGAAGCCGCCCTGACCCCCGCGTCCACCACGACCGCCCTGACCGCCCATGCCACCCTGGCCGAAACCGCCTTGACCGCCCATGCCGCCCATGCCGCCCTGGCCGAAACCGCCCTGACCGCCCATGCCGCCCTGGCCACCGCGTCCGCCGCGTCCGCCACGACCGCCCTGACCGCCGCCAGCGGCCCCGAAACCGCCCTGGCCGCCGCCGAAGCCGCCGCCAAAGCCGCCCTGCATTCCGGCGCCACCGTCCGCGCCGCCGGGCTGGACCTGACCCGCCGCGGCTCCGCCGCCACGGTTTCCGCCGCGACCGCCGCGACCGCCCTGGCCGCCGCCGTTACCTTGTCCCTGCGCGAATGCCACGCCGCCGGTGAGGGCGAGCGCCAGGACTGCAACCATCATTTTGTTCATAGTTCGTTCCTTTCAAGTTGTTTTGGATTAGTTTTCGCAATGATGCGGACATCATTACATAAAGATTGAGTCTTTTTCATAAGAACGTCTGTTTTCCGGATAATCCACAGGAAAAATATTCTTTTTTGAAAAAAAGATTGCTCTGTCCGCGCCGGAACGAACAGGCGGCACGGCGGTTCCGTCCACGCAATCATGACAGGACCCGTATTTGCCGAAGTGCCCGTGGCAAAGATTTCAGGAAAAAAAAGCGGAAACTCCCGAATCCCGCCTTGAATTTTTCGTTCCTGAAGCTACAGTATAGTGATAGATTATCTTTTTTCACATACAACCAACGGAAAACAAACCGTAAAAACAAGGATCTTCATCATGATGAAAAAACTTGCATGTCTCGCAGCCTGCGTCGTTTCCGCGATCGCGCTCTCCGCCTGCTCCTCTTTCGAAATGGCAACGAACACCAACAACGTGAAGTTCACGACCGGCGAAGCGGAAACCCTCGCCCATGTCAACGCCGACATCTGGGGCGTGTATGTCTTCGGTCTGCCCGTGATCTCCGGCAGCTCCGTCGAACCCGGCAAGTGCGTTGTCTTCAGCGACACCGTCGACACCAGCAACGCGGTCTCCTTCCTGACCCACAACGCCCAGAAGAAGCTCAACGCCAACATCATCACCGACGTCACCACCGAACGCACCACCGGCTGGCTCGTCCCCACTCTGTTCTTCTTCTACCGCGACATCCAGGTCTCCGGCAACGTCCTGAAGTAAGGAGTTTCCCTGTCTCCTATGCCTGACGCGAAAAGCAGCGGCAGCCAACGTCTGGAAAAGGTCCGGCGCAACATGCTCCGGATGACCTCTCCCGACGGATTCGGCGACGACAGCGCGAAGGAATTCGGTTCCCTCTCCGCCATCAATGTCCCGCCGTGGCTGGCGCGTGCCGACGCGTCCTTCGACCGGGCGGTCCGCCTGATTCAGGATTCGACGCCGCCCGGCTCCTCCGTGCCCGCGTCCATGGTGCGCCTCGAATACTGGCGCACGGTGCGGACGCTCCTGCAGGAATCGGAGGAGAACCTCGCCTCCATCCACCATGTTTTCGAGAAGGCGGAGGAAATCCCGCTGGACGTCTCGGTTTATCTGGCGTTTGTACGGTTCCTGCTCCGCCTCGTCATGCAGATCGCGATGGCGGCACGGTCGGGCGTCGAACTCGCCGCAGATGCCCGCTGGTTTCCGTCGCCCCTCTTCCCCGCTCAGTTCCAGGATACGCTCTCCGACGCGGAAGCCGTTTTCACTGCCTCGGAAGGGCGCATCCGCCAGTTCGCGCTTGACAGTCTCGCGCTCGCCTCGCCCGCGCTCGACAAAATCCGTTCGGACTGTAAAAAGGCCCTGCCGAAGATCGCGAAGGAGCGCTACGAACGCGCGATTGAGGCTTTCACGGAGCATTTTTCGCATTTCGGGGAGGACACGTCCGCATGAGCCTCCAGAAGGAAGAGGCTCCGCAGGAGGAGTCCAGTACATTCGTGCGACCGCCGAAGAAGAAGGACTGGCGGCTTATCTGCATCCGCATCGGCGTCATCGCCGCCGCGACCGTCCTCGTCTGCCTCTTCGTCCTCCGTCCGATGGTCATCAATGGCGAAAGCATGATGCCCACCTATTCCAGCCGCGGCTTCACCTTCGCCTTCCTGCCCTATTTCAAGCTCTACGCCCCGCAGCGGCAGCAGATCGTCGTGCTCAAGCACGCCGGCTTCAACACATTCCTCCTCAAACGCGTGCTCGCGTTCTCCGGCGAAACGGTCGAGATGCGCGACGGCGTTCTGTACGTGAACGGCAAGGCGCTGGACGAACCGTATGTAAAGAACGGATGCAACTGGGATATGTCAAAACGCGAGGTGCCGAAAGGCAAGATCTTCGTCCTCGGCGACAATCGTTCCATGCCCATGAAGGAACACCTGGGCGGCATGATCGACCAAAGCCGTCTCGCCGGTGTTCCCATCTGGTGAGCGCAACATGGCTGGCTTCCACCTCAGCAAACCAAAATGGTTCGCGCTCGTCGCCGTCATCCTCGCCACAGTGGTCGCCGTCTGGTTCTTCTATTTCCGCACGGACGAGACCACCGCGGTCAAAAAGCGCCTCCGCGAGGCCGTCGAATTCGCCGAAAAACAGCCCAAAGGCTCCGGCTTCAACCTGCAGGGCGCGGGCGCGGCACACACGCTCGGCGAGTTCTTCGCCATGGAGACCGACATCAGCATCTCCGGCGAGTCGCGAGGTCAGACCTACACGCTCTCCGCTTCTACGCGCGCACAGGTCATTTCCTCGTATTTCATGCTGCGTCCGCTGATCACCTCGTTGTCTGTCAGCCTCGATGAAATCAAGGTCGAGTTCACGGACGCAGCCCATGATGCCGCTTCGGTCAAATGTTCGGCGATGGCGACCGGCACGACGCAGAACGGCGATTTCTTCCGCGAGGGACGCCTGATCTCCGCAGAAATGATCGTGGAGGACGGCGAATGGCGGTTCCGTTCGCTCCGCGCGGATCCGGTCATCGGCTTCGATTGAGCATCATCTTTTTTTGAAAGGTTTTTGATTCCGTATGTTGTTATATGCTGTCATTGGAGGGATCGCGGGTTTTATCCTCGGCGCTCTCATCCTGTTCCTCTGGATGAGAGCGAAGTCGCGCATCGACGCCGCCCGCATCGCCGAACTTGAAGCCCGCACCGGCGCATTCGATCAGGCAGTCGCCGACAAAGTCCGCGCGGAAACCGCGCTCGAACAGCTCAAAATCTCCGCACAGCGCGAACTCGAATACGCACGGCAGACGGCGCAGGCGAACGCGGACGCCGCCGCCAGGGCGCACGAGACCGAGCTCGCCTCCGTTCGCGCCCAGGCCGCCGCCACGCTTGATGCCGAGAAACGCCGTGCCGCGTCCGAGCTCGATGCTGAAAAACGCAAGGCCGCATCCCTGCTGGAATCCGAACAGGAAAAATCCGCCGCCCTGCTCGACGCGGAGAAACGCCGCGCCGCCGCCGAACTTGAAGCGGAACGCAACAAATCCGCCGCCGAACTCGACGCCGAAAAACACAAAGCGGAATCCGGGCTCGCCGCCATGCGCGAGGCGCAGGAGCAGATGGAGAAGGTCACGAAGGAACGTACCGAACATCTCCGCCAGGAATTCAAGGTCCTCAGCGAAACCATCTTGAAGGAACGCACAGAAAACCTCCAGACCGCGAACAAAGAACAGCTCGCCGCCATCCTCTCCCCGCTCCGCGAACAGCTCGCCGTCTACAAGAAATCCATGGACGACGTCCGCGAGAACGGCGTCAAGCTCAACGAATCCCTGAAGCACCAGTACGAATCCATGGTCAGGATGACCGAGAAGATCGGCACGGACGCGAACAACCTCGCGAACGCGCTGAAGGGCCAGAGCAAGACGCAGGGCGACTGGGGCGAAATGATCCTCGAGACCATCCTCCGCAATTCCGGACTCGTGAAGGGCGTCCACTACCGCACGCAGGACACCATCCGCGACGACGCCGGCAAGACCGTGAAGAGCGCCTCCGACCACATCATGCGCCCCGACGTGATCGTGAACTACCCCGACGGAAAGGCTGTCGTCATCGACAGCAAGGTCAGCCTCACCGCCTACACGGACTACATCGCCGCGACCGACGACCCGAAGAAGCGCGAGGACGCCCTCCAGCGCCACATCCGCAGCGTCCAGTCGCACGTCGACGAGCTGGTCAAAAAGGACTACTCCGCCTACCTCCGCAAGGGCGATTCCGTCGATTTCGTCGTCATGTTCATCCCGAACGACCCCTCGTACCAGGCTGCGCTGCAGGGCGATTCCGGCCTCTGGAACCGCGCGTTCGAGAAGCGCATCCTCATCGTCAATCCGTTCAATCTGATGACGCTCCTCTACATCATCAAGGTCGCATGGAACCGCATGGCGCAGGAACGCAACCAGCAGGAGATCGTGAAGACCGCCGAGACTCTCCTCGCGCGCGTCCAGCGTTTTTTCGCCGCGTTCGACGACGTCGGACGCCAGCTCGAATCGACCGGGAAGAAATACGAGGCCGCCGTGAAGGCGCTCAGCGGACGCCAGGGGCTCCTCGGTTCCGCCGAAAAGCTCAAGTCGCTCGGCGTCCCAGCCAAGAAGGACCAGAAGTTCCCCGAACGCTTCACCGCCCCCGAATTCTCCTCCGGTCCCCTGACCGTCCGCCTCATCGGCGAGGACGCGGATTCCGGTTCCGAAGAAGAAAATGTTGATGCCGCCGCGGATTCCGGCGAGCTCGATCTCCGGCTCCCCGACGCGGACGACGGCACGGCCGACGCGGACGCCCCGGATTCGCCCGGCGCAAACGATTAACCATGATTATTGAAAGATCATCTGCCATGAAACTTTTTTCCGTTCTCTTCTGCCTTTTCGCCTTCGCCGCCGGACTTATTGCCGCGCCCGTCGATGAAAAATCCTGGAAGCTTGCCGCGCATGGCGACGGCCTTGCGCTTTCGCTCACGCTGCCCGCCGACGCCCACGCCTACGAAGCCACCACCGGTCCCGTCCTGCCCGACGGCGTCAAGCCCGTTTCCGCGCCCGCGCCGAAGCAGGAGACCGACGCGCTGACCGGCGAACCGGAATCGTTCTACGTCGGACCGGGCGTCGTGACATGGATTCTGCCGAAGACCGCCGCGACGGGCGGAAAGATCAAGGTCAAATGGCAGGTCTGCGTCGGCGAAATGTGCTATGCGCCGGGTTCCGCCGAGCTCTCCGTCCCCGGAGCCGCCGCAACAGATGAAACGAAGTCGTCTTCCGCTGAAACCGAGGCGAATAAGGAAAATGAATCTGAAGAAACCGCCGCGGCGGTCGAGCTTCTGCCGTTCAAGCTGGAACGCTCCGCCGACGGCTATCTCCCCGCCGAACGCTTCCTCGGATTCCTCACCGGGGATGAATCCAAATATTCAGCGTTCTCATTCGCGGGCAAAGGCTTCCTGATGATGCTCCTGCTCGCCATCCTCGGCGGCATCGCGCTCAACCTCACCCCGTGCGTGCTCCCCCTGCTCCCGGTCAACCTCGCCATGATCGGCGCGGGCCAGGCGTCCGACAACGGCAAGTTCACGCGCGTGTGGCACGGCATGGCGTACGGCGCGGGCATCATGATCACCTACGGGCTGCTCGGCGTGTTCTCCGTCCTGATGGGAACCACATTCGGCGGCATCGACTCCAGCTGGATCTTCAACGCCGCAGTCGCCGTGGTCTTCGTCGTGCTCGCGCTCGCCATGTTCGACCTCTTCTCCATCGACTTCTCGCGTTTCGGCGCGTCCGTCCGAATGCCCGAATCCGCCCATTTCGGCGGCATCTTCCTGATGGGCGCGCTGTCCGCCGTCCTCGCGGGCGCGTGCGTCGCCCCGGTCCTCGCCGCCGCGCTCGTCCAGGCGGCGAAAATGGTCGCGCACGGCGATTATTACGGACTCGCCCTCCCCTTCGCGCTCGGATTCGGCATGGCGCTCCCGTGGCCCGTCGCCGCCGCCGGCATCGGACTTTTTCCGAAGCCCGGACGCTGGATGATGCGCGTGAAACAGCTCCTCGGTGTGCTCATCCTCGGGCTCGCCGCCTATTACGGCTGGACCGCCTGGACCCTCTTCGCCGACGGTCGTGCCGAAGCCGCCGGGATCGCCTCCGCGCAGGAATCCGCCGGAGCCACAGCCGAGATCAACGCCGCGCTGAAGGAATCCGCCGCCACAGGCCGCCCCGTCCTCCTCGACTTCACCGCCGCCTGGTGCAAAAACTGCAAGGCAATGGAGCTTTCCACCTTCCAGGATCCCGCGGTCAAGGCCGCCATGGACGGCATGATCTTCCTGAAAGTCCACGCCGACAAGCCATCCGCGCCCGAGACCGCCGCCCTCATGAAAGCCTTCGACGTCCCCGGACTCCCCGCCTACCGCATCATCCGCCCGGAGAAATGACCGTCTTTGTTTCCCGCAAAAGGCGAACGCCTGAGTGAATAGATATATCGTTCTATTTCTATACCTTTTGTATCCCGCGAATCGTGAATGCCTGAGGCTAATTGAGGGAAAGAAATAAGTCCCATAGACTTATATACCCTATAAGAAAACCATCAGCCAGGTGAAAAAGTAATGTGCTTATCGAGGTAAAGAAGGGGTGTTTTTTATGCTGTCGCGGACGTCTTTCAGGTTCGGGTCATTGATTTGGTCTTGCACGGAATGATATAAAGCCTCGTCGTCGGGAGCGGCAAGCGCGGCCCGACAGAACCACAAATATGCCGCGTCATAATCCTTCTTCACCCCGATGCCGTCCAAGAAGCACTCCCCGAGGTAAAACATGCCCCACGCATCGCCTTTTTCCGCCGCCTGCCGGAACAACCTGGCGGCTTTGCGCGGGTTAAAATCCGCCTCGTAATCAAGCATGCACCGTTTGCCAATCAGGACCATCGCCCTCGCATGACCGCGTTCCGCCGCCATGCTCAGCCATTTGGACGCCGTTGCGCGGTTCCGCCGAACGCCGATGCCGGATGAATAGCATTTGTTTAGTTCGAACATCGCCTCGGCGGAACCATGCTCCGCCGCCATGCGATACCACCGGACGGCCTCCACCTCATCCCTGCCGACGCCGTCGCCAGTCCCATAGCATTTCCCGACCAGAAACAACTCTTCCACGGCATTTGCCTTCAAATCCCGAAATTCCTGTTCATTCATTGCTCATCTCCAGACCTTATTTTTTGGGGTTTAATTCTTGAAATTCAGCTAAAAAAGATTGCAAAACAATAGCACGGAGGATACGACTTATTATGTCATACCAGACATTTTTCGCGTCCCTTTTCGGGAAAAGAACGCGTTTTCTATTGGGAAAAAGCCGGGAAGAGACAAAAAAGCCGGACGATTCCCTGTGCGCAACGCCTTGTTGAAAATGCTCACTTCTCCGGTTCGTCGAGGAGGACGATCTCGGCGGTGACCGGGAAATGGTCGGACGATGCAAGGCCATTGCGGAAATCGTTGACCGTGCCGTGGGACAGCACGCGCACACGGCTGTTCACGAAGATAAAGTCGATCGGCTTCCGGTGGGTGCGCTCCCTGCGGTTCTCGTGGAAATCGTGGAACGTCTCGTCGCCCGCGCCGTAATGGTCGGTCTCGGACACGTCGCGGGCGTTCCGCAGCACGCCGAGCACGCGCCGCACGGGCATGTCGTCGGCGGTGGAATTGAAGTCGCCGGTGAGGATGAACGGGTATTTGTCGATCATGGGCGCAAGGCGCGTGAGGAGCACGTTGATACCCTGGATCCGCGCCATCGCGCTCCGGTTATCGAGGTGCGTGTTCGCGATGACAAAGCGTTTGTTGGTCCGGCGGTCGAGCAGAAGCCCCCACGTGCAGATGCGCGGACACCCGGAATCCCAGCTGGAGGAACCGGGGTTTCCGGGTTCGTCGGAGAGCCAGAACGTCTCCTGCGAGATCACGTCGAAGCGCGCGGGATCGTAGAAAACGACGTTGTGCTCGTCGCCCTTGTGCTTGTCGCGCCCGACGCCGAAATAATTGAATTCGAGCGAAGCGCTGAGGTCCTTGATCGGACCGGAGAGCGTCTCCTGCGTGCCGATGAGCTCAAACTTGTTGTCGCGGATGGTCTTCACCATGCGCGGCAGACGGTCCCGCCAGGAGTTCGGCGCACGATCGCTCGGTCCGCGCACGTTGTAGGTCGCCACATGGATCAGGTTCTTTTCCGCCTCGGCGGCCGATTTCGAAATCTGCGCGCCGGAAAGGTCCAGCGCGGCGACAAAGCACAAAGCCGCCGCCGCCGCGATTATCAGCACAGCCGGCAGTCCGTTCGGTTTCACATGGAAAAACTTGTTCATGGGACGCTCCTTTCCCGTTGGTTTGTCAATTCGTTGCTTCGGGCTCCGCCGTGATCAGCGGCAGGAGGTCGCGGCGGCCGTTTTCAGAGGTCTCGGCCTCGCGGACGCTCCGGACATCCAGATCCGCCGCGCCGTCCGCCAGAATCGCGCGCACGCGCTGTCCCGCCCGAAGCCCACCGACCCCAACGATCTGACGCCCCGTGCCGGGTTCCGCGAGATAGACGTAGCCGCGTTTCAGAATTCTGAACGGATCGTAGGCGTCGAACTCGGCGCGGACGCGTTCCAGGCGGTGCGTGGCGGCGTCGGCGCGGCGCAGCAGCGCGGCGGACGCACTCTGCATGAGCATGTCCACGCGCTGCATCCGTTCCAGCGCCAGGCGCATGGAGTCGCGGAACACCTTCGAGCCCATCACGTGCGCGAGTCGTCCGGCGGACCGTTCCACGGCGTACGCGGCCGCTGTGTTCATCCTCACCCTCAGGTCGTCCAGCGAGTCGAGCAGCACGCGTTTCTCCGGGACGAGCTGTTCCGCCGCCCCGCTCGGCGTCGGCGCACGCATATCGGCGACGAAATCGGAAATGGTAAAATCGATCTCATGCCCGACCGCGCTCACCACGGGTATCTTCGAGGCGTAGATCGCACGCGCCAGCACCTCTTCGTTGAACGGCCACAGGTCCTCCATCGAACCGCCGCCGCGGGTCAGCACGATCACTTCCACGCCGCCCGCCCGGTTGAAGAACCGGACGGCGCGCGCGAGCTTTTCCGCCGCGCCTTTGCCCTGCACGGGGGCGGGACAGAGGCGGATTTCGAGGTTCGGGAAGCGTGCGAGCGCGATCTTCATGAAGTCCTTCACGGCGGCGCCCATGGGCGAGCTGATGACGCCGATCCGGCGCGGCAGGAACGGGACCGGCTTCTTGTGCTCCGGGTCGAAAAGCCCTTCCGCAGCCAGTTTTTCCTTCAAAAGCGCAAACTGCCGGTGCAGGTCCCCTACCCCGCACAGCTGGAGTTTTTTGATATAAAACTGGTAGTCGCCGCGCTGCGTGTAAAGCGACAGCGAGCCGAACACCTCGACCTGGTCGCCGACCTTCAGTCCGAGCCTGCGGCACACCTCAGAGCCGCTGAAAAATACCGCGCGCACCTGCGACGCCGCGTCCTTCAAGGTCAGATAGACGTGCCCGGAGCGGTACGGATTGTACGAACCGACCTCGCCGGTCAGCCAGAACGGACGGAACGAACCTTCAAGGATCGTGCGGACCGCGTCGTTCAGCTCGCTGACGGTCCAGGGGCGTTCCCCACCGGCCATGCCGGACGATTGTTCCGGTTCACCCCACATCGCCGTCTTTTTCCCCGGATTCTTCGGAGCCGGGCAGGATCGCGCCGCAGCTCACGATCAGACGCATGGCATCGGATACGCTCATTTCGAGCATGATGCACTCCTCGCGCGGGATCAGCATCAGGAAACCGCTTGTCGGGTTCGGCGTGGTCGGCATGAAGACGCTGATCAGGTCGCCCTTGCCGAGACGGCGCGCCGCCTCGCTGTTTTCGGGCGTGTTTTCATTGGTCATGAACCCGATCGCCCAGCAGCCCTTGCGGGGGTACTCGAACAGGACGACCTGCTGGAACATGTTGCCTTTTTTCGACGACATGATCGTGTCGCCGATCTGCTTGCAGGTCGAGTAGATGAAGTTGACGAGCGGGAGTTTCAGGAGCAGCGACTGCGCCTTTTCGATCACTTTGCGCCCGATGGTGATCTTCGTGAGCACGCCCAGGAAGAAGAGCGCCGCCAGCACGACGACCAGCGCCAGGACGCGGATGATCTGCGTGCGCCAGAAAGGCGGCAGTTCAGACATCAGCCCCAGGGAATCGGCGAGCGTCAGCCCCCACCCGGTGAGGCGGGAGTACACATACCATGCCACCCAGAGCGACAGCACGACCGGGACCGCCACGATGAGGCCGGTCACGATCATGTTACGGAAGAACTGGAAATGCTTCTTTTTCGCAGGCGCGGGCTGTTGTTCGGTTTTATTCGTCGTCATTGGTGTTCCCCTCTTCTTCCCGGAGCGGTTCAAGTTTCAGTTTGCGGATCGTGCGCGAGTCCGCCGTAAGGATCGTGGCGCGGAATACGCCCGGTTCCTCATAGACCTCCCCCACGCGCGGGATGCGTCCCAGCCGGGCGCAGATGTAGCCGCCGATCGTGTCGGCCTCCTCGGAATCCTCGATCGTGATCCCGACCTCGGTGTTCACGTCGTCCACGGGCGTGCGGGCATCCAGGATCACGGATCCGTCCGGCAGGTGTTCCGGCGGATCCTCGAAATCCTCGGCGGTGTCGTATTCGTCGTGGATCTCGCCCACGATCTCCTCGATGATGTCTTCGAACGTAACGACGCCCGAGGTCCCGCCGTATTCGTCGATGATGACGGCAAAATGGTTGCTCGTGCGCTTGATCTGACGGAGCAGGTCGGAGACTTCCTTGGTCTCCGGGATGAAGATCGGCGGACGCGCCAGCTCGGTCAGGGTCCTGCCCTCCAGGCTGTGTTCGTCGATGAAGTCTTTCGCGTACAGGATGCCCTTCACGTCGTCCAGATTCGCGCCGTACACGGGGATGCGGCTGTGGCCGGACTTGACGAAAAGCTTCTTTGCGTCGGCGACGCTCGCGGAAGCCGGGATCGCCTCCAGGTCCACGCGCGGCGTCATGATCTCGCGCACCTTCATCTCGCCGAGCTCCAGGATGCCGCGAATCATCTGTTTTTCCTCTTCCTCCAGGCCGTCGGACTCGTCCTCGTCCGGACCGTCCAGCATGCTCATGATCTCGTCTTCGGCGGAGGCAAGTTCATCCGGGGCGTCCGCCCTGTGCCAGTCGTCGCCCGCCGTCGTCACCTTTTCGATCAGCGAGGCGAGCGGGTGGAAGATCTTGCTGGCAACGATCGGGATCGTGAATTTCAGGAGAGCGAGGTCGAACCGCAGGAGCACAAGGCGGGCGGCAAGCTCGGAGACCACGGTCAGGATCGTGACCGCGCCCATGATGACCAGCCAGCCCCAGCGGTGCGCGAACTCCGGCGCGATGGCGCCCGTCCACTCCATCGAGAGGACGCCTGCGAACGCCGCCAGAACGCACAGGATCAGCTTCAGCAGCGCGCGCAGGGATTCCTCCCGGTCGTGCCATTCTTCCAGCTGTTCCGCGAACTTGCGGTCGCGTTCCGCCACTTTCAGGATGCGTCCGCCGGTCAGCGAGGAGAACGCCTCGAACGCGGCGGTGATCCAGAGATACAGAATCGAGCAGAGAATGAGGAGCGCCAGGTTCATTCTTCGACGTCCTTATGTTCCATCGGCGGGATGAGCCCGGCATTGCGGAGGCCCGCCATCACGCGCTTCTCGGCGCGCCGCATCACGCGTTTCGCCTTCGGGTTCAGGTCGTCGTATCCGGCGGCATGGAGCAGTCCGTGCGCCACGTACAGCGCCACCTCCTCGGCATACGGCAAACCGCGTTTCACAGCCTGTTCGTAGGCGACAGAGGGACAGACGATCAGCTCAATCGAGGGATCGGCGTCGTCCGAAACGCCGGACGCGTCCGTTTCGTCATCAAATCCCGGATCGTCCTCCGCGCGGTAATCGAAGCTGATCACGTCCGTCGGTCCGTGATGTCCCAGGAAATCCTCGTTCACGCGTTCGATCCCCGCAGGAGACAGGAATGACACGCAGACGCCGCCGGGCACGTCGTGAAGTCCGGCGAGCTCGGCCGCGGCGGCGGTCATCCTGCGGAGGCGCGCACGGGACGGAGCGGGGAAACATTTGCCCGCGCGCCAGATGGTGACCGCCTTCATGGTTTCTTCTCCCCGGACGGCTCCGTCTTCGCCCTCGCATAGGAGATGCGCGCATGGTTCATGGACTGGAACGTCTTCAGGAACGATTCGCGAATCTGCGTGAGCTGTTCCAGCGTGATGCGCGCGGCGTCCAGCTGTTTGCGCTGAAGCTTGCCGTTGAATATCTTTTCCACCAGGGCACGCACGTTCTCCTCGGTCGGTTCGGACAGAGAGCAGACAGCAGCCTCGCAGCAGTCCGCCAGCATCAGGATCACGCATTCCAGCTCCTGCGGCAGCGGACCGGGATAGCGGAACGGCGCTTCGGGCGGGGTCTTTCCGGTGCGCTCCCGTTCCTTCTCGTAGAAGAACGAAATAAAGTCGTTGCCGTGGTGGCACTCGATGGCGCGGCGGATCGGGGTTTTCAGCTTGTATTTCCTCGCCAGCTGCACGCCGAACTCCACGTGGCAGCAGATGATCTCCGCGCTCTCCGCGGGGTTCAGGTCCTTGTACATGTCGCGCCCGTTGGAATTCTCCGTAAACATCTCCGGCGAGGCGAGCTTCCCGACGTCGTGGAACAGTGCGTAAGCCTGCGCCTTCAGTGAGACGCCGCCCACACGGTTCGCCGCCTCCTCGGCAAGCAGCGCCACGCGTTCGCTGTGGTGGTACGTGCCCGGAGCCTCCATCTGAAGCTTTTTCAGCAGAGGATGGTTCCGGTCGGTCAGGGACAGGTACGACATGTTGCTCGTCACGTCCAGCAGAGTTTCCAGCGCGATGATCAGCGCGGAGGCGATCATGGCGGTCAGCAGGCCGGAGGTCAGCGGCACGGCGAGGCTGAACCCCAGGCGGTTCCAGTCGCGCATGCGGACGCTCGTCAGAAAATCGGGATTCTGCTGGAAAATCAGGGACGCCAGGCACATCGTCACCGCGCAGGAGAAAAATGAATGCGTAAAGAATTTCTTGTAGTCATACACCTGACGCACGCAGACGGTCCCGACTGCGCAAACGAACAGACCCGAGGCGAACGCCGGAAACGAGAAATCCAGCGCCACGGCGGAAACGCCCGCTACGAACAGCCCCGCGAACACGGCGGAGCGCCCGCTGTAGATTGAGGCGATCACCAGCGCCGGCAACGCCAGAGGCATCGCCAGATACAGAGGAACGACGGGGTACCCCTTGCCCAGCGCGAAATAGTTGTACTGCTCCATGAACAGCCGGTTGCACAGCAGCGAGAAGATCACGACGAAGCCGATCAGCCAGATCGAACGGTTGTTGCCGACAAGCTCGGGATGGACGCGCACGATGTAGATGCAGGAAAGCACGATCAGGAGCGCCACAAGCATCATTTTCTGGAACAGGTTGTTCCAGGAGCGCTGCTCGCGGAGGTAGTCGCTGTAGCGGATCTGGTACGCCTTGTACATCTCCGCCTGGTCCTCGTTCAGTGTTTCATTCTTGTGGATCAGGATTGTGCCCTTCTTGTGGAAGATTTCCGGCTCGCGCGATTCCTTCGGAATCTCGGAGAACTCCTCGTCCAGTCGCTGCCGGGTCAGTTCCTCGTCGTAGGTCAAGTTTCCCCCGGCATAAAGCGCCCGGAAAAACCGCACGAGCGGATCCTCGTACGGGACACGCTGGTCGTAGGACACTGTGGAAAGCAGGGCGTTCACGGTCTGCTCCGCGGCAATGTCCGGCGTCGGGAGGTCGGTGATTTTGAACGGTCCGACCTCGCGCGAATCGGAATCCAGAATTCTCGCGTTCATCTGCGCATTGACTGCCCTCGCGCCCTCACCATTGGACAGGTTTCCGGTGAACGGCTGCGCTTTTTTCAGCTCTTCCGAGGTCGCGATACCGCCGAACACGATTTCCTCCACCTGCGCGGAGGCTTTTTCTTTCCGGACTTCGTCGATCGCGGTCTGGCGGAGAAAGAAGTAAAGGGGCGGCGGCATTTCCTGCACGAACGACACCGTTCCGACCGTTTCCGGGTCGGCATTCTCCGGCACGGCGTACGCCTTGCGCTCCTCCTCGGCGGCGTTCCGGCGCAGGACTTCCTGCATCAGCAGCCCATAGCCTTTCAACATCTTTTCCGAACGTTCCGAATCGAACCGGAAATAACGCGGGAACTCCAGCGCAAACGACTGAAACACGCGCATCGCTTCTTTCTTGTTCTGGTATGAAAAATCGCAGACGGCCTCAATGTCCTGCGCGGCCTGCGAGCCTTTTTCGATGGACGGCAGGTCACTCTGGCTCGGAATCCAAAGCAGTGCCACGGCTGCGCCGAACACCATCAGGATCATCAGCAGGGACACGAACAGCGAACGCTGCATCCACGCGCCGACATGTTCGAAAAACTCTTTTGACTTTTTCTTTTCCTCGGTCATTGATTCATTCCTTCCCTTCATTTTCCGCTCATCTCATAGGCGCGGATGATCTTTTCCACCAGCGGATGCCGCACCACATCGCGCGTGTCGAAACGGCAGATCTGTACGCCGTCGATATTCACCAGGCAGTCCAGCGCATGCGGCAGCCCGGACTGTCCGTGCGGGATGTCCGCCTGCGACGGATCGCCGCAGACCACGCACTTCGAGTGGAATCCGAGGCGGGTCAAAAACATGAACATCTGTTCGTTGGAGGCATTCTGCGCCTCGTCCAGGATCACGAACGCATGGTTCAGCGTGCGCCCGCGCATGAAAGCCAGCGGCGCGACCTCGATCACGCCGCGCGACATCAGCTCTTCGGCGGCGGCGTAGTCCATCATCTCGTGGAGCGCGTCATGCAGCGGGCGCAGATACGGATTGATCTTCTCCTGGAGCGTACCGGGCAGGAATCCGAGGTTTTCCCCGGCCTCCACGGCGGGACGCGTCAGGATGATGCGGTTGTATTTCCCCGCGACGAGCAGGGAAACAGCCATCGCCATGGCAAGGTAGGTCTTGCCGGTGCCGGCAGGACCGACGCCGAACACCAGGTCCCTGCTCCGTATCGCGCGCAGATACGCCAGCTGGTTCGGGGAGCGCGCGGAAACGTCCTTTTTGCCGGGACCGACCGTGACGCGTTCGGCGAAATACGTGCCGAGGTCCTGTTCGCGTCCCTCGCGCCAGGCATCCAAAGCAAGATCGAATTCGGACTGATCCAGGGAACGGCCGCGTTCTTTCTGAAGGCGGCGGAGTTCCCGCAGGAACCCGTCGCCGCGTTTGTCCGGGGTATCCTCCACGGACATCGCCCAGGATTCGCGCGAGGCGAACTTCACGCCGAGGGCGTATTCCGCCGCGGCGAGATTTCCGGTCAAGTTCCCGGCGAACGCCGATTCCAGCGCGCCCGGACTCTCAAAATAGACGCGCCCCCCTCCGGTCTTACTGTCGGGGGAAGCGCTGTCGGGATCCTGTTCCGTGGATTGCATGGAGCGTAAACTTACTTCGAGGAGACGGGAACCTTCTTCACGGCCGGGATGACGAGTTTCATCTTGGGCTTCAGGTAATTCGGTTTCCCGTTCAGGAGTTCTTTGTTCGCGTCGAAAATAATCTCCCACGCGGTTCCGTCGTGGTAGAGCGCCTTCGCAATGGCGGAGAGGGAGTCGCCGTCCTTCACGATGTACTCGGTGGAGGGCTGGTCGGGATCGACGGCAAGCTTTTCACGGACGGGCTTGGCGGCTTCCGCCTTCGCGGCGTCGGCCTTCTGCTCTTTCGCGGGCTCGTCCTTGATGCCCTTCTGGGCGCGGACTTCGGCGCGGCGCTGCGCCATGATGTCGTCGTTGGTCATCACGTTGAGCTTGGTGATGCCGGCGGTCTTGCAGTAGTCCACGACGGCGTTCAGGTCCGCCACGGTGGAATCCGTGCGGCCATACACGATCACGGCGATATCCTTGTTGAGCTTGCCCGCTTCGTTGAGCGCGGTCTTCAGTGCGGCGGTGTTCACGCGTTCGCCGTTGACGGCATACACGCCGTCGACTCCGGCTTCGGCGGGGAACACGTCGACGCGCATGAATTTGGCTGGCGCGGCGGGCTTGACCTCGACCGGCTGCGGCTGCGTTTCCTGCACTTTCTGCTGTGGCTTGGCGGCTTCCGGCGTCTCATCGATCTTCTTCACAGGAGCGGCTTCCACGGTCTCTTTTTCCACGACAACCACCGCGACGGTTTCCTTGCCGTCGACCGGGCGCGGCTCCCCGAACGCTTCCGCGTAGGCGGGATTTCCGTCCGGCATTTCCTGCGGCGGCTGCCAGTCGGGATAGGAATTCTGGATTCCGGGGGTCCAGGCTTCGGCGTCCTTATTCTCCGGCGGCGGCACGTCGGAGGCGCAGGAGACGAGAACGAGAAGAGCGGCGGACGAAACGGCGAACGAAAGCGATTTCATAAGGAACCTCCGAAAAAATGGTGTATGTTGAAAATCAAATGGAAAGCGTTATCAGGTCCGGTCACATGCAGCGGCGCAGGGCGATCACGCCGTTGTGACCGCCGAATCCGAGGTTGGTGTTCAGCGCCACGTCGACCTTGCGTTCGCGCGCGACGTTCGGCGTATAGTCCAAGTCGCACTCGGGATCCGGCGTGGTGTAGTTGATGGTCGGGGGGACGATTCCCGTCTCAATGGACTTCGAGGCGATGATCGTTTCGAAGCCGCCCGCGGCGCCGAGGCCGTGGCCCATGGCGCCCTTGGTGCTGCTGATCGCGAGCTTGCGGGCGTGGTCGCCGAACAACGCCTTGATCGCCTGCGTCTCGCAGAGGTCATTGAGGTGCGTGCTGGTGCCGTGCGCGTTGATGTAGTCCACATCTTCCGGGTTCAGTCCGGCGTTGTCCAGAGCCATCTTGAACGCGCGCATGCCGCCGAGACCGCCGGTCATGGGCGCGGTCATGTGGAACGCGTCGCCGGTCGCGCCGTAGCCGACCACTTCGCAGTGAATCTTCGCGCCGCGCTTCACGGCGTGTTCGTATTCCTCCAGGATGAGGATGCCGGCGCCCTCGGACATCACGAATCCGTCGCGGTCGCGGTCGAACGGACGGCTGGCGACCTCGGGAGTGTCGTTGTAATGGGTGCTCATCGCCTTCATGGAGCAGAATCCGGCGTAGCCGAGGCGGGTGATGGAGGATTCCGCGCCGCCCGTGACCATCATGTCCGCGCGTCCGTCGGCGATCGCATCGAAGCTCGCGCCGATGGCGTGCGTGGCGGTGGCGCACGCGGAGACGACCGAGAAGTTCGGACCGCCCGCGCCGCAGCGGATGGAGATCATGCCGGACGCCATGTTCGTAATGATGGACGGGATCATGAAGGGCGAAACACGACCCGGTCCCTTGTTCAGGAGCACGGCGCACTGGCTCTCGATGGTGTGCAGACCGCCGATGCCGCTGCCGACCACCACGCCGATGCGGTTCACGTCGAGTCCGCTGCCTTCCTCTCGGAAATCGGCGGGCAGTCCGGCGTCACGCCGGGCTTCGTCGAAAGCGACCAGGGCGAACGTCACAAAGCTGTCGACCCTGCGGTAGTCCTTTTCGGACACGACGCTCGCCCAGTCGAGGTTTTTCACCTCGCCGCCGACCTGCGTCTTGAAATCGGTCGGGTCGAACTGGGTCACGCGGCCGATGCCGCAGCGCCCGTTGACCAGGGCATCCCACATGGTGTTCACGTCGTTCCCCACGCAGGAAACCGCTCCGTATCCGGTTATTACAACTCGCCGTCTGTTCATTCTATGTTATCTCCGGTCGCTTAGGATAGAAAAAGAAAAAAAGGGGTCACTCAAGACGAATGACCCCGGGAAGCAAAAGAAGGAAATTATTCCTTGGCGGCAGCCATCTTGCTTTCGATGTACTTGATCGCATCGCCGACGGTCTTCAGGTTTTCGGCGTCTTCGTCCGGAATCTCGGAGTTGAATTCTTCTTCGAGAGCCATGATCATTTCCACGATGTCAAGAGAATCGGCGTTCAGGTCTTCGACGAAACGGGCGTCTTCGGTGACCTGATCTTCGGCGACTGCGAGCTGCTTCACGACGAGCTCTTTGACTTTTTGTGCGATTTCAGCGGACATGTTAAATCCTTTCGTATTGGTGAGAAGGGTTGGTTTTCGTTTTTTTGTAACGTGTATGGATTATAATATACACCGTTTTTGCGATTTTGCAAATCCGATGCATGCTTTTTTGCGTTTTTATAGCCGTATGATGCGGTTTTTCCGGTTCCGGCACGGAATCTTACATCAGGAAGCCGCCGCAGCAGTTGATCACCTGACCGGTCACGTAGTCGGAATCCGGACCGCAGAGGAACGCCACGACGTTGGCAACATCCTGGGGCTTGCCGCCGCGCTTCAGCGGAATCAGGTCCAGGAAGAGCTTCTTGGCTTCGTCGGGGAGGTTTTCGGTCATGTCGGTCATAATGTAGCCGGGCGCGACCGCATTCACCATGATGTTGCGGCTGCCGAGCTCCTTCGCCACGGACTTCGTGATGCCGATGACGCCCGCCTTGGAAGCGGAGTAGTTGACCTGTCCGGCGTTTCCGGCACGGCCGACCACGCTGGAGATGTTCACGATCTTGCCGTAGCGCGCCTTCATCATGGGACGGATGGCGGCCTTGGTGAAATTGTACGTGCCTTTCAGATTGACGGCGATCACGGCGTCCCAGTCGGCCTCGCTCATGCGCATGAGCAGGTTGTCCTTGGTGATGCCGGCGCAGTTCACGAGAATGTCCAGGCGGCCGAACTTTTCCATGACCGTCTTGATCGACGCTTCGGCGTCTTCGAACTTCGCGACGTTCGCCGCGATGGCGATGGCGTCGATGCCCTGTGCGCGGAATTCCGCCACGGTCTTGTCCGCCGTTTCCTGCATGATGTCCACGACCGCGAGCTTCGCGCCTTCTTTTGCCAGGCGTTCGCAGATCGCGCGTCCGATGCCGCGGGCTCCCCCGGTCACCAGCGCCACTCTGTTTTCGAGTTGACTCATTGTGTTTCTCCTGATTCGTTTTCAGTATGATTGGGTTTATAATTTATTCTTGTTGAAAAAAGTCAGGCGTTCGCCAGTCCGTCGACGCCGGAGACGTTGTGCAGTGCCGCGCCCGGCAGGATCTTCCGCACGAGACCGGTCAGGACCGTGCCCGGACCGAACTCCACGAAGCGTTCCGCGCCGAAACGTTCCGCCATGACGCGCACGCAGGCGTCCCAGCGGACACTGCCGGCGACCTGGGAGACCAGGTTCGCGCGGATCTTCGCCGGATCGGATTCGGGTTCGCCCGTGAAATTCTGGAGCACGGGGAATTTCGGGGCGTTCATCGGGACGGCGTCCAGCACGGGGGCGAGAGCCGCGCCCGCGGACGCCATCATGCGGCTGTGGAACGCTCCCGCCACGTTCAGAGGCAGGGCGCGCTTGACGCCGCGTTCCTTCAGGATTCCGCACGCCTTCAGCACCAGGTCCTTCACGCCGCTGATCACGATCTGTCCGGGCGAATTGTAGTTCGCCACGTCGATGCCGCATTCCGCGCAGACTTCCGCGATCTCTGCCGGATCGCCGCCGATGATGGCGGCCATGCCGCCCTCGGCCTCGTGGCAGGCGGCGTCCATCAGGGCGGCGCGCTTCGCCACGAGTTTCAGACCGTCCTCGAATGTGAATGTCCCGGCGGACGCGAACGCCGCGTATTCGCCGAGGCTCAGTCCGCCCGCGGCCACGGCTTCCTCGCCGGGGTTGCGTTCCAGCCAGGCGGCGAGACATGCCATGCTGGTGGTATAGATCGCAGGCTGGCAGTTCGCCGTCGCGGTCAGGTCGGATTCCGGTCCTTCAAAGCAAAGCTTGGACAGACCGCGTCCGAGCACGGCGTCCGCGCGGTCGAAGACCGCCTTCGCCGCGGGCGACGCTTCGTACAGGTCCTTGCCCATGCCGACAGCCTGGGCGCCCTGCCCTGAGAATAAAAACGCTGTTTTCAATGTCGTTGTCCTTTCATGGATGACGCCCGCAACCGGAATTATCTAATGCTTCCGGAGAAAAAAAGCAGGCATAATATAATATCACATTTTTCAGAAAATGCAAATCCGCAACGTGGAAAATGAGGTGCGGATGATTCTGGGAATGCACCGCTGTGTCAAATCAGCGCCGCCCGGAGCATCTCTTCCGACACCGGACCCGGACGCAGGATGCTCCACGCACCGTCGCGTTCGATTTTAATTACGGTCGACGCCGCGGATTCCGGCGGGATCGGCCCGCCGTCCAACACGCCATCGGGCGGGATCGCGAGCGATTCCAGCGCCTCGTCCACGGTATGCGCCGGGGGCTGACCGGAAAGGTTCGCGCTGGTCGAGGCGAGCGGTCGCCCGTATGCCGCCAGGAGCTTCAGCAGCGCGGGATGGGCGGGGATACGGAATCCAGTGAACGAGTCGCCGTCCGGCACGATCAGCGTCACGGGACCGGGACAGAACGCCGCCGCAAAACGTTTCGCGGTCTCCGGCATGGCGGGAAACGCCGCTTCCGCCGCATCGCGCGAGGCGAAAAAGAGCGTGAGGAGCTTGGACGCGGGACGCCGTTTCATCTCATAGATTCTGGCGCGTGCGGCTTCGTGCGCGGCGTCACAGACCAGCCCGTAGACGGTTTCGGTCGGGACAAGCAGAACGCCGTCGTCGCGCCGCAGGACATCGCAGAAGAACACGGCGGACGCTTCGGAACACGGAATCCGGTCCATGGCGGATCACTCGGAGTAAATGTAGATCACTTCGCCCTCGCGGGACAGGTGGTACTGCTCGCGGGCGACTTTCTCAATGGCGGAGGCGTTGTGCTGGAGGTCATGGACTTCCTGCTGGAGTGTGAGGTATTCCGCCTTCACGCGGTCCAGGTCCGCCTGAAGGTCGAACACTTCCTGTTTGGTGTTCAAGTACTTCTGGTACGCGGGCATCACGAGGATGCCGGACACGATCAGGACCAGCACCAGCAGCGTATAAATGAAGCCTTTCAGAAGTTTTCCCATTTCTTTCACCTCGCGATACACTAATATAGCACATTCTCCGGGAATTACAATAAAAAAAGAAAAAAAATCCTCCGCCCTGAGAAAGAGCGGAGGAAAAGACATTCGCATGGGGACGGCACGGGACCGTCCCCGTTTTTTGCGCGGATTAGCCGAGCTTGGCGACGCTTTCGTCGATCTTCTTCATGATCGTCTCGAAGGCGGCCTGGTTCTGGAGCTGTTCCAGCGTGTTCAGGGCGTTTCTGAACTTGGTGCGTTCGACGACCTCGTCGCCGATGGTCACGCAGATCGTGCCGTCCTGTTCGGGGCGGGACGAGAACGCGGCGTCCATATCGACCTTGTCCGTGTAGTTCTTGCCGCGGACGTATTCGGAGATCATGCCGATGAGGAGCTGACCGGGGCAGTTGTCCTGCTTGGCGCAGATCGTGACGGTGATCATGAAGCGGTTCTTTGCAGTGCCGCGCATGATCGGAATCTTCGCGTCGAAGAGCTGACTGCGGTTCTGGTAGACCGTGTGCAGGAGCTGGTGCGCCTCGTGTGATCCGGGCTGACCGCCGATGTGCTGCTTGTAGCACTGATCGACCAGGAAGTTGTCCTGGCACTTCTGGACCTGCTGGGACTTGTCGGCGGCGTAGAGGCCCTGCTGGCGCTGGACGCGGATCGCGTCGGTGACGCCGACGGGCTGGCCGCCGCCGGAGATGCAGCCGCCGGGGCACGCCATGACTTCGACGAAGTCGTAATGGGCCTTGCCGGAGCGGACGTCATTGATAAGGCGCTTGGCGTTGGCGAGACCATGCACGACGGCAACATGGATCTCCCTGCCGGCCGCGGTCACGGTGGCTTCCTTGACGGTTTTCATACCGCGGACTTCCTTGAAGTCGACGGAGGCGAGCGGCTTGTTGTCGAGCTTTTCGACCGCGTAGCGGAGGGCGGCTTCCATGACGCCGCCGGACGCGCCGAAGATCACGCCGCCGCCGGTGGCGAATCCCATGGGCATGTCGAACGCCTCGGGCTGGAGCTCATTGAGCTTGATGCCCATGGAGTTGATCATGCGCTGGACTTCGCTGGTGGTCACGACAATGTCGACTTCCGGCTTGCCGTCCACGACGTACTTCGGAAGCTGCGCCTCGAACTTCTTCGCCGTGCAGGGCATGATGGAGACGACCACGAGGTCCTCGCGCTTGCAGCCGAGCTGCGCGGGCAGGACCTTCTTGGCAATGGAGCCGAACATCGCCTGCGGGGAACGGCAGCTGGAGATGTGGGGGATCATTTCGGGGTAGTAGATTTCGGCGAACTTGACCCAGGCGGGGCAGCAGCTGGTGAACATCGGGAGCGTACCGCCGTGGGCGATGCGGTCGATGAGCTCGGTGGCTTCCTCGAAGATGGTCATATCGGCGGAGAAGCTGGTATCGTAGACATGCTTGAAGCCCATGATTTTCAGCGCGGCGACAAGCTTGCCGGCGACGTTCTCGCCCGGCTTCGCGCCGAAGTACTCGCCCAGCGCCACGCGGACCGCCGGGGCGATCTGGACCACGACAGTCTTGCTGGTGTCGTACAGGGCGTCCCACACGCGGTTGCGGTCCTGCTTCGGCACGATCGCGCCGGTCGGGCAGACTGCGGCGCACTGACCGCAGTTCACGCACTCGACCGTGCCGAGGGAAGCGCCGAATGCCGGGGCAACGCGGGCGTTGGAGCCGCGGTTGGAGAAGTCGATCGCGCCAATGCCCTGGAGTTCGGCGCAAACGCGCACGCAGTCGCCGCAGAGCACGCACTTGTTCGGGTCGCGGACGAGCGACGGGGAGGAAAAGTCGATCGGGTCGTCCTTCTTCACGGATTTGAAGCGGATGTCCTGGACGCCGAGCTGGAAGGCGATGCGCTGGAGCGTGCAGTTCTCGTTGCGGGCGCAGGTCGGGCATTCGCGGTTGTGGTTGGCGAGCAGGAGCTCCACGCTGATTTTGCGCATGTCGCGGATTTCCTTGGTGTCCGTGTGGACGACCATGCCGGGCGCGGGGGCGGTGGAGCAGGACGCCATGATGCCCTTGCCTTCGACGAGGACGAGGCAAAGGCGGCACGCGCCGTAGATGCTCAGTTCGGAGTGGTAGCAGAAGGTCGGGATCTCGATCCCGGCTTTGCGGATGACTTCCAGGAGGTTGCGCTCGTTCGTGAACGTGACTTCCCGTCCGTTGACGGTCAATGTTTTAACGGTATCGGCCATGATGAATGATCCTTATAGTTTTCAGATTCCCTTGACTGCGCCGAACTTGCACGCGGCCTTGCACGCGCCGCACTTGATGCACTTTTCGGGGTCGATGCTGTGCGCTTCCTTCACCTTGCCGGTGATCGCGCCGACGGGGCACTTGCGGGCGCAGGCCGTGCAGCCTTTGCACTTCGCGGGGTCGATCTCGGGACGGGCGAGCGCCTTGCATTCGCCGGTCGGGCAGATCTTGCGGAAGACGTGGTCTTCGTACTCCTTGCGGAAATAGCGCAGGGTGGAGAGGACCGGGTTCGGGGCGGTCTTGCCGAGGCCGCAGAGGGAGCCGAGCTGGACGGCTCTTGCGGTCTTCTCGAGGAGGTCGAGCGTCTCGGCGGTGGCGCGGCCTTCGATGATGTCGTCGAGCAGCGCGAGCATCTGCTTCGTGCCTTCTCGGCACGGCACGCACTTGCCGCAGGATTCGTTCTGCGTGAACTGCATGAAGAACCGTGCGATGCGGACCATGCAGGTCTGCTTGTTCATGACCACGAGTCCGCCGGAGCCGACCATGGCGCCAGCGCTCTTCAGGGAGTCGAAGTCGAGCGGGAGATCGAGAAGGTCGGGGACCAGGCAGCCGCCGGAGGGACCGCCGATCTGCACGGACTTGAAGTCTTCGCCGGTCACCTTGCCGGTGTTGTCCGTCACGCCGCCGCCGATGTTGTACACGATCTCGCGGAGGGTGGTACCGAACGGGACTTCGATGAGGCCGGTGTTCGCGACGTGGCCGGTGAGGGCGAACGTCTTGGTGCCGGGGGAGTTCTGCGGACCGACTTCACGGTACTTCTCCGCGCCGTTGCGGATGATGTACGCCACGGAGGCGAGCGTTTCCACGTTGTTGATCACGGTCGGCTTGCCGTAGAGGCCCTTCTGCGCGGGGAACGGCGGCTTCGGCATCGGCATGCCGCGCTTGCCTTCCACGGAGGCGATCAGGGCGGTCTCTTCGCCGCAGACGAACGCGCCCGCGCCTTCCATCACGCGGATCGTGAAGTTGAAATCCGTGCCGAAGAGGTTCTTGCCGAGCAGACCGTATTCCTCGGCGTCGGCGATCGCCTTGCGGATGCGTTCGACGGCGAGCGGATACTCGGCGCGGACGTATACGACGCCTTCATCGGCTCCGATCGCGCGTCCGGCGATCATCATGCCTTCGAGCACGGCGTGGGGGTTGCCTTCCATGACGGAGCGGTCCATGAACGCGCCCGGGTCGCCTTCGTCGCCGTTGCAGATGACGTATTTCTTGTCGTTCTGGGAGGCGAGCGTGAATTTCCATTTGAGACCGGTCGGGAAACCGCCGCCGCCGCGACCGCGGAGTCCGGCGTCGATCATGGTCTGGCAGACCTGTTCCGGGGTCATCTCGGTGATCGCCTTGCGCGCGCCGACGTAGCCGTCGCGGGCGATGTATTCCTCGACGTCGTCCGGCTCGATCATGTAGTTGGCGAGCACGACGCGGGTCTGACGGGCGTAGAACGCGATCTCGTCCTCATGGCGGCAGGCTTTGCCGGTGACGGGGTCGACGTAGACCAGGCGGTCGATGATTTCGCCGTTGATGAGCGTCACATGGACGATCTCGGCGGCGTCTTCGGGCTTGACATGGCAGTAGAAGATTCCGTCGGGTTCGATGCGGATGATCGGTCCCATCTGGCAGAATCCCTGGCATCCGGACTTGGAGAAATAGGTGACGCCTTCGTTTTTGGAGCAGTCGTGGCGGTCAAGGACGACTTCGACTTTTTCGCCGGCCTTTTCGAGCTCGGCGCAGATGGCGTCGCGGACCTTCATGGAACCGTTGGCGATGCAGCCGGTGCCGCCGCAGATGATGATGCGGCGCTTGACCTGGCCGACGAGTTTCTTGTAGTTCGCGGCGATCTCTTCCAGATTCGGCGTTTTGATTTCGGTGCTCATCGTATGTGGTTCCCTTCGTTACTTGTTTTCGGATTCCGCGGCGGCGGCTTCGGCGGCCGTGATCTCGTCGATGATCTTCTCGACCTGTTCCGGGGTCGCCTGGCCGTGGACTTCGCCGTCGATGACGATCACGGGGGCGAGACCGCAGGCGCCGAGGCAGTTCACGATTTCGACCGTGAAGAGCAGGTCGTCTGTCGTACGCTTCTCGTCGCTGAGACCGAGCTTCTTGTAGATCGCCTCAAGCAGCCCCATGGACTTCTTCACGTGGCAGGCGGTGCCGTCGCAGAGGCGGAAGATGTGCTTTCCCTTGGGGTTCAGGGAGAAGTGAGCGTAGAACGTCGCCACTCCGTACACATGCGCCACGGGCACGTCGAGCGACGTTGCCACATAGCTGATGACGTCCTTCGAAAGGTACTTGTAGACTTCCTGCACCTCCTGAAGGATCGGGATGAGCCGGGAGGGGTCGTTCCCGTTCTTTTCGAGAATCTCGTTGACCGCCGCGAGGTGGTGCACCATCGCACGCGTCTTTTCCAGGGTTTCCTGCATAGGTTTCTCCATGGGGTTGATGTGGGTATTGGGGTTTTTATTTCAGGTTGGTTTCAAACGTATTTGATGACGACTTTCTTCAGGTACTGGGTTTCGAGCGTCCGCGCCAGACGCTGCACGATGTTGCGGCGCAGCTCCAGGTCGTGCGGCAGGTTCGGATCCTGGTGCGCCTCATTGATGCGCGTCCCGACCAGGAACGTGATCACGTCGTTGCGGAGCATGAGCCCGGTAAGGAGGCCGGCGGGGTCGTTGTGGCGCACGCCGTCGACCGATTCCAGGTACGTCGCCGCCTTCGAGAGAGTGAAGATGCCTTCCGTCACGAGGTTGACGCCGTCCATGGTCGACATCGGCGGCATGTCCGGGGAAATGCTCGACAGGTCCATTTTCAGTTCGCGACCGAGCTCACGCGACACGATCTCCGCGCTGGTGCCGCCGCAGATCGCCTTGTCGCCCACGAAATTCTTCAGGAACGACGCGCATTCGGCGTCGCGGGCGGAATCGTACGGAGGACCGGTGAAGAGCAGCATTTCGCGCGGGTTGCGGAAATACAGCGCCGCGCAGGTCATGTCGTCCTTGTTGATGTTGTGCGGCTCCTTGCTGATCGCCTCGCCGATCACGTGCTCCGCGACCTCGTAGGAGGACGCGTCCGGGCAGTTCTCCAAGTAATCCGTCAGGTATTCCGACACGCCGCTTTCGCGCCAGCCGAGCGGAAGTTCGTCCGAACCGATCGCCGCCTGGGTCACGCCGTCGGAGAAGAACACGATGCGGTCCCAGATGTCCACCTTGAAATGGTACACGCGCATGCTGCGGTTGTCGTATTTGGACGGGTTCAGCTCGTCGTACGGCACGGGCAGCACCTTGTCGTTGCGGAGCAGCACGAACGCCGGATTGCCCATCTCGATGATGCGGACGTTGCCGTCCGGCCAGGCGTTCAGGATAGTGAACGTGGCGTAGCTGATCTTGCGGACCTGGCAGATCGGGAGGGCGTCCATCATGATCTCGGCGGCGTGCAGGATGCCGCGCGGTCCGGTCAGCTCGTTGGCGAACTTCAGCGCCATGGTCGCGGTCATGGAGGCGAGGATGTTCGCCTTCACGCCGCTGCCCAGGCCGTCCGACAGCACCGCCACCACGCGCGAGTCCTCCATGTTCTTGATGAACTTGAAGGCGTCGCCGCAGATGTCCTCGCCGTGCTTGCGGCACTGGCTGAATCCGAGGTCTACGAAAAAGGGTTCGCTCATGCTTGCGTCACCTGAAAATCATTTGTATTTCCGGCTGAATTCGTCGTCCGCCGGCGAATCCGCGTAGTTCTCCGCGATCGACCGCAGCAGGATCTCCGTGTCCGCCATGTGCTCGCCGAGCTTGCACGCGATGTCCTGCACCGTCGCCAGGTTTTTGCGGATGACTTCGCGCGCCTGGGCGGCGATCTCCTCGCGGCGGAACTCCGTGCGCGTCACGTCGAACATCATCGCACCGACGACCTGACCGGGGTCGATGTTGAAGATGTACAGGCTCAGGAGCCGTCCGTTCACGTGGATCGTGTCGCGGGACAGCTCCTCCTTCGTGGTCAGGACCTCGCGGAAGAGGTCGGTGAAGTTGATGAACGTGTCGAGCGCCGCGCCCGCCATGCCGGGCAGAACGCTCCAGACGTCCAGCGCCGATTCGCCGCAGAGTTCGGCGAACCTGTGGTTGGACTCGATGAGCGTGAGACTCTGGTCGACGATCACGACCGCCGCCGGGATGCACCGCAGGATGGCGTTGGATTTCTTCTGCGCGAGCTTGCGCATGTAGGACACGCACATATTCGGCTCCGCCTTGCCCGCGATCAGCGCCTTGGCGAAATTGAGGCAGGTGTTGTAGCCGCAGCCGCCGCAGTTCAGTTCGTCTTCCTTGTCCTTCTTGCCCACGCGGAGCAGCGCCTGACGTATCTCGTGCAGGGAGACGTCGCTCCCCGCCGCCGGTGCTTCCTTGTAGTCCAAATCCAAAGTCACCCCCGGCTCGCGGTCGGCGACCGTCTCCGGCACGTCCGCCATGCGAAGAATGCGGAGGCGCTCCATCAGTCCTGGCGCGCCGTGTTCCGTGCCCGGTCCGTGGACACAGCCGCCCTGGCAGGCGAGCGTTTCGAGGAACACCGGTTCGCGGACATCGCGCGGGTGGAGTCCTTCCAGCGTGAGGCGGAGGCTGTCAAGCCCGGTCACAGCGACGTATTTCACATGGCCGCAGCCCGGATGAAGTTTGATCGTGTCGTTCATGCCGCCTTCGATCGGGTACAGCGTCCCTTCGCGCGCGGCACGCGGCACGAAGACGTCCGCGTCGGTCGTTTCCACGCGCCACGGGTCGATCTGCATGCTCTTGAGCCACTGGCGCAAGCGCGAGAACAGCATCGCCAGCGAGATCAGGTCTCCGTGCCGGTCGGATTCGTTCTTCTTCGCGATGCACGGTCCGATGAACACCACCTTCACGTTCTCGCCAAATTCTTTTTTCAGGAGTTTCGCGTGCGTCAGCGCGGGCGAAAGCACTTTCGTGATGCACGGCGCGAACTCCGGCATGTATTTGCAGATGAAATCGTCGACCACGGGGCACGCGGACGAGATTTTCAGACCGCTCTTGAAATCCTTCAGCTCCAGCGCCAGCGCGTCCGAAACCGCCTGCGCGCCGATCGCCGTCTCGCCGACTCCGGCAAATCCGAGCTTCTTCAGCGAGGCGATCATGTTCTTCGCGGGCAGACCCTTGAATTCGCTCACCCACGACGGCGCCAGCGAAACGTAGACGGGATCGGGTCCGAGTATGAGCTGGCGGGCGCGCGTCATGTCGTCGCGGATCTTCTTCGCGTGGACGGGGCAGACTTCCACGCAGCCGCCGCACGCGATGCACAGTTCGGGCATGACGGACGCATGACCGTCCTCGACCTTGATCGCCTTCACCGGGCAGCGGCGGACGCATTTGAAGCAGTCCTGGCACTCGGCGTCTGCGGTAAATACCGGGTATCCCTGGTTCATGCGGTTCCCTCCTACGTGCTTATTTCGCGATAAATTCGCGGTTCAGGATATCAATAAGGGCTTCTTTGCTTACGTGGCTGTAGGTCGTGTCGTCGATGATGATGTTCGGTCCCTCGGCGCAGATTCCCGCGCAGCAGCGACCGGAGAGCAGCACATCCGCCTGAAGGTTGTTCGACTTCAGAAAATCTTCGATCACGCGGAGATTCTCCTCGTTTCCGCGGGCGAAGCAGCTGCTTCCCATACAGATGACGATCTTACGTTTCATAAACGGCTCCAGGTATGCGGTGGACTGTATTGTATGAACTGAAAACGAACCGAAAACGCGCGTCGCGGTGCAACGGCGGGCGCATTCGATATTTTTTTATCGATTATATAATTTACTACATTTTTCCCCATTTTTCAAATCGTTTTCCGCAAAAAATCTTAAAAACTAACGATTTTTCCTTCTCTTTCCCCGTCTTCCGCATGTTTCCTTTTCCGGTTTCCGAATTGCTGACATTTTTACGGCATGGATGCCGTGCGCGGAATTATTCCTGAAACTCAGGACCGGAACGGCAGATCGGGCTGGTCCGCGTTCTTCGACGAGGCGGATTTGGAGCGCGACGGAGACGGCGGCTCCAGGTGGACCACCACGTCGACGATGTTCAGGTCGGAATTCACGAGCAGGTCTCGCACCTGGTGCGACAGTTCATGGCCCTCGCGGACGGTCATGTCCGGATCGACGATGATGTGGATGTCCGCCCAGATCGCGCCGCCGGTGTTGCGGGTGCGGAGGGCGTGCGCGCCGATGATGCCGGGGAGCGAAGCCGCCATGCGGTAGATCTTCGCCTGGTCTTCGCGGGAGACGCCTGTTTCGGAGAGCTCCTGCAGGGTGGGCCGGACGATCGTCCATGCCGCGTAAAGGACGAAAAACGAAACGAGGATGGCGCCGACGGGGTCGACGAAGCTCAGTTTCGGGAAGAAATAGGCGAGCGCGATGGCAAGCGCGGCGGGGATCGAGCTGATGGCGTCGCTTCTGTGGTGCCAGGCGTTGGCCTCCATCGCGGTCGAATGCACGGCGCGGGCTTTCGCACGGGTCCAGCGGAACAGCACTTCCTTGGTGACGACGGAGAAAACGGCAATCACGAAAGCGAACCCGGCGGGACCGTGTTCCGCCCCGTGGCGGATCGTGCCGACGGCGTCCCACGCCAAACCGACCGCCACGGCGGCAAGCGCGATGCCGATGAACGCCGAAACGAGCGTCTCGATCCTGCCATGCCCGTACGGGTGCTGCCGGTCGGGAGGCGCGGACCAGTATTTCACGCCGAAGATCACGGCGAGGTCCGTGACGAGGTCGGACAAACTGTGCACGGCGTCGGCGAGCAGCGCCTGGCTGTGGAAAAGCACCCCGCCCGCGGCCTTGGCGATTGCCAGTGCCACGTTCAGGACCATTCCGACGACCGTGACAAACCGGACGGTCCGGATCGCATGTGCGTTCTGTTTGTGTTCGGACTGCATGTTTCGTTAGAGTACAGGCTCCGCCGGAACGCCGGAAAAACGGCGTTCAGCGGGGAGGAAACGAGGTTTTATGTTGAAGTGTGCAGGGGGAAGTGTAAAGAGAACTATACCACGAAATCGGAAAAATGCAAGATGACACGAAAAAAAATGTCTTTTTCCTGCCATTGCGGCTTGCATTCTCTTTTTTTTGTTGTAAATTTAAGGTATTGGGTGCGCGGGATGCCGTAGTTACGGCAGCGTTCCGCTCCCAGTCAGACCTTCATCCACCGTAATTCGAGGTATCACGATATGGCAATCCGTCCCGACAGCTCCACCGGAACAGGCCGGAAACCGTTTTCCGCTCCCCATGTCCGCGCCAGTCTTTTCCGCCTTGCGATCCTGCTGCTACTGTTCTGCATTGCGGCGCTCCCTCTGTCCGCGCAGGACAAGCGGCAGTTCAACATCCTGCTCATCTTCTCGGAGCACACCGCCAGCGAAATCCGCACGGACCTGACCGGGGCGTACTTCAACGAGCTGGCGAACCTCGGCATCATGTTCGAGAGCGACCTGGTCGAACTGGATTCCCTGCACGACCAGAACCAGACCAGCTGGGATGAGAAACTGGCGCCGAAGAAAGAGGCGATTGAGGCGGGGAAATACAAGCTGATCGTGACGTTCGGCGAGCCCGCTTCCAATACGCTCAGGAACATCCTGTCCAGCATCCCGGAACAGACCGCTGTCATCCTCTCCAACATGAAGACGTTCCCCGAGGAGTGGCGCCAGCGCCACCCGAACACGACCGCGGTCGTCCGCCGGATCGACCCGCGCACGAACATCCATTTCGGTCTCAAGCTGTTCCCGGAACGCAAGCACGTCGTGCTGCTGGTCTCGCGGTTCGGCTGGTCCGACCGGCAGGACATGACGCTCCGCAACGAATTCGCGGGCATCTGCGACTTCACCACGGTCTACATCTCCGACGCGGAACGCGATTCCGCCTTCCGGAGGCTCGCCTCCGCCCCCGCTGACGCCTTCATCGTCTCCAACGACTGGGACATCTACCTGCCGAACATCGGCAGCCGTTCGACCATGTGGTACCAGCTCATGCAGGTCCGGGACGACCTCCCGATCATCGGACGGAGGCGCGTCCTGCTGGACTTCGCCGTCGGCGGCTACATGTCCTCCATCGAGGAAGTCGGAAAGAAAACGGCGGCGCTGACCAGGCAGCTCGCGAACTCCAGAGGATCGCTGCCCGCCGCCAACATCCCGCCGATCGTCATCGACGAAAACTGCGTCATCAACTACAAGCGCATCAACTACTGGGAATACAACAAGGAAGCCATCCCCTCCGACGCCGAATGGGTCAACAAGCCGCAGTCCTGGACGGAACGGAACCAGGAGCTCCTCATCACGCTCGCAATCCTCTTCACCGTCCTCCTCGCCTTCTTCCTCGGCAGCCTCATCTATTTCTTCAAGTACCGCCACATGACCAGCCGGTTCCTCGCGATCCACGGCCACATGCCGCTCCTCGTCGCCGCATACTCCACCTCCGGTGAAGTCCTCTACGCGCACGTGCCGTTCAACGACCCCGACGCCTCGCAGAATCTGGAAGACCTCCGAACGTCGCTCACGAACACGATCCGCGTCGAGATGGCGGAGACCGCGATCTCCGGCAAGACCATGACGGTCAACCGCAAGCACGGCGACAGAAACTACACGGTCACGCTGACCAAGCTCGACAAAAGAATCTTCAAGCACGAGGCGGTGCTCGTCGTCGCGCAGGACACCACGGAAATGGCGGAACTCCGCGAAAAATCGTTCAACCTCGCCACCAGGCTCCAGCTCACACTCCGCGCCATCGGCGACGGCGTCATCGTCACGGACCGCATGGGATTCGTCACCATGGTCAACCACTCCGCCGAAAAAATGACCGGATACACGCAGGCGGAGGCGGAGGGCAAGACCGTCCAGGAGATCTTCAACACCGCCTCGCCCGACGGCTCCGCCACGCTCTCCCCCGTTGAGACCGCCATCCGCGAAAACCGCATCGTCACCAGCAGCGACAGCCTCACTGTCACCTCGAAGGACGGGACGAAGCGCCGCATCTCCACCTCGACATCCCCCATCCGGGGCGCGAAAAACGCACTCCTCGGCGCAATCATCGTCTTCCGCGACGTCACGGAGGAATACGAAAGCCGCGAGGAACTCGACCGCAAGACGCACGCGCTCCAGACCGCGACCGCCCTCGCAAACCTCGGCTATTTCTACTACACGCCGGATACGGACACCTTCGACGCGCCGTCGCCGTCCGACGCCGTCTGGCCCTTCGAGAACGGCAAGCGCGTCCGTGCCGAAGACTGGATCTTCGCGGAAGACCTGCCGAACTACCTCGCGCAGCGCCGCGCCCTCTTCCACGGCAAAGCCGACATGGTCGAATGCACGTTCCGCAGCGACTTCTTCGGCAAGCGCCGCCACTTCCGCATCACCGCCGTCAAGGATAAGTCCGCCCGGAGGAAAAACCCGCGTTTCTTCTTCATGCTTCAGGACATCACGAAGGTGCGCGACCTGGAGACCGAGGTGGCGAACGCAATGATCTTCCTGAAGATGCTTTTCGACATCATGCCCAGCACCGCCACTGTGCGCGACTACAACGACGACTACCGCCTTCTCATGGCGAACCAGAAATACTGCTACCAGCTCAAAACGACCGAGGAAAAGATTATCGGCACGAACTATGCCGACCTTTTCGAGCCGAAGCTCGCGAAGTCGTTCAAGGACATGGACGACGAAGCCGCCGGACGCATCGGCGAAGTCTGCACGCACCTCGTCGACGTGCCCACGCACGACGGCTTCGGCGTAGCGCAGATTTCCCATGTCGCGTTCAAGGACTCCTCCGGACGCCTCCTCATCTTCGGCTGCAGCAGCGACGTCACGGAGCTGCACAACGCGATCAAGGCCGCCGAGTCCGCCGCGAAGGCGAAGAGCCTCTTCCTCGCCACCATGAGCCACGAAATCCGAACCCCGCTCAACGCCATCCTCGGGTTCAGCCAGCTGCTCCAGGACGACTCCCTCCCCCGCGGAGAGGCCGCCGAGTACCTCCGCAGCATCCACTACGCCGGAAACGCCCTGCTCTCGCTCATCAACGACATCCTCGACCTCTCCAAGCTCGACGCCGACCAGATGATTATCCAGCCGGAGCCGACCGACCTGCGCGAACTCATGTTCGAGCTGGAGGCAGTCTTCACGGCAAAGGCGAAATCCCAGGCGATCGAGCTCATCACGACCGTCCCGGACGACCTCCCCGTCCTCAATCTGGACGAACGCCGCCTCCGCCAGGTCCTCCTCAACATCATCGGAAACGCCGTCAAGTTTACCAAGCAGGGCTCCGTCACCGTCTCGCTCGCCTTCTTCAAGCTCAACGAAAAACGCGCCGCCGTCACCATCCGCGTCGCCGACACCGGATGCGGCATCTCGAAGGAATCTCTCAACAAGATCTTCGAGCCGTTCGTGCAGGACAAGACGTCCTACCGCGGCATCCGCACAGAAAACGGCACGGGGCTCGGTCTCTCCATCGCGAAACGCCTCATCGACTGCATGAAGGGCTCCCTCACGGTCGAAAGCACGCTCGGCAAGGGCAGCGTGTTCACCATCCTGCTCCCCGAAATCGAAATCTGCGCCGACGCCGACCTCAAGAAAGTCGAACAGACGGGCGAAGGCAAGCTTGACCTCTCGAAGAAGATCCTCGTCGTCGACGACGTCGCGCTCAACGTGAAGGTCCTCTGCGCCATGCTCCGCAAGATGGGATTCGACCCGGTCTCCGCGCCCTCCGGCGCAAAGGCGCTTGAGCTCCTGAAGACCGTAAAGCCCGACATCGCCCTGCTCGACCTCTGGATGCCGGAGATGAACGGCATGGAGCTGGCGGCGGCGATCCGCGCGCTCCCGGACATGGCGGGCATCAGAATCTACGCCGTCACCGCCGACACGGAAAACTCCTCGAATTTCGACGTGAGCCTGTTCGACGGCATCGTCATGAAGCCCGTCACCCAGGAGTCTCTCATGAAGGTCCTGAGCTGAACCGTGACGGATATGCCGCCCTTCCGGCTTGACTTTCCGCGTTTTTGTGGTATAGTATAGCAGAAACTACGACAATCCCATCCCAACAGAAAGGAGTGATGCCATGAAATTCTTTTTCGCCCTTTGCTGCTTCCTGACGACAGCCCTGCTCGCCCCCGCTCTCTCCGCGGGCGAATGGTTCACCGATTTTGAAAAGGCGAAAGCCGAATCCCTGAAAACGAAGCGTCCCATCTATATCCTTTTCACGAACTCGGACGCCGCGGTCGACCGCAGCCTCGAACGGACCATTTTCAGCCAGAGGAAGTTCCAGGAATACGCCGACAAAAAGCTCGTGCTCATGAAGGTCGACTTCCCCGTCGCGATCCATCTTCAGCCGAAGAGCCTTTCCCAGCAGAACAGCACACTCCGCCTGAAATACGGCATCTCCGTTCTGCCGACCGCCCTCCTGCTGGACGCAAATGGAACGCTCTATATCGATTTCCAAAAGGCAGACGGCAGCGCGGAGAAGCATCGCCGGAAAATCAACGAGATCATGGATTTCGATCCGCCGAAACGCTACACCGAGTATCTGGAAGGCTTCGTGAAGAAATACACGCCGCCGAAACCCGAGGCGAAGAAGGTCGACGCGAAGACCAATGAAAAGAAGGCCGACGCGAAGAAACCGGCGAAGCAGCCGGATAAAAAGACCGCGGAAAAAGCCAAAAACGAGACTTTAGAGGACACCTACATCCCCGATGAAAACGGCATCCCGCGCATCCCGCTCAATCCGGAAGGCGATTTCCAGGAGTGGCTGAAGTCCAGCCAGGCCGAGGAAGCCGCCGCCTCAGAAGAGGCGAAGGAAGCCGCTGAAAAGGTCGCCAAAGAGGCAAAGGACGCCGCTGAGGACGCAGCTGAAGAGGCAAAGGAAGCCGCTGAGGACGCAGCAGAGAAGGCAAAGGCAGCCATCAAAGACGCCGCTGGGAAATAACGCCTTCTTCCCCACTAAAAGAATCAAGTCGTATCGGTCCTGAGACTGATACGACTTATCTTTTTTACGGCTTTTCGCTGTTCATCCCGATTATTTCAGCGGGATCAGCTCCACGAAATAGACGTCGTTCTGCTTCATGTCCAGGCCGAGCTGGAATTCCTCGCCCTTCATGACCGTGACCTGCGCGCGGTACATCGGGCGGAGCTGGGAAACGCGCGCCAGACGTGCAATCTCTTCGCGGCTGATGTCCGTCTTCGCGCCGTCCTCCTCCAGCCACGCGGAATACGCGTCGCCCGCCCGGTAGCCGATGCGCGTCACGCGGAGATCGTATTCGCCCGCCTTGAGTCCGGTGAGGCTGAACAGAGCATGGGCTTTGTCTTTGGCGGGATGCGGATCGAAGAACGTGTCCTGGTTGCTGATCCTGCCGCCCTGCGTGGGATGGCTGAGGTCCCAGAAGAGCGCCTGCACCCCCCCCTTCGCGTCCTTGCAGACGTAGGACGACGCGTCGCTGGAAACGAGCTCCGTCGGGCCGAGCGCCGCCAGGCACTGGTACGCGCGGTAGGCGGCCTTCGGGATGCCCTGGAACGTGATAAGACCGAATCCGCCGTGGAACGGACGCGGCGCGGGTCCGCATTCCTCGAAGATGTCCGTGAACGTCCAAAGGCTCATGCACGCCATCTTCTCCGTGTTGCGGAGCTGTTCCAGGATGAACGGCGCGGCGAAATACGAGTCGTGCACCGGGTCGACCGGGGACGGCGACGCGTGCCATTCGGTGATGTAGACCGGGACGTCGCAGCGGAGGTTTTTGCGGATATCCTCCAGCTTCCTGTTGAAGCAGTCGGCGACATGCCGCAGGTTCTTCATGAGGTAGATGTAGTTGCCGCCGAACCGGTCGATCTTCGGCAACGCCGGGTTCTCCGGGTCGAATCCGTACTGGTGGAACGAAATGAAATCCAGCGGCAGGCGGTTTTTGCGGCAGAATTTCACGAGCGGGGCGATGAAGTCGAGCCCGGCGCCGGAGGGACCGCCGACCGGATATGCCTTGTTCACGGACTTGACCGCCCGCGCCGTGTATTTGTAGAGTTCGAGGTAGGCATCGAGCATGGTGGTCTTCTTGCCGGGGTCCCAGAAAACGTCCAGGTCCGGCTCGTTCCACACCTCGAACCGCCACGTTTTCACCTCGTCCTCGCCGTAGCGTTCGGTCCAGTGCTGAACGGTCGCACGGATGAGGTCAGCCCAGAGTTCGTGCTTCTTCGGCGGCGTCACGTTCGCCTTCCACCAGAAGATCGTGGTCTTGCCGGAGGCGAGCTTTTCGGGCATGAAGCTGAGCTCGACGAAAGGCTTGACACCGATGGAGAGCAGAAAATCGAACACGTCGTCGATGTACATGAAATTATAAACAGGATTGCCTGCCTTGTCCTCGCTGTAAACGCGCATTTCGTCGTGGAAAAGCCCGTGCGCACGCAGATACCGGAATCCGAGTTCCTTTTTGCATTTCGCGAGCTGCTTGCGCCAGCTGTCGCGCAGCCCCTCTCCGATGCGCCCAGCCCCGACGCAATCGCGCCAGACGTCGGACCGTTCGCCCTTCACGACCTTGAAATCCGCATTGATGACGCGGTCCGGCGCGGTCTCGCCCGGATAGACTTCGTGTGTCGCCTTCTTCGCGGCGGCTTTCTTCGGCGCGGGTTTCGCAGCGGAAGTCTTCTTCGTTTCGACCTTCTTCGCGGCGGCTTTCTTCGGCGCGGGTTTCGCGGCTTTCTTCGCGGCGGTCTTCTTTGCGGCGGCGGTTTTCTTGCTCGGACTCATTGGTTTTCTCCTGTTGTTCGCCCCGGATGCCGGAGCTTGTTTTTGAAAACGCGTTTTTTCTGATGAACATACAATAGCACGTTCCGGGCGTTTTCCCATACACTTTTTGCAAGAAATTATACTTTCTTTATACAAAATCCCTCGGAAACAGGAAAAACCGCCCGATGCGAAAAGAAAAAAGCGGCACAGACCGGAATCTGTGCCGCATGGAGCAGTGAAAAGAAGGAAGCTCAGAACCCTTCGAGAAGGGATTTCTGCGTATTTTCGCCGTTTTTCTCGCCGGCCTTTTCCGCCGCTTCCTTCGCGCTGAGGGATTCAGGACCGCGGAGGGCGTCCTGTTCACGATCAAGCGGCTCGTCGAGCAGCAGCGATTTCTTCGGGTCGCGCATGTCCTCCAGGAACTGGATATCCTGGATTTCCTCGTAGTCGACGTCCTTTCGCGCCTCGCGGCCGCCGACGACCTTCACAATGCCGGTGTCGGGGTCGAGCTGGAGCCGGGGCGGACGGTCGGTCTTCAGGAGGATCTGGCGGTTTTCGAGGTTGCCGTCGGTATTGTACTGGTAGTAGGCATAGACCTTTGTGCTGGCGGGCAGCAGGACACTGAGGCGGGAGAGGAAGTCGATCTCGCATTTCGGGCGGAGATCGGGTCCCAGGTCGTAGCCGATATGGCGGAGCATGTAGAGGTTGTCCTTGTCTTCGAGCGTGAGGCAGTAGATGTTGGACTTGCCCGTGAAATAGCTCAGGATGCGGTATTCGCGCGTCTTGATCATGCGGTGCTTTTCCTCTTTTTTGCCGTCTTCGCCTACCACCTCTTCCGGGGCGTCGTCGAGCAGGGGCAGACCGACCGTCCGTGACCAGATCACATTGCCACGCACGATGTTGAAATGCGCCTCCTTCGACTGGTAGGGCGTCGCCATCTGCGGATGGCGCAGCACGGCCTTCACGGAATAGCGCCCTATGGAGCGCAGGTCGTAGTGCTTGCTGAGGTTGAACATGTAGGATTTTTCGCCGCCTGGCGGCAGGATCACGCCGGTCATGTCGGGCAGAGGCGCGTCCTTCGGCGTGCGGATGAAGGACGGGTCGTTGCGGTCGGACCGCCGGATTTCGAACTGGAGGTTCCCCTTGAGGCCAATGTTCTCGCCGAACGCCAGGGGATGCGCGGAAAGGTTGCGCATGGCGACGCGCACGAAGACGGATTCATATTGGAGATAGTTGACCTGGACCGGCTTGACGACGATCGCCACCTGAGCGCGAACGCACATCGGAATCAGAAAAAGAAGAAAGACCGCCGCAAGAACGTGGCGCAGCTTGGAAAACATGGTTCAGTTCCTTTCCATAAGAAGTTTGAAGGACGCCTCCGCGACCGCTTCCGGGTCGACGGACGCGTGACATCGTGAATCTTTACAGTAGCGCAAAAAACAGCGATTGCAAGCGATTTCCGGAACAAACACGGATTTTTTTTCGCAATATGGTCCGGTCAGGGCTGGATCCGTCGGTCCGAACATGGCGGCGACGGGCACGCCGAGCACCGCGGCGATGTGCATCGGCCCGCTGTCGTTGCAGACCATCAGGGAGGACATCCGGATCACCTCCAGCAGCTCGCCGACGCTCGTCTTTCCGCAGACCGACGCAACAGGCAGTCCGCGGCTCTTCGCCAGGATCTCGTCCGCGTCCGCCTCCTCGTCGCGCGTCCCGGCGAGCAGGAATTTCAGCCCCGGATCTCGTCTGGCGAGCGAGGCGATCACGGCGGAGAAGAAATCGGCAGGCCATTTCTTGGTCGCCCAGCGTGCGCCCGGCGCGACGACGGCGAAACGATCCGGCAGGAATCCGCCGAACGCCTCCGCCACGACCTCGCGGGCGCGCCCGGCGCTCTGTTTGTTCACGGGCAGCGTCAGGCTGAAATCCAGGTCATCACGCCCGAGGAAATCCTTCATGAGGGCATTGTTGACCTCGACGGCATGACCGGGATGCTCATGTCCCTTCAGGTGACGCGTATAGAATTTTGACGCGGGGCGTTCGCGCGGCGTCGCCGGACCGGCGCGGAATGCGCAGCCGGTGAGGCGTCCGATGACGGCGCTCCGGACCAGCCCCTGCAGGTCGATCACAGCGTCGTACGGTTCGCGCCGGAGGTCGGAGCAGAGACCGATGAACGCCGGAAGGAACGGAAGCGCCCTGCGGAGTTTGTCGTCGTGGAACAGGATCACGCGGCGGACGCACGGGAGGTACGGCGGCAGATCGGCGAACGCTGGTTTCACGGCCCAGTCCACGCAGGCGTCCGGGCAAGCTTTCGCCAGCGCGGAGACCGCCGGCATCGCGTGCAGGATGTCCCCCAGGCTGCTCGGTTTGACAATCAGATAACGCTTCACTGTGGTCACCGTCCCGTCCGGTTCATGCGGCGGAGGCGTCCGCTCGGTCACATGCCGTGTTCAAGCCGGGTGGCGAGGCACTCGGGAAGCCCGGCGGCGCGGATTTTCTCCTGCGTCCCGGCGATGTCGTACGGCAGACGGTAGCGCGTGATCGTGTTCTGTTCGGAATCGTACACGGCGAATGACGCGCGCGGGTCGCGGTTGCGGGGCTGCCCCACGCTGCCGACGTTGATCAGGTACTTGCAGCCGCGCTGGATGGGCAGCACGATCTCGTCGGCCTCGTCGGACCGGAACATCATGCCTTCCTCGTCGGGCTTGACCGCCCACAGCTTCAGCTCGTCGATCGGGAGTTCGCCGGGTCGCATGAGCGTCTTCTTGCAATAGGCGACCGGGACATGCGAATGCCCGCAGAAACAGAACTGCGTGTACTGGTAGGCGAATGTGTCCTTCACCTGGTGAAGGTCGAAAATGTAGCCCCATTCCGACGGGCTGTCCAGCGACGCGTGCACCGCCGTGAACGGCGTCCCCTTGATCTGCTCCTTGTACTTCTGGGCGGCGAGGAACGCGCGCTCCTCGTCCGACAGCATGTTCTGCGTCCACAGGACCGCGCTCTTCGCATGGGGGTTGAATCCCGCCATGACCGTGTCGCCGTTCGACGCGTATTCGTCGTGGTTGCCCTTGACGAACGCGGCGACGGGGAGCGACCGCATGATCTCCATGCATTCGTGTGGGCTGGCGTTGTAGCCGACAATGTCGCCGAGGGAGATATAGGAGTCCACCGCGAGTTCGCGGCAGCGGGCAAGCACGGTCTCCAGCGCTTCGAGGTTCGCGTGGATGTCGCTCAGGATCGCATATTTCATCGCATGTCAGCCTTGGATGGGGTGAGAATTAAAAACATATGATTGAATATACCACGTCCGGAGCCGATTTTAAAGAGCAAAAAGCAGAAAAAAACGTTTTTTCTTCAATAAATCCGAAAAACCGCACTTTTCGACTTGAAAAATCGGCAATCATGCCGTATTTTTTAGCGATATTTATTTTTCTTCACACCAAACGAGGTTCAAACGTGCTTGACAGTGATTATGTATTGGAGCTGCTTCAGGAGAACGGATTCGTCTCCAAGGAGCAGGTCGACGAAGGATGGAAAAAAGTCGCCGAATCCGACGGCGATCTGGATATCCTTGACGCGCTGAAGGTTCTCCACTACGTCGACGAACAGGAAATCATCAACATGCTCGCCCAGCAGTACGGGCTTGAGACCATTGACCTGTCCGCCTTCGTCATTCCAGACGAAGTCCTGGCGGAGCTCCCCGCGGAGACCGCGCGGCAGTACCAGGTGGTCCCCGTCATGCTCCACGACGACATCCTCACCATCGCCATGTCCGACCCGACCGACATGGAGACCGTCGATACGCTCCGCTACCTGCTGAAGCGTGACGTGGAGGCCGTCATCGCCCCCGCGAAGCAGATCCAGAAGATCCTCGAGGCCAGCTACGGCGGACTCGAAGGCACCGTGGACTCCTACGTCGGCAGCGTTGACACGTCCAAGCTCGAAGTCGTGCAGACGGACGAGGACGAGGCGGCGAAGGAGGCGGCAAAGGCCGCGAACAGCGGCGAGGACGACGCACCGATCATCAAGCTCGTCTCCCTGCTCATCTACAACGCCTTCAAGCTCCGCGCGTCCGATATCCACCTCGAGCCGATGGAAAAGAAATTCCGCATCCGCTACCGCATCGACGGCGCCCTGCGCGAAATGGAAAGCCCGCCGAAGTACCTCCAGACGAACATCATCAGCCGCATCAAGATCATGTCCAAGATGGATATCTCCGAAAAGCGCGTGCCGCAGGACGGACGAATCCAGATCGAGGTCTCCGGCGTCGGGCTCGACCTCCGTGTCTCCACCATCCCCACCACGCACGGCGAATCCATCGTCATGCGTATCCTTGACAAGTCCAGCATCCAGCTCGACATCCCGAAGCTCGGCTTCTACACCGACGACCAGGAGAAGATCGACCGCATCATCTCCATGCCGGACGGCATCTTCCTCGTCACCGGGCCTACCGGTTCCGGCAAAACGACCAGCCTTTACGCCTTCCTGAACACCATCAACAAGCCGAACCGCAAGATCATCACCGTGGAGGACCCTGTCGAATACCAGCTCAGCGGCATCAACCAGGTCCAGGTGAACCCGATCGTGCAGATGACCTTCTCGAACGCGCTTCGAGCCATGCTCCGTCAGGCGCCCAACATCATCATGGTCGGCGAAATCCGCGACTTGGAAACCGCCGACATCGCCATCAACGCCTCCCTCACAGGACACCTGGTCTTCAGCACGCTGCACACCAACGACGCACCCAGCTCCGTCACACGACTGATCGATATGGGCGTGAAGCCCTTCCTCGTGGCGTCCTCCGTCCGCGCCATCATGGCGCAGCGCCTCGTCCGCCGCGTCTGCAAGAACTGCATGGAGCCATACAAGCCATCCCCCGACGAAATCCGGCTCCTCCATCTCGACAAGGACTACCTCGACTCCGCGAACCTCGTCCACGGGCGCGGCTGCCCCGCCTGCGGCGGCACCGGGTACAAGGGGCGTATGGGAATCTACGAAATCTTCCTCATCACCGAGGATATGCAGTACCTTATCTACAACAAGGAAAGCTCCGACAAGCTCCGCGCCGCGGCACGACAGAGCGGCATGAGAACCCTGCGCGAAGACGGTCTCCGCAAGGCCGCCGCCGGAACCACCACGGTCTCCGAGGTCCTCGCGGTCACAGTCGGCGACGAAGAATAACGCAATCAACCACACGGATCCCATATCATGCTTGACTCTGAAAACCAAACGCTGAAAGACATCCTCCTGGGCGCTAACGCGTGTTCCGCGCAGAACATGAAGGAAGCGGAGGAGGAATACGAACGCACGGGGAAGCCGCTCCAGCAGATCCTGATCGACTTCCAGATCCTGTCCGAAAACGAGATTCTCAACTACATCGCCGAAAGCCTCGGCACGACCGTCGTCGACCTCTCCATGATCGAGGTACCGAAGGAGGTCATCGACCTCATCGACGCGGACAACGTCCGCATGCTCGGCGTCGTCCCGATTGAGGCGGACGACACCACCGTGACGCTCGCGGTCCGCAATCCGCTGAACTACCAGATCGCCGACGAAATGCGGTTCGTGCTCGGCAAGGACGTGATGATCGTCCTCGCCGAAGAGAAGCAGATCGACAAGTTCATCGACAAGTATTATCCCGTCGACATCAACAGCGTGAACGACCTCCTGTCCGAAATGGACGCCATGGAGGGCTCCGACTACGCCTACGCCAACGCCGAGGAAGACGCGAACAAGGCGCCGATCATCAAGTTCGTGGACGCCGTCCTCTACCAGGCCATCCGCGACAAGGCGTCGGACATCCATTTCGAGCCGTTCGAGCACGAATTCAAGATCCGCTACCGCATCGACGGCGCCCTGTACGAGATGTCCCCGCCGCCACGCAGCCTCGCAATCCCCGTCATCAGCCGCGTAAAAATCCTCTCCGGTCTGAACATTTCCGAGCGCCGCAAGCCGCAGGACGGTCGTATCCAGCTCAAGATCGCCGGACGCCCCATCGACCTCCGTGTGTCCACGCTCCCGACCTCCCACGGCGAATCCGTGGTGCTCCGCGTGCTCGACCGCTCCGTCGTCAACCTTGACCTCGACGTCCTCGGCATCAACGAAGACACGCTCAAGAAGATCCGCGAGATCATCGCCATGCCGAACGGCATCTTCATCATCACCGGCCCGACCGGCTCCGGCAAGACGACCACGCTGTACTCCGCACTGAAGGAGATCAACAAGGTCGAGGACAAGATCCTCACCGCCGAAGACCCTGTCGAATACGACCTCGAAGGCATCGTCCAGCTCCCGATCAACGATGCGATCGGAATGACCTTCGGACGGGCCCTCCGCGCCTTCCTCCGTCAGGACCCCGACATCATCATGCTCGGTGAAACGCGCGATATCGAGACCGCGGAAATGGCGGTTCAGGCATCCCTCACGGGACACCTCGTTTTCACCACGCTCCACACCAACGACGCCGCCGGCGCAGTGACCCGTCTGATCGATATGGGCGTCCAGCCCTTCCTCATCACCGCCTCGCTGATCGCCATCCTCGGTCAACGACTCCTCCGCCGCATCTGCCCGCACTGCCGCACCGCGTTCGTCCCCACCGACGACGACCTGAAGCTCCTCGGGCTCCAGCGGAAGGACATCGGCGAAAACAAGTTCTACTACGGCAAAGGCTGCCCCACCTGCAACAACACCGGGTACAAGGGACGAAAAGCCATTACCGAACTCCTCTGCATGAGCAGCAGGATCTCCTCGCTGATCCTGGACTCCGCGCCCGCCGTCGTCATCCGCGACAAAGCGCGCGAGCTCGGCATGACCACCATGCGCGAGGACGGCATCCGCGCCATCCTGAACGGCGAGACCACGATGGAAGAAGTTCTCAAATACACGTAATCAACATAAAGGGCCCTCAACATGGTTGAAATGGATGAATTACTGGATCTCGTCGTCACCGAAGGCGTCAGCGATTTGCACCTCGAAGTCGGCGTCCCCCCTGTAATCCGCCTCCACGGCGAAATGACCCAGCTTGACCTTCCCCCGCTCCAGCCGGAAGACACGGAGGCGCTGGTCAAGTCGATCGCGTCCCCGCGCCATCTTCAGCAGCTCGCCGAAGACGGCGGCACCGACTTCGGTTTCGCGTTCGGCGACCGCGCGCGTTTCCGCGTCAGCGCGTTCAAGCAGAAAGGCTGCATCGGCTCGGTGCTCCGCCAGATCCCCAACGAGATGATGTCTCTCGCCAAGATCGGTCTCCCGCCGAGCATCAAGGACCTGCTCTACCGCCCCCGCGGCATGATCCTCGTGACCGGCCCGACCGGTTCCGGCAAGTCCACCACGCTCGCCTCGATGATCAACGTCATCAACGAGGAGCGCGCCGTCCACATCATCACGGTCGAGGACCCCATCGAATTCTATCACCACCACAAGAAGAGCGTGGTGATCCAGCGTGAGGTCGGCGCGGACGTCCCGAGCTTCTCCGAAGCCCTCCGCCGCGCCCTCCGTCAGGACCCCGACATCATCCTCGTCGGCGAATTGCGCGACCTGGTCACCATCGAAGCCGCCGTCACCGCCGCCGAAACCGGTCACCTGGTCTTCGGCACCCTCCACACCACCGGCGCGGCTCCGACCGTCGACCGTATCGTCGACGCTTTCCCGACCAACCAGCAGCCGCAGATCCGCACCCAGCTCGCCGCCGGTCTCGTCGGCGTCATATCCCAGGTGCTCCTGCCCCGTATCGACAAGCCCGGACGCGTCGCCGCCTTCGAGATCATGATCTCCACGCCGTCCATCCAGGCGCTGATCCGTGACGGCAAGACCTTCCGTATCACCTCGGACATCCAGACGGGCGCGAAGTTCGGCATGAACACGCTCGACTCCCACCTCGTCGACCTCTACAAGAAGGGCATGGTCTCCTACGGCGAAGTCATCACGAAGGCGCAGGACCCCGAAGGCATCGTCCAGACACTCGCGAACACTAACATCTGATTCAGGTTCTCATTCATTATTCACATAACTTGGAGTTCTCAAAATGCCGATCTTCCAATACACCGCGATGGACGCATCCGGTAAGGAGCAGAAGGGACAGCACGACGCCGCAAACGAAGAAGCCGTCGCAGCGTTCCTGAAAGAGCAGGGGATGTTCCCCACCTCCATCAAGCCGCTCACAAAGACGGCCAAGGCAAAAAAAGAAAAGGCGAAAGGCCCGGCAGCGGCGAAGGGGCTGAACATCAACCTCGGTCCCGTCGTCATGAAAGGCAAGGACCTGACCGTCTTCACCCGTCAGCTCGCCATCCTGCTCGACGCCGGCCTCCCGCTGATCCGTTCGCTCAAGACCCTCGAACGCCAGGCGAAAAACCCGTCCGTAAAAACCATTCTCGGCAAGGTCGCCTACTCCGTCGAAGGCGGCTCGACCTTCTCCGAAGCCCTCGCGCAGCACCCGAAATCGTTCGACAAACTCTACCTGAACATGATCCGCGCCGGCGAAGCCGCCGGTAAGCTCGAACTGATCCTCACCCGTCTGGCGGGCTTCCGCGAAAAGGCCGCCAAGATCGCCGGCAAGGTCAAATCCGCCATGGTCTACCCCGCCATCGTGCTCACCATCGCCATCGGCATCACCATCTTCCTCATGATCTTCATCGTCCCGAAATTCGAGGTCATGTTCACGGAAATGCTCGACGGCGCCGAACTGCCCGCCATCACCCAGTTCGTCATGGGCGTCAGCCGCTGGCTGCAGAACAACATCATCATCGCCATCATCATCGTGGCTGTTCTCGTGGTCGCCACGAAGTTCATCCTCAAGACGGAGAAAGGCAGGTTCTACTTCGACAAGGGCATCTACAACGCCCCCATCATCGGACTGCTCATCTCCCGCAACGCCATCTCCAAGTTCTCCCGTACGCTCGGTACCCTCATGGGTTCCGGCGTGCCCGTCCTGAACGCACTCCAGATCGTCCGCGACACCGCCGGCAACGAGCTCGTTTCAAAAGCCGTCCAGCAGGTCCACGACGCCGTGAAGGAAGGCGAACCGATGGCGCCCCCGCTTTCCGCCACCAAGATCTTCCCCGACATGGTCATCAGTATGATCGAGGTCGGCGAGGAAACAGGCAAGCTCCCCGACATGCTGGAAAAGATCGCCGACACCTACGACGAGGAAGTCGACAACGCCGTCAGCGCCCTGACATCCATGATCGAACCGTTGATGATCGTCTTCCTGGCAGTCATCGTCGGCGGTATCGTCATCGCCCTGTTCAGCCCGCTGATCACCATCATCCAGACCCTCGGCGGCGGCTGATCCGCTTCACCTCAGGTCCCGCTCAGGCGGGACCTTTTTTCTTTTTCCGGAGGTGCGCGCAAATGCGCTGCTATCTGAACATCGGAAACACTCACACGCAGATCCTTCGTATCGAACCCGGAGGCGGTCTCAATCTTCTGGGGACAGTCGCCACAGACGAGTTTTCGCCGGAGATGATTCACCCGGACGAACTGTCGTTCATCGGCGCAGCGTGCGTCGTCGAACGCCTGTTCCCGGTCCTGGCGGACCTCAACGCCCACCTGGTGACGCCGGAGGCCGCCTCGAAAATCGTGGACTTCTCCCTCGTCGACGCGTCGACGCTCGGACAGGACCGCATCGCGAATGCCGTTTACTTGACCAAAAGGGCCATTCTCCCGGCGGTTTCCATCGATTTCGGCACCTGCATCACCATGGAGGTCGTCGACGATCGGAGGCGCTTTCTCGGCGGCGCGATTTTCCCCGGACGCACCCTCGCGCGCCGCGCCCTCAACCTCTACACCTCGAAACTCCCGTTCGTCGAACTCGCGGACAACCTGCCCCCAAACATGGGCACAAATACCGCCGATGCCATCCGCATGGGCACCGACGCCGCTGCAATCGACGCCGTGGCGGGCTCCCTCGCCCGCGTCGAAAGGACGCTGGGACGCCGCCCCACCGTCTACGCCTGCGGCGGCGACCGCGCGTTTTTCCTGCGCGCACCGGAGCTCGCCGGCAGGATGAGTGACGGCAAAGACAATTTCACGCTTCGCGGGATCGAGCTGCTTTTCAGTTGAGAATCGCACCATGAGGATCAAGATCTGCGGCATCAGGAACGAACTGGATTTGAAGGCGGCGCTCTCCGCCTCGCCGGATGCCGTCGGATTCCTGGTCGGGCAGGTCCATCCCTCGCCCGATTTCGTCCTCGCGTGCACGGCGCGCCGCCTCGCGAAATCCCTGCCGCCGTTTGTCCAGCCGTGGCTTGTCACGCACTTGTCCAAGCCTGAGGAGATTCTTGACCTCGCCGACGCCGCGGCGGTCTGCAACATCCAGCTCCACGGCGAATCCACGCCGGAGGAAGTCTCCGCGATCCGCGACGCCCTTCCCCCGTACGCCAAGCTCGTGCGCGCGGTCCATCCCGAGCCGCAGGACGCCTTTTACCAATACGCCGACTTCGTGCCGCTCATCGACGCGTTCCTGATCGACACGCTCAATCCGAAAACCGGGCAGGTTGGCGGGACCGGGCTCACCGGAAACTGGATCCGCGCCGCCCGGTTCGTGCAGGAATCCCCGCTCCCCGTCATCCTCGCGGGCGGACTCACGCCCGCAAACGTCGCGCGCGCCATCGAGCGCGTCCGCCCGTATGCAGTTGACGTGAACACCGGAGTCAAAACGTCGGGGGACCGTGAAGAAAGCGCCCTGCTCTGCCGCGCGTTCGTGAAGGCGGCGCGCCTTACGGACCTCTGAATCTTTCCCGGGCGCGGTCGCTCGTGCCGACGCCCGCCATGAACGCATTTCCATCCTTTTGATTGAACTGTACGTTCCGCACTCTAAACAGGACATGGACCAGAAGAAACGGGCAAAAAACCGGAATCTTTTCGGGACGGATGTTTGATATTCCGGGAATTGAATGATATATTACGTACACGATATTTTAAGGACGCGCCTGAAAAGGTTTTCCACGTTTCCCAATTGAACATATCATAAGACTAACATACCTCAACACGAAAGGCATCCGAACCATGGCGGAATACATCGTATCCAGCGGCCAGTCCAGATCGGGAACAATCCTGAACAACGAAGATATCATGTACGTTCTCGACGGCGGCAGGGCGAACGACACAACGATCAATACCGGCGGCGCGCTCTTCCTTTCCAGCGGAGCCATCGCAAACGATGCCACGGTCAACTCCTACGGCGCGCTCATTGTCGAGGGCCTGGGCTTCATGAACAGAGCCACTGTCAATCCCGGCGCATGGGTCACGGTCTTTTACGGCGGCACAATCCTGGATGCCGTGGAAAACGGCGGATATATTTCGATCGAAAGCGGCCGGGCGACTGTCACCTTCAAGCCAAATACGATCTCGGGACTCGTGCTGAATAACGAAAACGCCGCCTCGCTCCATTCCGGGACGACGGCGGTCGACGCCGTGGTCAACGAGGGCGGCATCATCGAAGTCTTCTCCGGCGGTCTGGCGAGCGGAACCATCCTGAACTATTCCGGCTATATGCATGTCAGCGAAAGAGAAGCAGTCGCGAAGAATACGACCGTACTGGACGGCGGGCTGTATGTCAACAGAGGCCAGGCGAGTGCGACCATCGTGGACGACAACGGCTTCCTGAGCGTTGAAAACAGCGGCGTGGCGGACTCGAACACCATAAGACACGGCAGAATGCTCGTATCATCCGGCGGCACGGCGAACTACACCACCCTGTCCAGCGGCGGTAACCAGTATGTTCTTGAGAAAGGATTGGCATTCCGGACCACGGTATACGACGGCGGCCGGCTGTACATTTCCAGCGGCGGCTCCACCTCGATGACCCAGGTCAATTCGGAAGGGTGGTGTACCCTCTACTCCGGCGGTGTGCTTGATATTGGCATGATTTACTCCGACGGCCGGATTCATATGTCGGGCGGCGAAGCAAGGGACGTTTCGGTATACAGCGGCGGCCGGATTTTCGCCTACAGCGGCGCCGTTGTGAACAGCGCCACCCTGTTCGGCAATCTGAACGGATCGTCCGGGGGTTCGACGGGCGGAGCCCTCCACATATCCGACGGGGCCGTGGCGAATTCGGTCAACGTGCAGTCGGGCGGCCGGCTGTACGTCTATTCCGGCGGAACGCTGAACAAAACCGCGGTGACGTCTGGCGGCACCATGCATATCCATTCCGGGGGGGTTCAGGACGAAGTCAGGGTGTTTTCGGACGGCACCGTGGTCGTCTCCAAAGGCGGCAAGCTCACCGGAAAACTGACGTTGAGCGGAGGCGCACTCGTCACGGTTTCCAGCGGCGGCATCGTCGATTTCGACCTCACCCGGGCCAAGGCAGGCGCATCGGCGCTCGTGAACGACCTGTCGATCATCAAGGGGTCGCCGAAATACACGATCACGGTCGGCGGCGGATCCGATTTGCTCCGCACCGGCACGTACAGCCTCGCTTCCGGCGCAGCGGAGTTCAGAAGGACCGTCACCGTGACGACCCCGTTCGGCGAAGCGCTCGGCACGATCACGGTCGGCGGCGAAGCGCTCAACGACCGCGGCCTGGATTACACGCTTGTGCTGAACGGCTCCGATCTTTCCGTCACGGTCGAGGAAAGCACGCTTTTCTCCGGGGATCTGACTTGGGAGAAACACATCTACGCCGGTTCGTCCGCGATCGACGTCGTCATCGACAAACCGGGTCGTCTCTACATCGAGAGCGGCGGCACGGCGAATCGGATCCGCGTCAACCAGGGGGGACGTTTCGATGTCTCGAAGACCGGCGGAGCCAGTGACGTCTCCGTTGGCATCGGCGGAGTAATGAACGTATTCGGCACCGTGGCAAGCCAGGTCCGGATCGGTTCCACCGGTTCCATGACCGTCTTCAGCGGCGCCGCCGCATGCGAGGTCATTGTGCAGAATGGCGGCGTCCTGACCGTCTCCAAAGGCGGCATGCTGACCGGAAGTATGGAATTGTACGGTGAAGCGGACGTCACGGTGTCCAGCGGCGGCACCGTAGACTTCGACCTCACGCGGACCTCGGCGGGCGCGAAGGCGCTTGTGAACGACCTTTCGCTCATCAAAGGGGCGCCGGTGTACACGCTCACGGTCGACGGCGCCGAGGCCGACGGCACGTATTGTCTGGCGGGGGGCGCGGAGGGATTCAGCAAGTATATCTCCATGATCAACACCTCCGGCGAGGAGCTCTGCCTGCTTTCGCTCGGCAAAACCGTGATGGTCGACGGGACGTTTTACTCGATGGATCTGAGCGCGGGCAACTACCTGACCGTCACGATCTCGGGCAACACCCCGCCTCCGCCCGGAGACAGGCTGTTCTTCGAGGGCGACTTCAATGGCGACGACCGCGGCATGCTCGCCGTGCAGAAAGACGCCAATGTCACAGTCTATATGAATGGTGAACCGTGGGGGCTCGGGGTCACGCTCGATACGGGCTGGACGGTCGTCGACACGGGCGACTTCAACGGCGACCACCTGGACGACTTCCTGCGCGTGAATGACGAGGGCTATGTGGTCGGCGAGATATCGAACGGCAACGGCACGTTCACGCCGCAGGTCCTGAACCTGAAGAGCGCGGGCTGGGACATCCTCGGCACGGGCGATTTCAACGGCAACGGCACGTCCGATGTGCTGATTGCGAATCCGACGGGCGCATCGGAGACGATCGGACTGCTCGGCTATTGGGAAAGCGGCGTGACCTGGACGCTCATCAACGGCTACTCCGCCGAGTGGGAATGCGTCTCCACCGGCGATTTCGACGGCGACGGCAAGTGCGACATGCTCTGGCGGAATCAATTCGTCAGCGAAGAAGACGGCCTCACCTACAATGCATACTGCACTTGGATCGTGGAGAACGAGGTCGACTGGCGCATGGTCAGCGTCGCAAAACCCGACGAGTGGGATTTCCTCTGCTCCGGCGACTTCGACGGCAACGGCTCGCATGACATCGCCATGATCAACGACGTGGGCGTGGTCGGCATCTGGGGCATCGAAAACGGCTACCTGAGCTCGTGGTCGATCCTCAGCGCCGTGACAAGCGAATGGACGCTCGCCGGCGTCGCCGACTTCAATGCCGACGGCACGGACGACATCGCCTGGAGCAACACCGGCACCGGACTCACCGGCTACTGGCAGATCAACAACAAGGAACTCACCACCTGGACCAATATCGCCGTCGTGTCGTAAAACTCGACAGAACAGAAGGCAAACCATCTTCAGGGGGCTGTTGCATTCCATTGAGGTTTTGCAACAGCCCCATATCATTTGACTTTTTTCAGAGGAGGTGTTATATTTTCCCTGAAATCATTCAGTCGCATTGATTTTGAACTGAGGAGCAGACATGCCATACATCATTTCCAGCGGCGACGGCAACGACGTCATCTGGGCGAATTCGGGCGACAACCAGCTGTTCGGCGACGCCGGGGACGACCGCATCGTCGGCGCGTCCGGCTACGATTTCATCGTGGGCGGGATCGGAAATGACCGCATGCATGGCGGCGGAGGCGACGACATCTTCGCGTTCTGCGAGAACTGGGGCGAGGACACCGTGGAACAGCTCGCGGACGGCTCGGTCCTGCTGTGGTTCGCATCCGGCAGTGAAGAGAACTGGAACGAATCCACGCTGACCTACACGGACGGCGAAAACAGTGTCAGGGTCTCCGGCGTCACCGAGGACAGAATCACGCTCAAGTTCGGCAACGACTGGTCCATGCTCTACACGGAGGTGGAGCTGGCGGGCGGATTCCTGGAGCTCACTTCGCGGCGCATCTTCGAGGAGTCCGACGAAGGAATGCTGGCCGGCGTATAAAGGAAGGCGCCGCCGCCCCAACGAGGAGAAATGCGCCGAAGGAAAGCCCCCGGACTGTTTCCAGCACGGGGGCTTGTCTGTATAGGTCCGAAGGACTCATATTGTGCACGGGCATCAGCCGCGCACTGTATCGGCACTACAGTGTTACGCGACGGATTTGCGGAAGCGGTTCAGCGAGAGCGAGAAGAGCGCCGCGCCGATGAGGAAGAGCTTCAGGAACGGTTTCCACATGGCTTCGATCCCCGCGCCGCGGAACAGAATGCCCTGCGTGATGTCCACGAAGTGGGTCGTCGGCGCAAACTGCATGACCTTCTGCACCCAGACGGGCATGCTTTCCTGCGGAGTGGAACTGCCGGAGAGCATCTGCAGCGGCATCAGGACCAGAATGATCAGGAGGCCGAGCTGGGGCATGTTCTGGGACATGCACGCGAGGAAGATGCCGAGGGACGTCAGCGCAAAGAGATAGAGCGCCATTCCGAACGCGAAGAGCGCATAGGAGCCCGCGAGCGGGATCCCGAGGTGGATCCTGACGACCAGGAAGAGACCGGTGAGGGCGGCGACCATGACGACCGCCATCATGGACCAGATCTTCGACGCCATGATCTGGAACGGCGTAACGGGCATCACGAGGAGATGCTCCAGCGTGCCTTTCTCGCGTTCTGTGATAAGCGCCGAGCCAGTAAGGATGATGGCGAGCATGGCGATGTTGTTCGCGAGCTGCATCAGCGCCATGAACCACGAGCTGTAGAGGTTCGGGTTGTAGCGGTTGCGGACAACAAAGTTCGCGGGGAGCAGGGCGGAGCCGCCCGAATTGTCCTTCACGAACTTCTGCACTTCGCTGGTGATGATCTGCTGGATGTATCCGGCGCCGGTGAACGCCTGCGACATGCGCGTGGCGTCGACATTGACCTGGACGTCCGGCGACATATTCGCCATCACGTCTTTCTCGAAGTTGACGGGGAAGACGACGACGAACGTGTATCTGCCCTCGTCCATCGTGCGGTCGATGTCGGCGCGCTGGATGTGCTCGACGGGGAGGAAGAGCGGAGGCTGGAACGCATCGATGACGTGCTGGGAGAGCTGAGACTGGTCCTCGTCGACGACCGCGATGGCGGCGTCCGCGAAATCCGTCGAGGCGTTGTATGCGACAATGACGGCTGCGGTGAAGGAGTAGACGATCAGCGCCATGAGGAGCCAGTCGCGGCAGAGGCTGAGGATCTCCTTCTTCCCGAGCTGAAAGATGTTTTTGATCGCTTGCATCATGGTCAGGACTCCTGTTTCTTCAGGCAGAGCACGCCGAGGCCGATAATGATCGGGACCGTGATCACCAGGATCATGACTTCATGGTGCAGATCCGCGAAGCCGAGCGCCTTGTTGAAGACGCCGCGGCTAATCAGAAGCATGTGCGTGGTGGGGTAGATCTTGCCGATCAGAAGCGCGGCGCCCTTCTGCGTTTCGACCGGGTTGGTCAGGCCGCAAAGCTGGACCGCGGGAAGCATCGTGCCGAGCATGGTCAGGAAGATCACGGCGATCTGGCTGCGCGTCACGGAGGACGCCAGCAGGCCGAAGCCCGTGGAGACCACGCAGTAAATGAGCAGCGAGACGATCAGCGTAAGGAAGCTGCCCTTGATCGGGACATCGAAGATGGTAACTGCCATCACGATCAGCAGGAACGCGCTGACCATGGAGAAGATCAGGTACGGGAACTGCTTGCCGAGCAGGAACTCCATCCGGGTAAGCGGCGTCACGTACAGGTTGGTAATGGAGCCCATCTCCTTCTCGCGGACGACGGACAGCGCCGCCAGGATGGCGGGAATCATCATCAGCAGGATCGGGATGGTCGCGGGGACCATGGCGGGCAGGCTCGCCACATCCGGATTGTACCGGTAACGCGTCTGGACGGAAATCTTGTTCATGCCCGAACCGTTGGGCGAACGTTGCGCGAGGGTGTTCAGCCAGTCGCTGTGAACCATCGACACATAGCCGTTGATGGTTGACGCACGGGTCGGGCTTGCGCCGTCGATCCAGAAGGCGACCTCGGGCGAATTGCCGTCATCGACGTCCTTGCCGAACTTGGGCGGAAACTCGACCACGACGCTGAGTTCGCCGTTCGCCATGCGCCTGTCGAGGTCCGCATGGTCTTTCACTTTCGCATGCTGGTCGAAGTACCGCGACCCGGAGAGATTCAGCCCGTAGTTCGTGCTTTTTTCGGACTGGTCGTTGTCGAGGACCGCATACGACAGGTCCTCCACGTCCATGTTGATGCCGTACCCGATGACGACCATCAGGATCAGCGCGCCGAAGAGCGCGAGCGTGGCGCGGATCGGGTCGCGCATGAGTTCGAGCTGTTCGCGCCAGTAGCAGGTGTACCAGCGCTGGAAACTGAACTTGGAGCTGAGCCAGCCGAGGAAGCCGTCCTTCTTCGGGGCCTCCTCTTCGGCGGGCGCGTCGTTCTGGATGCAGGACTCCGTGGCGGCCTTGTTGGATTCCGGATCGGCGTCCTCCAGGCAGCCGATGAACGCCTCTTCGAGCGTGGCGGCGTTGCGCTGCTCCACGATGTTCGCCGGCGTGTCGCAGACGAGGGAACGGCCGCAGTGCATCAGGGAGATGCGATCGCAGCGCGCGGCCTCGTTCATGAAGTGGGTCGTGATGAAGATCGTGACCTTGTCTTTCCTCGACAGCTCGATGATGAGCTCCCAGAAGAGGTCGCGGGCGACGGGGTCGACGCCGGAGGTCGGTTCGTCCAGGATCACGATCTGAGGATTGTGGATGACCGCGGCGGCGAGCGAGAGGCGCTGCTTCAGGCCGAGTGGGAGGTCTTTCGGAAGCGTTTCCTCAATCTCCTTCAGCTGGAACCGTTCGAGCAGGGCGTCGACGCGTCCGGGTATCTCGTCTTCGGGGATCTGGTACAGGTGGGCATAGAGCACGAGGTTCTGGCGCACGGTCAGGTCGCCGTAGAGCGAGAAGAGCTGCGTCATGTAGCCGAGCTTCTTACGGATTTCGAGCGAGCCGCCGTTGATGGGGCTGCCGAAGAGCTTCGCGACGCCCTCGGTGGCGGGCAGAAGTCCGGTCAGCATGCGCATGGTGGTGGTCTTGCCGCAGCCGTTGGAGCCGAGGAAGCCGAAGATTTCGCCCTTGCGGATGCGGAAACTGACGTGGTCGACGGCGGTGAACGTGCCGAAGCGTTTGGTCAGGCCCTCGGCCTCGATGGAGTAGCCGTCGCCCTCGCTGACTTCGAGCGGAGGCACGACCAGCTCCTTGTGGCCGGAACGCTGTTCTTCCGGCAGCAGCTCGATGAACGCGGCGTCGAGGTTGTCCTTGCCGGTCTTCGTCATCAGCTCGGCGGGCGTGCCGGTGTCGAGGATCTTGCCGTCGTTCATGGCGATCAGCCAGTCGAACCGCTGCGCCTCGTCCATGTACGCGGTCGCCACGATCACGCTCATGTTTTCCTGCGCTTCGCGGATGGAGTCGACCAGGTCCCAGAACTGGCGGCGTGCGAGCGGGTCGACGCCGGTGGTCGGTTCGTCGAGCACGAGCAGGTCGGGGTCGTGGATCAGCGAGCAGCAGAGTCCGAGCTTTTGCTTCATGCCGCCGGAGAGCTTGCCCGCCGGACGGTTGAGGAAGGGATAGAGGCCGGTGCTTTTGGTCAGGCGGTCGATCCTGCGGCGGCGTTCGGCGGCGTTGTGGCCGAAAAGACGCGCGAAGAACTGGAGGTTTTCCTCGACCGTGAGCGTGAAATACAGGTTTTTGCCGAGGCCCTGCGGCATGTACGCGATCTTCGGGCAGACCTTGTTCCGGTGGGCCTTGTCGCGCATGTCGCCGCCCAGGACGCGCAGATCGCCTTCCTGCATGGCGTGCGACCCGGTCACGAGGGACAGCAGCGTTGATTTGCCCACGCCGTCGGGGCCGATCATGCCGATCAGCTTGCGCGCGGGGATATCGAGCGTGACATGGTCCAGCGCCAGGGTCTTGCCGTATTTCAGGGCCAGGTTCCGAAAACTGACGACCGGTTCGATGTTCACGCCCTCATGGGAGGGTGAATTGCTCATTTCGCGGCAGTTCCGTTCGTTTCGGCGAGTTTGTCAGCGGGTTTTTCAGCGGCGTTGGAGACGCGTTCGGGGATGGGGTTGCCCTTCTCTTTCGGCGTTTTGAGGAATTCCGGCCAGGGCTCCTGGTCGTCGAGGCGGACCCAGGCGACGCCCGGGATACCGGTCTTGACGTATTCGACGTACTGTTTGAGGAGGGCGGGATCGATCTTCGCCTTCACGCGGAACATGAGTTTCTCGCGTTCCACGCGGGTCTCGACGGACTTCGGCGTGAACTGCGCCACGCTGGCGACGTAGGAGATGGAGGCGGGGATCGCGACGTCGTCCATGGCGTCGACCACGATGCGGGCGTCCGCGCCGAGGGCGATCTTACCGGCGACCTCTTCGGGGACGAAGAAGGTCAGGTAGACGTCAGTGAGGTCGACCAGGTTCAGCACGCGGCCGCCGGAGCTGAGGACTTCGCCGACTTCGGCGATGCGGTACTGGATACGGCCGTCGAGCGGCGCGGTGAGCGTGCTGTCGTCGATGTCGGCCTGGATGCGGTCCGCATCGGCTTTCGCCGCGGTGATGGCGGCTTCGGCCTTGACGATGGCGGCCTTGTCGGAAACGATCGTGGCCTGGACGCTCTTGATGCTGGCCTCGACGCTCTGGATGTCGGCCTTGGCGGAGTCGACATCCGCCGCCGCGGACTGGTACAGCGCCTCGTCGTTTTCGAACGTCTGCTGGGAAGTCGCATCCCTTTCCACAAGCTGCTTCGAACGTTCGTAACGGCTCTTCGCGTTGTTGTACGTGCTGGTCTTCGCGGCGAGCGCGGACTTCGCGGAAGCGAGCGAGGCGTTCGCGGCTGCGAGCGAGGCTTCCTCGACCTGGAGCTGCGCCTTGGCCTGTTCGAGCTCGGCTTCCTTCACCTTGATCTGCGCATTGGCCTGTTCAAGTTCGGCCGTAAGCGTGTTGATCTGCATCTGGACGAGCGTCTGGCCGCCCTTCACGTAGTCGCCTTCGTCGACCAGAAGCTGTTCGATCTTGCCCGCAAGCTTGGCGGCGATATTGATCTCGGTCGCTTCGAGACGACCGTTGCCGGAGGCGAACGCGGGATTCCTGTAGATTGCCTCTTCGCGGTAGGATTTGATGAGGTACCAGGTCATGCCGATGGCGGCGATAACGAGGAGCGAGATGATGATTTTTTTCATGTTGAACATGGTTTGGGGGATCCTTTCCCGTTTGTTCAGTTGTTCTTTGATTAGATTGCAAAAATCATCAAATAATATACATCCGAAATGCCTTCTTTTCAAGTCGACTTCGCGCGTTTTTCAAAACACTATAAAGGAAAAACGGCGAACACAGGAGCGAAGAAGGCATGAGGAGTCCCCCTTTTCTTCCGGGGACAAAAACAGACTGTAGCGGGCGGTCAGTTTCAGGCGCACAGCCGGTCAGTGACCGGGAGAGGAAGGCGCAATGGGGACGTACCCGGTTTCCTCCACGAGCTTCTGACCTTCCGGCGAAAGCATGAAATCAACAATCTTCCGCACGTTTTCGGGACGCGGACGCGCCGTGACCATGTACACCGTCACGACCAGGGGATAGGAGCCGTCGCGGATGTTCTCGACGGTCGGCGCGACGCCGTCGACGGAGAGCAGCCTGATCTGGTTGTTCCGCAGCATCTCCGTGGAATAGTAGCGGAACGAAAACCCGAGGGCTGCGCGGAAGTTCCGGTAATTCGCCGTGTCGTTGATGATGTCGCCCATGCCGCCGATCCGGTCCTCCTTCAAGGGCGGCATGATCGGCGTGTCGCCCATGAGCTTCTGAAGCGTCGTCTGGCTGCCGCTGCCCTCGTTGCGCTGGAACGGGATGATCTTCGTACTCTGCGGCGCGCCGACTTCCTTCCAGTCCGTGATCTTCCCGTTGTAAATTCCCCTGATCTGCTCCGTCGTCAGGTTGCCGACCGGATTGTCCGCGTTGACGAAAAAGACGAAGGCGTCCATGCAGAACGGCGTCAGCTCGTATTTCACCCCGGCGGCGGTCGCCTCTTCAGTTTGTTTTTTCGACGGCGCCAGCGCGAAAATCAGGTCGCGTTCCCCGTTCAGCAGTTCCTTGTAGATGACGTCCGACCCGTCCCTAGAGACATACTCATACATGTGATAATCCTGAAAAAGGCTTGCCGGGTACATCTCCTGGACCATGGCGGCGTAAATCGGATAAAGCGCATACGCGCCGTTCAGTCGCGGGAATCCCTCGGCGGTATTCATCGCGTATTCCTCTGGGATCCGCACCTTCACGAGCTTGTTCCCCTCCAGAAACGGCCTGTAGTCATGCCAGTTCACTTTCTGCGTCATCACCGGATAACGGTCGACCGTCCACCAGAAATATGCGCGGAACATGCAGAAACTCGCGATGCAGACGAGCACGATGCAGCCGGAAATCCATTTGACAAGCTTTGCACGAAACGTGCATCCGCCAAGATAAATGAGCAGGCTCGGGATCAGCACGTTCCAGACTGGAAGATAAACATCTCTGCGAGGGGACGAAAGAGAGATGAAGAAACCGCCCAGCGCCCAAACGACAAAAAGCACGGGCGCAACGGCGCACCCCAGCACCAGCTTATTGGTCACAGGGGTGCTCCAATGAGGTTTTTCCGCGTTGTCCGGCATGATCGTCTCCTTCGATTATTGATTGTTTTCCAATACGCACAAATATATCATGGTCTTTCCGTTTTGCAAGCGTGAGATAAAAAACCTGTGGCTTGTCGATCTCCGCTCCGGTCAGTATCCGAGGCGACGCAACGATTCCTGCGCGAGCGGGTTCCCCAGAGCGGCGGCGCGGCGGAACCACCTGACCGACATCTCCTCGTCCTTCGGTACGCCCTTCCCCAGCATATAGCACACGCCGACCTTGGTCATGCCGTTCGTATCGTCCTGGTCTGCGGCATTGCGGAACCACTTGAGCGCCTCCGCATCGTCCATCGGCACGCCCTCCCCCGAGAAATAGCAGGAGCCGAGGTTGCACATGCCTTCGGTACAGCCCAGTTCGGCGGATTTGCGGAACCATTTGACCGCCTCCGCCTTGTCCTGTTTCACGCCCTTCCCCTCCGAATAGCACATGCCGAGGTCGCACAGCGCGACCGGGTCGTTCTGTTCGGCGGATTTGCAAATCCAAAAGAAGCCTTCCACCTCATCCGTCTTCACGCCGTCCCCGAACAGCAGGCACATGCCAAGTTCGCGTTGCGCCTGGGCATGTCCGCGCGCGGCGGCGCGGCGGTAATAACCGATGCCTTTCGCCTTGTCCTGAGTCGTGCCGACCCCCGTCATATACCGATAGCCGCGCATGAAACACACTCCGGCGACCACTTCATTGGCTTGCGAAAGAAACAGAAGAAATGATCCGGCGGTTATGCCGATCAGGACGAGCGCCGATACCGCCGCGATTCCGATGATCCACGTCCGTTTGCGCCGGGTCCGTTTTTCCTGTTCCATTGTGAGCCTCCGCGGGTTGTGCTGCATTCAGTACGTCTAACATTATTTTGTTTTAGCACTATAGCACAGTTTCTTTTTATTGTCAAGCAGATACAGCGCATTTTGGAACATTTTTCCATTGTTTTTACCCTAGTTTTGGAACATTTTTCCATTGTTTTTACCCTGGTTTTGGAACATTTTTCCGGAAGGGGCACCGTTCTTTTTCGCGGTTCGGGCGCCCGCCGCTGGATTCTGTACTACGTTAATTTCACGTTACGGGCGGTGTTTTTCCTTTCTTTTCTACAAGAAACCTCGTGTCCCGTGCTTGTTTTTTTCGTAACGTATGATATATTTCTACCAAATATTGCCTAAATGAATTGCGCCGCGACCTGAACTCACGGCGTGCACCATCCCCTCAAAACATAAGGAATACGACCATGACACGCATGAAACGCCTCATCCCCGCGCTTCTCTGTGCCTCGCTCTCCATCGGTTCGCTCCGCGCCGCGGAATGGACCGCGGACCAACTGAGACTCTCGGCTCCGTACCTGCAGCTCGGCTACTTCGACCAGGGACGCCACAACGCCTCCGTCGAGGGCCGTCCGATCAGCATCGGCGGCGTCAGCTACACGGCAAACTCCGTCGGCATCCACGCCGAAGGCGAGTTCATCCTGAAGCTCGACGGCAAGGCTGTTCGCGCGACCGGCGCGGTCGGCATCGACGACGACACGGACGGGCGCGGCAGCGTCAATTTCCAGTGGTACGACGCCTCCGGCAGCAACCAGAAGCTGCTTTGGGAATCCAAGGAAATGAAAGGCGGCGACAAGGCAAAAGAATTCTCCATCAACCTCAACGGCATTACGCGGCTGCGTTTCGTGGCCGCCCAGGGAGCCGATATGGACTATGACCACGCAGACCTCGTGAACTTCAAGATCGAATACAACGGAGCAGCGCCCGAGCAGCAGTCTCTCGGCGGCGCGGCGGGCGCGTTTGAAACCAACCGCCTGACCTGGAACCTCACCGGCAACGTCGGCGCCGAGCTCCGCCAGGGCGTCTTTGGCGCGGCGAAACAGCCCGCAACGCCCAATATGGGCCAGGGGCGTCCCGGCCAGGGCGGACGTCCCGGCGGATTCGGCGGCGGTCGCGGCGGATTCGGCGGCGGCACGCAGAGCGCCATTGCGGCGTGGCCGCGCCTTCCCTCCGCGCTTCTTGAGCCCTCAATCTACATCATCCAGGAAGACGGCACGCACAACCTCGAGCTCCGCATTGCGAGAAAGTCGATCCGCCAGCTCGACGACGAGCGCACGGAAGCGGCGTTCGAGCTGAAGGATCCGCTGTACCCTGTCACGGTCACACTGATCGCCACCGCGTTCAAGACCGCCGATGTCTTCACTTCGCAGATTGTCGTCCGCAACAACGGCGAAAAGAACATCACGCTGCTCAACCGCGACGCCGCGTTCGTCAACCTGCCGTTCACCAACGACACCTACCTCACCAGCTTCTACGGCGACTGGGGCCGCGAAATGACCGAGATCCACGAGGATAAGGTCGGTCGCGGCATCGTGAAGCACGTGAACAACGGCGGTTCCCGCGTCGCCGTCCCGGACTATCCGGGCTGCTACATCTCTTTCGACGGCAAGCTCCAGGAGGAGAAGGGCCGCGTCTTCGCCGCCGCCATCGCGTGGAGCGGCAGCTGGGAGTATAAACTCTCCACCACGCAGAACAACGCCGTCTTCTTCTCCGCCGGCGTCCCCGGCACCCCGACCATCCTGAAGCCCGGCGAGACCTACAACTCCCCGAAGATCGTCATGACGTTCTCTAACGAGGGCGCCGGCCAGGCTTCCCGCAACCTCCACAACTACGGACGCATGTACGGCGTGTACAACGGCGACAAGCAGCGCCCGCTCGTGCTCAACAGCTGGGAAGGCACGTACATGAACTTCAACGAAGCCAAGCTCGACACCTACATCCCCGACGCAGCCAAGCTCGGCGTCGAATACTTCGTGCTTGACGACGGCTGGTTCGGCAACAAGTACCCGCGCAACAACGACACGCAGGGACTCGGCGACTGGATGGTCAACAAGGCGAAGCTCCCGCATGGCATTGAGCACCTCTGCGACCTGTGCGAACAGAACGGCATCAAGTTCGGCATCTGGGTCGAGCCTGAAATGATCTGCCCGAAGAGCGAACTCTTCGATGCGCATCCCGAGTACGCCACCGAGCTGAAGGGCCGCGGCGTCCAGCTCATCCGCAACCAGCGCATCCTCGACCTCGCCAACCCCGTCGTCGAAGAATACGTCTACAAATGCGTCGCGGACATCCTGAGGGAACATCCGCGCGTCGCCTACATCAAGTGGGACCACAACGCCACGCTCGCCTCCAATCCCGGCAGCCACGTCGACCTCGACAACCAGGGCGCGTTCTCCGACAAGTTCACCGAAGCCTACTACCGCATCATGGCGCGCCTCCGCAAGGAGTTCCCGAACGTGATCTTCCAGGCGTGCGGCTCCGGCGGCATGCGCGGCGACATCGGCGCGTTGCAGTACAGCGAGGAAATCTGGGGCAGCGACCAGACCAACGGCGTCAACCGCATCTCCATCCAGTGGGGCTGGAGCCACTTCCTCCCGGTCAAGGCGGTCGCCGCCCACGTCGGTTGCCTCGGCGAGGGCGACTACAAGTTCCGCACCGACGTCGCCATGACCGCGCGCCTCGGCGTCGAGCTCGATCCGGCGTCCCAGGGCGCCCGCAGGCTCGACAACCCCGAGAACATCGCGAAGGGCATCGCCGTCTACAAGCAGCTCCGCCCGCTCCTCCACAGCGCAGACCTTTACCGCGGCCGCAGCCCAATGGATTCCCAAACCACCGAACTCACGTTCGTCTCCCAGGACAAGACCCAGGCCGTCTTCTTCGGATTCAAGCGCAACCGCGGCGCGAGGACCGAGACCATCAAGGCTTCCGGTCTCGATCCGAACGCAAAGTACAAGCTCACCGAAATGAACCCCGACACCGAGCCGCGCATCGCCGCCGGACAGACCCTCACGGGCGCCCAACTTATGCAGAACGGCGTCGAAGTCAAGTTCCCGGATAAAATCTCCAGCGTGAACATCAAGCTTGACAAAGTCCAGTGAGCTGAATCCAGCTGATAAACCTCAGCAAAGCAGCGCGGACGCCGGACCACAAACCGGCGTCCGCTTTTTTCCGGCATCCGTGCTGGAACGGGGGCATCTCTTGTATGGACTCCTCCTATATATATTATAACCTGTATTCAAGTCAGCATCTTTCCTTTTCCGAGAATAGAGCTGAGAGCTCGCCGGAGGAAAAGGAAAAGTTGCACCTTTTGTTGTGCAAATTCAGGGACAGCACCGATATCGGCTTCTTTCAAGCTATCTCTTTGACTTTTCCGACTTTTCTCCCTTTTCCTTTGCCACAAACCGTCGAAGAACCAGATTTTACGTCACAAATCTTGATAAATCCGGAGAAACAGGGCGATTCGGAGACAAAAAAAGAACCGCGAGAGTTTTTTGTAACTTTCTACGGTTCTGTAATTTCCAAATGGTCGACCGGGCAGGACCGAATCAGCGCGACTCTTTTTGAGGGGAGAAACCGTCCACCCCATCATTTTCTCCGATTTTTTTCGCATTGCGAAACATCGCCCTCTCAAACTTTTTGAGGACAGAAGGAGAAAAAAAAGTGCGTTTTTGAGCGGGGAAATAGAGAGGTCGAGGTTTGTATATGTTGATTTGCAAGCATTTCCAAAAAAGATTCATTTCTGTCCGCCGACAAACGGCTTGCTTTCCTTGTTGTAAGTCAGGATGAAGACCATGTCGGAAAGCCATTTCTTGAAGTCGGCATTACCGGAATACTGCTTGTAGAGTTCAATGTTGTTGGTCATAATCTTGAGCATGACCGCAGACAGCACATGATTGCTTTCCAGACGGGCGGTTTTGGGCGCGTCGCATCCGGGGCTTGCATCCACAAGTCTCGGAAAACTCGCTTGTGTTCGACATTCTTTTCAACGCGAAACATGACAGCAGCGTTTTCCTTTTTTTCAGCTTTTCCCTAGAATATCCGTCGTATGCGCCCTGCGGTCAAGTGATTTATCGAACTTCCACGCGAGTTTACCGAGGAGCGAAGCGCCCCCATTGATGCGGCCAGTTTCCCCGTCTGTCGCATCATTCGCCTGAACTTGAGACACAGACGCGGCACTCTCGCACCGTCGATAAAACGTCATAGATCCGAGGACAATCTCAAACAGGCATACTTTTACAAGCTTGTCCTGATTCTTTTTTCAGCTTTTTTTCTCCCACGAACTTGTTTTTTATAAAAGCACAGGTTACTGTATGCATACGGGAAACCGTTTCCCCGACAACAAAGATGGATAAAACTAATCACACTTTGTTCGGCTTGCTAACCAGGTCACAATGAAATCATATCCAAAAGAAAGGACAGAAATGATGAACAATAACACCAACAACAGTATTCCTAACCCTTTTCACGATTTATTCGAAGAAATAAAAAAGAGAGATAATATGTATCAAAGGGATCTATCCTTTGAAATGATGGTGTATTCTTCTTTCAAGAAAGGATTGCCTTCGAAAATTGGGAATGAAGACTGGTTGGTCCAACTTAGTGATGAAGACAAATTAATGCTTTCATCCACCAACACAGATATAGACTTATCAATATCGACCATGTCGGAAGGAGCAAATCTAAATGACAGAACAATTGTTTTTGACGATCAGACAGGCTTAAACGCTTTTAATATAAAGAATTCATTTTTTATCAGTCAACATACGAATATCGGGACACAATACAGTAGAATAACGATTGCCCGTGCAGCAGAAATAATCAACAGGAACTATGATGGCGAAAAGCCTCAGAAGTTTAGAACGATAATTCTTTACAATGATAAGATTCAAAAGATTATATTTCATTATATCTTTGCTCATTTTATTGCAGATAAATCGCAGCGCATGTGTATAGGCATAGTAACAGACAGATCCTTTTCGATTTTAAATGGGGTGTCCTTTTCCTATCATAACATCAGTTTTCTTGTTTACATTTATTCAAGAGAAGTCAATTCCTCCTCGAGTTATTTAGTTGTTGAGGCTTTGGATCCAGTAAAATACGATGAGTATATTAACGCATCCAACAAAATACTCTGCGCTATCGGTTTCTTTTCAACAATATATCCCTTTGGTCCGTATATGGTATTTGATGTTTCATCCGAGCAATCGGTTTTTGTGGCTTATAAGAGTTGTTATGACAAACCGAGGACAGCCAAATATACAATGCTGACCCTAAATCCGTATGCATATTACTCAGATAAAGATATTCGCGATTATGTATTCAAAGGGGTTGGCAACGGGGAAGTGAATCAAGAGGCCATTTTTGGGGTAGAAAAAGAGCTTAGACCTGTAGAAAGAAAACACTTTGAAAAATTGCTCGGTCTTTTGGATGATAAAAGATTCTCTGATATATTCTATAATCTTCAGGAGATTTCAACCACTACTTTAGGCGGAAACTTTTCTAGTCATTCTATCAGTCTTATATCATATGCAGTCTGTCTTGAATCAGTTGCCAATTGGTTTCACAAATCCATTAATATCAAAAAAAAGGCAAAAAATACGTTGCTGTCTGATGACATAAGAAATACCATCAAACAGGAGTTTTTAGCCGTATTGGATCAATATAAAGACATAGAGCAAGAAGACATGACTAAAATCAGGAACAAAATTACGAGTTCTCTGTTTTGCAAACCTAATGCAGACAATCTGTCAGAACCATTTGAATTTTTTGGCGTAGAATTAAGGGAGGAAGATAGAGAATTGTTGAACATGCGGAACAAGATACTACATGGAGAAGATGTGTTAGAATCAAATCTTGATTTGGACAATATCGTACCATATTTACTAAAAGCGGAGCAGTATTGCTTTGGCTTTCATTCTTTGATTTGGAGACTGATCATGAAGGCAATTGGTTACGATGGTGTCTACCGTGATGAAGCAAAAATGATTGAAAACCAAACAACGGATCAGTCCAATAACGGAAAGCCAAATATAAAGAGAATCTAGAATGGAAAGCCCCCAATGGCTACAATTCAGATAATCTGATCTTACATGTTCTCGATATACTTTATTAGCCTGCCGTGCGTGAGCAGGAGACTCTTGCAGTTCCCTGAAACCGTCATTGGCTTCAGGGGTGGATTATTGTCGCTCCTTTCTATCATAATCCCCAAAAAAGGAAATCTTTCCAGTTTTTGGGAACATATCTTCGCTTTTGACTTGACTTTTTCGTCATCCTTGCTATATTATTCCCTAAAATCGACAGAATAACCATAAAACGGGAATTATAGAAATGAGAATCGCACGCGACATCTACTTGGAAAAACTGAAACGCGGGATCGGCAACGGCATGATCAAGGTCATCACCGGCATACGCAGGTGCGGCAAATCCTACCTGCTGTCCGAGCTGTTCCGCGAATACCTTGCGTCCATCGGCATAGATGAGGCGCACATCATCGAAGTGGCGCTGGATGACCGTGCCAACATTGCCCTGCGCGATCCCGACGCGATGATGTCCTATGTGAAGTCCCGCATCACCGATTCCGGGCAGTATTTCATCCTTCTGGATGAAGTGCAGTACATGGCCGAGTTCGAGGACGTCCTCAACAGTTTACTCCATATCCGCAACGCGGAAATCTATGTTACGGGGAGCAATTCCCACTTCCTGTCTTCCGACATCGTGACGGAGTTCAGAGGGCGCGGATTCGAGATCCAAATGCATCCGCTGTGCTTCAGGGAATATGTCTCCGCTTTCAACGGGAGCGAGGAAGACGCATGGGATATGTTCTTCAATTATGGAGGCATGCCGGCGCTCTTCGGTCTCCCGTCCGTCAGCGACAAGATAGCATATCTGAGCCAGCTGTTCCGGCAGGTCTATATCAAGGATATCCTGGAACGCCATAGCATACGCAACCTTGACGAACTTGACGAACTTCTTGACATCATCGCTTCATCGGTCGGCTCGCTGACCAATCCGTCCAAGCTGACCCGCGCTTTCGCCAGCATGAAGAACAAGAAAATCGACCCCAAGACGCTCCGTCTTTACCTCAAATATTTCGGAGAGGCGTTTTTGGTCAGTTCTGCCCGGCGATACGACATCAAGGGGAAGAAATACATCAATTCCCTGCAAAAGTACTATTTCGAGGACGTTGGGTTGCGAAACATCCGGCTTGGTCTTCGCCAACAGGATCCGGGACACATCATGGAAAACATCCTCTACAACGAATTGCGTGTGCGCGGCTGCAGCGTCGACGTCGGCGTCGTGGAGCTTCGGGAGCCGGACGTGAACGAGAAACTGAAGCGCAAGCATTTGGAGGTGGATTTTGTCGTAAATCGCGGCAGTGAGCGCATCTATATTCAGTCGGCCTTTGCGATTCCGCATGAGGAAAAGCGCGCACAGGAAGTTCGTCCATTGGAGCGCACCGGCGATTCGTTTCGGAAGATCATCGTCGTACACGACAACATCAGCGCGAGGCGCGATGAATCGGGCATTACCACCATCGGCATAAGAAAATTCCTGTTGGATGAAAACAGCCTTGAACTATAATATGAGCTCGGAATCAAACAAACGAATGGAACCGTAAAAAACAATGCAAAAATGTTATGCGGTTCCTGTTCGTCAGACCACGTTTTTGCCGTGGGCTTCTTTCGGATTCCACCTCGCGATGCCCCATTGCATGGGGCTATCAGTTCCTACTTGAGGATTAGTTTTTTCAACACACAACAATAAGGACAGACAATGGAAATAGAAAAAGGCCCCGCAAAACAATATACTCCCAAACAATACATCGTATGCTATCTTGATGTTCTTGGTATTCGAGAGAACTTTTTAGATCACACTGATTACCATAATTCAGAAATAGAACAAGAACAGTTAAAAACAATTAATGATACTATTGCTCTGTTTCATTGCGCATTGTGTTCAATAGACTGCTTAAAAGACGTTCAAAAACTATTTGAAACTATTATCACATCTTTGACAAAAGCGTTACCCCATGATCAAGAGGAAATTGACTGTTCACAGAATCAATGGATGTCTAATATTTCAATACAGCACTTTTCTGATTCATTGTTGTTTTATGCGCCTTATGACGATGGAAAAAGTCAAGCGGAATTCGAAAATGACGCTTATTTGCTTTTCTGTGTTTATTCCATTTTTTCATTGTTAATGATTAGTTCGAAGTTTCCAATCCGTGGCGCTATAACAGCTGGGATAGCATGGGAAATGCAAAACAACTATCTGTTTGGTCCTGCAATTCATGAAGCATATGAATTAGAATCAAATGTTGCGAGACATTCCAGAATAGTTGTTTCTCCCCATCTTCTCTCTTTAATTCACAAGAGAATGAAGGGGGATAAAAAAGACCATGCGATAGCAAGTGATGATTCGTGGCTTAAAGACTTGATCTATTATGATTATGATGGGGTCCCTATGATAAACTATTTATCAGTAGGGGCTTTATCACCTATAATACAATACTGGTCTTTTGATTTTTGGTATGATTTGATAAATAAATCCTTTAATGCAATAAAAGATCAGTATAATCTACATTGTGCAAAATACGAAGCAAGCGAGCTTAAAATCATTTCGCACAAATCAGAACTTGCACGACGTTATTATATGATGCTAATGTTTTTCAAACACAACGAAAAGAGCATAAACCGTTTCCTTTTATCAAAGGGACTAAAAACGGTCCATTTTGATTTTGAATGACACCAATGGAGATAACTGTCATGACGGAATCGGAAAAGAAACTTGTCTTTGTGTCGTTCTGCATTGAGGAGTACAAGACGCTTCACGGCATGGACGGTCGTTCGGTCGCCGATCTTTTCGAGAAATACGGCGTGACGGACTATCTGCTTGAGCACTACTCCGTCCTGCATTCGTTCAGCCGCGAGGCGATTCTGAACGACATCGAAAAGTTCATGAACGTCAGGGATGAAGAAGGTCCGCAAACTGACCGACCAGGTCCTGTTTCACACGGAGAAGACGATGTCTCTCCTGAAATACGCAGAAAGCGAGGTAGTACAATGCCCGCTCAAATAACGCAGGAAAACGTCCGTCTGCTGATTCCCGGCAAGGCAGCCGGAGTTGCCGTCCTGATGTCGGAGAAACGATCCATATCGCCTAAAGCAGCGCTTCTGGCGTTTTACCATTCGAAAACCTATCGCGAGCTTGAACGCGAATCATCCAAATACTGGCACTACAGCCCGGAACAGCTTTATGTCGTGGGCGGTCTTTCCCGGCATGCGGTAAAACATGGCCCGGGGCGAAGCGCTCTGCTCCCGTTCAGGAAAGAGATCCTTTCCCTATGGCGAAAAAGGAAAAGCGCGCGAGCAATCGCGGATGAATTGACAAAACATGGCATCCAGACCACACCTCAAAACGTATGGAAGTTCATCAAACGACATGATATTGGTTAAACTTTATTTTAGTCGATGTATATCATAATAATCTACTTTGTCTAACAGTTTTTGTTTTCCACTTGTATCTAGCCGATTAAGCTCATCCTGTAATACTCCCAATGCTTGGGCTTTGTGTCCGATTCCAGATAAATAATAAGCACGTTGTCTTGCAAAGATTCTGGCAGGAACTTTGTAATCATTCAAGTAAGACTCAATCATCGAATATCCCATTCTAGCCTTTTGATAATTACCTTCGTGAAGAGAAATATCCATTAAAACCAAAAGAGGATATTTGGAATCAGGGAATTGAGAAATGGCATCTGTTGCTAAGTCGTATGCTTTAGTATAGTTGTTTTCAATTAATGCACAGAATTGTGCAGAAGCCAATATTGACATCTCAATAGCTTGCTGATTCTTAAACATTTGAAGTTCCTTGATTAGTTTTTGTAGTTCCATTTGGAGCTCTGGATTGCCCATATCCAATGATGAACCATAGATTAGGCACTTAAATAGAGCTTGAACATGATAATAATTATTGGGATTCTGATTGTAATTTTCCCTAGCTAATGTAATAGCCTCATCGTAACGCTCCAGTTGTTGAAGAGCAAGAACGAGTTCTCTCTTGGCCCTATGACCTATATATTTTTTATTTTTAATTTGATCGAATTGTGCTATCGCGTCTAAAGCGCGTCCAACTCTACGGTAGTAAAAGCCTTTAACAAAAATACTTTTCTCATCAGGAAGATCGCGAATTAATGACAAAACGTGCCTATCTTGGAGTCGTGCAAGGGACAAACATTTATAATATAACGCATCTTCTGCAATATTATCAGCAATGTTATGTCTATAAGCAAGCAACGCATCAGCCAAATAAACAACTCGGGACAAATTTGTTCTCCTGTTATAGATATTAATCATTGCTTTGATAATATGAACCGGAAACAGATGTTTCAAATCTATAGCACCATCCGACTCAAGATTGGATGCAGCTACAAATAATGAAGCAGATAAATCATCATCAAGGAATTCTTCTGCTTGAATACATTTTGATGTTAAAGTTTTAATTCTATCAACGATTTCTCCTGAAAATCTATTTGTGTTTCGCAGAACATAGTCCCGAAAAACCCCGTTTAATCTAAGAAAATCACGATTATCCCCGACAAACTCTAACACACACAAATTGAGTAGTTTTTGCAGCAAACAATCAAAGCGATCCGTTGGAAAGATTGAATGAAAAAGCTCTATGCTTGCAAACTCTGCAGTAGCAAAGAATCGCAATATATTTGACATGTTAGCATCTTCAATAAGGGGTTGTAGTATAATAGATGCCTGATTATTCAAATAATCCACGACTTCATATGAATATTTTTGAGCATTTATTTGATCATATTTGTATCTTTCCAAAAGATTAATGGTAAACTTGATTTGCCCGGGGTGTCCAACCAAAAGCCCTGTCCAAAATAGCATCGTGTTTTCTGGAAGGTCTTTTTTTCTAATAGTAAGTAATCGGGAGAAAATGCTTACAGCATCTTTCTGTGCAAGCTCCGTTAAATTTATGCAAAAAATATACTCCTTGGGGTAAAACAAACTGCGGTTAGAAGAAATCAGTAATACCAACTTTTGTGGAAACCTTTTATCCTCTAGAACTTCAGAAAACCAGTTAGGTATATTGCTGGTATAGTCAATCAAACAATTTGTGTCATTAATAAGTACTATCTCATCCCGCTCAGATATTTCATTCATTGCTCTTATTAAAAGCTCCTTTTTTTCCTCCATAGTTTTCGAGAGCATACCTTTTAAATCATTGATGATGATACTGTCTGAAAAGGGTTCTAGTTTTGCAATAAGATCTTCAATGCTTCCTCCTTCATCCATGATAATTTCGTAAGGGTGAAAACCTGGCTTTTTTATTTGACTTGCATGCAAGAGATTACGTAAAAAAGTTCGTTTCCCAATTTGAGGAAGCCCACTTGCTACAACGACTTTTAGCTTTTCTTTTTGAAAATCTTCAAAACGATATATAAATTCTCCTGTTTCCTTAAAACGACCAAGACATAGATCGTACTCTTCCTTCAGTGTTGGAAGTAATTGTAAAGTGGTATAAAACAATTCATCTTTGATACGTTTTGCAACTTGTTTTGGAGACCCCATATATTTTAAGTTGTAGTTTTCTTGCAACCATGGAGAAAGACGGGTATCACCAAAAGATATACTCTTGTCAATTATGACTGGGATGAAGAGTTTTATCATTCCTGATTTAAGAAACTCTTCGGCATATTTTACTTCGTCTTGTACCCAACCGGATTCTAAAGATTGTTCCGAAATAAAATAAACAAAAATCTCGCAGCCTGAAACGTATCCTACAATCTCCTCTTTTGTATAAGCGCTGGGAGCAAAATTGTGAGCATCAATTACAGTTTGTTCGCGAGGTAACAAGTCATATACCTGTTCAACAAACCATTTTTTATCAATACTAGAATGCGATAAGAAGCATTTCATGTCCTTGTCTCCTGTGTTTGTTTTTTTGATATAATTGATGGACTACCAAAAATATAGCAGGCATTGATTGGATGTCAAGTCTGATTCTGAAAAAAAACTATAAAGGACTTTTGATCGAGACAAATGTCGTGCATTCAGTGAAAACATTTAACGTCATCACATCACATGAACTTAAATATGATACCAGTGCGAAACGCAAAGTGTGAAATCTCCCGGTCCAGGCAACGTCCTGTACGCTCAGATGGATTACGAAAACATCACGGAACTGTTCAGCGTCTGCGGTGCCTTCAATGTCTCTCGCCGTGAAGTCGGCGAGCGGGTTGCAGGAATGCTGAACAAGTATCTTGAACTCAATATGCCTGTGGGACGATTCCTGGCTGACCAACTTCTCCTGCCAATGGCAATAGGAGCCGGTGGAAAGTTTCTGACGCATGCGCCGACCAAGCACACGCAGACGAACATTGAGGTGATTCAGAAATTTCTGAACACGGACATCAAACTCGAAAACAACAAAGACGGAACCTTTATGATTGAGGTGAACAAATGAAATGGGTTAAAATGGAGCAAGGACTCCGAATTCCTATAAAGAGCTGGTGTGAGGACACCGAACCCGGCGCGATGGTGCAGGCCGAGAATCTCGCAAAACACCCTGTGCTTGCACATCATGTGGCGCTGATGCCTGACTGTCATCAGGGATACGGCATGCCTATCGGTGGCGTGATTGCCGCGAAGGACGCGATCATCCCGGCTGCTGTCGGGGTTGACATCGGATGCGGCATGATCGCTGTGGAAACGGATGTCCCTGCGGAACGTCTGGCACGTAATAGCCTAACTCCGCAAGATGTGCCCCGTGCCCGAGCGAAAGCCGGGCACTACATCTGCACACTCCGTGTGTCGGCTACGGCGTCGACATGACCTGGACCGTCATTGCGTAATACCGCCTTTTTCTCTAACAACCGTCAAATTGCTTTAGCTAATAAACAAAGAAAAAAATAATAACCTTTTTACTATTTGAAAAAAAGGCCGAAACGTGCTATATTATCCGGCGTTACGATAATCATATCGCGCGGAATGGTCCGAAATCCCGGAAAGTTGTGCGGAAATCCACCTGACAACGTCAGCTTGTCCGGGACAGAAACATCAAACATCCGGAGGTACGACAATGCCGAGCCAGACTATCTACGTGGATCCGTCCTACACCGCGGCCATCACAGGGAAAACACATGCAACGACCGGGGAAGTGCTGAACTACGGCGTCAATGCGTTCGCCGTCCTGAACGAAGCGGTCCCCGCGCTTCACTCCGGCGACAGTCTTTATATCAACGGTCTCACCTCGGACATTTCGGTCGCGGTTCCGGCCAGCCTGCATCTGACGGATTCGACGGCTCCGGTCCTCGCGGTCGGCCCGGTCGCGGCGGAGACGACGGCGTCCGGCGCGCTCGACATCGCGATCCTGGGCAGCACGATCGCCGCCGGGACGAGTTATCTGGCGGGCAAGCTGGGCACGCTCGACGGCAGCGTGTCCGTGCTGATCGAGGGATCGGTCCTCGGAGACGCCACGTACACCGGCAGGCCCACGCCGCAGTTCATCCTGGCCGAATCCTGCACCTTCGGAAGCAAGACTGGAAGCATCGCGGTGACGATCCGGAACTCCGCGATCGACGAAGACATCAGCCTGATCCACGATTCCGTGATCGGAACCAAGGCGAAACCCGCCTCGATCACCCTGACGCTGGACCATGTCGTCGCATCGAACGATAAATGGTTCTGGATCTCGAACAGCAAAGAGCCGGAATCGTCCTACGCGGACGTCACGTTCAACGTTGTCGATTCCCGGCTGGGGAACAACGGGACGATGGGGTTCGCCGTACACCACGATTCCGGGGACGGCGACGCGCTCCTCGGGAACGTGACATACAATCTCAGCGGCACGTATTTCAGCGGCAACCTGTATCCGGTCTCCACCGTGAGGTATAAGAAGCCGTCGGTCAACACCGGCGTCTTCACGCTCAACGTGACCGGCGGCTCCAGCCACGTCGAATCCATCGGCGGGTTCGACGTGATCAGCATCGCGGCGGGAGCCTCGCTTTCGGCCGTGTCGCTCGCCGGAATCGGGACGGTCTATGTCTCCGGCGCGCTGCGTGCTCCGGTCATCGGGGCGAACGAACTGCATCTTCTGAGCGGCGGCACGATCTCCGGTCCGGTCGATCTCTCCGGCGCAAGCGTCTTCGCGGAATCGGGCAGCATGGTCGTGTTCGACATCGCCGGCGTGGAAGCCGACGGCGACGCGCTGTTCCGGGACCTCTCTGTCTTCGAAAACATACCCGATTTCACGCTTTCGGTGTCCTGTTTCCAGGAGGAGGGCTCGTACATGCTCGCGGAGGGCGCATCCGGGTTCGGCAAGACGATCACGGTGGTGAATTTCCTCGACGGCAGCGTGCTCGGCACGATCTCCGTGGGTGAGACGCTCGAATTATTCGGCCAGACCTGGACGCTGGACCTTTCCGACGAATACCTGTATCTCGAAATCTGGGGCGAACCGACCGGATCCGCGAGCGGCATGACCGTGGACGCGGGCCGGAGCATCTTCGTCACCAGCGGGCAGGCCGTCGACGGTGCGACCGTCAGGCGCGGCGGCATGCTGGAGATCGGCGAAGAAGCCTCGGCGACCGACCTCGAGATCGACTTCGGCGGCACGGCACGGCTCGGCTGGGGCGGCTTCGCGAGCGGCGTCGAGGTCAATTCCCTGGGCACGCTCATCGTCAACGGCGGGGCATCCGCGACCGACGTCCTCGAAAACGGCGGATACGTGGACATTCTCGGCTGGGGCGGGGACAACGTCGAATTCCGGTCCAACACGCTCTCCGGCATGTATCTTTCCAGAGGGTCCGCCACGATCCACTCCAACACCGCGGCGACCGACGTCGCGCTCAGCTTTAACGGCGAACTCCATATTTTCAGCGGCGGCACGGCGGACGACATCCGTGTCTCCGAGGGCGGCCGCCTCTTCCTCTCCGAAGGCGGCATGGCGGAGAAGACCGAGATCAAAAGCGGCGGCAAAGTCACGATTCTCGGCGGCACGGCGGGCGATCTCCGGATCGACCGCGGCGGCAGTCTCGGGATCGGCTACAGCGGATCGGCGTCGAAGGTCTATATCTCCGCGGGCGGCAGCGTCACGGTCTCCGGCGGCGGCCTGCTGGAGGGCGTCGAGATCGCCATGGACGGCAAGCTGACGATCTCCAGCGGCGGCACGGCGATCCTGGACTTCAACCCGTGGAAACGGAATTATACAGCGGAACGGGACGCCGTCGTCTCGTTCTACGACCGCGAGGCGAACGTGTACTACGGCGGCACGAAGGACGGGATCCTCGATAAAGCCGACTCCATGAGCTCCATGACCGTCACATCGGGGACCAGCCTCCTCGTCTACTCCGGCGGCCGGGCCGACCATATCGAGGTCGTCAAGCACGGACTGCTTCAGGTTTCCGAAGGCGGCGCGGTGCAGGACATCGTGGTCTCCGCCGGCGGCACGGCCACGATCAAGAGCGGCGGCACGGCGGTGCGGATCACCGAAAACGGCGGCGCCGTCGGAGTCGAGGAAGGCGCGAACGTGACGTTCGTGCCGGTCACGCTCAGCGGACTGGTGATAACCGGAGGCGTCATCACGGTGCATTCCGGCACGTCCGTGATCGGCCTTACCGGGTACAACTATTCGTTCGCTCAGCTCGACCTGCTCCGCGGCGGGTATGTGAAGGACGTCGACCTCTTCGGCTGGACCGTGATTGCGGCCGGCGGCGTGCTGGAAAACATCTCCGTACGGAATACGCCCATCTACGTGAGCAGCGGGGCGAAGACGTACGACGTGTCCCTCGGGCGCAGCGGCTACATGTGCGTCTCCAGCGGCGGCCTCGTGTCCGGCGTCGCCATCGTCAGCGGCGAGCTGTATGTTCAGAGCGGCGCCACGGCGACGGACATCGACTGGATGCCCGGCCAGGGCAAATGCACGGTCGAGTCGGGGGCCGTCGTCCGGTACACCAATGAAATCTCCGAGGTCTATTACGGTTCGAAGAACGAAATCCTCTCCCATGCCCGTGTCATGGCGGGGAAGGATGTCGGCTGGGAGACCTCCATGTACGTGATGTCCGGCGGCACCGCGGTCGGCAACACGGTCAGCGCGGGCCAGCTCTACGTCTCCGACGGCGGCATCGTGAAAAGCACAACGCTCTGCCATGGGGGCTCCGGCATCGTCAACCGGGGCGGCGTCATGGCCGACACCGTCATCGATCTGGGCGGCGTCATGGCCGTCAGCAGGGGCGGCGTCGCAAGCGGCGTCAAGCTTCAGAGCGGCAATCTCGACGTTTACGACGGCGGCGTGGTCCGGGACCTGGATGTGGAAGACGGCCTCTGGTTCCATGTCTCCAGCGGCGGCACCGTCACGGGCCGGATCCGGTTCGCAGGCCATCCGGGCGGTTTTTTCGGGGGAATCCTCGATTTCGACCTGACGCGGACCGCGCCCGACGACGAACCCCTCGTGAACACCATCGGATTCTACGAGAACGATCATCCTGATTACTCGCTCACGATCTCCTCGGCGCTGCAGAACGGCAAATACATCCTCGCGGGCGACGCTTCCACGTTCAACAAGACGATCACCGTCCGGGACTCGTCCGGTTTCGAGCACGGCACGATCTCGCTCGGCGCGACCGAAACGTTCCTGGGGGCGGACTACACGCTGTCCCTCGACGGCGAAACGCTGGTCGTGACGATCTCCGGCGACGGCGAGCGGCCGGACACGGTCGCGCCGATCGTCTTCGACGTCGGGGTGGACAACATTATGCCGACCGACCGGGACGTCACGGTCACGGCGGAGTTTTATGACGACGTGAAGCTGGCGTCCACGCTCTACCGGATCGGGGAAACGGGCGAATGGCAGGACTACACCGGCGGACTGGTCTTCGCCGAAAACGCGACGGTCTACTTCAAGGCCGTCGACACCGCGGGGAACGAGTCCGAGATCGTCGGCTATGAGATCACGAACATCGACAAGGACGCCCCCGACGTCGTCAGCGGGCTCACCGTGAAAAACGATTCCAAGGCGGTTTTCGCGAGCAAGACATATCTGGACACCACGCTCGGATTCAACGGCTGGCTGTACGTCTCCGGCGGCGGCACGGCGTCCGGCACGAACGTCAAGGGCATGGGGAAACTCTATGTCTCCAGCGGCGGCACCGCGATGATGACCACGATCCGGGACGGCGGCCTGGTCCTGCTCGAATCCGGCGCGTCGGGATCCGGCGCAAACATCAACTTCGGAGGAAGGCTCGTTCTTTCGCCCGGCGCGTCGTATGACAACGTGAACATCAGCCCGGACGGTTCCATGACGCTCAGCGCGGGCGCAAGCGCGAAGAATGTCACCGTAGCGTCCGGCGGGTGTCTCTTCGTTTTCGACGACGCGCAGATCGACAGCCTTACGGTCGATTTCGGTGCCATCATCAATATCGCGAATCCCGCCGTCGTCACGAACCTCTTCGAAAACGGCGGATACGTGAACACCACCTGGAAGAACATCACCTTCGCGCCGAACACGTTCAGCGGGATCACCATAAGCGGAGGTTCCGCCACGATCCACTCCGGGACCACCGCGCTCGACACCACGCTCGGCGAAATGGGGGCCTTTTATGTCTACGACGGCGGCAGAATCAGCGGCACGACCTTCAACAACGGCGCGTTCGCGCACATCTCCAGCGGAGCTGTCGCGGACGGCGTCACGCTCAACAGCGGCGGCATGATCTACGTCTCCAGCGGCGGCACCGCCCTGAACATCCTCGAAAACTGCGGCGGCGTGGTCGCCGAGGAGGGCGCGGTCCTGAGCTTCATCCCGAACACGATCAGCGGATATACCGCGACCGTGGTGTCCATGACGCTCCACTCCGGCTCGATCCTGTACGACCTTACCGCCGAAGTCTTCGGAAACGTTTTCGTCTACGACGGCGGACGGGTGGAACGCGCCCGGCTCAACCAGGGGTACCTGTACATTCAGTCCGGGGGAACGGCGACGAACATCGTGGTCAACAACAAGGACCTCCTCATCGTTTCCAGCGGAGGTGTCGCCACCGACATCCTCGTGACGCAGGCCGACGACGCCAACTATGCCGTGGTCAGCATTCAAGTCAACGGCGGCACGGCCTCCAACACCACGCTTCGCGGCAAGTTCTCCGACGTGCTCGCCTCGGCGAAAGTGCAGAATAACGGACAGATGATCGACACTCTGGTCCAGTACCGCGGGTTCCTGCTCCTCTCCAGCGGCGGCATCGCCCGCAACACCGTCGTCAGCTCCGGCGGCCGCATGTACGTCTACAGCGGCGGCACGGCGAGCAACACCACGGTCAGCTCCGGCGGCACGATGTACGCCGCGGGCAGCGCCAGGGTCACGGGACGGATGACGTTCAGCGAGGACGCGATCGTCGACATCGACGGCGCGGTCTTCGACTTCGACATCTCCGAACTCGCGCCGAAACCGAACGCGATCGTCAACAACCTCTCGGTCGTCACGGGCCTGCCCCAATACGTGATCACCGTCGGCGACGGCCAGACGAACGGCACGTACACGCTCGCGAAGGGCGCGAAAGAATTCTCCGGCACGATCACGGTCCGGAACACGCACGACAGGAGGCTCGGTACGCTCGAGGTCGGCGGTGTGCTCACCGTCGGCACAGCGACCTACGCGCTGAACAAAAAGGACGGCGAGCTGACGCTGACCGTGTCCGGAAGCTTCGATCCGGGCCCTGACGCGGTCCCGCCGACCGTCACGAACATCCGGGCGAACACCACGGACCCGACCCACTGGGACGTCGTGGTCACCGCGGATTTCGAGGATGACGTCGAGGTGGTCTCCAAGTGGTACCGCATCGGCGAGGACGGCGAATGGAAGGTCTATGTGGACGGCGCGACCGTCTCGCAGAACGACACCGTCTATTTCAAGGCGGTCGACTTCGGAAACAACGAATCCGAGATCGCGAGCTATAAAGTCACGAACATCGACAAGATCGATCCGGCCCCTCCGACGGCCTGCGCCGACATCACGGAACCCACGACCGGCGAAGTGCGGGTCACTGCGGAGTTCAGCGAGGACTCCGTGGTCCGGGAATACATGATCAGCTACGCCTCCTACGCGGTCTGGCTGCCCTACGACGGGGCCGTCGTGATGGAGCTGAACGGAGAAGTGACGTTCCGCGCCGTCGACGCGGCGGGCAACAGCTCATTCCTGGTCTTCAAGGTCAATAACATCGACCATACCGCTCCGGTGCCCCCGCTCGTATACGCGGACACTACCTCGCCCACAAACGGCCCGGTGTTCGTGACGGCCGACTTCAGCGAGGATTCGGTCTTCGGGGAATATTCGTTCGACCGCGAGACGTGGCACGAATACACCGCCCCCGTCGAGTTCACCGAAAACGGCACGGTCTGGTTCCGCGGCACCGATGAGGTCGGCAACGTTTCTACCGCCACGTATTATTACGTGAACAACATCGACAAGGCCGCGCCGGAGAAGCCGACCGCCTCCGCCGATATCACGACGGCGACCAATAAGGATGTGCTGGTTTCCGCCACGTTCAGCGCGGACAGCGTGACAAAAGAATACAGCCTCGACGGTATGACCTGGGTGGCATACACTGAGGCGGTCAAGTTCTCGGAGAACGGCTCTGTTTCGTTCCGCAGCATCGATGTGGCGGGCAATGTTTCCGAGATCACGAGCTACGAAGTCAAGAACATTGACACGGTTGCACCTGTCATCACCCTGACCGGCGACAACCAGATGCCGCTAAAGAGCACCACGCTGACGGTGACGGTTGATGATGGTAGCCCAATCATCTATTCGACCGACGAGGTGACCTGGCAGGATTACACCGGGACGATCAAGGTCACGGCGAACGCCACGTATTTCTTCAAGGCTACGGATGCCGCCGGAAACGAAGGGACGAACTCCCTCACTTTCGCAAACATCATCAATGTTCCGGTTTTAGATGTTATTCCTCAGACTCAAACATGGGAACAGGTCGAAGAAGCCATGCAATACATCGTGGAATACTCCACGGACAACTTCGAGCATGTCATTCAGCTGGTCGTCGATTCCAATTCGCTCGACTCCTTCCAGATGCCTGCAGGTAACTACCAGATGCGCGTCAAGGCAGAAGGGGACGATGAATGGACCGTTGCAGCGCCAGTTACCGCGGAAGAGACGAGCAAAGATCCAAAGCTCATTAAGTCCAATGCTGACGGCCATGCGGATGTGTTCTTCGTGAATACAGTCGGCACATGGGAAGCCGGCTATGTTGCTCAGCATGTCGGTTCCACTGAAGATGATACATGGGGCGGCACAGAAGAATACGCCTCGCTCTTTGGCAAGAACAAGCTCACGGATATCATCGAGGGTTCGACCGACGCAAATGTCCTGCTGATGACGGATGACGCTATTGGCGATGCCCTGTTCGTGGACGATATCTATTCCGCATCGCCGGATGAACTCGGTCTGAGTCAATCCCGTATCGCTCAGATTGACGAAATTCGAGCAGGTTTCGGAAATGATGTCGTTGACATGACCAGCCAGCGATTCGAGTATATCGGAGAAGGTCTGACAATTCGCGGCGGCGATGGAAACGATACGATCTGGGCGAACAAGGGTAACAACTGGCTCTTCGGCGATGCTGGAAACGACCGTATCGTGGGGGCATCCGGTAATGACGTGATCGCTGGTGGCATCGGCAATGACCGTATGCATGGTGGCGGCGGTGAAGACATCTTCACGTTCTGCGATAATTGGGGAGTGGACACGGTCGAACAGCTCACTGGTGGCAAGGTCACGCTCTGGTTCGCTTCTGGCGACGAATCGAAGTGGAACGCCGAGACTTTGACCTACATGGACGGAGACAACAGCGTCACAGTGAAGGGCGTCGCCTCAGTCACGCTCAAATTCGGCAACGATGGTTCGGAACAGTATGCTGCGCTCACATCTGCTGGGGCGTTTGCGGAATTCACCTCACAGAAAATCTTCGAGGAATCGGGAAAGGGGTTACTTGCATGACCGACATGATTGTATTGGAATGAAGTGCATATGCAGCGTGTGTTACCAGCTGTTGTTTATTTCCGATTGCACGCTGCATTCTTTCAAAAAACTGGTGACACATGCCCGGCCTATGCCAAAAAAGTCCGAAAAAAGTTTGGAGAATACCGATTTGAGCTCGGCATAAGGCCGCAATATGCCGAAAATGACGCGAATCTGCCGATTTGAAAACCGCTATTTAAGGTGCAACTCCCCGGCGATTTACCCTCAAAATCGGTTTTCAAGTGTTCCAACTTTCTGCTATCCTGGCGTCGCATTTTGTAGCAAAACTGCTATTTCGGGGCCTGGAAGCAGGTCCGAAAGGGGTGTGATATATGCCCCCGATAGCAGGTTCTGAGCTCAGATTTGTGGGGGTAAAAGCAAAAAAGCCCGGTGGAAACCATCGGGCTTGAAGAATCGAATGGTGGTGAGTACCCGAATCGAACCTGTGAGTGCTGGACACCACACGATAATTTCGCTTGATTCGCGCTCAAACTATATCTCTTAATTGGCAGTTTAGCAATTTCCTGTTAGCAATTATTAGCTAAGTTTCTAAAGCATAGGTTTTGGTGACTTTAGTTTATGGGCTTTTTTGATTGATGGATACCATTCCCCCAAAAAAAGGAATCCTGCTAATACCACGATAGCATCAAAGATGGAATTGAGCTTTATTCGGCAACTTGGCGAGATTTCATTCGGCAACTTGGCAGACGCGGGAGATTGTGAAAAACGAGTATTTCAGCCTCGGATTCGGGAAAACCCAGTAAAA
>CADCMR010000011.1 GCA_902802585.1 uncultured bacterium
TCTTGCTGGTCTGCTCGGCGGAGACACTACGCTGAGCGTGGACGGCGAGCTTGGCGATCTGTCCAGTTTGAGCGAACTTCTTGCTGGTCTGCTCGGCGGAGACACTACACTGAGCGTGGACGGCGATCTCGGCGAGCTGTCCGGGCTGAGTGACCTTCTTGCTGGTCTGCTCGGTGGAGACACTACGCTGAGCGTAGACGGCGATCTTGGCGAGCTGTCCGGGCTGAGTGACCTTCTTGCCGGTCTGCTCGGCGGAGACACTACGCTGAGCGTGGATGGCGATCTCGGCGAGCTGTCCAGTTTGAGCGAACTTCTTGCTGGTCTGCTCGGCGGAGACACTACGCTGAGCGTGGACGGCGAGCTTGGCGATCTGTCCAGTTTGAGCGAACTTCTTGCTGGTCTGCTCGGCGGCCAGTTTGAGCGAACTTCTTGCTGGTCTGCTCGGCGGCGAGACGTCGTTGAGTGTAGATGGAACATCCGATCTCCTTTCAAGCTTAGGCGGATTGTCCGGATTAAGTGTTCTCCTCGGCGGCTTGACCGGCGGCACGGCATCGACCAGCGGTCTTGACCTGTCCGCTCTCAGCTCCCTCCTCGGCGGCTTGACCGGCGGCACTACGATCAGCGTGGACGGCAGCACTGCTTCCACCGGCGCAACCGATGTCCTTTCCGTCCTCGGCAATCTCTCCGGTCTCGGCAATCTGTTCAGCGGCCTGACGGGCATCCTGGGCGGCATCGGCAACGGCGAACTTGATGGATTCGAACTGCTGGATTCCCTGACGAATCTTTACAACGGCGCGGGGATCAGCGTGGACGGTTCCACAGCCTCGACCGGCACGACCGACCTGCTGTCCGGTCTGACCGGTCTGCTCGGCGGCAACGGTCTCAGCTCTCTACTGTCCGGTCTTATCGGCGGCGGCACGGCATCGACCAGCGGTCTTGACCTGTCCGCTCTCAGCTCCCTCCTCGGCGGACTGACCGGCGGCACGACCTCCAGTTCCGCTTCCGCTTCGGATACGACGAACTCCGCATACAACATCATCGGTCTTGTCAACCTCATTTCCGAGTCCGTGGCGATGAACGGAGAACAGGATGTGTCGAGCTCGTCCGGTGTCGTCATCCAGATCAGCGACGATTCCTGGAACATGATGCGGACCACGTCCGTGCTTGGCTCCATCCTCCCCGGCGAGGACATCTTCGTGAACTCGAACGGCACGCAGGGGATCGTGCTCGGCAGCGATATCGACAGCATTCAGGACGCGCTCAAGCCGTACAACGACTATATCACGGTAAGCGAGCTCGCCGGCGGTCTCTCCATTACGATCGACGACCTCGACGGCATCCAGAAAGCAGTTGCGCTGGCAAAAGATCCTTCCGTTGGCGGCGGCTCCGAAACGACGACCGCGATCAGTTCCACGGATCTTGCGAAAACCGTTTCGGACGTTGATTCTCCGTCTGATCCGCAATTTATCTCGTTCGATGATACGATTGGCGATTGTATCCATCCGGCTGCCGATCTGGACATTCCCGTGCAGCTGGTCCTCCGCGAAGAGGCATTCCAGGTGGAAGTGGATTCCCTGCGCGAAGTCGGGTTCTGGCTGGACGACGCGTCGATGGACATGGGCGCTCAGAATTGGGACGGCTGGGACATCCGCGCGATCGGCGATTTCCAGGGCGACGGCGTGGACGATCTTCTGCTTTCCCACGCGCAGACCGGCATCATGGTCATGCTGGCGGACGGCAATCTGGACCATTGGGATTCGCTCGATCAGTTCGTGACGGACGATTCGTCCGCGGTTGCCATGCGCGGTATGGCGGTTCCTTCCGGATCCTGCATGGTCGGCGACGCCTCGCAGTGGCTGGAATCCGGCTGCTCCGCGAACTGGATCATCCTCGCGTAACCGACCATGGCAATGCGGCTTGCCCGTTCGCTGACCGCATTTCAGGCAGAATACACTCCCGTCTGAAAAAGATCAACCCCGTCGGCAAAACAGTCGGCGGGGTTCAATTCTCTCGGCACCATTGATTCAACGGCCGACCGCTCAATCCGGACAGGGAATTGAATGAGGCGTTATGTCCGGGGCACTCCGAGACGACCCGGAAGAACATGCCTTTTCCTCCCGCCGCCTCCATCTGAAGCAGCTTGTCCGCGTCCAGGCCCGTCCCTGACGCGCCGTAGCAGATGCGCGGCGTCTCCGGCGAGAAAATCATGCTGTTCACGACTCCGAGATTGTCGATCAGCCAGTGGCTGATGTCCTCCGGGATGGAATCGTCCGTGAAGCAGAGGAGCGCTTTCCCCTCAAGTTTTTCGCCCGGGCGGAGCGGCCGCAGCCGGTAGAGCCAGAAGCGGACATCTTCCCCCATTACGACGTAGTCTTCGGAAACGGGAGCCGCGCCCGGCTCCACAACCTCCTCGATAGGCGGATCGCCGACATGGACCGCGGAAATAAGGTTGTCATGCAGCAGCAGAAGCATTTCGGGATCGCGCTGTCGTTCAAAGTTGTCCGGGATGACTGCATTTGCGAACAGCATCCGCAACACATACAGGTCCGTCGATTTGTAGGAGACGAAGATGCGCGTGTCCATCTTCACGACTTCACGGAACACGGCGGCGAGGTCCGGCGAAGCGGCTGCCCGGCGGTCCCGGTCCGAACAGAAAATGCAGACAGCCGCCAAGATCAGCAGAATCCACAAACTGGCTTTTCTGAATATCCGATTGTCCGCCAGAAGCTCGTCCGCCGCCATGCCGATCCCGAAGACCGCCGGGGCGAACAGTGGCAGATAGATGCGCGCGGGACCGCCCTTCGTGACCAGCGCAGAGACGAACATCAGGACCACAGCGCCGCCTGTCAGGGCGCAGATGCGCCACTGCGGTTTCTTCCGGAGCAGGATGCCGCAGACGGCAAGGCACGGCAGTGTCCAGAGCAGGCGTGTTTCGCAGGCGGATTTGAAGCAGTAGGAGAGATACTGCGCCGGAGTCTGGAAGGAGTCTCCGAACATCGCGCGACCTTCCGCGAACCGCGTGTAATTGCCTCCGTACCAGGCGAGGACGAAAAGAACCCAGATAAGACCAGCAAGGACCAGCGGGCGGTTGTCATGCCAATTCTCTTTGAGACCGTCCCGGACCGGTATATACAGCGCCGCCCATAGCCCGGTCAGGATTACGACGTACAGCAAACCTGAGGAGACGGAAAGACATGCTCCGACCGCGCACAGCAGCCACATGACGGCGTTGAACATGCGGTTTTCCGGGGGGCGCAACGCGAAACACAGGAGAGAAAAGAGAATCCCGAACACGAAAAACACCTGAAGCGAATACCCGCGCGCCGTTTCGGCGTAGTGGAGGAGCATCCCGTTCAGGAGTACGGCGGTCAGGACCGCGCTTCGCGCCGTGTCGTGTTTCATCAACAGAAGCACGGCGCGGAGCAGGACGAGAAAAAGCCCGCAGAACCCCAGGAACGCGGTGAGCCTGACGGACAGGTTGTGGTGGGGGAGCAGGGATAAAAAGAATTTGATCCCGAGCGTGTTCAGGACATGGTTGTTCGGCGTGGAGACATCGGAAAAGACCGCCGAAACCGGAAGATGCCTGTAGTGCTGGACCGTCCAGATTTCATCGTATTCCGGTGTGTTGCTCCAGATATTCAGGAGCCGGACCGCCGCCAGAAGAGCGAAGAGGATGCAGCAGACCAGAAGAAACAGTCTCCGCCGACGCAAATCCGGCGGGGACTGTCGGGAATGCCGTTCGCACGGGCTGGATGGGAATCCGGGCTGCATCGGCGGGGAAAGACCGGATCAATGATCCATCGCCTCGACTTCGTCGGCGAGTTTCGCGCGGAGTTTGGCGAGCGCCTGGTTCTGGAGCTGGCGGACGCGTTCGCGCGTGCGGTGGATCATCTGGCTGACTTCCTCAAGGGTTTTCGGACGGCGTCCGTCGAGCCCGAAACGAAGCTGGATGATCTGGCGTTCGCGGGCGTCGAGTTCACCGAGGAGCGAGAAGAGGCGCTGGACGGATTCCTCGTCGCCGACGATGCGGTCGGGCATCATGGCGTTGCGGTCGGAGATGACGTCCTCGAAACTGCCGTCCTCGCCCTGCTGGATGGGCGCATGGAGCGAAATGGTCTTCAGGTCGGAGAGGCGGAGTGCGGCGACGGTGCGTTCGCTGAGGGAGAGGTTGTCGGCGAGCTCGTTGTCCGTGGGGGCGCGCCCGAGCTGTTCGGTCAACTTCATGTTGGCGAGCTTGATCTTGTTGATCTTTCCGGCGGACTGGACGGGGATGCGGATCACGCTTGCCTGGTTCGCCAGGGCGCGGCGCATGGACTGCTTGATCCACCAGGCGGCGTAGGAACTGAACTTCGCACCTTTGGCGGGGTCGAATTTCTCGACCGCGCGCACGAGGCCGAGATTGCCTTCGGAGATCAAATCGCAGAGCGGGAGCCCGAACCCCTTGAAATCATGCGCGATCTTCACGACCAGGCGCAGGTTCGCTTTGATGAGCGTGGCGCAGGCGTCGTCGTGCAGCGCGCGGTTCTCGCCGTGAATCTGCGCGGCGAGCACTTTCTCCTGTTCGGGGGAGATCAGCGGAATCTGCCCGACTTCGTTCATGTACAGCTTCATGGAGTCGGTCTTCGCCACAAATCCCTGTTTTGCGGCTGCTTTCGCATTCTTCTTGTCGAGCTTCGGATCCCTGTTTTCCCCGGTCATGTACTTGCTGAGGTCGATCGCGGAAACATCCTCTTCATCTTCACCGTCCGCGACGGCAGCTTTCTCTTTGAGTTTCGCGGACGGAGCGTCGATCGTGACCTTCAGTACGGACTTTTTGAGCGGGCGGATCACGGATTTGCGGGGTGCGGCGGGAATCGTTTCCTTTTCGTCAGCCAGACGGGGCAGGGGGGTGAACACGGGAGCAAGCGCCGGGGCTTCCGACGCGGTCGTGATCGTGACCCGGAAAGCCGGCATCGCGGACGGGGCAAAAGATCTTGCGTTACTTTTCATTGACATCTCCTTGTATGGTTTGTGCATTTCCCTGAATGCATGAGCGGTTCATCTGAATGGCGGCTGATGGATTCCGTATCCGCTTCCGGCTGCGTTATGGCGCGGCGGACCTGTCGGACACGAAAAAAACATCCCTTCATATATAGAGTTCTTTTTCGGGCAAAAAGGCAAAAAACATGTTGTTTTTACGTGATTGCAAAGACGTTAAAGGTGTGTAATGTTAGAAATTATAAAAACATTTCGTTGGTATTCAGTTAGATAGGAAGAAAATGAAAATTATATCACTGTAAAGCAAAATTAAATGATATAATACGCATGAAAAAAGTCTCCCGCGAGCATGTGAAGTCGCAGGAGACAAGAATCAACTCCCTGTTTTCAGATGCGACCGGAGTTCTGGAGCACGGCGACGGCGTATTCCAGATACTGCCGCGCCTTCGCGGTGAGCGTGTTGAGACCGAAGAGGCGGATCGTCTCACGGAAGAGGACGTCGTGTTCGCACGAGGCGAAGTCGACGAGGACTTCGTACATCGCGTTCGCGAGTTCTTCCGGCGGTATCTCGTCGATGGCGCGCCTGCTGTCGCGGTCCGTGCCAACACGGTAGTCGTGGTAATCGGCGGGATCAATGCCTCGCGGCCAGTACACCGGCTCGTCGGCGTTCGCGGTCGTGACCATGTTGTCGGGGAGGCATTCGCGCAGGACGGCGGCGATGTTGCCTCCGGCGCGTGCGAATCCCCATGCCTTCGTGATGCGTTTCTTCAACAGGCTTTCATAGATCGGACCTTCGGTCCGGATAATCTCCTCGATCTGCCGCCGGACCAGCACACGGGATTCCGGCGCGTAGAATAGATCTGGATTGAGCGGTTCGGCGGAACGCCAGACGACATAATTTTTTTTGAACTGTGAAACCGTCGGAGCGGGGGAGGCGTCTTCTTTTACTTCCGAATCGGATTCCGGGGCGGGTTCGGGAGTTTCTGTTTCCATGGGCTCAGGCTCAGTGTCCGGCGTTTCCGGTGCATTCTTGAGTTCGTCGAGAACCTGGAGCAGGTCGTGTTCCGCGTGCCTGCGTGCAAACGCCCAGTCCACGCTCCATGCCCGGAAGGTATGCCAGCCGAGCGACTGAAGAACGGACGGGCGGAGGTGTTCGCGGTCGCGCGTGGTGCGCTGGGCGGCGTAGGAGGAGCCGTCGCATTCGATGGCGAGCAGGTACTGTTCCGGGCGGTCCGGATTGCGGACGGCGAGGTCGATGCGGTATTCGGAGCTGCCGAAATTGTGTTCGGATTCGTAGCCGTTTTCGGCGAGGAACCCGGCAATTTGCACGGCGAGACCGTTTTGATTGGATTCCGCATTGTTTCTGTGCTGGATGCGGACGCCCTTTTCCGCATAGTCGAGGAAGAATTTGAGGTGTGCCGCGCCGACTGCGCCTGTGCGAGCGAGATCGATCTGGTTCGCGTGAATGCTGGAGAAGACGACAACCTGTTCCTTGGCGCGCGTGATCGCCACATTCAGACGGCGTTCGCCGCCCTGCCGGTTCAGCGGACCGAAGTTCATGGCAAACCTGCCAGAGGCATCCGGGGCGTAGCCGATGGAGAACAGGATCACGTCACGCTCGTCTCCCTGTACGTTTTCGAGGTTCTTCACGAAGAGCGGCTCCGGGTTTTTGTCGCTGAAATACGGCTCAAGATTCGGGTGTTTCGCGCGTTCTTCTTCCAGCAGGTCTTCGATCAGGTCCTTCTGCGCCTGGCTGAATGTCACGACGCCGATGGAACGTTTCTTGCGGGAGTGTTCAAGCCGGTCGAACACATATTTTACGATGACCTCCGCCTCCTTCCTGTTTGTGCGCGTGGACTTGCGGTCGTACACGCCGCCCGGGACGAATTCGAACCGGACGCCGAGGCAATCGGACACGGTCGCGGCCGGGAATGTGAAAAGATGGTCTTCGTAGTAGTAATGGTTGCTGAACGCGATCAGGGATTCGTGACGGCTGCGGTAGTGCCAGTTGAGGTAGGTCGGGTACACGCCGGCGGCGATGCACTCGTCGAGGATGCTTTCCAGGTCGGCGGCGTCCTCCATGGCATCGTCCGGGTCCTCGGCATCCTGCTTCTGGAAGAAGTTGGTCGGGGGCATCTGCTTCGGATCGCCGACCACGATCAGCTGTCTGCCGCGGGCGATCACGCCGATGGCGTCCCAGACCGGGATCTGCGAGGCTTCGTCGAACACGATCAGGTCGAATGGTGCAGTGTCGGGCGGGAGATACTGCGCCACGGAGAGCGGGCTCATCAGGAAACATGGCTTGAGGATCGGTGCGAGCGTCGGGATCTGTTCCAGTAATTGTCGTACAGGCTTCTGGCGGGCGCGTTTTTCGCATTCGCGTTTCAGAAGACCGAGTTCAGTGCCTTCAGGGCAGGGACCGGACCGCCGACGAGGAAGCGATGCGGCGAGCTTCGCGAAGACGATTCTGCGGGCGAGCGCCGTGTACTTATCGTCCAGCTCGGAGAACTTGCGGATGCGGTCATTGTGCGTGGCGCCGTCGAACTGGCTCAGAACCGGGGACGCGGTCAGAATCTGGGCGAGCATGGCCGAGGCAAAGATGTCTCCGCAGAACTCCGCGAATCCGGCGGGATCTTGCGTGGTGTTTTCGAGCGCGGCGGCGAGTTTCGCAAGCCCGCGTTCTTTTGCGTCTTTCGCGAGGAGGAGGTAGCGCAGTCCCGCGCGCAAATCGGAAATATGGTCAATGACTGACTGAACGGAATTGCGGAGTGCGTCAAGATTGTCCATCGCGGTCGCGGCGGAGGAATGCGCGGCAAAACTGTCCAGCGTTGTTTTGAATCCGTCACTGGTATCCTGGAGTTTCTGGATCGCAGACAGGTGATCGGCGAAACTCTGTTTCGCGTTCGGGAGCAGGGTGCGGAGCGCTTCATAAAGCTCCTCGCCAGCGAACTCCGACGCGATCGCCATGATCGTTTCAGCGTCCGCCAGCATGGCTTCCACGGCATTCCAGTCCGGCGAACCGGCGTTCCAGTACGTGCCGAGCAGGTCCTCCGCCTGGGCACGACCGGATTCGAGCATGCGGAGCAGATTCGCGTATTCCTCCGCATCGGGGAGCAGTGCTTTCAGTTCGGGCATGGTCAGCTTCGCGCCGCCGCCCTTTTTCAGTCCGGCAAGCTCTTTCAGCAGGGAATTGTTCTTGAAGAACCGGACGAGGAAGAACGCTTTGTCGTGTTCCGCGACGCGGGCGGCGATGCCGGAGAAATCGTACTGGGAGAACGTATCGAGACGGTACGCTTTCAGATTGTCTTCCAGTTCGGCGCGGCGGCGGTCGTTCGCGAGATAGGTCTTCAGAAACTCCGCGTGCGACGTGAATTGCGCGCAGACAAGTTTCGCGGGGATGTCGTGTGCAGATGGGAAAAGCGCGACAAGTTCGGCGGTCCGGAGGATGGCTGGAATGTTCGCGGAGTGCGGCGGCATCCTGAGGAGCGGCGCGACCGCGGCGAACGATTCCTTCAAGGTGTCCGCGGCGGATACGAGCGCGCGGGCGATTTTCAGAATATCGTTTTCCAGCACGGGCGACCATGGGACGGGATCCAGAATGCGCAGGGCGTCCAGAGCGTCGTGCGCGGCGCCCCGGAACGCGATCGCGAGGTCGACGACGAGGCGTTCGGCGGTCTCTCGGTCTTCACGCGTTTGCATCAGGAAGTCGATCTCCGGCGCAAGACCGGGATCGGGAGGTTCCGTCAAACAGAGCGTTCGGGAGAAGCAGTCGTACGCGGAGAGGCCGTTCGGATACACTTTATGGAGTTCGCGGACGTAGCGGTTCAGTTCCTCGCGGGATTGCTCCATGGATGCGACGACGGTGTCCCATTCGGCGGGCGGATTGCTTTCGGGTATCTGCAATGCCTCGGCGAACTGTTTCAGTACATCGGTCTTGCCCGCCTTGTTGGAGTGGAGCTCGAGGCAGAACGGCTTCAGTCCGATCTTCGTCAGGCGGTTGTGAACCACGTCGAGCGCCGCCTTTTTCTCGGAGACGAAGAGAACGCGGCGGCCGAGCGCCAGGTTGTGCGCGATGATGTTCGTGATGGTCTGCGATTTGCCGGTGCCGGGCGGACCGTGCAGCACAAAGCTTTTGCCCATGCCGGAGTAGACGATGGCGGTGAGCTGCGAGGAGTCCGCGCTCATGGGGCAGCAGAGATTTTTCAAATCCAGATGCTGTGCGATCTCCTCCGGGGGGAAGACTTCGATTCCGTCGTCAAAGAGGCCGCCGCCTTCGATCAGATGGTTCACGATCAAGTTTTTGCGGAGGTCGTCCCGCCGCGCCGTCATGTCGTTCCACATGATGAACTTGCCGAACGAGAAGAGCCCGATGCGGGCTTCCTCGCGGACCTCCCAGCCTTTCATGTCCTTGAGCGTCTGGCGGAAGATCTGCATGACGCGCGCAACGTCCACTCCGGAATCGTCGGCGGGGAGCGGGTCGAGACCGGGAACAGTGAGCTGGAATTGGCTTCGGAGGAGTTCCAGCAGCGTTTCGTTGATCATGGTGTCCTCGTCGAGACGGGAGATGCGGAATCCCTCGGCGACGGACTTGCGCCGGATCTGGATCGGGATCAGCAGGATGGGCGCGAGATAGGTCTTTTCATCGCGTTCGGACATCTTCCACTCCAGGAACCCGACCGCGAGGAAGAGGGTGTTCACGCCGCCTTCCTCCAGGTCCGACTTGCTTTGACGGTAGACTGCGACGAGACGTTTGTTAAGCTCCGGCGGGGGCAGGATGCTCCATAGGCGGTGCTGGTCAAGTTCGGCATCGAGCAGCGCCTTGATTTCCGTCTTGACTTCACTCCCGCGGAGCATCGACAGGTCGTGGATGTCTTTTTCGTTCAGGAGATTGGAAAGCGTGTTCAGCGCGATGCTTTCGTCCGCCGCGAGCTTGTCCTCCAGCACCGTGATGTCGGTGCAGGCGATCGGGATGATCTGTTTCGTGTCGCGCACGTTCAGCAGACGGTTCCGCAGCGAAAGATCAAGGAGTTTCTGCGTCCAGCGGCGCACGCGTCCGGGCTGTGTGCCGGAGCTGTCCAGCGCGGAGAGGTCGACTTCCGCCTGAAGCGTACGCATCTCTTCCGGACCGAGCTTTTCTGTCTTGTTTTCAATGGGGGCGAGCTCCAGCCCGTTCACGCTGCGTCGCAGGGGCAGGGGGCGGATTCCGCTTTTTCTTGCACGGAAGATGTCGATGGCGCACTGGAAATCATCGTCGATGTTCAGGTGTTTCGTGCGCGCAGTGGTTTCCGCCCTGGAGAACGTGACATTGTCGCCTGCAAACATGGAGGTCGTTTCCAGCACGAGAAATTCGTCGAGGTCGACGAGCTTGCGGATCGCCTGAAGGTCGTCCATCGGGATGTCGGGGAAATATCGGTCGACCAGGTGGCAGCCGATGTAGGCGTGCCCGGAGTGGAGCAGGATGACCGGATGAAGACCGCACTGCTCCATGACGGACGCGAAGAGCACGGTCGTGTCGAGGCAGGTCCCGAGTTTGTACTGGAAGATGTTGTCGGCGAACCGGATGCGCTGGCCCGGCGTACCGATCGACGACGGCGGCAGCGAGTAGTGGATGCCCCAGGAATAGACCGCGCGGTAGATGGCGGCGCAGAGCTCGTAGACACGCTTGCGGTCGTTGGACTGGTAGCCGTCGATGGACGCGTCTCCGGTCGCCTTGCGGAGTTCCTCGGACGCGCGCGCCTGGAGCTCGGAGATCACGTCCAGGTTCGGCGTGACGAACGCCGCGAGGAGTTCCGGCATGACCGCCATCCCGGTCCACTGGTCGGCGGCGAACGCCGTGACGTCGTACTCCTGACTGCACAGCGTCCGCCCGTTCCAGAACACTTCCAGTTTCAGCTTGCTCTTCACCGCCTCGGAAAGCGACATCAGGAACTCGAAATTCAGTTCGAGCCCGAGGTCGTGCATCGCGAGCGTTTCGCCGGGTGCGATCTCCTCCGCGTGGATCGTCTTCGGCAGGATCATTTCCGGGGATGAAGTGAACGCGCAGACCAGTCCGGTGAGCGGACGGTCCGAACGGTTGGTCAGCTTCAGTTCCCGCACCGCCGGGACGTCGTTCTGCTGGAACGCGAGGTTGAAGAACGGGAGGAAATCAAGTTCGGCGGTGAGCTGCGGCATGGCTTCGGGATCGGGGAAAACGGGGCTGTGTTGTTCTGTCATGGAGGGCGATCCTGTATATCGATGAAACTGTATAAAAGAAGGAAAACCCCATACGATCCGGGCGGTAACAGTATGGGAGGGAATATCGTTATCTTCTGGGCTTGCCGGAAGACTTTTTCGTCGCGGAAGCGGCTTTCTTCGGCTTCTGCGGCGCGGCGGACGTTTTTGTGCTTGCCGGAGACATGACGCTGACAGGCTCTGCCGGTTCCGCCGGGACGTCCTTCGGCTGGTAACGCCGCACGCCGCGCGGGTTCAGCGGGTTGATGGCGCTGGGCGGGTATCCGAGCTTCTGGTGGAACTGCTTGGAGAAGAAGAACTGGTCCTTGTAGCCGAGGTTGAACGCCGTTTCCTTCACGCTCACGCCGCGCATGAGCATGTTCACCGCCTCCTCCATGCGGCACTGGATCTGGTATTCGCCGATGTTGTGCCCCATCACGCGCATGAAATGCTGGCGCAGGGATGGATAGCTGAGCGGGAGGTCTTTCAGGAGCTCGGGCAGGGAGCGGTTGTCCGTGAGGTTTTCGAGGATGATCTTCTTGATCTCGGACGTGATGCGGTCGGAGAAATCCTCGCGACGGCTCTTCAGGAGTTTTGTGATGAGGGCGAACATCTCCAGCGGAATCTTCGACTGGTTCGTTTCGTTGTTCATGAACGAAATGAAGTCGAAACACTCGTTGAGGAGTGCCAGGGAGAGGTCGATGTCGCGCACGGGCGTCTGCGTGTTGATGCGGAAAACGTGCTTGCACATGGAGTAGATCCAGTTGTCGTCCTGCCCCGGCATGTTCTTCAGCTTCAGGTAGCCTTCGCGTTTTTCGTCCAGCTCCATGTGGTCGGGCGGCGGAAGCCCGCCGTAATCCGTCAAGTCATCGCTCATGAAATGGCACGACATGTAAAACTCAAGCCAGCGGCTGTTCTCCTCAATGTACGTGGCGTGCTTGCGGTGCGGGATGCGGAAGAAGAGCTTGCCGGGCATCAGCGGGTATTCCGTGCCGTCCTCGTCGACGTACGTGCCGCGTCCGCGGAGCACGACCGAGACCGAGAAGAGCGGGAAGGATCCGCCGTCCCAGTCGATCGTAACATTTTCTTTTTTGAGGATGCCGGTGGAAAAGACGTCACGGCCGATGGTGCGGAAGATGCCGTTGTATTCCCGGTCGAATTTTTTAGGCAATTCAAACATAACAAAAGTTCATGGATGATGGTTCGTTTTTCTGAACGTCACGCAGTACGGGGGAACCCTATGTCGGCGCGCCGTTCTTTTTGCTTGTTCTAACATAAAATACATGCAATCCCGTCAATGTCAAACGAAAAAAGGAAAAAAACAACGATAAAATGTTAAAAACTACATCTTTTGCCTGTTCTGGCGTGATTCCCGTTCGGAAGTATGTAGTTTTTTCCGGTATTATTGGAAAAAGAAAAAACCGCCGGAACCTCATAGAGTTCCTGGCGGGGATGGATTGTCGAAAATATGTTCGTCGATTCAGCAAATCCGGGGCAGGAGCTCGCCGCCGGGCTGGGGGAGGAGCGACTGCGCGCCGATCTCGGTGGTCATGACGACCTTGCCGGGATGGTCGGCGACGACTTCGCCGATGACCGCGGCGTTGGCGGAGTAGGGTCCTTTGCGGAGAGCTTCGAGGATGGCGGGCGCTTCGGATTTTGGCGCGAAGACGACGAGACGCCCTTCGCAGGCGAGGTAAAGCGGTTCGAGTCCGAGCATGCCGCAGACGCCGCGCACTTCGGGGGCGACCGGGACGTCGGCGGAATTGAGGCGGATTCCGACCTTGCTCTGGTCGGCGATCTCGTACAGGACGGTGCCGACGCCGCCGCGCGTTGCGTCGCGGATCACATGGATGTCGTGCGAAGCGTCGATCATGCTCTTCACTGTGCCCCAGAGCGGGGCGCAGTCGCTGGTAACGTCCGCATCGATCTCGAATTCGTTGCGGGCGAGCAATATGGTGCAGCCGTGTCGGCCCACGTCGCCGGTCACGATCACGGCGTCGCCGGGCTTCGCGAACGCGCCGGAGGTGCGGACGCCCTCGGTGAGCTGCCCGACGCCGGTCGTGGTGATGAAGACGTGGTCGACCTGCCCTTTGCCTGCGACCTTGGTGTCGCCCGCTACGATGCGGACTCCTGCCTCGTCTGCGGTCTTCTTCATGGCGGCTGCGATCTCTTCGAGCTTGGCGAGGGGGAATCCCTCCTCAATCACGAACGCGCAGGAGAGGTAGAGCGGTTTCGCGCCCATGCACGCGAGGTCATTGACCGTGCCGCAGATGCTGAGCTTGCCGATGTTGCCGCCGGGGAATTCGAACGGCGACACGATGAAGCCGTCTGTGGTGAACGCGATCTTTCCGGCGTCCACGGGCAGGACCGCGGCGTCGTCGCCGGTGAAATCCGGGTTGGAGAAGTGCGCCTTGAAGACGCGGTCGATGAGTTCGGCGGTCTGGCGTCCGCCCGCGCCGTGGGCGAGCGTCACAAAATCGTTTTTGTTCATATTATCCATTGAGAATATCTCCGTATTGGTAGTAGGCGGAACACGCCCCTTCGTTGGAGACCATGCACGCCCCGACCGGATGGAGCGGGGTGCACGCGGTCCCGAAAAGTTTGCAGTCGGTGGATTTGCATTTGCCCTGAAGCACCTCGCCGCAGCGGCAGGCAGGATTGCTCCGGCCCGCGACGGGCGGCAGAGTGAACTTCAGCCGGGCGTCGTACGCGGCGAACGCCGGACGGAGTTTCAGGCCGGACATCGGGATCACGCCGAGTCCGCGCCACTCCGCGTCGCACGGTTCCATGATGGCGTCCATCAGCTTCAGCGCGGCGGGCGACCCCTCGGGACGCACCACGCGCGGATAGCAATTGCGGAAGAATGGTTCGCCGGAGGCGGACAAACGAATAATGACCGCGAGCGCGGTAAGGATTTCGTCGGCGGTGAATCCCGCGACCACGCCGGACACGCCGAGTTTCACGAGGCCCTCGCAGACGGCTGTGCCCGTGATGGCGTTCACATGGCCGGGGTACAGGAACGCGTCCGCACTGCCTTTCAGCGCCTTGTACGCGTTCGGCATGGTCTTGTTCGCGCCGAGGATCGAGAAGTTCGCAAGCCCTTCGGCGGCGGCTTTCTTCACCGCCAGACACGCTGCCGGGACCGTCGTTTCGAACCCGACCGCCAGAAAGACGACCTGCTTGTCCGGATTCTCCCGCGCAAAGTCGACCGCGTCCAGCGGCGAGTAGACGGTCTTCACCGCCGCGCCTTTGGAACGCGCCCCCGCAAGGCTCATTTCCGAGCCGGGCACGCGGATCAGGTCGCCGAACGTGCAGATGACCGCGCCGTGTTCGAGCGCGAGCATAACCGCCTCGTCGATGTACCCGGCGGGCGTCACGCAGACGGGGCACCCCGGGCCGGAGATGAGTTCGATCTGAGGCGGCAGGATGCGGCGGATGCCGAGACGGAAGATCTCGTGCGTGTGGGTGCCGCAGACCTCCATGACGCGGAGTTTGCGCCCGTTGTAGGAGTCGATAATCTGTTTAGCCGATTCCATCAAGCGACTCCATGATCTTGCGGGATTCGTCCGCGTCCGTTTCGGTGATCTTCGCGATGGCGACGCCGGCGTGGACCATGACGTAATCGCCCGGCTCCAGATCGTCGATGAGGTCCGCCGAAACCTTGCGTTTCGCGCCGGACGCGTCGATGAGGGCGGTGCCGTCCTCGATGCTGACTACTCTTGCGGAAAGACCTACACACATAAGCCGTCTCCTTGGGTTTGTATGGGGGAATGTGATATGGATGAATGTTGGTTCTCGTGGTTCAGGTGGTACATGGCGGCGAACGCCTGGCCCGCGCCGATGCCGCCGTCGTTGGGCGGGATCATGCCGTGGAGCAGCACGCGGAATCCGGCGGCGCGCAGAAGTCCGGCGCAGAGCATCGTGAGCAGGCGGTTCTGGAACACGCCTCCCGTCAGTGCGCAGACGTTCAGTCCGGTGTCCTCGCGGATGAGTTCGCAGGTCTTCGCGATCATGTCCGCGAGCGTGGTGTGGAACAAATATGCGAGTATGCCGGATTCGACGCCGGCGTGGCGGGCGAGAATGATGTTCCGCATAAGCGCATCCGTCGGCGTGACGATCATGCCGGAGGAATCGCGTTTCGGCGGCGGGGGTGGGCAGGGCAGGGTGGTTTCCGCCTCTTCCGGATACTTTTCCAGCCAGGATTCCGCTGCGAACTGGAGCGCCATGGAAGCCTCGCCCTCGAACGTGGAGGATTTGCGGATGCCGAGAATTGCGCTGACGGCGTCGAAGAGACGCCCCGCGCTGGTCGAGACCACGCAGTTCAGCTTCTTGTCCAGCATCGTCTTCTGGAACTTGTAGATACCGGGGGTGCAGAGGCCGATTTCGGACGCGATGCGATCGCCGTCATCCGGGAACAGTGCATTGACCATCGAAACGGCGATGCGCCAGCCCTCGCGCGCGGAGGCGTCGCCGCCCGCCTGGAGGAACGGTTTGATGTATCCGGCGCGGGTGAATCCGTCCGGTCTGGTGCGCAGAAATTCCCCGCCCCAGATCGTGCCGTCCGTACCGTATCCGGTACCGTCGAAGGACACGCCGATGACCTCGTCCGTGAAGTCGTTTTCGACCATGCAGGAGAGCACGTGCGCGTAGTGGTGCTGGATCTTCAGGACGGGGATGCCGAGTTTGGCCGCGACGGCGGACGAGTTGTATTTCGGGTGCAGGTCGCAGCAGACGAGCTCCGGCTTCATTTCGAGCAGTTCGGACATCCGCGCGACCGATTCGCGCAGGGCGCGGACGGTCCGCAGGTCCTCCATGTCGCCGATGTAGGGCGAGGGGTAGAAGAGACCGCCGTTGGCGAGGCAGAAGGTGTTCTTGAGTTCGCCGCCGATGCCGAGCACCTGGCCGCGGAAGTCGCCGGAGACGAAGAACGGGAGCGGCGCATAGCCGCGCGACCGACGGATCATGTACGGACGACCGTCCAGCCAATCCATGACCGAATCGTCAGCGCGGAGGCGGATTCGGCGGTTGTGGGACAGAATCACGTCGCAGAACCCGGCGATCTCGGCGAGCGCATCCTCGTCGCTGCGGCAGATGGGCGCGCCGGAGACGTTGCCGCTGGTCATGACGAGGCAGTCGGGCATGGTCAGGTCGTCGTTGAAGTGGAAGAGCAGCATCTGGACGGGCGCGTACGGGAGCATCACGCCGAGGGTGGGATTGCCGGGCGCAAGGACGTCGGGAAGCGCGCTTTCGGCACGCTTTCTGAGCAGGATGATCGGTTTCTGATGACCGTCCAGAATCTCCTCCTGACCGGGCATGATCACGCATTCGCGGCGGACCGTCTCCAGCGAGTCCATCATCACTGCGAACGGCTTCATGGGACGGTGCTTGAGTTTGCGCAGACGCGCCACGGCATGGGCGTCGCGGGCGTTGCAGCACAGATGGAACCCGCCGATGCCCTTAATCGCGACGATCTTCCCGTCGAGGATCGCGCGGCGTGCGGCGGCGATCGCTTTTTCGTTGCGTTCTGGACGTTCGATGAGGTAGACCTCCGGACCGCAGTCGTGACAGCAGACCGGCTGGGCGTCGTAACGGCGCGACTCCGGCGAAGTGTATTCGGTCTCGCACTGCGGACACATCAGGAAATAGCCCATGCTGGTGCGTTCGCGGTCGTACGGCATGGCGTCAAGGATGGTCAGGCGCGGACCGCACGCGGTGCAGTTGATGAAGGGGTGCAGATAACGCCGGTTCGTGACGTCGAACAGCTCCGCTTTGCATTGGTCGCATGTGGCGATGTCCGGCGAGACGAAGATGTCGCCGACTTCGTGTTCGCTCTCGATGATCTCGAAGGTCGGGTACGGCGGCTCCATGCGGACGCGCGAGTCGATCTTCAGGATCGCGGACCGAGGCGGGGCTTCGCGTTCGAGCGCGACGCGGAAGTCTTTCATCGCCTCTGGATCGCCCTGCGCGTGGACCTCCACGTAGGAACCTTTGTTTGCGACGCTGCCGGTCAACCCGGCGCGGACAGCGATCCGGCTGACAAACGGACGGAACCCGACGCCCTGGACGACGCCGTAGATGCGGAAGACCGTGGTGGAAACGCCTGTCGGATTCATGTTAAAGCACCTCTTTGAGAAGCCGTCCGGAGACGGCGAAATGCGGGAAGTCGATGATATTGAAATTCTGCGTCCGGGGCAGGGCGACGCGCAGGCGGCTGTCGCAGATGATTGCGTCGTAGCCGCCGTTCGCGACCGTTTCGATGAACGCCTCTTCGCTCTCAATGCGGAAGTCGTTGGCGCGCATGAACTCCGGTTCCATGATGAACCAGGACGCGACGTCGACCTGCGAGGCGGCGTCATGCTTCATGATCGCATCTCGGACGGCGTTCGCGGCGAACTGCTGATGAATGACGAGTGTCCTTTTTCCGGCGAGCGAGGGGAGGGCGTCGAGCACCTGTTGCGGCAGCCACGGGCACTGCACGTCGTACGGCGTGCCGAAGGTCTTTTGCAGATACTTTGCGGCGGCAAGTCCGGCTGGCGAAACAACGATGTTTTTCGTAGCGGCGGAAGCTGCGCGGACGTCGTCGAGACCTGCGCCCATGCCGTGGCATCGTACTGTCTTCCAGCCCTTTTTTTTCAGCGCGGAGGACAACATGTTTCCTGCATCAAGCGTCGGGAAATCCAGCGGCGACGCTCCGAGGATGCCGACGGCGCCGGGATCAATGTCAAGTTTTTCCGTTGCAAACGTTTTGAAAAGCTCCAGCCAGGCATCGGATGCGCCTCGGTCGTAGTAACGTGTTCCGGTTGTCGGGACCGTGATCGCGGGCAGCCCGGTGCGTTTTTCCGCCATGCGTTTCAGCGCCTTGAAATCGGTCGCGATGATCGCGGGGACCGGCGTGCCGATGATGGCTGAGAATTTGAGACCGGAGCCGTCCATGGCGGTCTGGAGCTTGGAGACGAGCTTGTCGTCGCGGCCGAGAATGGCGTCCATGTCGCGGAGCCCGGCGCTGAAGACGGCGCTCCTGCGGATGAACCAGCGCGGCTCGTCGAATCCGCAGATGTTCCCGGTGCAGCCGCCGGCGTCGCAGATCACGATGAGCCCGCCGAAATCGAAGAGCGCGGAGACGGCGCCGGACTGGTCGGGCGCGAACGGCGAAAGGTGTTTCAGCAGGCTTTTCATCGTGCGGATTCCTCCTTTCCGGACAAGGCTTTTGCGAGTTCGCCGAAGAGCGCGGCGACACCGGCGTATCCAAACGGCTGGCGTTCGTCGTTCCACGCCACGCCGGGCAGCGCCGGATGATAGTACATCGCGTCGCGTCCGATGACAGTGTCGCATTGCGAATCCGCGCCGTCGTAGAACATCATGGACGGGGAGAGGTTGGAGTAGATTATCGTGCCGGGACTGAGGGCGGCGATTTTTTTCACGTAGACGAAGTTGGAGCCGCCGACCGTGCCGAAAATCTCGGAGACGGCGAATCCCTCACGAATCAGCGACAAAGAAAGTTCGAACGGATCGGCGTTCAGCCATTCTCCGACGGCGAACGTGCGGCGTCCGAAGGTGTCGCGGAAGTCCGTGATTGCCTGTTCGGCGCGTTCTCTGTACTGTGCATCGTCGAATTTCGCGCCGACCGCCTGTCCAAGCAGACGGTACTGGTTCGCGATCTTGTCCGTCTGGTAGAGACGAGCGAGCTCGACGGACGGGATGCCAAGCCTTTTCTGCAAATCGGCGGCGGCGTGGCGCGCCTCCTGATTGAGCACAAGATTGAAGTTCGCCTCCGCCATCGCCTGGTATTCTTCGTAGTCGGCGCAACGGGAGATTTCGCGGATCGCGCGGACTCCGGCGGCGCGCAGCAGCGCGTACAGTTCGGTGTCGTCGCGCAGGGGCGAGAAGAACCCGAGGATATTGACCGAGGTCGGGACTTTTTCGCGCGGCTGGAGCAGGGAGTAGACCGAACGCCGCACGGAGACCATCGGCGGCAGGCGGCCTTCGCGTGTCAGCGCGTACATGTAGCACGGCACGACCGGCACATCCGCGTAGTCCGAAGCTTTCCTGCAGACGCGTTCCATGTCCGTGCCGAGCAGGGCATCCACGCACGTGATGCAGATCATGACCGCGGACGGACGCACCGCGCAGGAATCGCAGACTTCCTTCACCGCCTCGGGGATGCGCGCCAGATGACGCCCCGTCACGATGTCCGTGTCGTCCTGCATGAGGTAGAAGAAGCGTTCGGCGAGGGACGCCTCGCAGCCAAGCGCAGAGGTGTTGCGTCCGCAGCAGGCCGGGGCGACCAGCAGCATGACCGAGCCGGGCACTGCGAGACCGGCGCGTTTCACGCCGAATCCCTGCGCGCCGGGGGAATTGAATGCGAGTGTAGCGGGCGAGCTGTAGATGAGGTGAGCGGAGGAGAGCAGTTCGGGCGGGATGTCGTCCCTGCCGCGCGCCGCGAGTTCCGCCGCGGTGATGGAGTACGCGTGGTTCATGCGGAGTGCTCCTGTTCCTCGTCGAGAAGGAGTTGCGCGAGGGTGAGGAAACGCCTGCTGACGTCGAGTTCGGGATCGCCCTCGACGACCGTTTTCCCCATGTCTTCGTAGTGGATGATGTCGTCGCTGCGCGGGATGTCCGCCACGATCGGGAGGTTGTTCGCGTCGGCGAAGGCGCGCACTTTCTCCTCCTCGCGGTCGACGCTCCGGCGGTTCAGCACGATGCCGCGCACGGCGGCATAGCCGCGGTCCTCGAAATTATGCACGGCGCTGTTGATGTTGTTCGCCGCGTAGAGCGCCATTTTTTCGCCGGAGGTCACGATCAGGACCTGCGAGGCGTACCCTTCGCGGATCGGGGCGGCGAATCCGCCGCATACCACGTCGCCGAGCACGTCGTAGAGTACCACATCGGGCTTGTATGTCTCGAAAAGCTTCAGGTCGGCGAGCAGGCTGAACGTGGTGATGATGCCGCGTCCGGCGCAGCCGAGCCCGGGGGTGGGGCCGCCCGTCTCGATGCACAGCACGCCGCCGAATCCGGTCTTTGCAATTTCCTCGATGCGTTCAGGTTCGCGGTCGTGTTCGCGCAGAAAGTTCATGACTGGGATTACGGGAGCGCCGCCGAGCAGGTTGATGGTGGAGTCGGCTTTCGGGTCGCAGCCGATCTGGATGACCTTGCGTCCGAGGCGCGCGAACGCCGCCGCGAGGTTGGATGTCACGGTCGATTTGCCGATGCCGCCTTTGCCGTATATCGCGAGTTTCAACATATTAAAACCTCCAGGGAAGGGGACGGTCGATCAGGTTCAGGGATTCTTTGCGGTAGCATCTGCCGGAGAACGCCTCGTGCGGAAATCGGTGGAACGGGACGTCCGGCGGACAGACGGGCGCGTACATTGGGTCGGCGATCACGCCGGACGATGCGGCGAACGCATCCGCGGCGGCGTCTTCGTCGAAGATGCGGATGTCGCCGGGCGCGAGCAGACGGTCCTCCGCCTCCAGCGGACACAGCACGCGGCAGGGGGAGCCAGTATCAAGTTCGATGGCACGCGCCAGCGAACCGGAGAAGATCATTTCGCCGGGGATGGCGAGTTTCTTGCCGGGGGCGGATGCGTCGCGTTCCGCGCAGGGCAGGGCGCATTCGCCGGATTTAATCGCATCTTTCAACGCGGACGCGAGCATGGCGGGGAAGCTTTCTCCGAGCGGGACGCCCGCGACCCACGGCGTGCCGAAGCGTTTGCGGAGGAGTTCGGCGGCTGCGATCCCGCAGGAGGATACGACGAGGTTGACATGGGCGGCGGACGCGCGGCGGATATCGTCGAGCGTGCTGCCCATTGCCATGCAGGAGACGAGTTCAAAACAGGAGTTATTCAGCCATCCGACGATGGATTCCATCGTGCCGTTGATGGAGAAATCGAGCGGGGTCGCGCCGATGATGTTCGCGGACGGCGCGTCCGTGCGCGGGAATTCGTCGGTGCAGAACCGCGACACGACCGCCTCCAACGCCTCGGCGGCTCCGGTCAGGTAGGAGTGCATGCCGCTGGTGTGGAGCCCGAACGCCGGAATCCCGGTGCGGGATTCGACTTCGGCGGCGATGGCTGGGAAATCGGTCCCGGCAAGGAGCGGAACGGGCGCGCCGCAGAGCGCGATGAAGCGCGGCGACAGGTCCTTCGCGGCGGACACGACATCGCCGATGAGCTTTTCGTCGTTGCCGAGGATCGCGTCGGTCTCCGTGAGGGCGGAGATGTAGATCATGCTGTCCTGGCGGTACCAGCGGGGCTCATCATGCGTAGAGTAGGTGGAATTGCAGCCGGAGGCGTCGTGGACGACAACCATGCCGCCGAGTTCGTACAGCATGGAGCACACGCCGGAAGTGTCGGCTGCGTGGATGGAGATGATTCTGGCGGTCTGTTTCATAAGCAGCTCCTGCATCCGAGCCCTTTATGCTGGATCACGGTCTCGGTGTCCTGTTCGTGCAAGACGGCTTCGGCCATGCGCTGCGCGAGGCGGGCGATTCCGTCGAATCCGTACATGCCGCCGCCGGATACAATGTTCACGAAATGCTTCGTGCCGCTGAAATAGGCGGCTTTCTGCCCGATCGCCAGCACGTCGCCGGATTCGTGGACGCCTTTGCCGGCGAAACGCATCTTCACGTTGACCGTGGCGGTCAGCAGCAGGTCCGGCGCGAGCGCGCGGAGACGCTCGAACGCGGGACGTTCCTCCTCAATCATGACGTCGGTGTAGACGCGCGTCACCTTGAACCCTTGTTCCGCGAGGAGCAGAGCGAGTCCGACGGGGCGCGGCGTAGCGGTGTAGTCGATCTCGACCGGCGTGTCCCCGATCGTTTCTTTCGCATGTTCAAGAGCGCGGACGGCGTTCCGTTTCGCGTCGGACCAGTCGGGGGAGGCGATCCCGAGCGCATCGGCGAGACGCGCCAGGTTGCGTTCGATCTCGTCAAAATCGTAGGAGAGCGGCAGATAAAGGTGCTTGCGGCCGAGACGCTTTTCGAGCGCGTCGCCGGATGCCGCGGCGGTCGGCAGATAGGTGATGTTCAGCGCGCTTTTCGCCATGCGCATGTATTCGTCGTAGGTCCTGCACAGCGTGATGTCGCGGAGTTCGCGTCCGGCGGCGCGGACCATTTGCACCAGCTCGCTGGATTCGTCGGTCGGACGGTCGTTTCCGATGAGGTTCACGGCGTTTTTTTCGGCGGGGCAGGGCATGAACGGCGCATAGAGCTGGCGGCGCATGAGCTGGTCGGGCGTGAGTCCGCTTTTCCGCATGGTCGGGTTCATGTAGCAGTCGATGAAGTCGATGTCCGGGAACATCGCGCGGAGTTCGTCCAGCATGACCTCGAAATCGCATCCGGCAAAGAGATGCACGCAGCTGATGAAGAGCAGGAGCGCGCGCGGCTTCTTCGGGAGCTTGCGGATGATCTCCGCCGTGCCTTCCACAATGTTGCGTTCCAGCGATCCGTCGAAGAGGTCGTTCTGGTCCACGGAGATCCACGACATGCGGTCCATGGCGACCATTTCTGCGGCGGTCAGGATCACGCCGCGGAGGCATCCCTGGGCGCAGGCGAACACTTGGTGCGATTCGGGGATAAGCATGCCCGTGTGAACGATGTTCCACGGTCCGCGGGCAGGAGCATTGTATTCCAGTCCGGAGACAAACGGCACGGGGAACTCGGCGTCGCGGATCGCGACTTCCGCCCCGGTCATGTCGTCTGCGCCGTTCAGTCGTTTCAGCATGGCGCGACTCCTTTCCGGGCTGCGGCGAGCACGGCATCGGCAAGCGCGCGGTACTGCGCCGCCATCGGGCTGTCCGGGAATGCGTGCACGACAGTCTTTCCGAGCTGTTCCGCATGCTGGACGGTTTCGCTCCAGTCGAGCGCGCCGACCACGGCGGTCTCGAAATCCGCCGCCAGTTTCGCTGCCTTCGCGTCCTCGTCCGGTACGTTCCTGCGGTTCAGCACGAACCCGCCGAGCGAGGCGTAGCCGCGCCCCCTGAAATTCTTCACCGCCATGGCGATGTTCGCAGCGGCGTAGACGGACATGGTCTCGCCGGAGGTGAGGATGAACACGCGGTCGGCGTAGCCTTTGCGCATCGGCATGGAGAATCCGCCGCAGACCACGTCGCCCAGCACGTCGTACAGCACCACGTCCGGCTTGTACACGTCGTAAGCACCCTTCTCCTGGAGCTTCTCCAGCGCGGTGATGATGCCGCGTCCGGCGCAGCCGAGACCGGGCGTCGGACCGCCCGCCTCCACGCAGATCACGCCGCCGTCGCCCTCGCGGACCATTTCGTCGAGCGTGAAATCGTTGTTGCGTTCGCGGACGAGGTCGAGGATGGAACGCATGCGCGCGCCGCCGTGCAGCGAGGCGGTGGAGTCCGCCTTCGGGTCGCAGCCGATCTGCATGACCTTGAGACCGTTCGCGGCGAACGCCGAGGCGAGGTTCGATACGGTCGTGGATTTCCCGATGCCGCCTTTTCCGTAGAATGCGAGTTTCAGCATGACGTTTCTCCGTAATCCCCGCGGCTTACCTTGATCGTGTAGCCGATCTTCCGCAGGCGCGCCTGCAGATCCGACGTGGTGATGTGCGTGTCCACGTCCACCGCGGTCTTGTTGTTGTAAAGCATGTATTTCGCGCGGACCTGTTCCGGTGACAGGTTCGGCATGATGACGTTCGCTCCGGCGAGCACGCCCTTCTCGCGACCGACCGGATCCATGGTGCCGAGCGCGGTCGTGGCGGGCAGCAGCACGTCCGGGTGCAGGATGCGGCACAGGCTCAGCAGGAAAAGGGTGAGCTCCACGCTTCCAGCGGGCTGGTCTCCGAACGGCGTGTCGCAGTGCGGGATGAAGGGACCTATGCCGATCATGGCGGGGCGGAACTCCGTGATAAACTCCATGTCTTTCGCGAGCGTGTCGGGCGTCTGAAACGGCGAACCGACCATGAAGCCGCATCCGGTCTGGAATCCGATCTCATTCAGGTCGCGCAGGCAGTTCATGCGGCGTTCCCAGCTCTGACCCGGCGTATGGAGTTTCATGTAGTGTTCCGGATCGGCGGTTTCGTGCCGCAGGAGGTAACGGTCAGCGCCGGCGTCGAATAATAGTTGATATTCGTCGCGTTCCAGCTCACCGACAGACAGCGTCACGGCGCAGTCCGGATGGTTCGTCTTGAGCGTGCGGACCAGCGAGGCGAGGCGAGGCGGCGACCAGGTCGCGTCCTCCCCGCTCTGAAGCACGAATGTGCGGAATCCATATTCGTATCCGGCGTTGCAGCAGTCGATGATCTCAGATTCGCCCAGACGGTACCGCTCGCATTTCAGGTTGGACTTGCGGATGCCGCAGTACAGGCAGTCGTTGCGGCAGACGTTGGAGAACTCCACGATGCCGCGCACGAAGACGTTGCGCCCGAAACGGGCGGTCGCTAGCTCGCGGGCGATCCCGGCGGCGTATGCGCGGTCGGACTCGTCCCCTGTTGCGAGCAGCGCCGTCCAATCCTCGTTGGGGAGGCGTTTCTCCGCGTTCAGGCGGTCAATCCTGAGCTCGTTCTGTCGTTCCTGTGCGTTCATGCGCGTTTCCTGCGGTTCCCGCCGCCGTTTCCCCGTCCGGCTTCCGCCGGAAGAAAAAGAATCGGCCGCGATCCCCTGGTGAAGGATCCGGCCGTGGATGGTTGATCGGAACATGCGCGCACCGCACAAATGTCATGCGGTTCCCGCAGTCCGGTCCGATGCCGCACGCTCGGTCTTCCGCCTCAAAGTCAAAGTCCTTTTCGACGTCAGGGGAGGGTTTGTTATCTGATCGGATGAATCCGCCTCCGTTTTGCGGGCGGCGGACTCAGTGAGCTGTTATGAGGTTGGAGTAGACGGCTTTCGCCGTGACTCCCTCGATGCGCCCGAGTTTTCCGGCAAGAGCGTTGATCTTGTCCGACGGCGCATCGATTACGATGCTGATGACGTTGACATTCCTTTCGCGGTAGGGCAGGCCCATGCGACCTACGATGTAAGGACCGAAATCGTGCAGGAGCGCGTTGATTTGCTCCGCGGAGTCGAAACTCTCCGCGAGGATCGCCAATACCGCCACACGTGTTTCCATTGCGATTCCGTCCCATTTGTTGTGGTTGAAAAGATTATCATCTAATATATCCCGTGTGCGCGTATAATGCAAGCGCGGGAAGGAAAAAAGTTTGGAAAAGGTGGATCCTGTTCGATCATTTGTTCTGTCGGGCGTATGATGCGGATGGTTGAATATTGGAATTTGCTAAATAATCCGAAAGACCAAAAAACACGTTAAACACTCTTATGTTTAGAGAATAATCAATAAAGCCGACATTTTTGCGTGAATTAACCTTGACTTTTGCTCAGTTGGGTGGTATACTATCGATGAAATGCACTTTTTGCTGTCAAAAACAGCTCAAAAGCGTGTTCGCGTTCATCCAAAAACAATCAATCTCTCTTCATTTATCAACCCCCAAACATAATGGAGTTTTTATGAAACGTTACGTCCAATCGGCTGTCATCTCCTGCTCGGTTCTCGCAGGGGCGCTCTTCCTCGCAACATCACTTTCCGCGCAGGCTCCGGCCGGCGGCGCACCCGGCGGCGCACCCGGCGCTGCACCCGGCGGCGCACCCGCAATGGGCGGCGGCTTCGGCGGCGGCATGGGCGGCTTCGGCGGCATGGGTATGGGCGGTTTCGGCGGCGCACCCGGCGCTGGTGCAGGCGGACAGAGACCCGCCGGCGCACCTGGTGCTGGTGCAGGCGCTGGTGCAGGCGGACAGAGACCCGCCGGCGGCGGTATGGGCATGGGCGGCTTTGGCGGCGGCATGGGCATGGGCGGCCTTCGGCGGCGGCATGGGCGGCGGAGCCAATCAGACTCCTGCGGTCGATATGGCGACGCTCCCCGGCGGCATCCGCAGCACGGAACCCGAAAAGGCCGACGACAGCGGTTTCCCGATGGTCAAGGATCTGAAGGCCTCCGATGCGTATCCGGAGATCATGAAGTTCCGCGACGGCACCGCGGTGACCAAGGACAACTGGGCGAAGCGCGCCGAAGAAATCAAGAAACTCTATGAATACTACATGTACGGCGTGTGGCACGACGGTTCCGAAGTCGACGTCTCCTACAAGATGAATGAAGGTGACAACAACGGCCGCAAATCCATGACCGTGACCGTCACGCGCAAGAGCACCGGCAAGTCCGGCACGTTCGACGTCAACATCACGCTCCCGACCGCCAGCGACGAAGTCAAGATGCCGGAAGGCGGCTGGCCCGTCGTCCTCGGTATGCACGGCGCGCAGGAAGCGGTCGCGGCGTCCCGCGGCTACGCCTCTATGACATTCGGCGGTGGCGGCGGCTTCATGGGCGGCGTCACCAACATCGCCGCCGACAACAACCGTCACACCGGCCTCTTCTACGACCTGTATCCCTACGGCGAAGACTGGAAGGAACAGACCGGCGAACTGCTCGCCTGGAGCTGGGGCATTTCCAGAATCATCGACGCCCTCGAAAAGGGCGCGGGCAAGGAACTCAACATCAACCCGAAGAACACCATCGTGACCGGCGTTTCCCGTTACGGCAAGGCCGCCATGGTCTGCGGCGCATTCGAGCCCCGCATCAAGATGTGCGCTCCGTCCTGCTCCGGCGCGGGCGGCGTCGCGATGTACCGCTACGTCTCCGAAGGCAAGACCTATGACTTCTCCAGCAAGAACGATTCCAAGGAATACAAGTACGGCCGGAATGAGCCGATCGACAGCCTCCAGGCTACCGGGGAACAGGGCTGGTTCAACAATAAGTTCATGTGCTTCAAGGATCCGAAGACCCTCCCGGTCGATCAGCACATGCTCGCTATGCTCTGCGCCGATCCGAACCGCTACCTCTTCATCATCGGCTCCTGCACGGGTGAAGACTGGGTGAACGCCCCCGCCATGTGGCTCACCTTCCGTGCCGCGAAGGCCTCCTATGAGAAGCTCGGCCTCGGTGACAACATCGTCGCGAACATCCATAAGTCCGGTCACGCAGTCACGGCGGAAGACATGAACTACATGATCGACTACTTCAACGAGAAAGTCTACGGCATCAAGTCCAAGACCGACCTCACCTGCCTCACGACCTCCGCCTTTGAACTCCCGGTCAACAAAGACCCGCTGTTCGACTCCTTCGGCGGCACGGTTCCTCCGCAGCCCAAGCCGGATCCGGCTCCCGCGGCCGGCGCTAACGGCGGCGGCTTCGGTGGAATGGGCGGCTTCGGCGGCGGCTTCGGCGGCATGGGCGGCGGCATGGGCGGCGCTCCCAGACCCGCCGGCGCTCCCGGAGCCGGTGCTGCTCCCGGCGGCGCTCCCAGACCTGCCGGTGCTCCCGGCGCTGGCGCTGCTCCCGGAGCCGGCGCTCCCCGCTGATTCCGTGATCTGATCCTTCGGGAAGCGGTTCGTCCGCTTCCCGTTTTTTACGGAATTAAACTAAAATAGTCTGTTTTTTTGAAAAACATATACAATAATATTTGCTTCGGCATCGTTAAATAACGTGTAAGCAAGTAAACTCGTCCCGCAACACATAAAACAACCAATCCAACCAAAAACATCATACAAGGAGATTCGTATGAAACACTCGTTCAACAAATTGCTGGCTTCCGGCTCGTTCATCGCCGGAACCCTGCTGATCGCCACCATGCTCTCCGCACAGGCTCCGGCCGGCGGCGCTGCACCCGGCGGCGCACCCGGCGCTGCTCCAGGCGGAGCTCCCGCGGGCGGCATGCCCATGGGCGGCGGCTTCCAGATGCCTGCCGGCGGTTTCGGCGGCGGTATGGGCGGCGGCTTTGGCGGCGGCCAGGGCGGCATGCCCCCGATGGGCGGCTTCGGCGGCGGTATGGGCGGCATGCCCCCGATGGGCGGCGAAGGCGGAATGCCCGATTTCGGCGCCATGTTCGGCGGTCAGATGCCCGATTTCGGCGCCATGTTCGGCGGCGGCATGCCTCCGATGGGCGGCGGCGAAGGCGGCGCGCCTGGCGGATTCCCCGGCTTCGGCGGCGGTATGCCCCCGATGGGCGGCGGCGAAGGCGGCGGCATGGGCGGCTTCCCGATGATGGGCGGCTTCGGCGGCATGGGCATGGGCGGTTTCCCCGGCATGGGCGGAGCTCCCGGCGGTCAGCAGCAGGAAGCCAAGCCGGACAAAGGCAGCCAGCTTCCGAAAGGATACAACGCCGACGGTCCGACCTACACCAAGGTCGAACTCTGCTCCGCGGACAAGAAGTGCCCGATCTGCTCCCTCTGGGATTCCGCCAAGAAGGAATGGACCGACATTGAGCCCCCGAAGAAGACCGGTGGCGGCGGCATGGGCATGTTCGGCATGATGGGCGGCTTCGGCGGCGGTGGCGGCGGCGTTATGACCAATAACGGCCAGCCGATCGGCGTCAAGCAGATGGCTGACATCAAGTTCGCCTCCGACGGCTCCAGCTCCCAGTACATGGACGGCTATCTCCCCGAGATCAAGGCGGGCGAGAAGGCCCCGGCCATCCTCTATATCCACGGCGGCGCCTGGATGGGCGGCAGCGCCCGCGGCTGCAACGCCGGATTCTTCGATCGCCTTGTGAAAGCCGGTTACGCCGTCTTCTCCCTGAACTACCGTCTCTCCAGTGAGGCTTCCTTCCCGCGTCCGATGAATGACGCCAAGGCTGCCGTCCGCTGGATCCGCGCCCACGCGAAGGAACTCAACCTTGATCCCGACCACATCGGCGCGATCGGCGACTCCTCCGGCGGTCACATGGTCGGCATGCTCGGCACCACCAGCAACCTGAAGGGTCTCATGATGGGCGATATCGGCGACAACGCCGAATATTCCTCCTCCGTCCAGGCCGTCGTCGACCTCTTCGGTCCGATGAACGTCCTCACCATGGACCAGCAGGCCAAGGACGCCGAGGCCGAAGCCGGTCGCGGCATGATGGGTCACGACGCTGACCAGGGCCCCTACAGCTCCTACGTCGGCATTCCGATCCACAGCAACCGCGAGACCAATCCCGCTCCCGCGCAGCGCGCCGATCCGGGCATGTATGCCCACACGCTTGATCCCAAGACCGCTCCGGCGTTCCTGATCCAGCACGGCACCAAGGACAATGTCGTTCCGATCGGTTCCTCCAAGGAATTCGCCGAAACCGTCGCCAAGTACATCGGCAAGGATAAAGTGATCTACGAAGGCGCCGGATTCTTCGACGGTTGCGGTCACGAAGACGGCCGCTTCTTCGACGAGAAGAACTCCAAGCGCGTCATCGAATTCCTCGACAAGTATCTGAAGCCCGCGAAGAAGTAATCTTCCGGTCTGCTGATACCACGCCCGGCAGGACGCCTCAAAACTCCTGCCGGACGTCAGGAAAGACACCCTGTACCCCAGACTTCGGTCCGGGGTGCTTTTTTATACACTGACTGCTTGTTTTTTACTTGATGTGCTTCCACGGAATTGTTTTCGAGGACAAAGACAAGGTGGAATCGGACGACTGGGACATAGAAGCCGCAGCGCATTGTACAAGGATTGGAGGGCGTCCCGGACGCGCACAATGTATGATTTGCGGGGCTATATTAAGGGCAGGGGCGTGAAAAAAGGACGAGGGGCAGGGGCGTGAAATGGCTCCGCGCCGCCGCCGGACAGGGCGATGAAACATTAGAAGCATTCCTCTCCGGACACGGGAAATGACCGGGATGTTTCCCCTCTGCTTGTTAAAGAAGCCTCCGGCGCTTGAAGCAACCGGAGGCTTTTGAATTACAATCGCTGTTTTGTGCCCGAGCGTAGCCGGGCACTGTATCAGGACCGCTTGCGGTCTCAGGCGAGGTTGGCGAGGTTCGACCAGGTGGTGAGCTGCTTGTCGTTGATCTGCCAGTAGCCAGCGAGACCGGAGATATTGCTGCACCAGGCGATGTCGTCCGTGCCGTCTCCGTTGAAGTCGCCGACGCCGACGAGCTTCCATTCGTCGGTGTTCACGGCGCTGAGGATGGACCACTCGTTGCATCCGTCGGCGTTAAAGTCGCCCGAGCAGAGGAAATCCCACTCCAGCGGATTGGCGACGCTGACCATGCGCCAGTCGACCGGATCGTCGACGATCCAGGTGCAGTAGGCGTTGTAGACGTTTCCGCCTTCGCCGGTGAAGCTGTTGCGCCAGAGCATGTCGCACTTGCCGTCGGCGTTGTAGTCGCCGGTCGCGATGCACTCCCATTCGGCGGAATAGCCGTTGATGAGCGTCCAGGTGACGCCGCTTTCCCAGTAGCCGAGCAGGCCGACGGTGTCGGACGCACCGGTCGGGTTGGCGATCAGGATGTCGTCGCTGCCGTTGCCGTTGAAATCGCCGGTGCCGAGGATGTCCCAGCCGGCGTTCTTGAAGTTCAGGACCTGCGCGACGAAGGAGCCGTCGGGCTGCGTCATTTCGCCGACCACATAGCCGTCGCCGTTCACGCGCAGGAAGTCGTCCTGCCCGTCGGCGTTGAAGTCGCCGATGCCGGAGATCATCCAGCTCGGATCGACTGCGAGACCATTGCCCCACGGTGTGCCGTCCACGTAGATCGTGGCGAAGGAACCGATGTTGTCAGCGTAGGTAACGGTCACCATCTGGTCCGCCGAGCCGCCGTTGAAGTTGCCGGTGAGGAAGTCCGGGAGGTCGAGTCTGGGGATGTAGCCGTCCGTGACGACGAACTGTCCGCCCGCGACGGCTTCGGACGCGTTTCCGGCGTAGTCGAATGCCGTGACGGTCCAGTTCCAGGTGCCGGAGATCATTTCATCAAGCACGAGGTTCGTGCCCGGCACGGTCTCGGTCAGGACTCCGAGCATGCCGTCCTGCCAGTAGGAGACGTAGAAGCCTCTGACGTGGGAGTAGTCGTCGGTGGCGTCGGTCCAGCTCAAGGTCACGGTCGAGCCATCAACCGCGGCGGCGAGGTCGGTTGCGACGGTCGGGGCGACCTTGTCGATGTTGCTGACCTGGAAGCCCGTGATTTCGGACTCGGTGCCGTCGGCGTTGTAGCCGCGGAAGAAGTACGTGTTGTTTTCACTGACGGTGATGCCGTCGCCCTCGAACGCCTGCCAGACCGTATAGTCGGTGCTGTATTCGCGCAGGGTCGTTTCCTCGTCGAACGCCACGGTCAGGAAGACGTCTTCATTCGTGAACGTCGCGATGTCGGCGGTGACGGTCGGGGCCGCGAACCAGGCGGTCGGGGCGATTTCGGATTCGACGGTGAGGTAAAGATTTCTGTGGATGACGCTTTCCTCATCGACCGACCTGTCGCTGTTCAGCGTGAACGCGAATCCGGGCTGGACAGGGGAGAGGGAATAATACTGGATGTCGAACGTGTCGACATACGTCTCGGCCTGCAGTTCTTCATCGAAAACGAGCGCGTAACCGGCTGTTCCGATGAAATAACCGTAGGTGGAGCCAAGGACGTCCACAAGATAGAATGTGGTTTCTGTATACTCCTCGAAAAGCGTCTCTTCGGCGAGCATGTACGTGCCGGATGCCTGGTTTACGCCGTCGACCGTGATCGTGTAGGTCGGGCTGCTCTGGATCCAGCCGAGGTTATTGACGCGCGCGACGCTGCCCGCATCGGGGGTCGTGATGTCGAAGTCCACGATGCCGTCCCATGCGTTCACCCTGCCATGGAGTTCCATTCTGCCGGTGAGCTTGCCGCCGGAGTTGACTTCGATATTGCTGTCCTGATTTACCGTGACGTCGCGTACCACGCCGCCATTGAGGATGTACATGGTGGCGCTCTTGTCTTGCGGATAGTAGTCCGGGTCGGGTTCTTCCGGTTCCGGTTCGGGCGGCAGTCCCAGCGTGGTCTTTTCCAGCACCGCGCCGGAATTTACATAGATATAGTTCCGGGCGAACGTGTTGTGATTGCCGCATGCGCCGTCCATCAGCTCGACCTGTCCCCAGGCGTCGATATAGGAGTCGATGATATACGCGCCGTTTTCGATCGTGATGTAGTCGGAGAACCAGCCCTCGCCGTTTGCCATGAATCCGGAGAGCACGCCGTCTTCAATGGAGAACGGCACGTCGTCCATCGAACAGTTGGTGAAGACCGAACCGGTGGTGACCGTCAGGGTAATCCCGTCGTAGTCGGTCAGCCTCGCGTCCGCCAGATAAACGCCGCCGTAGATCTCAAGGTTTCCGGGGTGGTACGGGAGCTGGGCATAGCGGACCGTATCCAGGTTCGTCACGATCGCGCCTTCGTACAACATGAAGCTGTACATGTTCATCTTTCCGGCGCCGGCGACGTTGTAGAAGTTGCTCACGACGCCGCCGCTGAACACCGCCAGCTCGCCGCCGCACATGATGTTGTCCAGGGCGACGGTGTTCTTGTGGACGGTGACCTGGCCTTCCAGGTGGTCGGAGGAGAAGGTGTTCGATGTGATCGAGTACAGCCCCAGGGGTTCTTCCATCCAGTCGTCGCTGAGATGGAGCGCGCCGCCGTTTTCGACCATGCCCCATGCCTCGCCGCCTTCCATCACTGTGACGGTCGCGCCGTTGAGGATGATGAGGTCCGATACGGTTCCGCCGGCGATCGTGACTTCATTGTCGTTCCAGTCCATGCCCGTCGTGGTCCCGAGCACTTCGACGACGGTGTTTCCGAGGGTGGCGTTGTCGAAATGCGCGTCCTTCAGGTCGATAGCGACACCGCCGGACGTTCCGTTCAGGATCGTGTCCGGCGCGACCTGCATGTGGAGATGGGACCAGGAGTCCATGTTGAGGTTTGTGAGCGTGGCTCCGGCGAAGAATGATACGTTCGCGCCGCTGGAAGTCTCGATAATGAATTCCTCGGATTCTCCCTCTTCGTCGCTCATGCCGTACTCGACATAGGTGTACGGGAGCGCAAAGGTGTTCACGACGTCGACGACCGCGCCGCTGCTGAATACCGCGCTTCCGCCGCTGAAGTTCAGGTTGCTGGCGTATGCGCCGGACATGACGGTGGCGCCGCCGTGGTACTGCGAAATATTGGAGACAGTCGCGCCCTCCAGGTACGTCAGCATGACGTCTTTCACGGAGACGTCGCTGAGCGCGCCGTTTTCCGTCTCAAACGCGGCTCCGTCGACCGTGCCGGAGATCACGGTGCCGGACGCAATCTCGAAGTTCAGATAGGTCGTGTTGGTGTATGGATCATCGTATGCCGAATTGATCGACTGCGCGACGAGCCCGGTGACGGTGCCGCCGCTGAGGACGGTCAGACCGCCGAGCCAGGTGACGGTCTCGCTGGCGGGGAAGGAGGAGCTGGTGTAGTCCCAGTCCTGCGTTTCCTCGTTATAGGAGGAGTTCCAGACCGTGCTTGTGAAGGAGCTGACGAAGGTGTAGGGGACGACCGTGTAGCCGTTGGCGATGCCGCCGTCGCAGACGATCAGTCCGCCGTTGATGGCGGTGATGTCGACCGCCGTGGTGCCGGAGTGGACCGTGCCGTACCTGCCGGTCGAGTAGGTGAGGCCGCTGAAGGTGTTGGAAAGGATTTCGACGGGGTAAAGCACGCCGGAGGAGTAGATGGTCCCGCTGCCCGGAATGTAGTTCGACACGTTCCCGGAGCCGATGTAGACCGCGCCGCCGTTCTCGACGACTTTCGCGCCGATGGAGGCGAGGTCGCCGTAGTAGCCGTACCAGTTGAATCCGGCGCTGAACCAGCCACCCTGGTTCACCGAGACCTCGGTCGCGACCGAGCTTCCGTTCATGCTCATGGAACCGCCCTCGTTGATCGCGACGTTGGTCGCCGTTCCGCCGTAGAGGTCAAGGTATCCGCCGTCGAGGAGTTCGACGTCGTTCACTTTCGCGCCGCCGCTTGCGATCAGAGTGGCGGACATGCCGATGACCGTGGCTCCGTTGATGGTGGCGCTGTTCTCCGCCTTGGCGTTGGTGTAGTTCCATCCGCTGGCGGAGACGACGAGGTTGTTGACGACGGTGGCTGAGTTCGTAGCGGTGAACCTGCCGCCCGTGTTCACGTACACGTTCGTCGCGGTGTTGCCGTAGACGCCGACGCTGCCGTAGCTGTTCACGATTGTGTCGTTGAGTTTCGCGTGGGCTTCGACATAGCCGCTGAAGTTCACGACCGTGTTGGTCGCCGACGCCCAGTTGTTGATCCTGAGTCTCGCGCCGGAGTTGACCGTGGTGTCTTCGATGGAGCCGTAGGTGGCGTAAATCGAGCCGCCGCTCATCACGGTGTTGAACACCGTGCCGCCCGAGACGGTCATGCTGGCATAATTCATCGTGGTGCTTTCGATCAGTCCGCTTTCGATGTACGCGGATCCGTCGTTCATCATGGTTTCGGTGGCGGTACCGCCGGCGACGGTCAGGACGTCCCCGTAGTTGATGACCAGACCGGAACTGACCTGTCCCTCATTCACGAAATAACTGCTCATAATTGGCTCCTTGTGGAAAAGTTATGTGGGTATATGAGTTGAAAACAGGACTACTATAACCCCTCTTTTTTAAAATGCAAGCGCTTTTTTTGTTGTTAAAGAAGATTTTTCTAAAAAAATAATAATGACAACTCTTTTTATTGTGAATTATCCTAAAGTATCCTTAGCTCTCAAAACCGGATTGCAAAAAAAACGCCGGAGATCGGTCCGGCGGCGTTGTGAAAATGAAAAAGAAAAAGGCCGCCGGAGATCGGTCCGGCGGCACTGTGCGTTCGGTCAGAACGTCAGCGAGTTCAGGTAACGGCAGGCGGCAAGCGCCGCAGTGGCTCCGTCGCCGACGGCGGTCGCAACCTGGCGGACGCCCTTTGTTCGGCAATCGCCCGCGACGAACACGCCGGGGGTCTTTGTGAGGCAGGCTTCGTCCGAAGCGATGAATCCGCTCTTGTCGAGGTCGCAGACGTCCTGGAACGGCTTGTTGTCTGGCATCTGTCCGATGGCGACGAACACGCCGTCGAGCGCAAGCACGGATTCCCTGTCCTCGGCGGTGTTTTTGATCTTAATTCCGGTCAGTTCCGGTTCACCGAGGAGTTCGGTCACAATGCAGTTGCAGAGGATCTTCACGTTCTGTCGCGAACGCAGGATCTGGGCGAGGCTCGCCTCGCCCGTGAGCTTCGGCAGGTTCTGCACGATCGTAACGGTCTTCGAGGTTTCGGAGAGCAGCACGGCATCCTGGAGGGCGGTGTTGCCGCCGCCGATGACGGCGACGTCCCTGTTCTTGTAGAAATCGCCGTCGCAGAGCGCGCAGTAGGAAACGCCGTGCCCGACGAGGTCGTCCTCGCGGGGGAGTCCGAGCGGTCTGTGGCGGGATCCGGCGGCGACGATGACGGACTTGCAGAGGTATTGCGTGCGCTGAGTGACGACGGACTTGATCTTGCCGTTGTCGTGGATGGCTGTGACTTCATCAAGCTCCAGCTCGGCACCGTGGTGGAGCGCCTGGTCGACGAGCTTCTCTCCGATCTCTCCGCCGGACAGCGCGAGGTAGCCGGGAAAGTTCTCGACCTTGGGCGAATACACGATCTGTCCGCCGAAGGATTCGCGTTCCAGGATCAGGACCGAGCGGCCCGCGCGCCGCGCATAGACGGCGGCGGTGAGGCCGGCGGGACCCGCTCCGATGACGATGATGTCGATCATACCCGAAACCGCTCCTTCCCGTCAGAGCGCCGCGGCGGCGGTTTCTTCGATGAAGCGGCGGATGTTGGAGACGTTCTCGAACTTCTCCATCTTGCCGCCTCGGACGACGACGAGCGTGGGCGCCTGGCGGATGCTGTAGAGGTCGGCGGATGCGATGTCCTCGTTGGCGAGGATCACGTCGTAGCGGAGCCCGGCCTGGTCGAGGAAGCGCTTCGCCATCTTGCAGTTCGGGCAGGTGCTGGTGGCGAAGAGGATCAGGCGGTCGGACGTGCCGGCAACGGCGGGCGCGGGCTTCTCGACGGGATGCTCGGTGGATTCATGGGCGGGTGCGTCGTGGTGGACGGGCTTGTGGCTCATGGATTTGCCGATGTCGTAGGTCCTGCGGTCCTTGTATTCCTGCGACTTGCCGTCGTTCCAGTTCTGGACAGGGCGGTAGTAGCCGGTGATGCGGCTGTAGACCTCGGTCTTCTCGCCGCACTTGGCGCAGGTGTTCTTTTCGCCCGCGATGTAGCCGTGGTTCTTGCAGACGGAGTAGGTCGGGGAGAGCGTGTAGTACGGGAGGCGGTAGTTCTCGGCGATCTTGCGGACGAGCGTCGCGGCGCTCTTCCAGTCGGGGAGCTTCTCGCCGAGGAAGGCATGGAAGACGGTGCCGGAGGTGTAGAGCGTCTGGAGCTTGTCCTGAATATCGAGCGCGGAGAAGATGTCGTCCGTGTATCCGACGGGCAGGTGGGAGCTGTTCGTGTAGTACGGGGTGTCGTCGTCGCCTTTGGACGCTGTGATAATCTCGGGGAAGCGCTTGCGGTCGTGCTTGGCGAGGCGGTAGGCGGTGGATTCGGCGGGCGTGGCTTCGAGGTTGTACAGGTCGCCGTACTTCTCCTGGTAGTCGGAGAGACGTTCGCGCATGTGGTTGAGGACGGCGGCGGTGAAGTCCTGCGCGGCGGGATCGGTGAGGTCGCGGCGGATCCACTTCGCGTTGAGGCACGCCTCGTTCATGCCGACGAGCCCGATGGTGGAGAAGTGGTTGTCGAACTTGCCGAGGTAGCGCTTCGTGTACGGATAGAGGCCTTCGTCGAGGAGACGCGTGATGACCTCGCGCTTGATCTTCAGCGAACGCGCCGCGATGTCCATCATGTGGTCGAGGCGCCTGTAGAAGTCCTCCTCGTCCGTGGCGAGGTAGGCGATGCGCGGCATGTTGATGGTCACGACGCCGATGCTGCCGGTGCTTTCGCCGCTGCCGAAGAAGCCGCCGGATTTCTTTCTGAGCTCGCGGAGGTCGAGGCGCAGGCGGCAGCACATGCTGCGGATGTCGCTCGGCTCCATGTCGCTGTTCACGTAGTTGGAGAAATACGGCGTGCCGTACTTGGAGGTCATCTCGAAGAGCAGGCGGTTGTTCTCGGTCTCGCTCCAGTCGAAGTCGCGCGTGATGGAGTAGGTCGGGATCGGGTACTGGAAGCCGCGACCGTTTGCATCACCCTCGATCATGGTCTCGATGAACGCCTTGTTGATGAGGTCCATCTCTGCTTTGCAGTCCTTGTACTTGAAGTCCATTTCCTTGCCGCCGACGATAGCGGGCAGCTCGGCGAGGTCGTTCGGCACGGTCCAGTCGAGCGTGATGTTGGAGAAGGGCGCCTGCGTGCCCCAGCGGGACGGGGTGTTCACGCCGAAGATGAAGGACTCGATGCACTTCTTGACCTGGTCGTAGTTGAGGTTGTCGACCTTCACGAAGGGCGCGAGGTAGGTATCGAAGGAGGAGAACGCCTGCGCGCCCGCCCATTCGTTCTGCATGATGCCGAGGAAGTTGACCATCTGGTTGCAGAGTGTGGCGAGGTGGGACGCGGGTGCGCTGGTGATCTTGCCGGGGACGCCGCCGAGACCTTCCTGGATGAGCTGCTTGAGGGACCAGCCGGCGCAGTAGCCGGTGAGCATGGAGAGGTCGTGCAGGTGGAGGTCGGCGTTGCGGTGGGCATTCGCGATCTCGTCGTCGTAGATTTCGGAGAGCCAGTAGTTGGCGGTGAGGGCGCCGGAGTTGGAGAGGATGAGTCCGCCAACGGAGTATGTGACGGTCGAGTTTTCCTTCACGCGCCAGTCGTTGACCTTCAGGTAGTCGTTGATCGTGGTCTTGAAGTCGATGATCGTGTTGGCGGTGTTGCGGAGTTTTTCGCGCTGGCGGCGGTACAGGATGTAGGCTTTCGCGACGTCCGCGTAGCCTGCCTGCACGAGCACGGACTCCACGCTGTCCTGGATGTCCTCAACGGCGATCAGGCCTTCCTTGATCTTCGGCTCGAATTCGGCGGTGACCTTCAGCGCGAGGAAGTCGATGATCGAGGGGTGGTAGTTCTTTTCCTGCGCCTCGAACGCCATCTTGATCGCGTCGGAGATCTTCGTGATGTCGAAGTCGATGACTTTGCCGTTTCGTTTCTGGACCTGGTACATGGTTTTTGTTGCTCCTGTTTTGAAAATGTTATTGTTGAAAAAAGTGTTCAGGATTCCGCCTCGGACGTGTCGACGCCGCGGAGCCGGGCGTTCGGGATGTACTCCCGGACTGCTTCCAGCGCGCGTGCCATTTCGTCGTCCGGCATCGCGCTCAGCCCTGCGCCGAGCAGGTCGCCGGAATCCTTGAATTTCTGTAGAAAATAATGTTCGACGCCAGCGTGTTCGCGGGCGAGCGCCGCCAGGTCGTCGACCGTGTGGAACTGCCGGACGACCGTCGTACGGAGTTCATAGTAGTCGAGCGGTGCGGTCCTGAGGTATGCCGCGCTCTCCGCGACGCGTTCCGCCATGCCCGCCACGCCGGTCGTCTCATCGTACCTGGCATAGGTATTCTTGATGTCCATCGCCACCGCGTCCACGAGGTTGCGATCCACGATATCCCGCAGGCGTTCGGGGAAGGATCCGTTCGTGTCGAGCTTGATGAGCAGATGGAAGGAGCGCAGCAGCTCCAGCAGCTCGGCGAGGTCGGGACGCATTACCGGTTCACCCCCCGTGATGCACGCGCCGTCCAATATCTTTCCCCGTTTCGACAGGTATTCCTTCAGTTCGTCGAGCGTGATCATGGCGGACTCCTCCTGAGGGACCACCACGAGCGAAGCATTGTGGCAGAAGGGGCAGCGGAAGTTGCATCCATGCAGAAAAATGGTGCAGGCGACCTTGCCGGGGTAATCCAGCAAAGTGAGCTTCTGCAGTCCAAAACGGGAGTCGGAGTTCATTTGAGCACGGGGATGTGGATAGTGGTAAAAAAACGGAAACCACAACATCTTGTGGTGTTGACGTATAATATAATCAATACCTTGACAAATGCAATGTCAAAACAGAAAAATACAACAAAAAACTTTAAGGCATTTATTTTGCATTTTTCGGTACGTCAAAATGGCGCTTGCAAGCCGGAGAGTCATAACAATAAAATGCCTAGAAAATCAAAGGATTAAACAGTCTGAAACATCCGAAGGATTTTTTTTCGGAAAAAAAACAAAATCGGGCTTGAAAAATCGGAAAGGTGCGTTAGAGCTTGAGGCAGGGGGTAACCGGTGTTTTCGGGACGTTTGTATGCGTCAGCCTTCCGGGACGCCGCTTGAGGCGAGCTCCTTGTGCCGGGGCAGGTAGCCGAACTTGTAGTACAGGAGGCATCCGAGCATGAGCGCGGGGAAGAACGCCGCCGCGAGAAGCCCGGCTTTGAGGTCGTCGCCGCAGAACGACGCGATCCTGCCGACGTACACGGGGCCGAGGCCGCAGCCGAAGTCTCCGGGAAGGGCAAGCAGTGCGAACATGGCGGTGCCGCCGAGCGGAATCGCGAGGGAGGCGGTACTGAAGACGCCCGCCCAGAGAATGCCCGCCGCCCAGCCGCAGAGGGCGCACCCGGCAAGCGCGAGGGGCGGCCAGGGGGCGAAGACGGCGGTGAGGTAGGCGGCGATGCTGAGCGCACAGCTCACGATGAGGCAGTTGATGAGGTTGAGGCGCGTGCTGAACGCGGCGTAGAGCGTACGGGAAAGCCCCATGAGGAGGGCGAAGAGACACGGACCGGCGAGGTCGCCGACCTCCTTCTTCACGCCCAGGGCGGATTCCGCGAAAGACGACGCCCACTGGTTCATGCAGTGTTCGGACGCGCCCGCGCAGAGCATCATCACTGCCATGAGCCAGAAGACCGGAAGCTTGAAGAGACCGAGGATGCCCAGCCCCTGTTTCCCCTCGTCGATCAGCGGACGCATCGGCACGAACATGAAGTAGACACCGTCGAGGAGCGGAACCGCCGCCCATACGTACGCGAGCAGCCGCCAGTTGTCCAGCCCGAACCGGTGGAAGAACAGCGTCGAACCGAGCACGACGATCATCTGCCCCCAGCAGTAGAACGAATGCACGAGGCTCATGGCGGCGGCCTTGCGCTTGAACGGGCACGCCTCGACGACCGGGCTGGTAACCGCCTCCACCACGCCGCCGCCGACCGCGTACAGTGCGACCGCGCAGGTCAGACCGAGGAGTGGATTCGGCATGAGGTCAGGCAGAATCGTCATGAGCACGAGCCCGGCGGCGGAACAGAACTGCCCGATGACGAGCGTGAGGCGGTAGGAGATTTTGTCCGCGAGCTTGGCGCAGGCGAATGCCACGCACATCTGGAGCCAGAAGTTTCCGATGAGGAGGTACGTGAGCTGACCGAGCTTCAGGTCGTAGGCGCGCATGAACCACAGGAAGAGCAACGGTGCGAAGTCGTTGACGATCGCCTGCGTGACGTAGCTGATGTTGCACGCATGGAGCGTGTGGACGTAGCTTTCGCGGATGCTCATGTTGTATTCGGACTTTGGTTTGTTCGGGGTGTTTTCGGGCGGATGGTCATGCTGAATTCCTAATAAGATACCACCCCGTGCGGGCGATTTCAAACGCAAAACCGGAAACCGACTTGATTTTTGCGCGGATATGTGCGATATTATCAGGGAAATCATTCACAGAACAAAGCGAACATGCTTCTCTCCATCGTTACTGTTACCAAAAATGCCGCCGGGACCGTGGCGCACGCCGCGGAATCCCTCGGTCGTCCGCTGCCTGACGGCGTCGAATACATCCTGAAGGACGCCGGATCGTCGGACGGGACCTGCGAGCTTGTCCGCGGAATCCAGCCGGATGCGGTCATCGTGCAGTCGCCCGACCGGGGCATCTACGACGCCATGAACCAGGGCTGGACGCGGGCGAGGGGGGAGTATGTGATGTTCCTGAACGCTGACGACCGCTATCTGCCGGGCGCGCTGGAGGAAATGATGCACGAACTGTGCGCGAATCCCGATGCGGACATTCTACACGGGTGCATCCGCGTGAACGGACGGAAGTTCAGCCCGGCGCAGGGAATCTCGTCCTTCCGCGGCGCACGGATCTTCCATCCGGCTTCTGTGATCCGGCGGAGCCTGCTGGAACGCCTGGGCGGATTCGATACCCGTTGGATAATCTGCGCCGACCTGGACTTTTTCCTGCGCGCGAAGGAATCCGGCGCAGTGTTCCGGTTCGTCGACCGGGAGATCACGGATTTCGCGCTGGGCGGGGTGAGCACGGTCCGGCGGAAGGACACCGCGTCCGAGGTGCGGCGCATCCTGCTGGCGCGCGGATTCGGGCGTATTTTCGCGGACGGATATTATTTCGCCGCGCGTCTGAGGGCGGGCGTGTCGCATGCCGTCAGACAGTTCAGAGGATCCTGAATCTCCGAGAGCATCAGGCGTCGAAGGGGCGCAAAACATCTCGACGTTTTTTTTGCACGTTTCCGCTGGATTATTTCAGAGATGTTGCTCTGTTGTGGATTTTTGCAGACTTTGCGGGATATTTTCGGAATCTTCATTTTTTTAGAAAAATGGTGTTGACTTTCTACGACTTATGCAGTATAATAATGCGTGCTTTTCCTTTTTTATTCACCCCAAAACGTCCGGAGCAGACGCATGAAACACTTCATCCTCCCCGTTTGCATGGCGATCGCGGCGGCCGCCGCCGTCGGATCCTGCGCGAACGAATCCCAATCAATGCTTGAACCGCAGAACGTCAACATGAGCAAATTCACGGAAAAGAACGGATTCCAGCTCGAAGAAAACGGCGTTGTCACGTCCGTCGTCTTCTACACGCCTGAAATCGTCCGCGTCACCAAGACCCCGTCGAACAGCACGAAAACGCCGTTCGTCACGCCCACAGTCATCCTCAAGCCGGAAAAAGTCCAGGTCGAGGTCAAGAAGGGCGATGCGGCGTACACGGCGAAATCCTCCGCGGTGAGCGTGTCCCTGGACCGCAAGACCGGCGCGATCTCGTTCACAAAGCCGGACGGCACGCGCCTCCTCGCCGAGGATGAAGCCGCACCGTTCAAAATGGCTCCGGTCGAGTATCCGAGCGGTAAGACGAACACCGTCACTGCAAGGTTCCGCGTGGACGCCGATGAGGAAATCTACGGGTTCGGACAGCCCCAGAACGACAAGTTCTCCCAGCGCGGCAGCAAGTTCCCGATCCATCAGGGATACCGTTTTGTCTCCGTCCCGATGTTCCAGACTGTCAAGGGCTACGGCGTCTTCCTGGACAACCCCGCCAGCGGCGAGTTCGAGGAGAAGGACAATGTCCTGAACTTCATGTTCAAGGACGGCGAAAATCTGGACTACTACTTCATGTTCGGCGGCTCCACGGACGGCGTCGTCGCACAGATGCGCAAGCTCACCGGCGACAGCCCGATGCAGGCGCTGTGGACGCTCGGGTTCTGGCAGAGTCGCGAACGTTACAAAACGCAGAAGGAGCTGCTCGAAGTCGTCGAAAAATACCGCCAGCTCCATATCCCGCTCGACGGCATTATCCAGGACTGGCAGTACTGGGGCGAGGACAACAACTACTGGAACGCCATGCAGTTCCTGAACCCCGGCTTTCCCGAGCCGAAGAAGATGTTCGACCGCGTCCATGAGCTGAACGCCCACGCCATGCTCGTGATCTGGCCCGACTTCGGACAGAAGACCGAGCAGTTCAAGATCCTGAAGGAGAAAGGCCATCTCCTCGACATTGACACCTGGCCGAACGACACCTCCGTCGGCGGCTCCGGCGGCGCGCGCCCCTACGACCCCTACAGCAAGGAAGCCCGCGAAATCTACTGGAGCTACGCCAAAAAGCTCCTGGACTACGGACCCGACGCCTGGTGGATGGACTCCACCGAGCCGGACCACCACAACATCAAGGACGCCGACTTCGACCTCATGACCGGGCAGGGGACGTTCCGCCGCGTCCGCAACCTCTACCCATTCATGACCACTGGCAGCGTCTACGAGCACCAGCGCGCCGACAACCCGGACAGCAAACGCATCTTCATCCTCACCCGCTGCGCCTATGCCGGGCAGCAGAGGTTCGGTACGAACACCTGGTCCGGCGACACCGTCACCAGCTGGGATTCCCTGAAGGACCAGATCGCGTGCGGACTGAACATGGGGCTGGTCGGCCTCCCGTACTGGAACGCCGACATCGGCGGGTTCTTCCTCTGGAACTATCCGAACCGCAGCCGCAACATCGCGTTCTTTGAGCTTTACGCCCGCTGGATGCAGTTCGGTGCATTTACGCCCATGATGCGCAGCCACGGCACCGACGGTCCGCGCGAACTGTACTACTTCGGGCAGGAAGGCGACCCCGTGTACGACACCATGGTCCGCGCCATCCGGACGCGCTATGCGTTCATCCCGTACATTTATTCCATGATGCACGACGTTTCCGCGAACCGCGGCTCCATGATGCGCCCGCTCTTCGCCGATTTCGCCGCCGACAAAAAGACGCACAAGATCGACACCGAGTTCCTCTTCGGCAAGTCCCTGCTCGTCGCCCCGGTCGTGAAGTCCATGTACCTCAAGAACAACCGCATCGACGTCTCCGAAACGAAGAACTGGGACGTCTATCTGCCCGCCGGTTCCAAGTTCATCGACTTCCATTCCGGAAAGACCTACGAGGGCGGACGGACCGTCACCATTGCTGCTCCGCTCGACCTCGTGCCGCTCTTCGTGAAGGCCGGCAGCATCATCCCGATCGCCGAGCCGGTCGAATACGCCGAGCAGAAAAAGTGGGAAGACCTCGAAATCCGCGTGTATCCGGGCGCGAACGGCTCCTTCACGCTCTACGAGGACGAGTTCGACAACTACAACTACGAGAAGGGCGCGTTCAGCACCATCGAATTCACCTACAAGGACGGCACGCTCACCATCGGCGACGTCCAGGGGGCCTTCCCCGGAATGCTGAAGAACCGTACGTTCCGCGTCATTCTGGTAAAGGAAGGCGTCGGCGTCGAGGAGACGCGCACCCCCGCCGAACAGTGCAAGACCATCAAATACTCCGGCAAATCCGTCTCCATCAAGCTCTGATTCATCCTGTCAGATTTTGATTTGACGCACCACGGCCGTCCGGTTCGTCCGGGCGGTCTTTTTGTATATGCGCTCTGCCGGGCGCATAAAAACCGGGACGCCACCCACCCCCTGGGAGACGCCCCGTGGAACAATTCCTGATGTTCGTTATTGTCTGAACCGGACTCAATCCTCCACAAAGAGGTCTTCGTCGTCGAACGGGCGGACGTGGAGCTCGCCGGATTCATCGTAGGTGATGGAGGTGTTGACCGCAGAAGCCGTAGGCGGCAGCGGAACGATCTTGCGGTTCGAGGAGTGGACCGGATTCTGAGCGGTGAATCCGTGACCGAATCCGTTGAAATCGCCAGCGAAATGATGTCCGCCGAAGCCGGAACCATATTCCATGCCGTGACCGAATCCGCCGAATCCGCCGAATCCGGCAAAGGTGTAACCGAAATCCATGCCGTAACCGCCGAACCCGTATCCGAATCCGAACCCGCCGTAGGGATGGAATCCGCCGAATCCCATGTGGTCGTTGGTGTGTGCGTAGGCGTTGATCGAAACCAGACCGGCGATCGCGGCGATGAGAACGAGAGCGGAGAACTTATTGAAGAAAAGATGGGAGATGGATTTCATTGCAGTCACCTGATTGTGTGTTGGTTGTGGTTTTTGTTTGTTCCGTTGCGCGCTTCTGATCAAATAACGCTCCCGGATCGCATGATATTGTGCCGGACATCTTTTTTTTCAAAAACCGGGCACGAGGAGACCGTATACCCTAAAGGGTATCTTTTTCGGGGAAAAGAATGGATTCCCGTTTGGCAGCTGTTTTTTGCCGACACGGGCGGATCAGAGAAACGGAAGTTGGTTCACTTCTTCAGGTTGGGATCGTCGGACCAGCTGCCGCCGTTCGCCTGTCCGTTGTACATGTGCATGGAGTCCATGTTCTTCGTGCGGACGGTCGCATAAATGTTTCCGGTCTTCACGTGACCGTCCAGGAAGAGCAGGGGGATGTTGCCCTTGTGGATGGTGTTCCAGTCTTCGCCCGCGGCATCCTTGTCTGTACGGTGAGGGCGGAGGTGATACGGCGCGCAAATCTCGTACTGTTCCTGCCAGTTGGAATCGGAGAAGGATTTGAAATTGCTCCAGCGTTCACCGAGGATGATGAGGTCGGAAGGCATTTTTACGCTGGGAATCCTGCTGCGGCACACGCGCTTGGTATGGTCCTGCATGGTCCAGAGCCCCATCGGGTCGTTGCGTCCGTAACTCTGTCTGCCACGCGTGACGTCCCCGGGGCAGCGTGCGATCTTCAACACTGCCTGCGCGATGCCGTCGCCCTTGATGTAGTTGTCCTCGAACTTGGCGGCGCCGTCGCCGAATGTGTATTTGCTGCCCGCCGTCTGCGCGATGCGTCCAAGCCAGTTGTTCCATTTCCCAAGCAGTCCGGTCAGGTCGCTGCGGCTTTCCGCCGCATACTGGTGGATGTAGTGTCCGATGGATTTCTGGTTGTTGATGCAGGATGTGCGTTTGGCTGTTTCGCGCGCGGAGGTCAGGGCGGGCAGAAGCAGCGCGGCGAGGATCGCGATGATGGCGATGACGATCAGGAGTTCGATCAGTGTGAATTTTCTGCGTGCTGCATTCGATTCGGAATAGCTGGGATACTGCATGAACCGGAAATCCTTTGGTTTCAGAAAATGTTTGACGGAAGATTATGTTTGTTGAGAAACTAATATACTTCTTTTCGAAACAAAATCAAGCCGGAATTAGAGAAAAAAGATAAAAAAAAACAGGAGAAAACACTATTGTTTTCGGTTGCGGACGATGATCACGCCGATCAGGGTCCCCCAGAATACGAAGAAGATCGCCGATGCGACGAAGACCTTGAACCAGCCGATATTGAAGACGAGCGTCAATGCCAGTGCGGTCACGATGCCGCCGCCCATGAAAGGTTCGTGAAGCAGCTGCTTGTAGCCGAACGCCGCAGTCGCTTCGGTCTTATTCTCCGGGTCCACTGTGCGCAGGAGCAGCAGCCCCGTCGCGGTCACGCCGAGCGACTGTCCGAAATCCGCGATGGCGCGCTCGAACCACGCATCACGGAAGAGCCTCGGCGCCACGAACAGCACCATCAGGACTGAGAGCAACGCGCCTGAGGTGATGAGGATGAGGAGGGGCAGCCAGTTCCGCAGCACGACTTCGATGCGGATCGTGGCGATCGCGGAAACCACGAGGAAATCCAGCGAAGCGCCGGAGATGCGTTTCATCTGGCCGCCGTCGATCAGGGGGGCGATGCGGAGCCGCTGGAACGCATGCTGAATGATGAGGCCGCCGATCATGCACAGGGGAAAAAGCGGGAAGCCGGAGAAGATGCGAATGGACGCTTTCGGGAAGAGCGACGTTTCCAGGTAACGGCAGCCGAACAGGACCGCATAGCCGATCGCCACCGCCGCGCCGATCAGCGCGCAATGCCACGCCAGCGAGTCGACGGAGTCGCACAGGACCGTCTGGCGTCCGGCGGAGGGCTGTTCCCGGCGACGGTAGATGCCTTTCAGGTGCAGCCGGTCCATCGCCTCCAGCGGCATGAAGTCGTGCACATGGCCGCGCCGGTTTGCCCAGTTGACCAGGACCATGCCGATGATGATCGCGATGATCATGCCGACGGTCGCCACGGTGTAGCCCAGTGCGATGCCGTCGCTCCAGTTGTATTCCTCGAACACGGACGCCATGCCGCCGACCGTGCCGTGTCCGCCCTCAAACCCGATCTCCAGCAGGTTGCCGAACGCCGGGGAAAGCCCGAAAAACGGCATCAGGACGAATCCGGTCAGCCCAAGTCCGAGCACGTACTGTCCCCATGCGATGAACTGCCCGAAACAGAGCTGAGGGAACGCCACGGCAATCATTTTTGAAAGCTTCGGCGAGGTCACGCCGAGGAAGAGTCCGGCGAAGACCACGTTGATGAGGAAGCCCGGAAGTTTTGCGATTGCCGAAATGACGTCCGCCGGAACCAGGTCGGGGAAACACTTGAAGACGGCAAGCGCGACCGCGCCGCCGATGATGGAGCTGGGCAGGTAGAGTTTCTGCAGGAGCGGAATGAAAACGCGGAGGCATTTCCCCACCACCAGGAACAGCGACAGAATACAGAAAACCAGTACAGCGGTCATACGTGTTCTTTCCTATAGAAGCATAGCCTCAAACCGGTTCGCATCTTCGCGCACATGTCGTTACGCCTCGAAGCCGGTGGAAAGGCGTGTCAGGTCGGTCAGGTAGAACGACCCGTCCGGCAGACGCAGGGCACAGTCCGCCGGCGCTTCGACCATCAGCTCGTCCAGCGTGCGCCAGAAAAACGACGCGTCGGCGTTGTCCATGGCATGGGGCATCGGCCCAAGTCCGTCGGGCAGAGGTTCCAGCCAAAGTTCATTCGGGCGCACGAAAGCTGCGACACGGCGGTGCTTGATCCGGAGTGTCTGCAGATAGAAGCTCCGCAGATAGATGCATTCTGCTTCGGCTTCATCTTCCGTGCGGAGAAGTTCGTATCCGGCGGGCAAACCGTGCACGGCGGTCTCCTTCGTGAGGATCGGACGCCCCAGCCAGTCTTTCCGAAGAAGCATAGTACGTTCAGACGAGCCTGGGCCGGGGACAGCGTCGGCGAACTTCGGATAGCCGCCCAACGCCTGTGCACTGCGCTTGTCCCATGTTTCGACGAGATGTTGCGCCGTGCGCAGGATTTCTGCGAAATAAAACGTTTCCGCCTCGGTGTCCGTCTCCACCGCGCCGAGTTCACGGATGGCATGAAGCATCTGCGCGCGGGAAAGCCCCTCGCGAAGGGAGACGATGCACCGGCACATGAATCTGCGCGCGGCGGGCTCGACATTGCCGGGATGATCGATCGCGATCAGGTCAACCCAGGCGAGCTCATGTGTTTCCGGATTGTACAGGATGTTGCCGAAATGCAGGTCGCCGTGGTGGAATCCCGCGTCGAAGAACTTCCGAAGGAACGCGGTGATCTCCGCCAGAACGCCGTCCGGATTCTCTCTGCCGTACACGATCCGCGTGTAAAAAAACTCGTCCATCGTGATGAAGCCGGGCTTGGCGCGCGAGATCAGCACGTTCGTGCCGCCGAGCTTGCCCCAGCCGAGGCATTCCACAGTGGGAATCCCCGCCGCCGCCAGGCTCCGCCCGATCTCATACTCCGCGCCAGCTTTCGGGTGCAGACGGTTCCGAAACGATGTCATCAAATTGGTCGCGAGCTCGAATTTAAGGAAATAATCCCCGCAATGGTACACTGCGCGCACCGGGGTGTTTTTTATGAGATGAGGCGCGGACAGGACCAGATTACGGACCGTTTCGGCATTTTTTTCGGACGGAATATGCCATTTCCAGCGTTTGGAACGGAGAAGATCGGGGGGGAGGGGGGTGGTCGGTTTCATCGAATGTCTTTCAGAGTGTTTTTTCTACATTAAATATAGCATCGTGTCGGGAAATATCAAGCGGAGCCCCGTGTTTATTTAATCGGATGGTATTTCAGCTGACAGGCAAATCGGGACTCAGTTTCGTTTCAGAAGGCGGGTACATCAAACAAATAATTCTGGACTTGGACAGAGGAGAATCCTCCTGGTTTTCTCCGGTTTGCCGTCTTTTTTTGAGGATTATTACGCTATCCGCTTGAAAAAATACAAAGAGAGGCTATATTTATACTCATTCATTTTTTAACTGATTGAAGCAAAAACAAATGATGTTCCGCAGGACAGCCGGTTTTGAACAGCGCGACGGTGAATTTAACGCCGCGGCGTTCGCGTCTGCCCGCATTGCCTCGTTCAGAATCGCGTCCGATGCCATTATTGACATTATTATTACGAAGACCGCCCGTTGAAACCCTTTGCACAGGGAAGATACGGGTGGTCCGGACGTGTTTCCACCCGTATCCGGATGCCTGATTTTTCCTGAGCAATCCTAATAAAAACCAACACAAGGATCGCAAGACATGGAAAACAAAGAACAGATCTCCATGAGAGTCCGTGAGCTCAGGGCTCAGAAAAACTTCACCGTTGAACAGATGGCGGAACTCCTCGGCGTCACGCCGGAAGAGTACTCCATGTTCGAAAGCGGAGCCAAGCAGGCGCCGTTCTCGTTCTACTACAATTTGGCAGGACACTTCGGACTGGACGTCTCCTCCGTGATCAGCGGCGAAGCTCCGAACCTGGCATTGTATACCGTCACACGCAGCGGCGAGGGCTTCCCCTTCGTCCGCCGCCCCGAGTTTTCCTATCTGCATCAGGCGATCCGTATGAAGGACCGCACCGGCGAGCCTTTCATCGTCACAGCTCCGCCCGCCGGCGAAAACGAGCCGCTTCAGTATTCCGAGCACAACGGTCAGGAATTCGTCCTGATCCTGTCCGGTTCCCTGAGAGTCTTCCTGCACGGCAAGGAGGAAGTCCTGAACGAGGGCGACAGCATCTATTTCGACGGCCGCGAGGCGCACGCCATGCTCGCCGCAAACGGCAAGCCCTGCAAGTTCCTCTCCATCGTCATGCACAGCAAATATGACGACGCCAAGCCAGACCGGTTCGCGTTCGTGCCGCAGACCGTGGTCAAGGAACCCCCGACCGGCAAACGCCGTCTGCTGTACCAGGACTACATGGACGAGGAGTGGAATCCGGACGGAACGCTGAAAACCGTGCATTTCAAAGTGCCTGAGAAATTCAATTTCGCGTTCGACGTGGTGAACCGTCTCGCCGCCGAGTGCCCGGACAAGATCGCCATGAAGTGGGTCTCCAAGGACAAAGTCTGCCGCGACTTCACGTTCCGTGACATCTCCGAAAACGCCATGCGTTGCGCGAACCTGCTTCATTCCCTCGGGATCCGCAAGGGCGACCGCGTGATGCTGGTGATGAAGCGCCACTACCAGTTCTGGTTCGTCCTGAACGCGCTCCACATGATGGGCGCGGTGGCGGTCCCCGCCTCCTGCCAGATGACCGCGCACGACTTCGAATATCGTTTTAAAAAGGCGGACATCCACTATGTGGTCTGCTCCGCTGACGGCAACATCACGAAGGAAGTCGACGAAGCCGCCGCCGTGACCGGCATGACGCTCAAGCTCACGGTCAACGGTCAGAGGGACGGCTGGCTCGACCTCGACGCACTCTATCCGAACTTCCCGCCCGTCTTCCAGCGTCCCGCCGACCTGAAGACCACCGATCCTCTGCTTGTCTTCTTCAGCTCCGGCACGACCGGCTATCCGAAGATGGTCGAGCACGACCACGCCTATCCTCTCGGACACATCATGACCGCGCGCCACTGGCACAAGGTCAATCCAGACGGTCTCCACTTCACGGTCGCCGACACAGGCTGGGGCAAGGCGCTCTGGGGCAAAATCTACGGTCAGTGGCTCTGCGAAGCCGGCGTCTTCACCTACGACTTCGACCGTTTCCACGCCGCCGACCTGCTCCCGATGTTCAAGCAGTACGGCATCACCACCTTCTGTGCGCCGCCGACCATCTTCCGTTTCCTCGTGAAGGAAGACCTCTCCAACGTCGACTTCTCCACGCTCGAACACGTCACCACCGCCGGCGAGGCAATGCCCGCCGAGGTCAGCGAGGCATTCGCTCGCGTCTCCGGCCAGCTCCCGTACGAAGGATTCGGACAGACCGAGACCACGCTGACCATCGCCACGCTCGCCGACATGAAGCCGCGTCCCGGTTCCATGGGACGCCCGAATCCGCAGTACGAAGTCGTCCTTCTCGATCCCGAAGGCAACCCGGTCCGCACCGGCGAAACCGGTGAAATCTGCGTGAAGGCGGAACCGAACGATCATCCATGCGGACTCTTCTGCCAGTACGTCAAGAATCCCGAAGACACCCAAAAGGTCTGGCACGACGGTTACTACCACACCGGCGACCAGGCGTGGCAGGATGAGGACGGTTACTTCTGGTACCAGGGTCGCGCCGACGACATCATCAAGACGTCCGGCTACCGAGTTGGTCCGTTCGAGGTCGAAAGCGTCCTCATGGAGCTCCCGTACATCCTCGAGTGCGCCGTGACCGGCGTGCCGGATCCCGTTCGCGGCAAGGTCGTGAAGGCGACGATCGTGCTCGTGAAGGGCAGGGAAGGCAGCGACGAGCTCAAGGAAGAGATCAAGAACTACGTCAAGACCCACACCGCGCCGTACAAATATCCGCGCATCATCGAGTTCGTCGCTGAACTTCCGAAGACCGTCAACGGCAAGATTCGCCGCGCTGCGATCCGCGAGCAGAACGCCGCCGCTTCGGCTGAAAAGAAGGCTTAAGCAAAATTTGTATGAGTGCCGGAGCTCAGTCCGGCACAACTAACTGCAGCGGAAGCCCTGCTTCCCTCCGGATGTTAATAGGGCATATAGGACCAATACCACCTATATGCCTTGTTTTTGTGCGCCTGAACAGGCGCGTACTGCCGCCGGGGCAGGGCGTTGTTTTGTTCTAGTCCTGAACGGGCTCGAAGTAGACTTTCACCCGGCGCGTGCGCGGTCCGTCGTACTCGCAGAAATAGATGCCCTGCCAGGTGCCAAGCTCAAGCCGTCCGTTGCGGAACGGCACGGTCTGACAGAATCCGGTCAGAATCGCCTTCAGATGCGCGTCGCTGTTTCCCTCGCAATGCTGATAATACGCCTCGTCATGCGGGATGAGCGCGGAAAGCTTCTGCAACACATCGTGCTTTACGTCCGGGTCGGCGTTCTCGTTGATCGTGATCCCGGCGGTCGTGTGGGGGCAATAGATATGGCACATGCCGCACGGGATGGACTGCGGCAGCACGCGGTTGACGTCCTCGGTGATATCGATGATCTCGCAGTGACGGCTGGTCTTGACGTAGAATTCTGCCATGGCGGCTGTTCCTTTCGCAATGTCTTGTTTTGATTTGGTTCTAGCACAGATAATATACTGCGCGCATGACGTGTTTGCAAGTGCGTCGTGCCGTTTTTGTGGCGGACAGGGCGGGCGAGGGCAGGGGGGACATTTCTTATTGACGGTCAGGCGTTTTGAAAGTTTTTATTGAAACTAGTTTCAATAAAGTTTCAAGAAAGTTTCAACTCGAACTTGACTTTCACCGCGATGTGTACTATATTTTCCCGGAATCCGGGAAAGTGCCATGCGTTTTTAAAGGACCATCCATGAACCGCTCGCCGCCCGAAGTATCGTACATTTGTACGATGAAATCCTCAGACACCACAACAATTTTTGCACATGTACCCCATCCATAAAAACGAAAGAAAGATGCGGACGTTATCATGAGTGAATATAACGAAGAGATCGGATCAGATCAAGGCATCGGTATGGACCAGATCCTGCGCGAGGCGGAACACGACAACGCCTCCTGGGAAAAGAATGATATGCCGGGAACCGAAACGCTGCGGCGGATGATCCTGCTTGCGGACTGGGCCAGCCGGGAACCGAAACGCTGGGCCGCCTACAAGATGTTTTACTACGAGAAAGTGGGCAACACCACCGTCATCGCGCGGAAGCTTCACGTGGCGGAACGTACCGCGCGCCGGTATCTGCTGCCCGTCCGGCTCGGCAGACATCTCCGCCGCGGACGGACCGCGACGAAGCCGCTTCGCCGTCTGTCACGCCAGAGCAGAGGAGGTGACCTCGGACTGAACATGCTGTAAGTCCCCAGGGAATACAGGTCATGAAAAGGAATCCGGACTGATTCGGGATTCCGGCATGATCGGTCGTCCTGTCCGGAGCAGTCTTCTCACCGTGAAGAACAACTTCGGGCAGGGCGCATTTTGTTTATGCTTTATCCGCCGGGGCAGGGGGCGGTTCGGTTGCGTTTTCCGCAAGGAACTGTGTATGGCACCGCAGGCAGACGTGATGCTCGGAATCGAAGTTGTCTTTCGTACGAGGCGTCAGGCAATACGGACAGCGCCGTCCGCTTCGCCAGGTGTCGAGCAGATGCCAGGGGATCGCGAGGGATGCGAACAGCACCGGATACAGATAGAACCCGTAATCGTCCGGATCGCGCCAGTTCACATGATCATAATATCCGCCCGCTAGAACTTGAATAATCACAGAAATCAATACAGGATAAATGACGATCATCCAGAATGTTATTCCGCGGCTGTAACAGTTTTCCATGTTTGCGAAACATTCCTTTGAAACCGAAACTGTCCTGACGACTTTCGGCGAGCCGTCTTGATTGCGACGGAAACATGTCGGTGTGATGTCCCGGCGGAAAAACGACGGGAGAGGGGAGACAAAGATATAACAGATCAGAGTGATGATCGACATGACAGCAAATGCCGCACTGCAGAGCAGACATAGACAGGAAGCGCACGCATCCGCATATTGATTGAACGGCACGACCGAAGGTCCAAGATACACGGCAGCAAGCGCGGCGGAAAAGACCAGAAAGCCGATCCGCCACGACCCCATGATGACGCACAGCCATCGAAAAGAAAAATAGTCTCCCGTGTTGCTCATATTCCGTCTTCCGGGGCAGGGGGCAGTTGATAATACTTGGAGGACGGATCAAGAAAAACTTTTTTGATGTAAAAGACCAGCCGATCGAATTTGAGAAGCTTTGATCTGAACGTATCGTCGCATTCGATCTTACGACAGCCGCGTTTAGACACGTCGATCAGTCCGGCATGATCCGCATGGTCGATTTCGACAAACTGCTGCAGCCGCATGTCGTCATAATACCTGTTGGCGCCGATCTTTTTCTCATCCCAGTATCGTTGCAGGAACTTCGGGCGTTTCCCGTAAAAGACATGGAGACCGTCCAGATTGCGCAGTTCGAGTTCTTCCAAGGTTCGTTTCGTGATCCGGAAATCCCGGTCCAGTAGAATCCGGAAGCAGCTTTTCAGAACCGTTTCTTCGGTAAAGCCGTAAAAATAAGTGACATTGACATTCCAGTACGCATCGGGATAACGGTCGTCCGGTTTGTCCGCTTCATAGGACACTTTGATGCGTCCGTCCCTGTCGAAGACGTTGTACGTGAACCATAATATCCCGGCATCAAACTGTATATTGCCTTCCGGTCCGGGATAATCGTCCGCGCCGACGGAGTGAATATCCAGGATCAGTTTTCCGTCCTTGGACGACCAATACCTGGTCAGACAGATCTTTTCGTCTTGATCATAAAAAACGGTTTTGTACATGGGCGGGAGACATCCTCCGGCTGAGGAGATAAAAAAGTTTACAAGTATTATACCCCAACATGACAAAAAAAGCAAGGGCTGATTTTGTTTTTTGCTGATAATTCCGATTCGCAATAGGGCAGGGGGGCTGTTTTGAGGTTAAAATCACGAAAAGAATACCAAGGACACCCCGATTCCCTGCCCCGGAATTATTCAACAAGGTCGTGAAAAATAAGGGGATATCTCAAATCGAGATGTACATTTGTCTGGTACTTTGTCTTGAAAAAAAAAGGAATCCATCACATTTTATAAATAACATTATATTCTCATTAACTTTGACTGATTTCATTCTCTCCGTCATTCCATATTTCTTTTGTATTTCGTCTGCACACGGAATACTTGTTTGTTTTATATGGTCTGTGCCCGGAAAACACATCTGATGCCAGAAGTTATTGAAAAGTTATTGACATTGCTCTTGTCAAAGCGTCATAACACTTACATGGATAGAATGATACAAACCTACACGCGTCCTGATTTTGTGATGCTCGGTTTAACATAATATATATTATGCGACATTATAAATGCGCCGCGCAGCCTGTTTGAGACGGGGATATTGTCAGGACGGCTGGACGTTTGTTCCGGTTGTTATCATCCGCTTAAAACGCCTGGGATGAATCAAAGTTTTTCAGGGATGAAAGAATAAAGGAAAGCCCCTGCCCTGAGAATATAATACTCTCCCTCTCATCTGGTGATCGATCGTTCTCTCGACATAAGAAAAAGACAAAGTGTTGTATATTGGACGCGTTCGCGTCCGGGGGCTTGCTTCCGCAAACCTCGGAATACTCGCTGCGCTCGACATAATTTTATTGACCGCGATGCGCGAGAGTCAAAGATGGTTGTATTGTAGGGCTGAATTGCTTTTTTGAAATCCCTACCTTTTTTTTGGACGCGATGCGTCCGGGGGCTTGCATCTGCAAGCCTTGGAATACTCGCTGCGCTCGACGATTTATTCATACCGCGTGACGCGCGTTTCAAAAGTTTTGATTGAATAATCCCCAGTTTTCCTGTCCTAGATGGTATCCCAGCCTCCCTGCCCTGTTTGTAGAGAATGTTATTCTGCAGAGCGATACATTCAATTCGTTTCGCGTGAAACATATCTGCGGAATAAATATAATCCTGTTCCGGCGATCACGGAATAGAGCATAACCGTCAGGAGAAACATCAATAAACCGAGTACGTTATCGCCACAGAACGGGTCATCGAAAAGCAGATTCCCGAGCCATGAAACCGCCCCGGCGTACAGGAATTGACCGATAGGGTTCAGATTGATAAAATTACCGAGAAAAAACAGCCAGAAAACGAACAGGATCTGCACGGTCAGGACAAACACACAGCTGACGCCCCATCGCGACAGCTCCCGGAAGATTTTGCCGTTCGTTTTCGATGGATTCACGTTCACGGTTCACCCCCGTTTTGCTGCTTTTCGTTCACAGGATATCCAAAGACCTCACGGTCGCCCGATCCGGCGTTCTGTTCCAACGTCTTTTCACTACTCCCCTGCCCGGCCGCATCTGCCACAGGATGAACAGGCGTTCCGCCTTTAACCGTTTCCACAGCAGTCATTCCAATCGGCACCAGCGCCAGACGGAACCCGATACAGGATTCTTTCCATCCGACCACATGATGCCCGGTAACCTTGTCGTAGACAGGTTCCGGGTGTGCGTAGTCATAATACGGATGCCAGCAGCTGTTTGCAGGGCTGATGACCGAGTCGGGATCCCACCATGATCCGCCATGCGTGATCGTCTCGTCCGTTTGCTTTTCATAATAATCGTTTCCGGGCGGCAGGTCGCCGGTGACCTCGTTTGCCGCATTCTGCATCGGTCCGCCGTATCCGCCGGAATACGTGTGCCGCTCCCGGCAGAGTTCCGCGACATTCCCGATCATATCATAGAATCCCCAGGCGTTCGGCGGATATTTCCGGACTTCGCTCGTCTTACGGAATGCATGACGGTTTCTTGAACTGGTTCCCACCTTTACGGCGGAAAAGAGAGTTTTCGCGGCGTTCGTGAATGTAACATCCTCACTCAGATCGTCGATGCTTTTTTCGAATTCCCCCATGGCGATCAGATTCGCAGCCTCCGGGTTGAAATCATCGCCCCATGGCATCCGCGTGGTCGTCCCGGCGCGGCATGCGATCTCCCAGCGGACCGGATCCGGCAGGTCGAACCGGCATCCTTCCGGCAGACGATCTGCGCAAAGCGCATTGAGCTTTTCAATGAAACGGTTGACGTCGTTCCGGTTCACGGCATCGACCGGACGCTTTCCCCCTTTGTATAAGGATGGGTTGCTCAGGTCGAATCCGTCGGGACGTTTTTCTCCGCTCATGACGGCTTCCCATTGTTCCTGCGTGACCTCGTATTTGCCCAGCCAGTACGTACGGAGCGGACACGGTTACCTCGCGCCGGTCGATGTCCGAACGCCACAAAGGATCCACCCGTGGCAATCCGACCGTATAGGTGCCGGGCTGCACCCGGATCATTTCGAGCTCGATGCCGTCCTTCAGCGTGAAAACGATGGAATCGGCTTTCGTCTCAGAGGTCTTTGGCGTTTCCTGCTTGCTTTTTCCGCAGGCGGCAAGCAGGAGCAGACCGAGCGCGGAACAGAAAAAGAACAGAGATTGTTTTCTGCCGGAAAGCGCGGACGACAGCCTGCCGATCAGATAAATGACCGTGCCGCCGAGGAAGGCGTAGATGATGACGACCAGCAGAATCAGTCCCAGTCCGAGTGCGATGTTTCCCAGAAACATCTGTTCTTCTTCAAAGAACGCATTTCCCAGCCAGAGAACGGGATGCGCATAAGCAAGTTCAAAAACATGCTCCAAAATACGGTTTGACTGTGGTCCGAAGGCAGCCCATGCAGTCAGGATCAGGAGTTGCAGCGCAAGTAAGGAAACGACATAGAGAAACCAAAGCCACAGCTCCGAAAACAATCTGTTTCTTATTGCCAACGTGTCCATGTCGCTTTTCTCTGTGTCGGTTGCGGATAGATTACTTGCAGTTACTATAGCAGTTTCCTGGCGAATGTCAACTTTTTTATTGAGAAACAGTGCTTTTTTTTATGTAAGTCTATTGATTTCTTTTGCCCCCCTGCCCTTTTTCCAGATTTTTTTCCGGATTCCGACGGTTTTCCTCTTGTCTTTTCGCCTGATGCGTGGTATAATAAACTACCGAAAACAAAACAATCCGCCGCATTGAGTTCAAAGACAAATGAAACAGAAACTCCTGTATTTCCTGCTTGTCTGCGTCGTGCTCGCACTTCTGTCCCTGGACCGGGAAGCGAGGCAGTGCCTGGACTGCGGCATCCACTCCAGACACAAGGTATTCTGTTTCGCCGGGCTGGAACTCTTCGAGACGTCTGTGTATGAGAGCACCGCGGTTTCGCGGTTCCTTGATCCCGAGAACAAATGCAGCCATGACAGAAAACAGATCACCTTGGGGCGCAGATACTATGCGCTGTTCCTCGATCCCGGACGGGATTATGCTTATCTGCGGCATAATGTATCCCCTACCCTATCGGACGATGCCGCGTTTTATGACTTCCTGGAGCTGTCGCAAAAACAAAGCTCCGACTTCCGCGAGCTAGTCCGGTTCGCGGTCTCCGACAGAGCGTTATCGTTCCCCGGCGGTTCAGAGGAACGCCGCCTGGCTTCGTTCCTGCCGGATTACATCAAAAACGAGTTTTACATTTACAAAGAGGATCCCGTAAACTACCGGAACCCGTTTTCCGCCGAAGCCGGGAAAGCCGCCGAAACACCGTCCCGCCTGGATTATTTGGATGTTTATCAATTCTTCCGTTCCGGGATGTCTACTGAAACGACCTCACCGGGATCTTCGCCCCAGCAGCAGTAACGAACTGCGTCTCCCCGTTTCAGTTTTTTAGTTCAACAGGGGGCTCGCGGCGCCGCGCCGGGTCCGATGCGAATCAATTCTTCTTCAGGGACTTCAGGAAATCCTCGTCATCCGCCTTGCGCAGGAATCCGAAAAGGTCGGTCCCGATGGGGATCAAATCGGGTTCCCCGCCGTCGTGTTCCGGCAGAAAATACAGTGAGTCCTGCATCGCCGGATCGGAGGATGCCAGAATGTAGGATTCGAATGTGGAGGACATTTCATTCCGCACGCGTGCCACGAGATACCACGCGGTCTCGCATGGCGCCAGCGGGATGATCTGCAATTCATCGCAGTACCCGTAAACATCGAGGGCGCTGTGATAGGACGCGCGGGAAAAATACCCGCTGAACTCCTGCCAATCATCGGGGAGTTTCGTGTGGATCAGACGGGTGTATTCCTCCCGTATCTCCGGCGGCAGAGCGGGTGCGTAGGTCTGCTTGCCGTAATCTTCTTCCGGATCATCGAGTTCCACGGGCGGGAGCTCGCGGTCCCATTCCGACCCGAGGATCGAAACAAGTTTTTCGGAGATGCGGAAAGGCTTCTCCTGTTTCGGCGGGTCAAGACGCTGCGCTTTGAAAAGATTCGGGAAGAAGTCCACGCCGCGCACCTCGAAACCGTTTTCCGCCAGGTAATGCTGTGTGAACTGGATCGTGCCGATCACGCCGTCCGGGGAGACGCTGATGTCCGCGAAAAACTCCTTGCCGTCTTTGTTCAGACGGACGGATGCGAATGGGACTTCCAGCACCTGCGGATGCTTCGGCATGATGCGTGCATCATCGGGAAGAGACTTGAAGGAAACGGCGAGCGCGGAGTCCTCGTTGGTGCGTTTCGCCTTCTTCATCAGGTCACGCTGCATGAGGATCTTGTTTTTCCAATCCTCCTGGGCGGCATCGGCAAGCGCAGTGAAGAGTTTCTGCGCGATGTCGTAGTATTTGTCTTTTTCCGGACCGAAAAGGAACATGTTCCCCCCTATTATTTCATAATGAAATCAAAAACGGAATCCTGCAAAAAATTCCAGACAAATGCACAGTATTGCCCCATCGAGGATTTGATGACGAAATAGTTAAGAATAGCATAGAGGACTACTCCGAAGATAAATCTCACAGTCGAAATTATCATGTCGCATTCTGTATCATAAACGACATCTGTTCCCAATACTTCATCATAAATAGTAGGTTTTAGTCTTGAAACTCTTTTTATCTGATTAATGATCGGAATCAGATTAAGGATCGGAATACCGAGCAGAATGGTGCCGACGTAGATACGAAGGTTTCTTTCAAGATAACAAAACATACGCTTATCATTGAGTTTTATGCAAAACAGCCATTTTCCAAGAGATTTGTCTCCCCATATCAATGACCAGATAAGACCGTCAAACAAAAAGAGAAAAGGTAACAGAAAAAAAAGAAAGTAAAGATAATTCCAGATGGAAGCCGTTACAAATGGGGCAAATCGTCCAACAGCAAAATCAATGATGCAATACAAAAGGCTGAAATCAACAAAACGAGCCATCAATCGAGGAATCAGCATGGATGAAGCAGAAGAGAAAAAACAAAGAAACAGCAGAAGGCAAACGGCAAGCATTGTCGAGTTTGTAGTCTTTTTGAATAAATGATATGCATCTTCTCTCGCCTCAGGATGTTGTCCACTTCTGGCTGATTTTTTGAACCATTTAATCGCTTCAACATAATCTTTGTAGACTCCTTCACCGGTGACATAGCATCTCCCTAGATCATACATTGCACCGGAATTCCCCAGATTCGCGGCATCTCTGTAAAACGCCACGGCGGTTTCCGGATTCTTTTCGACGCCCTGCCCTTCCATATAGCATTTCCCAAGTTGCACCATTGCTGAAGTTTCCCCCAGTTTCGCGGCTTTCTCGTAACATTCGACTGCCTTTTGCATATTTTGTTCTTCCGCATAGCATTTCCCCATGTTTATCAGTGCTAAATGAATCCCCAAATCCGCGGCTTTCCTGTAACATTCCAAAGCTGTTGCCAAATTCTTCTCGACTCCATCGACCCCTTCCTCATAACATGAACCATATAAAAAGTATATCTCTCCGAGGCCATTCAGCTCCCTCTTCAGTTCCAGATCATCGTCCCGGTCGTCTTGTTCCCGGTTTTTCTCAATCCGAGCTTGTAATTGCTCGTATCTCGCGTTGAGTTTTTCCACATCAAGGAGTTTCTTTGACGCTTTTTGAGCGTCATTGTCCGCCGTACTTTTCAATTCCGCAACGGGTTTATCGTCCGCTTGCAAATCCGTGTCCTGCGCAAACATCGATGCCGCGGGGATTGGGATTGCGAGCGCGGCAACCATGAACACGGCAATGCCGCGAATCGCAACGCGCTTCCATCCGAGATTGAGGATACTGTTTTTTTGGGGGGGTCTGTTCATGATTGCCTGCCTCCGGAAAAAAGTTTGTATGTTATTATAAGAAACGTATTGGAAATGATTTTTTCATGATGAAATCAAATACGTTATCCATAATATTTTTTATTATGGAAAGAGTCTCTTTCCCTATCGGAAAGACAAAAAGCAACAAAGCTGAAAGAAGAATGATAAGACCAAAACCGACCATTGTTTTCAGTTTGGAAGGCGTGGCTTCCTGATCGTATTTAACGGTCAAATTCAACGACTCATCATAGGTCGTATCTTTGCCATAGGCAAGTCTTCTTAATTGAATGAAAATGGGGATTAGGTTTACAATCGGAAGCCCCAACCAAAGCGTGCCGACATAGAACCTCATGTTTCGCGCACAGTAATCCGGAGGAATTTCGAAGAGGGAATTCATACTGTCATCATTGTCGTCTTCCTTGGCATCGGCATCCACATCCACAACTTTGAGATTGAACAGCCATTTGCCCAGCGATTTATGACCATCCGATATAAGGGTAGAGATCAAACCATCCAGAACAAAAATACATGGCATTTCAAAGAATAATCTAACAAAAGGATTATCGAAGAAAGAGAAAATGGGAGTAAAAGAAGAGAAGCATACACGTAACAATTCAAAGATAGATTCAATGATCAGAAGGGATAAAAGGAAATCAAGTATGCGGGCAGGCAATCTGCACTCAAGCAAATCAATTCTCAAGAATACAAACACCGTTATACAGAATAAAATCAAGACGCTGCCGAAGAAGAAGCATCCTAAATGAAACAACGCACGAGCAGTGTCCTTTGCATCGGGATCCCCCTGTGCAGCGGCTTTCTTGAACCAATTGAAAGCCTTGAATGGGTTCATTGTGATACCTGTCCCGTACTTGTAGCACCATGCCAGATTGTATTGCGCAAAAACGTCCCCCTTCTCTGCCGCTTTTCTGTACCAGTTCACCGCCTCATTCTCGTCTTTTTCAATGCCCTCGCCATTCATGTAACACACCCCCAGATTATTCTGCGAATCCGTGTCAGGCGGATTTCCGGTCGCTTTCCGGTACAGGTCCAGGACATTTTCAAACTCCTGCATTTCACTTCTGTTTTTGAAACAGGCCAAGGCAAGATAATTACTATTCAATGTGAAGGAATTGATTTTTTCATAATACTCCGCCGCCTTTGCACTGTCCTTCTTCACACCACGCCCTTTTCTGTAGAATTCGCCAAGCATAAACGATGCTTCGGGAAGTCTCTGGTCGGCAGCTTTGCGGAACCATTCCACTGCTTCCACGTAGTCCCGTTTCAGTCCCCGCTGACCATATGTATAGTACTTTCCGAGCAGGAATTGCGCCAGGCTGTTCCCCTGTTCCGCCGCTTTTCGATACCAGTTCACAGCTTCCGTTTCATTCTTTTCCACGCCATGCCCTTCCTCATAGCAGACTCCGAGAAGGTACATCGCTTTGCTGTTTCCCTGTTCCGCCGCTTTTCGATACCAGTTCACAGCTTCCGCTTCATCTTTGTTGACACACAGCCCCATCATGCAGCAGAACCCGATACTGAGTTGTCCGTCGGCATCGCCCAGGTCTGCGACTTTCCGGTACCAGGATACCATGTCGGGATCAATCAAATTATTATGATACGCGAAAAATGCGTCCAACGCGCATTGTCTGTCCTCGTTCAAGGAAATGGCCATGCGATACCATTTCAGCGCCTCCGCGGTATTCTGTTCAACATAATAACCATACCGGTAAAACATGGCAATCCGGACACGCGAACCTGAGTAGTTGCCCTCATTCGCCTTGCAATACCATTGAAATGCTTTCCTGTAATCTATTGGAAGCCCCAGCAGTCCACGTTCATAGGCTTCTCCGAGAACAAAACACGCTCTGGGATACCCTTTTTCCGCCGACAGATAATACCATTTCACAGCTTCCGCATCATTCTTTTCGACGGCGATCCCTTTTTCATAGAACTCGCCGACTTGGTATAAATCCGATGCATCCCCATCCCCGCATTCCGCGACCTTGCGATACCATTTCTCCGCTTCCGCTTCATTCTTTTCGACACCGCGTCCTTCCGCATAGCGCATACCGATCATGAACCCTCCCCAAAAGGACATCGGCTCCTCGACCTTGATAATCCATTTCATTGCTTCCGCCTCGTCTTTTTCGACTCCGATTCCTTTTTCATAGCACGTCGCAAGAGCATTCATTGCTTGGTGGTTTCCCTGTTCCGCGGCCTTGCGATACCAGCTCACGGCTTCCGCTTCATCCTTTTCAATACCGTTGCCGGACTGGTAACACTTCGCAAGAGAACACTGTGCATCGGTATTTCCCTGGTCCGCGGCCATGCGATACCAGCTCACGGCTTCCTCTTCATCCTTTTTGACGCCATTGCCATACAGATAGTAGTTTCCCATGCAAAACTGTGCATCTGCATCCCCCTGCTCCGCCGCCTTGCGGTACCAATTCGCCGATTCGGCAGAATCCTGTTCGACACCATACCCGTTCTGATAGCAGAAACCAAGCAGATATTCTGCAAAAGAATAATCCTGTCCGGCTGCTCTCCTGAAATAATCCACGGCTTTCGCCTGGTCTTTTTCGACCCCTTCTCCTTCAAGGTAACATAATCCCAGTTGCACGATAGCCCGGATGAACCCCTGCTCCTCCGCCAGGCGGAACCATTTCACGGCCTCGACAGGGTCTTTTTCGATCAAATCTCCATAATAATAGAGCCTCCCAAGATTCGTCTGCGCTTTGGCAAATCCATGCTCCGCCGCCTTGCGATACCATTTCACGGCTTCTGCCGCATCCTTTTCAACGCCAATCCCGTCATGATAGCAAATGCCGAGATGATTCTGAGCATCGGCGTGCCCCTGCTCCGCCGCTTTCCGGAACCATTTCACGGCTTCGGCAGTGTCTTTCTTAACGCCGAAACCGCTCAAAAAGCATAAAGCAAGCTCATACTGCGCTTTGTCCAGCCCCTGATCCGCCGCCAGACGATACCATTTTGCCGCTTCGTTATGGTCCGGTTTTGTCCCGAGATAGGTTTCGGAACACATTGCGAGCTCGTATTGCGCTTCGGCATGTCCCTGCTCCGCCGCCTTGCGATAATGCTCCACGGCGGCTTCATAAGATCCTGCCTTGAATTCTTTTATCCCCGCTTCGTATTCCGCTTGCGCATCCGTGTCCTGCGCAAACACCGATGCCGCGGGGAATGCGAGCGCGGCAACCATGAACACGGCAATGCCGCGAATCGCAACGCGCCTCCATCCGGGATTGATGACACTGTTTTTTTTGTCTTTTCCGTTCATGATTGCCTCCGGGGGGATCAGGTGTATCGTTTCAGTTTCAAATATGGTTTTTTATTAAAGAACGGCACAAGCGGATTCTGAAAAAAATCAGTTCCTTTTTGAATAAAGTGTCCATGTCCGGCTTCGCTCCGAACATATGAAACTTGTTCGGCATCGCGTACCGACTCAAAATAAGCAGCGCCGAGGGGGGCTGTACTTTCGTTCAGATGTCTTTTCTGACGGTCGTCTTGACGCCGCTCCGGTCGTGGACATATTTGATGTGCCGGAACGCATCATCGGCGTTTTCCGCGACGTAGAAGAGATCCATATCGTTCTCGTTGATCATGCGGTCGCGGATCATGGTGGAGCGGAACCAGTCGAAGAGCGGTCCCCAGTATTCCTTTCCGACCGCCACAAGCGGGACAGTGCGGACTTTGCTGGTCTGGATGAGCGTGAGCGCCTCGGAGAACTCGTCGAGTGTGCCGAAGCCGCCGGGATAGACGACGATCGCGACGGAATACTTGAGGAAGCAAACTTTGCGGACGAAGAAATAGCGGAAGTCGAGCGAATCAGACTGATACGGATTCGGATGCTGCTCCATCGGGAGCTTGATGTTCAGCCCGACGGACTCTCCGTTCTTGTTCCATGCGCCGCGGTTGGCGGCCTCCATGATGCCGGGACCGCCACCGGTGAGGACGCCGTAGCCATGATCCGTGAGAAGCTCGCCAAAGCGGACGCAGTCCTGGTAGACGGGATCGTCGGGTTTCGTGCGTGCGGAGCCGAAGACGGACACGAGGCGTTTGTGCTTTGCCATGGTCTCGAAGGAGTCGATGAACTCCGACATGATGCGGAAGATGCGCCACGGCTCCTCGGCGTTCAGACCGACGAGTTCGGAAAACCCGGCGTTGAAATCAGGATCGGCCATGTCGTCGCCTCACAGGGTTGCCAGATATTCTTCGTACTCTTCTTCCGACATCAGCTCGTCGACCTCGGTCGGGTCAATGTTGTCGAGCTTGTAGAGCCAGCCTTTTCCCTCGGCGTTCGTGCTGATGATGCCGGGGTCGTCGTCGAGCGCGTGGTTGACCGCGATGACGGTCCCGCTCACGGGGGAATAGACGTCGGAGGATGCTGACACGGATTCGATGGTGCCGATGCTGTCGCCGCAAATCAGATCCGTTCCTTCCCTGGGGAGATCGACGAAAGTGATGTCGCCGAGGTCGGCGGCCGCGTATTCGGAGATGCCGACGATGGCCTCTTCTCCGTCCGTCTTGACCCACTCATGGGTTTTTGAATAGTATTTGTCCATACCTTGAGTTCCTCTGTGAAAAGGGTTCAGTTAAATCGCATAGAGAAAATTAAGCATAAAAGTCTGTATTGTCAAGCGCCGTTTCCGAAAAAGTCCGTTTTTTTTCCCATTTTCCGCTTTTTCTCCTGATTCCGGCATCCGAAACGACTTGTTACACGCCAGCAAATCCAAGGAGAAACGCCCCGTTTTTCTTATGCCGGAATCATTCAATGTCCTCTCCCCGTGATTCCTGGGAATCGGAATCCCCGGAAACAGCATAAAGGTACAGCCTGTGCATCATTTCATCATAGGCAACGCACATGTCTTTGAATTCGATATACTGGAACGAATTGCTGTAGGTCCACCAGATGACCGGGGTGCCGTCGAGCATTTTCGGCGATTCGATGATCCGGTTGAACAATCCATGATGCATGGAATTGAGCTTGTTGACAAAATCATCTTTGGCTTCGGGAGGGCAGTCGAACTTGACCCAGACACGTTTCGATTCACCGCTGCGGGATAGGAACAGATTGATGTCGGTGGCCTCGACAGGCAGGATCACGCCGAATTCATTCAGGATCGTTTTGATTCGCGGCGCGGAATACTCCTCCTCGGCATAAAACGGAGTGGAAAACACATTGAACATCGGCACAACAAGAACCCCGACAAAGACCCCGAATAGGAACATGACGACCGCGATTAACACTTTCATGATTTCGCTCCTGGTTTTGAGAAGTAATAAGTGAGGCGGCGCACCGGAAGAACGATCCGGTTTCACGCAACGGGAAACAATATAACATCATATTCGCGTGTTTGCAAATCCGAAATCCATAAAAAAACGGTCAAATCCGAAAAGAAATGACCGTTTGAATTGTGTATTTGAAAGAAAGGATGGATCAGAAGCCGCCGAAGCCGCCCATGCCGCCGCCGAAGCCGCCCATGCCGCCGCCGAAGCCGCCCATGCCGCCGCCGGGACCGCCGCCGAAGCCACCCATGCCGCCGCCGAAGCCGCCCATGCCGCCGCCGAAATCCATGCCGCCGCCGAAGCCGCCGCCAGGACCGCCAAAACCGCCAGGACCGCCAAAGCCGCCGCCAGGACCGCCGAAACCGCCGGGGCCGCCGAAGTCCATGCCGGGTCCCATGCCGGCGCCGAAGCCGCCGGGACCGCCGAAGTCCATGCCGGGTCCCATGCCGGGTCCGCCAAAGCCCATGGCGCCAGGACCGAAGTCCATGCCGGGTCCCATGGCGGGTCCGGTGACGGTCGTGGTCGTCATGACCGGACCGGCGTTTCTCTGTGCGACCGCCGCTGCTTCAGCTGCCTTGCGGGCTTCCTCACGTGCCGCACGGCGTTCTTCCGCCGACGTGCGTTTCGACGGGGTGTTGACCGCCGCAATCGTCTTCTTCGAGGCTCCAAATGACGGAGGCGCGAATTGAAGAAGGGCGAAAAGAATGAAAGGAAGCGCAGTGAAGAGCAGGACAAGAATGAACACGAAATTGTACAGAGGACTGTTCTTTTGCGGATTCGAGGAAGAAGATTTTTTCATCGTGAACTCCAATGTTTGGGCGTCAGGGTATAATTTGAGCTTTATCAAGATATTTAACGCCATCCGTTGTGGTTTTATTGTATCAAATCCTGAAAAAAACAAAAGAATGTTTGATTTTTTTGTCAAAAGTGGTATATTGGAAACGGTCTTTTCTCCGGCGCTCCTGCGGCGCAATGACCGTTTTCACAATCAAAAGAACTTGAATATCAATGATATGAGCCGCCATTTCCAACGCATCGTCTTTGCCGTCGCCGTTCTGGTCCTGGCTCTGGATATTTTTGGACTGTATGTCCCCGCGAAATTCGGCACATGCTGGCTCGTGATTCCCGACGCGCTCGAAAACGCGTTCTGCGCCGACAACTTCCTGCGTGAAGGAAAATACGGATTTTACCTGAACGGCGTGCTCCATCCTTCCCGTTATCTGCCTTGGTTCCCCCTTCTCTTCCTCGCGCCCTTCCAGGCGCTCGCCGGCGACGTCTACGGTGCGGTCTACGGATCCTGGTTCGCAGCCGCGGGGCTCGCAGCCGTCATGTTCCTTTCCTGCCGCCAGACCACAGTGCGTCCAGGCGGGGCGGGCGCGCGTGACGCGGCTTGCGGCGGACTGGCGGGACTGCTGACTTTCCCCGCTCTGCTGCTCAGCTCATTTTTCATTGCCCTGACCGGATACGCGATGACGGAAGTGCCGTATCTGCTGTTCTGCGTGTGGGCGATGATCCTCTGGACACGCCTCGCGGTACATCCGGGCGTAGATCTTTCTTCACTTGTCTGGTGCGGCGTTCTGATCGCCCTCGGCGGTTCAGTGCGCTCCTCGGCATATCCGATGCTGGCATTGCCGTTCCTCCTGGTCTTCACGCGCGAAAAAAACTGGAAAAGGCGTTTTCTGCTGTGGTTCCTCGCCGCGCTCCCGACCGCCCTCGTTCTGATCGCGTCCAACATCTTCAACTGGGCTGTCTTCGGATCGCCCTTCCGCACCGGGTATCATTTCTGGTGTCCCGTGCCGTATGACTTCATGCCTTTGACGTTCCATCCCCGCTACGCCGCTGAGTATCTGCCGCGCCTGGTCCGGGAAAAAGGCTTCTGGCTGACGATGGCGCTGCTGGCGGTCTGCGCCGCCTGGTTCTGCGCCTCGCGCGCCGCCCGGAAGGAAAAACTGTGGAGTCTCCCGACATGGACCGCGTGGGAGGCGTCCATGGCGTTCGCCCTGCTCCAGAGCCTGATCATTTTCGTCCTTTACATCGTCTATTTCTTCTACGACAAACGCATGTACCTGCCGATCCTGGTCATGGTCCTGCCGCCCGCCGCATCCGCCGCCGCGCTTCTGCTCCGCATGATCCTGAAGAAACGCCAGACGGTATGCTGGATCCTCGCGGGCGCGGCAGTCGTCCTGCAATGCATCGTGATGCGCAATCTGAACGACTACCACAAGGCGATCCGTGGAATCCCGGACGACCGCGCAAAGCTCGAGTATCTCAGTTCGATCCTCCCCGGAAACGCCGTCCTGCTCTCCATGTTCAATCCCGCGGTCGCCGACAAATTCTTCCAGCACGGCACAGACCGCAAGATCATCCCTGTCAACCGTATCCACGAATACTCCGACAAGATTGCCGCGCCCCAAAAAGTTAAAGTGTGCGACCCGCCGCCGCGCGACGCGTTCGACAACCTCGCGCCGGGTCTGCTCTCTCAGCCCGGATGCTATCTGCCGTTCCCCTACGCGGTCTCCGACGATCCCGCGTTTTTCGAGGAAATCATGAAGAAAAACGCGGATGTCCCGTTCTATTTCATCACTGGCTCGAACCGGATGGCGCCGATTGAAATTCGGGACATTCTGAACTTCGCCGATGCCGACATCGTGGCACAGAACAAGGGCATCGTCGTGTGGAAACTGCGCAGGAAGGCATCGTTGTCCGCGGATGATGCCGATGACGGGACGGATTCAGGGCGGGATTGAATTGAATCCGCCTCAGAATTGCGGATGAAAAAGGCGGTCCGTTCAGTTGACGACGTCCGCCAGGTGAATATCGATCACCTCGCCGTCCCCGGCATCGAGAAAACGCCGCGCGAGACGCTCGAAGCCGGGCGTCCGGTCGGTCACGTAATACCGCGCGCTCCCGTTGCGACCGGGCTCCGCGCACAGTCCTTTTTCTTTCAACAGGAGGTTCAGGTAATCCGCCGCCGCGGCGGCGCTGTCGAGGATCAGCGTGCCTTTCGGGAGGTACTGGCTTAGCGCGGGCCGGAACAGCGGATAATGGGTGCATCCGAGCAGGACGACTTCCGGCGGATCGCGGAGAAGCTGCGCCAGATAGAGGTCAAATATCTCGCGCACGATCGCGCCGTTGGTCACGCCCTCCTCGATCACGGGCACGAAGAGCGGACATGCGATGCTCCGCACAATCAGGCGCGGATCGGCAGCCAGCAGGGCATGTTCGTACGCGCCGCTTGCGATGGTCCCGCGCGTCCCCAGCACGGCGACCTTGCGCCGCCCGGACGCGAGCACAGCCTCCACGCCCGCCAGGATCACGCCGCCGAGCGGGAAACTGCGTTTTTCGGGCAGAATGTTCGGCAGCGCCAGCGCGGACACGGTGTTGCACGCCGCGACAGCCGCCTTGATGCCGAACCGTTCCAGAAACGCCAGGTCCTGGCGCGCGAAAAGCTCGACCGTTTCCGGCGAACGGTTTCCGTACGGCACGCGGGCGGTATCGCCGAGGTAGATCACGTCTTCGCCGGGGAGCGCCTCACGGACGGCGCGCACGACGGTGAGACCGCCGAGCCCGGAATCGAAAAGTCCGATCGGGCGGTTGTCGTATTTTGTTGTGTGGCGTTTCGCGGACATGACAGTTGACTATTCCGTTTTCAGCAGTTCATCGGAAACTGGGATGTCGATCACGACGGCGGTTTCGTCGCAGTGGTCTTTCTTCGGACAAACGCAGCAGTCGCTCCAGATCTTCGGCGGAAACGTGTATTTGTCGATGATGCGGAATCCGAGGCGCTGGAAAAACGCCACCCGGTATGTGAGAGCGAATACATGCCCCTGTTCGCCGCCGGTGCGCTCCATCGCCTTGGCGAGCAACGCCCCGACCAGACGCGAACCGATCCCCTGCCCCGCCAGGTCGCGGCGCACGGCAAGGGAGCGGATTTCGTTGAGGTTGTTTCCGAAATCGCGCAACGCGCCGCATGCCGCGATGGAGCCGTCCAGCTCGGCGACAAGAAAATTCGCGATACGCGCCTGGATGTCCGCTACGGGACGAGGCAGGAGCTTGCCCTCGGTCGAGAAGGTCGCCAGCAGGGCATAGATCGCGGGCGCGTCCTCGACTCGTGCCGGGCGGATCAGCGCGCCGGAGCGTGGCGACTGCGCCGCCATGTCAGGCTTTTGCCTCCCCGTAATACTTGACATCGCGGAAATGGCGGTAGCGCTGTTCGACCAGCTCGTCGGAGGACATGCCGGACAGCTCCTCCAACTGTCTGACGATTTCCAGCTTGAGGTAGGCGGCGGCCTTGTCGTAGTTGTGGTGCGCGCCGCCAACCGGCTCCTGGATCACGCCGTCGACGAGACCGAGTTTCAGCAGTTCGTCCGCGGTAAGTTTCAACGCCGCTGCCGCCTGCTCCGAGTAAGCGCGGTCCTTCCAGAGGATCGCCGCGCAGCCTTCGGGCGTGATGATCGAGTAGTATGCGTTTTCGAGCAGGAAGACCTTGTTCGCCACGCCGAGACCGAGCGCGCCGCCGCTGCCGCCCTCGCCGATCACGAACGAGATCACCGGGACTTTCAGCCCGAACATCTCGCGCAGGTTGACCGCGATGGCCTCGCCGATGTGGCGTTCCTCCGCGCCGACGCCCGGATACGCGCCGGGAGTGTCGATCAGCGTCACGATCGGAAGACCCGCCAGTTCGGCGACCTTCATCAGGCGCAGCGCCTTGCGGTATCCTTCCGGGTTCGGGCAGCCGAAGTTGCGGAACACATTTTCCTTCACGTTGCGCCCCTTCTGCGTACCGATCACCATCACCGGGACGCCGTCGACGCGCGCGAATCCGCCCACGATGGCAGGGTCGTCGGCGAACCTGCGGTCGCCGTGAAATTCCATGAAATCGGTGCAGATGCGCGAGATATAGTCGAGGGAATACGGGCGGAAGGGATGTCTGGCGAGCTGGACGCGCTGCCAGGGAGTAAGCTTATTGTAGATGGCTTTCTTGGACGCGGTCAGCTTTCTGCGCAGGGACCGGAGTTCTTTGGAATGGTCTCCCGAACCGACGGCATCCATGCGCATGAGGGCGTCGATGCGGTCTTCCAGTTCGGCAAGTGGTTTTTCAAATTCCAGGACTGCAATGGACATTGGATCTTGTTCCTTATTGGTTCGAACGTGCGTCCGGAGGACCGGTCACTTGATTTCAACGGTCGTTTCGCACGGGACGAGGTCGTAAAGTTCTTTGACGTCGTCGTTCGACATTCTGAAATAGCCGGGGGCGCCCGGCGAACTGTCGGGGATGCCGGCGCGGTTCGTGCCGTGGATGGCGGTCCCGGCGGCGTCGGCGCTTGCGCCGGTTCCTTTCAGCGCCATCCAGCGCGGACCGATGATGTTTCCGGCGGAATTGGGCTGGTACGTCTGTCCGTCCACGCGCCAGACCGGGTCTTTCTGCTTGGAGAAGATCCGGAAGGACCCGGAGACGGACTGCGTGATGGCGGAGCCGGGATAGACGTTGTAGATTTTGAAGAGTCTGTTGTTCGTTTTGAGGAGGAGCTTGTTGTCGGAACGGCGGATTTCGATGGACCACACGCTCTGCGGGATCTTGAGCTTCTGCCCGATGTTCAGGCGGGTCGTGGTCATGCCGTTCGCCTTCTGGATCGCGGAGACCGACGTATTGTAGTTCAGCGCGATCCGCGAAAGCGTGTCGCCGCTTTTTACGGTGTAGTCGACGTTCGTCTCCGAATCGGTTCCGCCGCGGTAGATGTTCATGCTGGCGCGACCGAGCAAATTCGCCGCCGGTTCATACAGGGAATCCGAGGAATCCATCGGCACGAGCATGTCCCGCAGGATCGTGCGGCATTTCTCGAATTTCCGCTCGTTGAACGCCTGGAGCGCGTCGTCGTAGAGCTTGCGCTGCTGTTTCAGGCGCTGACGCTCGAATTCCTGGAGATCGAACGTGCTTGCGGACGAATCGTTTTCACGGGCGCGATAATTCTGGATCGCCGCGTTCGTCTCGGAAATGTCCGCGATGGCGCGTTCATCCGCGAAAGTCAATGCCGTCGCATCGTTGTCCGGCAGGGGTGTCACGCCTTCGGGGGGAATGGTCCCGCGGCTGTCTGTATGCGCCTTGATCGCCCATACGATCGCACCGCAAATAATCAGGAACAGCAGGACGGCGAAAAAACGGTACAGTCCGGTATGGGAACGGCGGGCTTCCACGGTTTTGATTCCGTAGCTTCCGTAGCCGGATGATCTTCTTTTCAGCTTTGTCATTTCTTCTCCGGATTGTTCGCGTTTGTCTGTTGCGGAGGAAAGCGACCCGCCCCGATTCGTTTTGAGGGCGCGCGCTTATACCAAACACTAATATACCACCTCTTTTTCATTTTGCCAGTTTTTTTCAAGTTTTTTTTGGTGAAACTCATCCGCCGGGTCATAATAAATCTTGATTTATATCAGGGGCACGAGGTATCGATATCATACAGGCTGGATGCTATCCGGGTTATTTGGAAAAAACAAGAGGGAATCTTTTTTTCCTCATTTTTTATACGAAACGACTTGCTTTTTTCAATGTGAAAGGCTATATTGTTTCGCGATTAATATTTAATTCAGCTCAATCATACATTTTAACATAGGTGGCGGAATATCCCCTCCACCCCAAAAACACCCCAAAAACACAGGACCCCCGACATGACAACCGCTCTGAAACAATGCCTCTGCATCTCGACCGCGCTCGCCTCCGCCATCCCGTTCACTTTCGGCGCGACGCCCGCCGTACCGTTCAAGCTCAACGAGGTCGAACTCCTCGACAGCCCGTTCCTCGTGAACAAGAAGCGCAACGCGGATTTCCTGCTTTCACTGAGCCCGGACCGCCTGATGGCGCGTATGTACGAATATTGCGGCGAGACGCCGAAAGCGCCGGTCTACGGCGGCTGGGAGAGCAGCGACCTGTCCGGGCATACGCTTGGGCATTACCTGACGGCGCTTTCTCTGGAATACGCCAGCACGGGCGACAAACGGTTCAAGGAGCGTGTGGACTACATCATCGGCGAAATGGCGCGCTGCCAGAAACTGTACGGCGATTCCGGCTATATCGGCTGCATGTCGCGGAACGCCCGCCGCGCGCTGGAGGTCCTGAAGGATGGCGACGTGGAGACGATCAACCACACGTGGGCGCCGTGGTACACGCAGCACAAGATCGCCGAGGGGCTTTACGACGCGTGGAAGATCGCCGGAAACGAACAGGCGAAGGACGTGCTCGTGAACTTCGCGCGCTGGGTTGACGGCCTCACGAAGGGGCTGGATGAGAAGAAATGCCAGCGCATGCTCGACATGGAGTTCGGCGGTATCGGCGAAGTCTTCTGGAAACTCTATGCGGAGACGAAAGACGAGACGCACAAGGCGCTCGCCCAGAGGTTCCGCCACCACTGGCTCGTGGACGACCTCGCGGCGGGCAAGGACAACCTCGCCGGCAAGCACGCGAACACGCAGGTCCCGAAGGTCATCGCCGAGGCGGTCAACTACGAGGTCACCGGAGACGATTTCGCACGCAAGGTCAGCAAGAACTTCTTCGACATCGTCGTGAAGAACCACACCTACGTCACCGGCGGCAACAGCGACCGCGAGCATTTCTACCGTCCCAACGAAGCCGACCGGCACCTCTCCCCGGCGTCCGTCGAGTGCTGCAACGTCTACAACATGATCCGTCTCGCCGAGCATCTTCAGAGCCAGGAGCCGACGAACACCGTCTACGGAGACTACCGCGAACGCGCCCTGCTGAACCAGATTCTGCCCTCGCAGGACCCCGAACGCTCCATGTTCACCTACTTCGTCTCGCTGAAGCCCGGACAGTTCCGCGTGTACAGCTCCCCGGACCAGTCCTTCTGGTGCTGCTTCGGCACCGGCATCGAGAACCACACAAAGTACAACCACGCCATCTATTTCCACGACGACGACAACCTTTACGTCACGCTCTTCACACCGTCGAAACTGAAATGGGCGGAACGCGGCCTTGAGCTCACGATGAACACCGAGTACCCGAAGAACGGCAAGGTCACCCTCACGTTCGACAAAGCTCCGAATCAAAAACTCGCGCTGAACGTGCGCTGCCCCGGCTGGGCGGACAAGCCCGTCACCTTCTCGCTCAACGGCAAGGAAATCGCGACCGGCAAGCCCGGTGAAAACGCCGTCCTGAACGCCGACTGGAAGGCGGGCGACAAAGTCGAGATCGACATCCCGATGTCGCTCCGCACGGAACATCTCCACGGCGGACACACCGAGCAGAACGCCTTCTTCTACGGTCCGACGCTCCTTGCGGGCGACCTCGGCGAAGTCGAGAACTACCAGAAGCGCATCTATCTGCGCGACCAGCTCGATCTCCAGAACGCCGCCTGCAAGCCCGTGCCCATCCTCCTCGGCGAGAACGCCGCGCAGCTCGTCGCCGCCGCGAAGCCCGTCCCGGGCTCCGACCGCGCGTACAACGTGCCCGCGACCGACGGTACCAGCGTCCTCATCCGCCCGTTCAACCAGATGCCGTACCAGCACTACAACGTCTACTGGAAGAACATGAACGAGGCACAGTGGGCGGCGGAAAAGGCAAGGATCGAGGCAGAGGCGGAACGCCAGCGCGAACGCTCCGCCCGCACGGTCGATGAGATGAACTTCGGCGAACAGCAGCCCGAAACCGACCACGCCGTGAAGTCGCAGAACACCCATTCCGGGCGCTTCAACGGACGCGGATACCGCGGCGCGCACCAGGGCGGCTGGGTCGAATTCCGCATGAAAGTCAGTCCGGACAAGAAGAACACCCTCGCCTGCACCTACTGGGGCGGCGACAACTGGTCCGAGACCGCCATTCTCGCCGACGGTCAGCAGATCGCCGTGCAGAAGCTCTCCGCCGCGCATCCGAACCAGTTCTTCGAGGTCGAATACGAGATCCCGGAATCCATCACGAAGGGCAAGGACCACATCGTGATCCGCCACCAGCCCGCGGGCGAACGCGGCGGCATCGGCTCCATCTATCACGCCGCCATCCTCACCCCGCCTGAAAAGAAGTGATTCTCTCCTGACAATCCAAGCAAAATGCAATCGCCTCCGTTCGCGTCACTGCGGCGGAGGCGTTCCTTATCGCACGATGGGGAATCAGGTCAGAACAGATTCTGGGAGAGGCAGTGCAGCGCCCCGCCCTCCAGAATGATGTCCGCGCAGTCGATTTGGACGACCGTGCGTCCGGGGAATGCCTCGCCGATGATCGATGCGGCGCGGGCGTCGTTGCGCGGCTGACGGTAAGACGGCGCCAGCACCGCGCCGTTTACAAGCAGATAATTCGCGTAGGACGCGGGAAGCATCTCCTCGCGCCAGCCGTCGGGCGGAGCCACGGGGGCGGGAAGCGGCAGAGGGATCACATTCAGCGGGCGTCCGAGGCGCGTGCGATATTCGTGCAGGCGGCGCAGGTTTTCGTTCAGCATAGGGGCGTTCGGCGAATCATCCGGCGCAACGCAGGCAAGCACCGTGTCGGCAGTCACGAACCGTACGAGCGTGTCGATATGCCCGTCCGTGTCGTCGCAGAAAAGGCCGCCCTTCAGCCACAATATTTCGTCCATGCCAAGCGAACGCATCAGCATGTCGCCAATCTGAGCACGCGTCATGGTCGGGTTCCGGTTCGGATTCAGCATCACGGATTCGGTCGTCATCATCAGCCCAGCGCCATTCGATTCCAGCGCGCCGCCTTCGCAGACCATCGGGACAACACTTCTTTCATACCCCAACAGCGCGGCGGCATGTTCCGGCACGGCGGCGTCGAGGTCCCACGGGGGGAACTTCCCGCCCCAGGCGTTGTACAGGAAATGGTCCAGGAGGCGCGCACCGGTCGCGCGGTTTACGAGGCAGACGGGACCGTGGTCGCGGCACCAGGCGTCGTTGGTCGGCACGTCCAGCAGTTCAACGCGGGCGGCATCGGCTCCGGCGTCGGAAAGAAGCTTCGATATCCGGGGCTGTTCCGTGCGGATGCAGTTGATCTTCAAGTCCTCGAAATGCGAGATCGCCGCCGCGAATCCGGCATAAGTCGTTTCGAGCTCGTTCCGGCGGTCTTCCCACGTCGCGGGATTCAACGGCCACGACAACAGGATCGCGCGCTGGTCTTCCCTCTCCGCGGGCATCGTGAAGCCGCGTTCGGCGGCGCTGGTCGTTTCGGACATGCTCAGTCTCCGAACCGCTTCAGGATCGGTCCGTAGGCGTCGATGCGGCGGTCACGGAAGAACGGCCACATGCGGCGGTGTTCCTCCATCGCGGCGAGATCGCAGTCGGCGTACACGATCTCCGCTTTGTCGCGGGATGCGATCGCAAGGTCTTCGCCGTAGAAATCCGACACGAACGACGACCCCCAGAACCTCGTGCCGTGCTCCTTGCCGACGCGATTCACCGCCGCGAAGAAACACCCGTTCGCCACGGCATGTCCGTGCTGGACCGTGAGCCAGGCGTGGCGCTGTTTCATCATCAGGTCGTCCGGTTCGGATTCGATCGTGCCGATCGCGGTCGGACAGAAGATGATCGACGCGCCGTCGAGCGCGGTGAGGCGGGCGGATTCCGGATACCATTGGTCCCAGCAGATCACCACGCCGATGCGTCCGAATGCGGTATCCCAGGCGCGGAACGGTCCGTCGCCGGGCGCAAAATAGAACTTTTCCTCGAATCCGGGGTCCTGCGGGATGTGCATCTTGCGGTAGATCCCGGCGATGCTCCCGTCGGCGTCGAAGATGACCGCGGTGTTGTGGCAGAGACCCGGCGCGCGCTTCTCAAAGAACGATGCGACAATCACGACGCCGTACTGTTTTGCAAGGGCGGCGTAACAATCCGTCCCCTGCCCCGGGATCGGTTCGGCAAGCTCAAAGAAATCCGGATCCTGTTTCCAGCAGAAGTATTCCGTCTGGAACAGCTCCTGCGTGCAGACGATGTTCGCCCCCTGCCCTGCGGCCTCCGCGACTTTTGACGCGAAACGTTTCCGTGCCTCCATGGCTGACGCGGGCGCAAAATCCTGCACCAGCGCCACGCGGATTGTCTTTGGTTCAATCCTGTTCATTGAGGGGGTTCCTCCTGTTCGTTCGGACGGTTCAGGCTCGTTCGTGCGTCGAGCGCCAGCGCGATGGTGGCGGAGTCGGCATAGGTCAGGTCGGAGCCCGCCGGCAGACCGCGCGCCGGACGCGTGATTGCGAATCCCCGTCCCTGGAACCGGTTGGCGAGGTAGACCGCTGTCGCCTGTCCCTCGATGTCCTGGCTCAGCGCCAGGATCATTTCGCGCAGACCGCCGGCGGCGACGCGCGCTTCGAGGCGCGGGATGGACAGCGATTCGGGGAACTTCCCCTCCAGCGGCGCGATGCGTCCGCCGAGTACATGGTAGACGCCTTTGTAGACCCCGGCGGATTCCAGCGAGTGAATCTGCGCCACATCCTCCACCACGCAGATGATGGAACGGTCCCGCACCGGGGACGTGCAGATGCCGCACGGACCATCGTCGGGAGCGTCGGACAGGTTGCCGCACTCCGGACAGGCGTGGATACGCGTGTGAAGCGAGGCGAGGTTTCCCGCCAGCGCCTCAAGTTTCGCCGGATCCCACAGGTACAGCGACAGCGCCATGCGTTCGGCGGAGCGTTTTCCCACGCCCGGCAGGTTCTTCAGCATTTCAATCAGTTCGGCCAGGGGTTCCGGCCACGGCTGCGCAAACATCGTCGGACTCCGTCGGATATGCTCAGAAAAGCCCGGGCATGGGCAGACCGCCGGTCGCCTCGGATATCTTCTGCGAGATCGCGTTCTTCGCCTGCGCGATGCCCTGATTGACGGCCTCGACGGTCGCCTGCGGGCTCGGGGTTGCAGACGTGCTTGTGATGGAGCGCACGAAGCAGTCGCCGGTCACGACGGCGGTCACGGTGCCGTCCTGGCTCACGCCGCGGAACTCCATCTGCGCGAGCTCCTGTTTCATTGCCTCAATTTTCTTTTTCAGCTCCTGGAAATCCTTCATCATTCCGGCGAGCTGTCCGAAAGAACCGAACATGGACATAAGTTATACCTTTCAGGTTTGTTTATTTAATCAATGGTGGAACAATCCCAGACAGACAGCAGCGATAACGATCACAACGACGGCAATTACTCCAAACGACACAATCATGGATGTCTCCTGTCAGCGGGATGTTGTTACTTGTTCGAACTGCCCGGCGCCGCATCCAAAAGCTGTTCCAGATTCAGGTCGCGTTTTGCGCCGAGCTGGAGCGCCTTTTCGTATGCTTTCCGGGCGTTGTCGGCGTGCTTCATCGCGTAGTGGACGCGCGCCAGTGAGAGGTGGGCGAGAGGATTAGACGGATCGGCGTCCGCTGCGATCAGGTACTGCCAAAGCGCGGTCGAGAAGTCCTTCGCGTTCTCGGCTTTCTGTGCCTCCTTCATCGCATCCTCGAATTTGCCTTTGTCCACGGACACCGTCGGCTTGACTTCCTTGCCCGCCAGAATATCCTCGAACATCGGCTTCAGCTCGTCCGGGATGGAATCCTCGGTTTTTGCGATATCCGGCTTTGCATCGGGATCATTGCGGCGGTAGGTATTGAGTTCGGCGCGGAGCGTGCGGGACTCCACAAGCGCGGCCTCGGCCACGTTACGCGCGGCATTCATGGTCTTCTTGTACCGGGAGGACAATGCGCGTTCGTCGTCAAGCTCGGCTTTCAGCTTCGCCACTTCCTCGTCGAACGTGGCGCGTTCCTTCAGCAGTTCGGAGATGGAATCGTTCTTCTCCTGGAGCTCGGCGGAACCGGCGGCCTTCGGATCTCTGCGGCGGAGTTCGACTTCGCGTTCCAGGCGCTGGAGCTTTGCGTTCAGCGAGGTCTGCTGGGTCAGCAGGCTGGAAATCGTGTTCTGGAGGGCTTCGCATCTTTCCCTGTATTCGACGGCGTCCTTTTCAAACGCGTCCTTTTCGGCGTTGCTCTTCTTCAGGAGCGCGTCCTTATCCTCAAGCGATTCCGCCAGTCTGCGGACGTCCGCGTTGGACGCCTGGTCGATCTTGAGCTTTTCGAGCTGGGCCTGCGTCGCTACGAGATCCTTGTTCGCCTTGGCGAGCGCTTCGGCGGACGCGGTCTTTTCGGCGGTCAGTTTCTCGTTTGCGGCCGTAAGGGATGCGTTCAGTTCCTTCTGCTTCGCGAGTTCGGGCGCGTCGGACGAGGCGGGGGCGGAGAATTTTGCGATCTGCGCCTTCAGTTCGGCGATCTGCTTGTCGGAGGCTGCCTTCGAATCGGCAAGCGTTTTGTTCTCGGCTTCGAGGGACTTCCGGACGTCTTCTCCGGCGACGAGCTTTTTGTTCTGCTCGGTCAGGTCCTTCACCTCGGAATTGAGTCTCGCGACTTCGGATTCGAGCGTGGTGGCGCGTTTTTCGGACGCGGCAAGCGCGGTCGCGGAGGCGGCCGCGACGCCTGCCTTGTCGGCTTTCGCTTTCGCCGCGTCAAGTTCGGTCTGCGCCGCGACCAGGTCGTTCTGAAGCTTCGCTTTTTCCTGCGTCAGAGATGCGATCTTCGCGGCAGCGTCGGACGGAACCGGCTTGGCCGCGGCTTCCGCGGCGGCCTGTTTCGCTGTTTCAAGTTCGGCGGCGGCCTTCGTGGCGGCAGCTTTCTGCGTATCCAGTTCGGCGGCAAGCTTCGCATTCGCGTCCATCAGGACCTTGATCTTCGCATTCGTTTCGGACAGCGTCCCGGCTGTCTTCGAGGCGTCTTCGGTCGCTTTCTGAGCGGCGACCTTCTGTGCGTTCAGATCGGCGGTCAGCTTCGCATTTGCGTCAGTCAGAGTTTTCACCTTCGCGTTCGCGTCGGTCAGAGCTTTCGCGTCAGAGCTTGTGGAAAGCGTTTTGTTCGCGGCATCCAGATCCGCTTTCAGTTTCGTGTTGGCATCGGTCAGGCTTTTCACCTTCGCGTCGGCGTCGGCAAGCGCCTTGGCGTCGGCTTCGGAGCGGACCGGAACAGCCATCGGCAAACTGCCCTTCTTCGCGGCGTCCAGATCCGCTTTCAGTTTTGTGTTTTCATCGGTCAACGTCTTCACCTTCGCGTTCGCGTCGGCAAGCGCCTTGGCGTCGGCTCCGGCGGAGCCTGCGGCAGGCATGGCTGCATCAGACAGGACATCGTCATTGTTTTCCTTTCGTTCCTGCCGCCGTGACTTCAGCGCCTCGGATAACGCCCGCGTTTTTTCTTTTTCGCTCCTCAAATTGTTCTTTATTAACGACTGGGTCCTTTCTTTTTCCTCTTTACCGGAACCAGAAAGTTCTTCTTTGAAGTAATCATCAATAAATCCTTCCAATTTCTCCAAATTAGCCTCTGATTTAGCTAATTCCCCCCGCAGCATACTTTCAGTGTTCTCAAACTCTGTAATGTCGCTGTTCCGCTTTCTGACGTCCCGGACTAATGTCTCATTCTTCTTCATAATCTCCGCATACTTTTCGTCATCGTCATCTTTCTGCTTCTTGATCGCAGCCAACTCGGTTTCGAGTTTTTTGACGACTTCCGGCTGGGCGCCGACGGCGGGAGCTGCCTTCTTCGCGGCGTCCAGATCCGCTTTCAGCTTTGTGTTTTCATCGGTCAACGTCTTCACCTTCGCGTTCGCATCGGCAAGCGCCTTGGCGTCGGCTCCGGCGGTTCCGGCGGTCGCGGCTTTTCTCGCCTCGACGACAGCATCTTTCAACGCCTTGTTTTCACTGGTGAGCGCGCCATTTTTCGCATTCAGCTTTGTCACGTCTTCTGTGAGGGAAGCGTTTTTCTTAGCGAGCTCGGCGGATTTCGCGTCGTCGGCGTCTTTCTGCTTTTTAAGTGCGGCGAGGTCGTTTTCGAGTTTTTTGACAGTTTCCGGCTGGGCGGAACGCGCCTGCGCAAGCTCCGACTCAAGTTTCTTCCGAGCCTCCTCGGCGGACGCGGATTTCTTCTGCTCCTCGGCGAGCTTCTTTTCCAGCTGGTTCGCCGTGCTCTTCATTCCGGCGAGTTCGGCGGCGGTCCTGGCGGAAGCCTCGACTTTCTGCTTCAGCTCGGATTCGGATTTCTTCGTTTCGTTGTACGAAGCCTGGAGCGTGTCGAGCGCTGCCTTGCGGTCGGCGGCGGCTTTCTGCGCAGCGGCGAGGTCCGCGGCAGCTTTGTCGGCGGCGGTCTTCTGCGCGGCGAGGTCGGCGCTCAGCTTCGTGTTTGCGTCGGTCAGTGTCTTCACCTTCGCATTCGCATCGGCAAGGGCTTTCGCACCGGCGTCGGCGGCTCCGGCGGCGCCTGCCGCGGCATCAAGTTTCGCCTTGGACTCCGCAACGTCTTTTTCCGCGGCGGCGAGCTTCGCTTTCACGTCGGCGGAAGCCTTTTCTGCCGCGTCAAGCTTAACCTTGGACTCCGCGGCGGTCTTTTCCGCGGCGGCGAGCTTCGTCTTAGCCTCAGCGGAATCTTTTTCGGCGGCGGCGAGCTTCTGTTCGGTCTGTGCCAGTTTCGTCTTCAGTTCCTCGGCAGCCTTCGTCTGTGCCGCGACTTTTTCCGCATCCCCGGCGGCTTTCAGCGCATCGCGTTCGGCGGTCAGGTCCTTGACCTGCTTCTGAAGCTCGGTCTTTTCCTTGGTGAGCGCGGCGGCCTGTTCCGCGGACTGCTTGGCTTTTTCCGCGGCGGTCTGGTTGGCGGCGACCTGTTTTTTCAGGGCGTCGACCTGGCTGCGGAGCGTTGCGATTTCGGCAATCGCCTGCTGGTTGATCGCCTCATTGGACGGCTTGGACCCGCCGATTGAAGAGGGCGTTTTGCCCGCCGCCGCGGCCTTCGCCTCGTTGACTTTCCGTTCGGCGGAGCTGACCTTGCTCTGGGACGTGGTAATGCGGTAGTTCACGACCGAGCGGTTCCAGTTCGGATCGGTCGTGCGGAGCTTCTGGAACGCCGCCAGGGCTTTATTATAGGCGTCAAGCGCCTCTTCGTATTTTTCCTCCTCGAAGAGTTTGTCGCCTTTTTCGATATTGTCGCCGCCGGCGCGGAAGATATCCCAGTTCGCGCTCGTCGAGGATGCGTCCGACGCGGATTGCGACGCGGCTTCCTGCGGGATCGCCAGTGCCCCGGTCAGCAATGCCAGACCGAGCGCGGTCAAAATACGGGATCGCTTGATGTTCATGGTGTTTCTCCTGTTTTTATGTCATAATTGTTTGTTTGATTCGGTTGAGGGTCGTCCGGAGCCAAGTACGGCGCGAACCGGTCCGTTTCGCGTTCGGACACGGACACAGTCGCGACAAATACTCCGTCGTCGCGGTAGGCGCTCTCCAGAATCCGAGCCTTTTCGTGCAGAAGCGCCACGAGGTCGGCGCGTTCCGGAGGGATTTCCGCCCGGCGGATTTCCGAAGGGCCGCCGCACTTCGCGGACAGCGCCTCCAGCAGCGCGTCGATGCCCTCGCGTGTCCGGCAGGAAATGAACACGGCGTCGGGAAACGAATTTTTGAGCTTGATCCGGGTAAGCGGATCGGTGATGAGGTCGCATTTATTGCAGACTACGAGGATGGACTTGCGTTCCGCGCCGAGTTCGCCCAGCACGGACAGCGTGGTCTCCACGTGGTTGAAGACGTTCGGATTGGACGCATCAAGCACCAGCACGATGAAGTCGGCGAGCACAGCCTCCTCCAGCGTGGACCGGAACGCTTCGATCAGCGAGTGCGGCAGACGCCGCACGAATCCGACGGTATCGGTCAGGATCAGGCGCGATTTGTCCGGCAGCGTCAGAGCGCGCGTCGTGGGGTCGAGCGTGGCAAAAAGCTGGTCGGCGGCGTACGCCTCCGCCCCGGTCAGCAGGTTCAGCAAGGTGGATTTCCCGGCGTTTGTGTAGCCCGCGATCGCCGCGTTCGGCAGATTCGCGCGCATCCGGCTTTTCCGCTGGGTGCCGCGGTGCTTGCGGATTTCTGCGAGTTCGGCTTTCAGGTCGGAAATGCGCTGGCGGAGTTCGCGGCGGTCATATTCGATCTGTTTTTCGCCACCGCCTCGCGCGCCGGTCACGCCGCCGCGCTGGCGCGACAGGTGCGTCCATGCGCCGGTCAGGCGGGGCAGGAAATACTGGCATCGGGCGAGCTCGACCTGAAGCACAGCTTCACGAGTACGCGCGCGCGACGCAAAAATATCCAAAATGACCTCCTGGCGGTCGATCACTTTCATACCGAAGAGCTGTTCCAGGTTCCGTTGCTGGGTCGGGCTGAGCGCGACGTCGAAAATCACGATGTTCGCCTCCGCCTCCTTCGCCGCATCGCGTATCTCCTCCGCCTTGCCGCTCCCGACGTAGTATTTCGGGTTCGGCGCTTTCAGTCCGGCGACGATCTGCCCTGCGACCGGCACTTCCAGCGTGCGGACCAGCTCGGCAAGCTCCTTCAGGTCGTCCGCCGTGGACGCCGGATCCGCCGGGTGGATGCACGGACCGACCAGATACGCGCGGAAGACGTTCTTCCGTTCGTTCTCGTCCGTCCGGTATGTCATCGTCTGGGACATGCGGTCAAGTCTCCTGAAAAAAACAACTTTGAAAACTCAGATACTGCCGATGAAAAGCGAGCGGTAGCGGATGAAATACTGCAATCCGGAACCGACCGTGATGAGCACGACCGCGCCCTGGAGGCATTTCCAGATGACCGTCACGGGGGAAACGCCGAGGTCAAGCCCGAAAAGATGAATCCAGGCTGCGCCGCCGAACGCCAGCGTGAACATCTGCGTGGCGGTTTTCAGCTTGCCCCAGCGGTCGGCGGATATGATCACGTTTTTGGAGGATGCAAGCGTGCGCAGTCCGGTCACCATGAATTCGCGGGTCAGGATCACGATCAGCACCCAGCCGGGGATCATGCCGTAGTCCAGCATCATGATGAACGTCGCGAGGATGAAAATCTTGTCGGCGAGCGGATCCATCAGGCGTCCAAAATCGCTTTCCACATGGTATTTGCGCGCCAGATAGCCGTCCAGCAGGTCCGTGATGCCCGCCAGGAACGCCACGATCAGGGCGATCGCATGGCACACGTATGCCGATTGCTCACCGACTTTGACGCAGGTCGGGTTCACGCTGTCGAAGTTCGCCAGCACCACGAAACAGAAGATCAGGATGATGCGGCTGATCGTAAGTGCATTCGGGAGATGTTTCATTTTGCCTTTCCTCCGGGCGTCCGCCCTTCAGGTTCGTAGGTTCCGTACAAATCGTATGCCGCCGACCGTGTGATGGCCACGGGTACGACGCTCCCCGCCGTAAGACCGGCAGGGCATTTGGATACATGGACGATCTGGTCGATGTCCGGCGCGTCCATGAGCATGCGTCCGCGCCAGCGGCCGCGTCCAAGGTATTCGTCCAGAATGGTCTCAATCGTCTGACCGACCAGCGCCCGGTTCGTTTCCCGCGAAATCTTTTCCTGTTCGGCGGCGATCCTGGCGGCGCGGGCGGCGGCGGTTTTCGCGGGGATGCGCCCCTTCATGGAAGCCGCCGGGGTGCCGTCCTCGGGCGAGAACGCGAACACGCCGATGCGGGAGAAGACGCGCGCTTTCACCGCGTCGAGAAGCAGCTGAAAATCCGCCTCTGTCTCGCCGGGGAATCCGGTCATCAGCGTGGTGCGGATCGTAAATCCCGCCTCGCGGAGCTTGCGGATTACTTCATTTTGGCGTTCCGCCGTGATGTGGCGATTCATCGCGGTCATCACGGCGTCGGAAACATGCTGGACCGGCATTTCGATATGCGGAATCAGGCGGCGGCACTTTTTGAAAGCGCGGATCATTGCTTCGTCGATGGACGCCGGATGCACGTACATCAGGCGTATGCGGAATTCGCCGGGGAGTTTGTCGAGCGCGGCAAGCAAATCCGGCAGTTCGGATTTGCCGTTTTTGCTCCGGTCGCGTCCGAATGCCCCGGTGTCCTGCGCAATCAGGATCAGTTCGCGGAACCCCTGCCCCGCCAGCGACTTCGCTTCCGCCACGACTGAATTTACAGTACGGCTGCGGAGTGCGCCGCGGATGGACGGGATCAGGCAGTAGGAGCAGCAGTTGCAGCAGCCGTCGGCGATCTTCAGATAGGCGAAATGCTCCGACTCGACTGGCAGACGCGGGGTCGTTTCGTCGTAGATCCAGGAGCACGGCTTGACGTTTTTCTGTTCGGGAACGGGCTTGTCGGCGATCAGGCGTTTCAGGACCGCGCCGATCCCGGCGGGCGAATCAATCCCCTCCCACGCGTCGACTGCGGGGAATTTCGCACGGACAGCGCCGGTCTTGTCCCATTGCGGCAGGCATCCGGCGACCACGACAAGACGCCCCGCGCGGTGTTTCTTCCACGCGCAGGCACGGCGGATTTCCTCCATCGCCTCCTTACGGGCGGAGAGCAGGAACGCGCAAGTATTGATCCACATCACGTCCGCCTCGTCGTCATCGGCGGTCAGACCGAATCCGTCCACGAGCAACGCCCCGGCGGCCACACCCGTGTCCACCGTGTTTTTCGGGCAACCGAGGCTGACCAGACGCACCAGATACGGGCGCGTCCGCTGTACTTCCGTGCTTTTTTTCAACTGCAAAAATCTCCGCGTTCAGGGTTGGCAAAAAATCTCTATTATGATAATGTAGCACGCGAAGCGCTTTTTTTCCAGTTTTTTTCGAGGAAAAAACAGCATAATCTGGCAGTGTTTTTCCCTTTCGGAAATAGAAAATGCTCCGACCGACGGGTTTTTGCCGAAGATCGGAGCAGTTGTTTTTGAGCTTGTTTCAGCAAAAAAAGTCAGGCGGCTTCCGCCTCATCCGGATTGCGTTTCACGGGACGGCGTTTATTGGGGATCAGCGCGCCGAGGAAGAGTCCGACCAGTCCGAACGTGACGCACGACAGCAGCCAGGCAAACAGCGGCGAGGTAAGCCAGTCCCCGTTCGCGTCCGTCTGCCGGAACATAATATCGACGAAATGTCCGAAGAATGCACCGTAACCGTATTCCGCGCGCAGGGTCGGTCCTTCGAACCAGTATCCGACCAGGCAGCCCGCGATTATGCCCGCAACCGCGCCGGGAATGATGAACGTCCGGTATTTGTCTCCGGCCTTCGCGATGTTTTCGCGCGTCAAAACGTCGGGCGCCACATAGCCCTCGTCCCCGCCGAACCGCTTGTAGTAGAAGTGAATTTTCACGAACGCGACCGCGGAAATCAGCGACAGCACCGCGCCAAGCAGGAACAGCAGATGGTAGTTGCTCTCCTGCACGTCCAGGAAGAACCCGAACGCCGGGACGATGACCGTGGTGCCGAGCGCCAGGATCATGGCGTTCGCCGAAGCGAACTGTGCGAAGATCGAACCGGGGAAGAGACGCAGCGGCAGAGAGCTGGACAGCGTGAAGAAGCACCCGGACACCACGCCGTGGATGATGAACACGATCGCGAACGAGGACAGGACGAGCGTCTTCGAGCCGGACATGAGACCGGGGATGTGGTAGGTGAACTCCGCCTGCCACGGATTGTTGACGACCAGCCAGCCGACGAGCATCAGGACCGCGTACGCCGCGAGGGAAACGAAACTGGTCCGGATCGGGTGGAAGCGGTCCGCCAGAGCGCCCAGCGGATAGCTCAGGACGATGGAGAAACAGTACGTGATCGCGAGCAGCTGCCCATAGGTGCTGTCCGGCACGCCGATCGCGGAAGCATACTGGATGGAGAAGTCATTGATGGGGTGGAAACTGATGTTCGCCAGCAGGAGCGCAACGATGATCCAGCGGTAGTACGGCACGGAGAAGCACTGCCGGAAATAGTCGATAAGCGCGCCGAAAACGCGTTGGAATCTGCTCTTGTCCGCCGGGATCGCCTCGGGCGGCGGATATTTGCCTTCCTTCACGAAGAAGCACATGGAATACAGCCCTGCGGCGTACAGCGCTCCGAGCACGAGGAAGATCCACTTGAACCAGTCAAGCGCGTGTTCGAAGAGGTAGTAGTTGTACAGGATGCCCGCCAGCAGGCTGATGATGCGGAAGAGGCTGAAAAAACGCCCGATGATGCGCTGCGGCACCACGTCGTTCACCAGCGCATTGAAGATCGCCGACGCGAGCGTGTTGCCGAAGTCGAACAGCACCCAGAAGATGCAGAATGCCACCAGCGCTCCGGCGCGCGCCGCATTCACTGGCTCCCCGCCCCAGGTCGCGGGCATGATCGGCTCAAGCAGACGGCCGATCTCCGCATTCATGCCGATGCCGAGCAGACCGACCACAATGAACGGTGTCGTGAACAGCAGGAACGGGATGCGGCGTCCCAGGCGACCGCGATGACGGTCGGAAAGATAGCTCACGATCGGCATCAGGAAGATGTTCGTGAAGTTCGGGAACGAAATGATCAGGATGGAGTACAGCGTGTCGTTCAGCTCAAACCGGTTTTTTGCCAGCTTCACGGTCATCGGGAAGACCACGCGGTCCTTCATCGACCACGCGAAGTCGCCCCACAGCAGCAGGGCGAACAGCACGGCGAGTCCCGCCGCGGTGTACGTCAGCGTCCCGACGCTCCATTTGTTCTTCGATTGGGTCAGGTCCGGCAGAGGTTTGTCGCTCATTTGTTCGTCTCCTATTCCGTTTTTGTCTGCATGAATTTTTTACTAAATGTAATGCATTTTTTATCAAATTCAAGCCGTTATCCTGTTTTTCTTCTTGATTTCAGGCGGAAACAGTGTATTTTCTATGCCGTTCGTGACACGGTGTCACAATAAAATCACCATGTCAAATTCGCCATAAATACAGCATCCCAACATCAAATCCGTTTTTACTATGCCCAGATACACGCAGAAAATGCGAGAAATGATGACCGAATCCATCCGGCACGACGTCTGTTCCGCCGGAATCGCCCTGCTCTGCGAGGGCGGCTGGGAAGCCTTCACCACGGAGAACATCGCGAAGCGCCTCAATGTTTCGCGCGGCGTCCTTTATAATTATTTCAAGGACAAGAATGACATCCTGTATGCCATTGCCCGTGCCTCCATCTCCGCGCTCTGCGACAAGCTCGAAGAGATCGCAGCCAACGGCAAAACGGCGTCAGAACGCCTCTCCGAAATGGCGCTCTTCATCATCAGCACGTTCCGCCAGGAGCGCAAGTACCACCGCGCCATCATGGAGAACGTCCCCCCGCCCAAGGATTCCTCCCATCCCATCATCGTCGGCTACCTTCGCCGCCAGGCGATCATCGAAGGCGTCATCCGCGACGGCGTCGCATCCGGCGAATTATTCGGCGTCGACCTCGCCGCCGCCGTCGTCCTCTTCAACGGCGCCATCCACAATATCTGCATGCTCAGCGATTTCCGGGACGAGGCCATCGACCCCGTCCCCGTCGTTCAACTTTTCCTCCGGAGTATCCAAAACAACCATGAATAAGAAACTTCTCCTCCTTGCGGTTCCGATCGCCCTCGTCTTCGGCGGCTGCCAGAGCTACACCAAGCCCCCCATGGCAGTCAAGCACTCCACCTACACCGACATCCCGGACGAAGAGAAAGTCCTCTTCCCCGAGGAAATGAAGGTCCTCACGCTCGAAAAGGCGCGTGAGATCGCATTGGCGAACAACCCGGACTTCCTCCGCGTCAAGTTCTCAATCGACTCCGCCCGCGCCAGATACTACCAGAGCTTCTCGACCTACGCGCCGACCCTGAACGCCGGCATGTCCGTCAGCCAGACCTTTTCCAAGGTGACGTCGTCCAGCTCCGGCGAAAAGCCGTGGAACTACACCACGAACCTCAGCCCGACCCTCAACGGATCCTGGCTCATTTTCGACAGCCTTGGACGCGAGATGAACATCCTCGCGCAGAAATACAGCCTCAACCAGGCGAAGGACGCGCAGGAAGACGCGAAACGCCTCCTGCTCCGTTCTATCGCGTATTCCTACAACGAGGTCCAGTCCGCGATCTCGCAGAAGGCGATTGCCGAAGCATCCATCGACTACAGCAAGAAGATGCTGAAGGAGACGCAGGACAAGTACGACGCCGGGACCGCGCTCCTCTCCGACGTCCTCAACTTCCAGATCACGCTCAAAAACGGCGAACTTGAGCTGATCCGCGCCGAATACAACATCCGCGCCGCGAAGTACATCCTCGCCGGAAACCTCGGCATCACGGACGGCACCATCCCGGACACCGTGACGTTCGAGGATGCGACGATGCCCGAAAAGGAGGTCCTCGCGGACGTGACCGTCTACCTCGATTCCGCGCTCGCGAACCGTCCCGACCTCCAGCAGTACCGCGACCGCCTTGAAACCGCAAAGTACACCTTCTGGAAATCCCTCTCCGCGTTCGGTCCGAAGGTCAATGCGAACTACAGCCTGGGCTACGGCTGGAACCGGAACCAGATGCGCCTGGCTCGCACAACCACGACCAGCAACGGCTCCTGGAGCTTCAACTACGGCATCAGCGCGAGCTGGAACATCTTCAACGGCTTCTCCGACTACTTCGCCGCACTCCAGAACTACGCCAGCCTCGCCGAATCCGACTACTCCCTCGCCCAGACCTGGATCACCGTCATCACCGATGTCCGCACCGCCTACGACAACTACATGACCAACATCGAAAAGGCGCACATCTCACAGGACATCTACAAACTCACGCGCGAGACGCGCGACCTCGTCGAGAACGAATACAAGGCGGGTACCGCGCTGGTGACGCGCCTCAACGAAGCCGAACGCTCCGTCGTCAGCGCCCAGCACGAACTCCTCGCAGCCGTCATCAACGCCTCCAACGCCAAGGCGCAGCTCGAAGCCGCCGTCTACGCGTTCAGCGACCGCGACATGGAACAGGACGAGGACCAGTCCTCCGATTCCTCGACAACCTCCGCCTCCTCCGGGGGCGAGAGCGTCATGAATGAAATGAAGGACGGGGGCAACTCCTCCTCCCAGGATTCCAACCAGCCCGCCGCGGTCCCCGCGGAAGAGCAGACCGGCATCTGACACATTTTCACCTTCGCACAGAATCAAGACTAAAACATAACATAAAGGCAGTTTCCACATGAAACACTTCCTGAAAAATCTTCTCGTACTCATCATCATACTCGGCGCGCTCGCCGTCGGCTGGGTCGTCGTCCGCAGCTATTCCCGCGGCAAGGCGCATGAAAAAGTCGTCTTCAGGACGGAGGAAGTCGTCCGCGGCGACGTGATCCGCTCCATCTCCGCCACCGGCACCGTCGAGCCCGAGGAACTCGTGAACGTCGGCGCGCAGGTCAACGGCAAGATCATGAGCTTCGGCAAGGACGCTGACGGCAATCCGGTCGACTTCAGCTCCCGCGTGAAGACCGGCATGGTGCTGGCGCAGATCGACGACGTGCCGTACAAGGCGGACCTCCAGGACGCCGAGGCGACGCACGAACGCGCCAAGGCGGGCATCGTTCAGGCGGAAGCCGGCATCGAAAGCGCCGAGGCCAGCCTCAAGCAGAGCGAGACGCGTCTCGCCCTCGCCAAGGCGAACTGGGACCGCGCGCAGACGCTGTACCAGTCCAAGACCATGACCCGGAGCGACTACGACAGCTGCCAGTCCGACTACAACACCGCCCAGGCGGAGATCGCCGTGAAGAAGGCCGCCCTCGCCGAGGCGAAAGCATCCCTCTCCAGCGCGAAAGGAACCCTCTCCAGCGCCGAAGCCTCCCTGCTCCGCGCAAAACGCAACCTAGACTACTGCACCATCACCGCCCCGATGGACGGCGTCGTGATCGACCGCCGCGTCAGCATCGGCCAGACCGTCGTGTCCAACCAGGCGGCGTCCAGCATCTTCCTCGTCGCGAAGGATTTCGCGAAGATGCAGGTCTGGGTCTCCGTGAACGAAGCCGACATCGGCAACATCACGCCCGGCATGGACGTCACCTTCTCCTGCGACGCCTTCCCCGGCACCACCTTCCACGGCAAAGTCTTCCGCATCCGCCTCAACGCCACGCTGTCCTCCAACGTCGTCACCTACATCGTCGAAGTCAACACCGACAACGACAGCGGAATGCTGAAGCCCTACCTCACCGCCAACGTCAAGTTCATCCGCGAAGCCCGGCGCGGCGTCCTCTCCGTCCCCTCCTCCGCGCTCCGCTACACCCCGAACGTCGAAAACATCGACCCCGCCGCGCTCGCGAACCCCATCCAGGTCGGTCACGATGAAGCGCTCCTCTGGATTGAGAAATCCGAGGGCATCCTCTCGCCCGTCAAGGTCAAAGTCGGTCTCAACAACGGCTCGCTCGCCGAGATCATCACCGACGACCTGAAGGAAGGCGACATCATCGTCCCCGGCATCGACACAGCCGCGGCCATGGCAGGCCCCGGCGGCGCCGAATCCGGAATGCAGAATAACCCGTTCATGCCCAGAATGCCCAGGTTCTCCGGTCGCGGCAGCGCGGGCGCTCGCGAGCGCGCCAGCCAGCGCGAAGCCGCCGCGGGCGCTTCCGGCGCGGTCACTGCCCCCGGCGCGGGCGGACGTCCCGGCGGAGCCCCCGGCGCGGGAGCCCCCGGCGGACGTCCCGGAGCCCCGAGAAACTGATCGCGAGGTCCCGTCCATGTCTCAAGAACTCATCAAACTCGTCAACATCGGCAAGACGTATTTCCTCGGCGAAATCTCCGTGCCCGTCCTGAAGGGCATCTCCCTGGAGATCGGCAAAGGCGAATACGTCGCCCTCATGGGCGCGTCCGGATCCGGGAAAAGCACCCTCATGAACATCCTCGGCTGCCTGGACCGCCAGACCGAAGGCGATTATTTCTTCGACGGCGAGGAAGTCGGGCGCATCTCCGGCGACAAACGCGCGAAAATCCGAAACAAGAAGATCGGGTTCGTGTTCCAGAGCTTCAACCTGCTCCCCCGCACGAGCGCGCTCGACAACGTCATCATGCCGCTCAACTACACGGCGCAGGGCCTCTCCGCCGCCGAATGCCGCCGCCGCGGCATCGAGGCGCTGAAGCAGGTCGGACTCGGTGAACGCATCGGGCATTTCCCGTCCCAGCTCTCCGGCGGTCAGCAGCAGCGCGTCGCTATCGCGCGCGCCCTCATCAACCGCCCGCCGGTCATCTTCGCCGACGAGCCCACAGGCAACCTCGACTCGAAGACCAGCGTCGAGGTAATGAACATGTTCTCCGAACTCAACGCCTCCGGCATCACGGTCATCCTCGTCACCCACTCCACCGAGATCGCGGACTGTGCCAAGCGCACGATCATGCTGAAGGACGGGCGCATCGTGGACGATCCGAAACGCGCCGCGGCGGAAGCGAAGGAGGCGTAACCATGCGTATTGTCTCCACCATCCTCACCTCCCTCAAGTCCCTGCGCCGCAACCCCACGCGCACGCTCCTCACCACCCTCGGCATCATCATCGGCATCGCCGCCGTCATCACCATGATGGAGATCGGCAACGGCTCCAAGAGCGCCATCCAGACCTCCCTCGAAAACATGGGCGCGAACTCGATCATGGTCATGCCCGGCAGCATGATGGGGCCTGGCGGAGCGCGCCAGGGCGCCGGCGCAGCCGTCTCGCTCGTTCCCGCCGACGCCGACGCCATCGGCGAATACTGCCCCAGCGTCGCGCTCTATTCGCCCGTCGTCCGCGGCGGCAACGTGCAGGTCATCTTCGGCAATGTGAACTGGGTGCCCAGCAACATGTTCGGCGTCGCCCCCGCCTACTTCGAAATCCGCAACTGGGACATCCAGGAAGGCCGCCTCTTCACCAACGAGGAAGTCGACACCAACGCCCGCGTCTGCGTCGTCGGCACCACCATCGTGAAGGAAGTCTTCAACGACATGTCGCCCATCGACTGCGAGCTCCGCATCGGCGACGTCACCTTCACCGTCATCGGCGTCCTGAAGACCAAGGGCGCGAACATGATGGGTTCCGACGAGGACGACGTGGTCCTGACCCCGTGGACCACCATGCGCATGCGCGTCACCGGCCTCAAGACAGGCACCGCGTCCAACATGTCCAGCACGGTCTCGGATTCCCCCGGCGAACGCTTCGCCGTCAGCGGCCGCGCGCTCTACCCCGACCAGGACAACAGCATCACGAAGGACAAGCTCTTCTACAGCCGCTTCACCCAGCTGGACCAGATCATCGTCACCGCCTCCACAATTGAGAAGAACGAGCAGGCAGTGCAGGAAGTCTCCGACCTCCTCCGCAAGCGCCACAACCTCGGCATCGAGCAGGACGACGACTTCACCGTCCGCAACTCCGCCGAATTCATGTCCATGCTGAACCAGACCTCCACGCTCATGACAAATCTGCTTCTCGGCGTCGCCCTCATCTCCCTCGTCGTCGGCGGCGTCGGCATCATGAACATCATGCTCGTGTCCGTCACGGAGCGCACGCGCGAGATCGGTCTGCGCATGGCGGTCGGTGCGCGCTCCCGCGACATCCTCCGACAGTTCCTCATTGAGTCCGTCGTGCTCTGCATCTCCGGCGGCATCATGGGAATCCTGCTCGGTCACGGCATGTCCCTCATGATCGCGACCGTCCTCGGCTGGCCCATCGAAGCCAGTCCGCAGGCGATCGTCGCGGCGGTCATCGTTTCCGCCACGGTCGGCATCCTTTTCGGGTTCTACCCCGCCTGGAAAGCTTCCCGCCTCGACCCGATCGAAGCCCTCCGCTACGAATGATCTTCCGGTCCCGTACCGGATGTTTTGAACGCCCGCGAAAGCCGAAACCTTCCGCGGGCGCTTTTTTCGCCGTTTTTTTGAAATCATAACAGCTTTTTACCATGCAGGCATAACATCCGGGAAAAACTTCTATATTCTCCTCAATTCCTTACGCCAGCCATGTCAAATTAAAAACTCCGTTCCTCAAAAAAACATGGCATTCATTCCGCATGAGGAGAAGACTATATTTAAAATATTCGCTTGATTTTTTTTCTCGCATGATTATATTATTGTGATGCACGTGAACCCAAACCACTTTCTTTGAGCTCAAGGAGCCTGCTTTGAAACAAAATATGAATCCGGCAAACAGGGCGAAGACAACGATTCTTGTCCTCAGCCTTCTGACATTATCTCTGCTCGGCTTCCTCTTTTTCAACCTGAACAGGATGAACCGCAACACCGAGGAAACGAAACGGACGCACGACTATTTCATGGACTGCAACGAGGCGGGCAACCTGATCCGCCACGGCTCGGACGCCATGACAAACGCCGCGGAACGCTACGTCATCACGGGGAACTACGTTTTCCGTGACCTTTTCTTCAAGGAAGCGAAGGTGGACCGGAGCCGCGACAAGGGTCTGGAAAAGGTGAAGGACCTGCCGAACGGGCTGGACGTGCAGCGCGACATGGAGAACGCCATGCTGTATTCCGTGGAGCTGATGAACCTCGAATACCACGCCATGCGCCTGGTCATCAGCGACAAGGAGCTCGCCGATCCGAACTGTCCGCCCGAGGTGCGCGACTACATCCTGCCGGAGGATGAGAAGTCCGCGCCGCCCGAAGAGCGGAAGGAGATCGCGCAGAACATCATCTTCGGTCTGAACTATCTCACGTACAAGGACCACATCTATGCGTCCATCGACAGGAGCCTGAACGACGCGGAGAAATTCCTGTCCGACTACCGCAAAAACCTCACGGAACAGTACAAGCACCTGTTCTTCTACCAGCTCTGCGGATACGCCGGATTTTTCCTGTCCCTGCTCGCCCTCGTGACGTTCCTGATCCGCCAGCGCGGTCGCGCGAACTCGTTCCTCCGCAAGGTGCTGGACAACATCCCGATGCTTTTCTACATCAAGGACGCTCGCTCGCAGCGTTATGTGGACTGCAATATCGCGTTCTCGCGTTATGCCAGCCGGAACACGGTCGCGGAAGTGGTCGGCAACAAGGACGCCGAGATCTTCGACGAGGTCACCGCGCATCACATTGAGGAAGACGACAGCAGGACGCTTTCCGCCGACACCGCCAATTCGTATATCGAGAACACGCTCGACGCGAACGGGAAGCCGTGCAGTTTCCTGACGACCAAGCTCAGGATCTCCGGCCTGGACGGTAATACCTGCATCTTCGGCATGTCCCAGGACGTGACCGACACCACGGAGAAACAGCGCAACAACGAGGCTCTGGCCGAAGCCCTGCTCGCACTTCAGACCAACGAGGCGGTCTCCCATCCGCAGAAAGTGATCGAGGTCATCCGCAAACGCCTCGACGCGGACTTCTGCCACCTGATCCGCGTTGACGAGGCGGTCGGCCAGGCGATCGTCGAGCCGGACTGCCATGCTCACCTCGATCCCGCGACCCCCTGCGAACGGGTCGTCGCCGATCTGGACGATTTCCACTATTTCACCAAGCGCGTCGTCTCCCTGGAACCGTTCGAGATCGACGAACATGCTCCGCTTGAGATCCTCCGCATGTACGCCGTGCTGGACGCGGAGAACGGCGCATGGCAGCCGACCACGACGTACTCCATGCCGGTCGTCTGCAACGACGACATCTTCGGGTCGCTGGCGATCGGCTATGCGAAGAAACGCATCCTCTCCGAAAGCGAAAAGGAGTTCATCCAGACGAGCGTGAAGATCCTGGAGAACGCGCTGGAACGCCAGAAGACCTATAGCGACCTCAGTGCGGCGAACTCCCGGATCAACCGCGAGTTCGATTTCGTGAACAACATCTTCGAGATCATGCCCATCCCGTGCGCCATCAAGGACGTCGAGAACGACTACCGCTGCATCCGCTGCAACGACGCTTACGCCAAACTGTTCCACAAGGACCAGTCGGAAGTCGCGGGAATGAACAGCGCAGACCTTTTCGCGCCGGAGATCGCGCAGCGCCTCCGCAAGGCCGACAAGGAGGCCGTGCGCGAGAAAAAGATGATCTTCGAGGAGCTCGTCTGCGTCTTCCCGGACGGCGTGGAGCACACGTTCCTCTACCGCCGCGGCCCGATGTCCCTGCCGGACGGTCGCCTGGTGCTGTTCTGCGTGGCGGAGGACATCACGGAGCTCCGTCTCCAGACCAACAAGGTGATCCAGATCAACGAACAGCTTCAGGGCGAATATCAGCGCGCCGTCAACGCCGAGGAAGCCGAGACGTTCTTCGCCAAATCGCTCAAGTCCATCCTCGCGATGCCGCCCGACCAGGACGCGATCGTCCCGAGCATCGAGGAAGTCGGCAAATACATCGACGCCGACCGCTGCTTCATTTACTACAGCTACAAAAACGAGGACGGCGAGGCGCGCTGGAATCTCGCCTACGAATGGTGCGCCGAGGGGATCGACCGCAAATTCCAGGGCGTGTACGACATCCACATGTTCCCCGACGTCTGCGAGGCACTCGAAAAAGGCGAGGACTACCTCGCCCCCGATGTGCACCAGATCAACCCCGTCACGTGCTCCTGGCTCCAGATGCAGAAGGTCCAGTCGCTCATCATCACGCCGCTCCGCGACGAGAATAACGAGCTGTTCGGCTTCATCGGATTCGATTTCTTGCGGCAGGCACAGGAGCGCTTCTCCGAACGCATCCTCCGAAGCGTGCACGAGGCCGCCGACGTGATCCTGATCTGCCGCGAACGCAACAAGCGCCAGGAGACCATGTTCAAGGCCGTCGCCGAGGAGAAACTCCGTTCGGAAATCTTCGAAAGCGCCGCCGTCCCGCTTCTGCTCTTCAAGCCGGACGGGGAGATCGTGACCGCGAACTCCGCCGCGCTCAAGGCGTTCGGAAACGATCTCCAGCACGTCGTCGGATGCAAATGCCGCGACTTCGTCTGCCAGTACGACTCTCCCCCGGAGAAATGCCCGCTGCGCCATCCCGAGCACGATTCGCAGTCGTTCCTGCTCCACCGGCGCGACGGCAAGTATTTCGCGATCAAGACGCAGACGATCCGCGACGAAAACGGCGATCCGCAGTACATCCTCGAATGCGCGATCGACATGACGGAGACACACGAGCTCCACGAGAACGCCGAGGCCATCGCGCAGTCGCTCTTCGCGCTCCAGTCCGAAAACGTCATTTCCAGTCCGATCCATGTCCTGAGCATTATCCTGAAACGCCTCTCCGCCGACGCCGTCTACATCGCGCAGTACGACCAGCAGGACGGCGTCGCCTTCATGGATCCGGAATACACGCTCTTCAAGAACGGAGGCGTCCTCGAAAAACGCACCGAGGCAAAGCTCGACGAACTCTCCGTCTTCCTCAACCAGCTCCAGGACGAAGGCATCTGCGAGTTCAGCGGCAGCAGCCGCAGCCTGATCGTCAGCGCCTACGAGAAGCGTTCCCCCGGCGTTCATCTTCCGCCGTGCGAGACTCTCGTGCTCGTCCCGCTGGAAGTCCGCGGAAAAAGCTGGGGCAACCTCGGCATTTCCTACGCCGCGCACCGTTCCCTCGGCACGCATGAAAAAGACTTCTTCATCCGCTGCCGCGAGGTGCTCGAAGCCGCGCTGGACCGCAAGCTCACCGACAGCGATCTGCATGCCGCGCTCGACAAGGAGATTGAGGCGGAACGCGCCAAGAGCTTCTTCTTTTCGGCGGTCAGCCACGACATCCGCACCCCGCTCAACGCCATCATCGGCTACTCCGAACTGCTCATCTGCGGGATCGCGGACGAACAGGAACGTTCCAAAGCGCTGTCCGCCATCTCCACCAGCGGCCAGACATTGCTCCAGCTCATCAACGACGTGCTGGACCTCTCCAAGCTCGAATCCGACAGGATGGTCATCACGCCCGTGCTCACGGACGTCCGCGAACTCGCATCCTCCGTGCTGCACTCGTTCGACGTGTCCGTCATGAACACCGACGTGGAGCTGAAGGAGGATTTCGGCCCCCTGCCGCTGCTCGAGGTCGACCCGCAGCGCATCCGCCAGATCCTTTTCAACCTCATCGGCAATGCCGTCAAGTATACGGAACACGGAGAAATTCGCGTCAGCGCCGTGTTCCGGAACGACATCGGCGACGAGAAGGGCGTCTTCACGCTCTCCGTCTCGGACACCGGGTGCGGCATCCCGGACGAGGAGAAGGAAAAGCTCATGAGTCCGTTCGCGAAGGCCGGCGCCGACGCGAAGACCAAGGGGACCGGACTCGGCCTCACCATCTGCAGGCAGCTCGCGGCACGCATGGGCGGCCATTTCTCGTTCGTCTCCGAACTCGGCAAAGGCTCCACGTTCACGCTCGAACTGCGCGACGTGAAGAGCGCCCGGCGTTCGCCGGAGACGAACAAGAAGGTCTCCGCCGGACAGGAGCTCATCCGCGAGCGCATCAAGCGCAGGGAGGCTGATACGGAGAACAAGACGGACGGGGAACAGAAAGCCGCGCCGCCCTCGGAAATGAAGACGGACGGGGAACAGAAAGCCGCGCCGCCCGCGGAGAAAAAGCAGAAAAGCGCCCCGATCGCAGTGACGAACAACATGCCGGAACGGAAGTGTCGCACCCTCATCGCGGACGACGTCCCGCTGAACCTCGCGGTCCTGAAGGCGCTCCTCGCGAAGATCGGTATCCGCGACGTCGTGACAGCACCAGACGGCAAGGACGCGTGGGAAAAACTCCAGACGTCGGAAAAGCCGGTCGAGCTGATCCTGACCGACATCTGGATGCCGGAGATGGACGGCAGGGAGTTCGTCGCGAAGATTCGCGCGGACGAACGCTTCAAGGGGCTTCCCGTTTATGCCGTCACTGCCGACATCGAAGAACAGAAACTGTTCGTCGAGCACGGTTTTACGGGGCTGCTCCTGAAACCAGTGACCGTTGACAAACTGTCCGGGATATTCAACTGAACGAGGTTGTTTCCAAACCAACTATTGTAATAGATTGGAGGAATGGTTTTGAAAACGGAAGAATTGAACCCATCATCCGGCGGACTCACTCGTTATCTGTCAACTTTGGGCGCGATTGCGCTTTCCTTCGGCTACGCGGTCGGCTGGGGCGCGTTCGTGATGCCCGGGACGACGTTCCTGCCCGGCGCGGGTCCTCTCGGCACCGTGATCGGCGTACTCTTCGGCGCGCTGGCGATGGGGATATTCGCCGTCAACTACCATCGCCTGACGAACCGCTATTCCGGCCCCGGCGGCGCGGCGACCTTCGCGCAGAGGGTGTTCGGCGAAGACCACGGCTTCGTCGTCGCATGGTTCCTCTGGCTGACCTACATCGCCATCCTCTGGGCGAACGCCACGGCCATGATCCTGATCGTGCGCTTCACGCTCGGCGATGTCCTCCAGTTCGGCTTCCATTACACCGTCGCGGGATTCGACGTGTATTTCGGCGAGGCGGTGCTCGCCATCATCTTGATCCTTGTCTGCGGCGGGATCTGCCTCCTGAGCAAAAAGCTCGCCGTGATTACGCAGATCGTCTTCGCCGCCATTCTCGCCGCCGGCGTTTTTTTCTTCTTTTTCTTCGCGCTCGCACACCACAAAGGCGGCATGGCGGCAATGGCGCCCGCGTTCATGGACGACGTCAACCCCATCATGCAGATTTCGCGCATTCTGGCGCTCATGCCCTGGGCGTTCGTCGGGTTCGAGGCGATCACGCACTCTTCGGGGGAGTTCCGGTTCCATCGGGAAAAAACGTTTGCCATCCTGACCGTCGCAATCGTCCTTTCCTCCGCCGTCTATCTCCTCCTGGCTCTTCTGCCGGTCATCACGCTGGACGCCGACCACCGGTCCTGGATCGAGTACATCAGGGAACTGCCGAGCCTTTCCGGCATCAAAAGCGTGCCCGTGTTCGCCTCGGCGGAACATCTCCTGGGACGGCGGGGCGTCGCACTGATGAGCACGCTGATGATCGCGGGCCAGATCACGGGCATCATCGCGTCGATCGTCGCGATCAGCCGCCTCATGCACGCCATGTACAAATCGAATATCCTCCCGAAACAGCTGGGAGCGCTCAACGCCGCCGGGATCCCCAGAAACGCCATCCTCTTCATCGTCGGCATCTCATGCGTGATCCCGTTCTTCGGCCGCACCGCCATCGGCTGGCCCGTGGACGTCTCCAGCATCGGCGCGGCGATCGCGTACGGTTATACGTCCGCGGCGGCGTTCAGGATTCGCGACAACAGCGAAAAATACAGGCATTACTTCATCAAGGGCTCCGGTTTGGTCGGCGTGGTCTTCTCGATCTTCTTTTGCCTCCTGCTGGTGATCCCGAATTACATCACGGGCAGCGTCATGGCGGCGCCGTCCTATCTGCTCCTCGCCGTCTGGTGCATCCTGGGCTTCCTTCTCTACCACAGAGTTTTCAAGGAGGGACACCAGCACCGCTTCGGACGCTCCATGGTGGTCTGGAATTCCCTTGTCGTCACCATCATCTTCGCCTCCCTGATGTGGGTGCGCCAGTCCTCGTTCGAAAGCGCCAAGTCCACCATTTACGAGTGCATGACCTTGATCGCCGGGAACGACAGCGCCGAAAAGGAACAGATCATCCAAAAACTCGGCTCGCTGAACGTCTCCATGCTCTGCAGCGCGGTCGTCGAAATGACCCTGCTTCTGGTCTCGCTGGGGATCCTGTACAGCCTGATCTCCATCCTGCGCAATCGCGAGCTGAGACTGGCGTCGGAAAAGGCGAAGATCCTGGAGATGAACAATGCAAAAAGCTTTTTCTTCTCGTCCGTGTCCCACGACATCCGCACGCCGCTCAACGCCATCATCGGCTACACCGAGCTCCTGCTTGACGGCATCGACGACCAGGACGAGCGGAACAAGGCGCTGTCCGCCATTTCCACCAGCGGCCAGACCCTGCTCCAGCTCATCAACGACGTGCTGGACCTCTCCAAGCTCGAATCCGGCAAGATGGACATCAAGCCGGAGCTCACCGACGTCCGCGAGATCGCTTCCGCCGTGCTCCACTCCTTCGATGTGACGACCAGGAACAGCGACGTCGCGCTGAAGGAGGAATACGGTCCTCTGCCGCTGCTTGAAGTCGATCCGCAGCGCATCCGCCAGATCCTTTTCAACCTCATCGGCAATGCCGTCAAGTTCACGGAACACGGGGAGATCCGCGTCCGCGCCTCCTTCTGGAACAAGCTGGGCGGGGAGAACGGCGGCGTTTTCGTGCTCTCCGTCTCGGATACGGGGTGCGGCATCCCGGATGAGGCAAAAGACAAACTGATGAATCCGTTCGTGCAGGTCGACTCGAATGCGAAGATCAAAGGGACCGGACTCGGACTTGCCATCTGCAAACAGTTCGCATCCCGGATGGGCGGCGATCTGTCGTTTGTTTCCGAACTCGGGAAAGGCTCCACGTTCACGCTGGAATTGCGTAACGTGAAGTTCGCCGTTAAAGCCCCTGATGCTGACAAAAAGCCTGCGGACGTCAGGAAAGATATCGAAAATGCGAAGAACTGTGCGAACGCGCTTCTCGCGAAGCAGCGCATGCGGAGCTGCCGCATGCTGGTCGTCGACGACGTCCCGCTGAACCTCGCCGTCCTGAAGGCGCTTCTCACAAGGATCGGACTGCGCAATGTCGCGACCGCCGTCGACGGGCAGGACGCGTGGGAGAAGATCCAGGCTTCCGACAAGCCGTTCGACCTGGTCCTGACCGACATGTGGATGCCGAAGATGAACGGCAGGGAGCTGGTCGCGAAGATCCGCGCGGACGAACGCTTTAAGGATATTCCCGTCTACGCCGTCACCGCCGACACCGAGGCGCGGAAGACATACGCAAGACACGGATTCACGGGGATCCTCCTGAAGCCGCTGACCATAGACAAACTCTCCGGTCTGTTCAACTGAACGGGAATTTGCAAACGGCCCTGACGCAGGATTCAAGCCTTAATGAGACTGACAATGACACACAACCATCATCCGGGATTATTCAAAGTACGTTTTCACCGGACGGTCATGCTGTTCTGCATGATGCTCCTGCTGTTCTCCGGGACGCTTTCCGGCGCGGACCATGGGACGAGGAAAGTCGTCCGGGTCCCCTACACGCATTTCGATAGGCTGATGATGGTCGACGAGAACAACAGACCGTACTCCGGCTACGCGTTCGACTACATCCAGATGGTCGGGACCTACGCCGGTTGGGATATCGAATATGTCCCGTGCGACAGTTTTTCCGAATGCGCGGAAAAGCTTCTCGCGGGGGAAGTCGATCTCTTCTACGACATCAGCTACACGGAGGAACGCGCAAAAGTGTTCCTGTACCCGGACGAGGCGATGGGAAACGAGTACTACTACCTGTACGCATTGAATAACAACACGTCCGTCACGCCCGGCAATTTCGCGTCCATGAACGGAAAGACGGTCGGATCCACGAGCGGGACGATCACGACCGACCTCCTGAGACAGTGGTGCAAAAAGAAGAACGTCGAGTTCAAAATTATCGAATACGATTCCATTCCGAAGAAGGAGGCCGACCTGTTTGCCGGAAAGATCGACCTCGACCTGGAAGTCAGCATGATGGCGAAACGCGAGCTCTCGGCAATCGAGAAAATCGGGACGTCCGCCTATTACCTGGTCGCGAACAAGGAGCGGCCGGATCTGATCGAAGACATCAATTCCGCGCTGGACAAGGTGATCGGCAACGACATTTACTATCTCACGCGGCTGGAGGAACGCTACTTTTCCGACACGGTCCTGAGCCATACGCTGACGGACGAGGAAAAGACCTGGATCGCGGACCACGAAGTGCTGCGCATCGGCTTTTTCGACAAATACCTTCCTTTCTCCACAAAGGACGAAAACGGCGAACCGTCCGGCGCGGGCATCGAAGCGATAAAGGAAATCGTAAAGGGCCTGAACCTGAAAGAGCTGCTGGATGTGGAATTCATCTGTTTCGACGACCAGGAAGAAGGATACCGGGCGGTCGAATCGGGAGAGATCGACCTCATGTTCCCCGCCTACATCAGTAATTCGGTCAGACAGGATTACCGGATCATGGGCGGGAAAATCCTGGCGACGCTGACAAGCGACCTGGCGTTTCTGAACGATGTCGGGGACGGCAAAGGCAAACGGATCGGCGTCAACAAGAGCAACATGATGCAGTATTACTACTCCAGGGATTCGTTTCCGGACTCGGAAATCGTGTTCTACGACGACATCCGGGGATGCCTCGACGGACTGCTGAACGGGACGTCGGACGGGACATTCCTGAACGGTCTCAGGTCCGAAGCCCTTCTGAAGCCCGGCAAATACCATTCTCTCCAGACCGTGCGCGCCAAGAACGGTTTCACGTTCCGCATGGCGTTCGCGGACGGCAACATCGGCCTCATGCTGCTGATGAACCGCGGACTGACGATGCTTGACCCCGATTTTATCAACAAGAAGTCGTATTCCTACGCGGGGAAGATTTACACCTATTCCGTGATGGATTTCCTCCGGGAGCATATCAAACTGGCAATCGTCCTGGTCGCGATCCTCGCCGCACTGACTACGAGGCTGGTCGGCGTCAGGATCAGCAACCACAAACTGGGCATCCTGAACCAGAGGCTTGCCGGGGCGAACCAGAAACTTGCCGGGGCGAACCAGAAACTTGCGGAGGTGAACCGGAAACTGAAGGAACATTCCGAAACCATCGAAAAACAGCGGCGGCAGGAGGTCGAACTGCGGAAACAGCTCGAAGACGCGTTGCAGATGGCGCAGGACGCGAACCGCGCCAAGACGGCGTTCCTGAGCAACATGTCCCACGACATCCGCACCCCGATGAACGCGATCATCGGATTCACCGGGCTCGCCATCAGCCATATCGACGACAAGGAGCGCGTCCAGGACTATCTGTCGACCATCGCGCAGTCCTCGGAACACCTGCTCTCGCTGATCAACGACGTCCTGGACATGAGCCGCATCGAATCCGGCAAAATGAAGCTGAACGAGAAGGAAGAATCCCTGACGGAGATTCTTCGCGTGCTCCGGGAGATCGTCCATGCGGACATCCAGGCAAAACAGCTCGATTTCAGCGTTGACACGGCGGAGGTCCGGAACGACTTCGTGTACTGCGACAAGCTGCGCCTCAACCAGGTGCTGCTCAACCTGATCTCCAACGCCATCAAGTATACGCATCCGGGCGGGACGGTCGCCCTGCGGATCGCACAGAAGCCCTCGGCGAAAGCGGGCTGCGGCGCGTTCGAATTCCGGATTCAAGACAACGGCATCGGCATGACCGAGGAGTTCGCAAAAACGATCTTCGATCCGTTTACGCGGGAAGAAAATTCCACGGTTTCCGGCATTCAGGGAACCGGCCTCGGAATGGCAATCACGAAGAATCTTGTGGACATGATGGGCGGCAAAATCTCCGTCTCTTCGAAGAAGGGGCAAGGAACCGAGTTCGTCATCCAGGTGGATTTCAGGACCGCCGAAGGGAAAGCTCCCGCGCCCGCGGTTCCGGACCGGACGTCCGCGGAAGGAAAGGAATTCTCGCTGAAAGGCAAAAAAGTCCTGCTGGTCGACGACAACGAACTCAACCTCAAGATCGGCGTGCTGCAGCTTCAGCATCAGGGGTTGACCGTCGAAACCGCCCTGAACGGACGGCTCGCGGTCGACATGATTCGTGAAAACGGGATTGATGCCTACGATTTCGTGCTGATGGACATCCAGATGCCGGTGATGGACGGATACGAAGCGACGTCCATCATCCGCAAACTCCCGGGCGGAGACAAGCTGAAAATACTCGCATTCTCCGCCAACGCCTTCGAGGAAGACAAGGAAAAGTCCCTGAAGGCGGGCATGGACGGACATATCGCAAAGCCGCTGAAAATGAACGAGCTCATCAACGAGCTGAAACGCTTCATCGCGTGACGGCGCGACAGAACTACAGATAAGGAAAGCCGGGTTCGGATTTTGTTCCGGGTCCGGCTTGATTGCTGTTTCGGTTCAGCCTTCGTGTACCAGTAAAACTCTATTGCGCGGCGGCAGGCTCAGGATTCCGATCCTTTTTTGAGCTTCTGCTCCGCTTCCGCCTTGAGTTCCAGAAACGCGGAATCCTCTGGGAAGAGGATCAGATAATGGTTTGCCAGGTCAAGCGCACGCCGGAATTGCCCGTTTGCCAGGTCTTCCCTGACGCAATGGAGCATGATGTCCGTCCACAGGACTTTGACAGCCTCCGGCAGTTCGACCGCACGATTCGGTATCCTGAGGACTCTTTCCGCGTCCTGATAACGCCCGTTTGCCGCGAGCATTTGTGCATAGATAAACTGACCGATCCCGTCATCCTGGTCCGTTTCCCACGCTTGTTTCGCATAGGAAAGAGCTTCCGCTTTCTTTCCTGCGACCATTTGAAGCTCGGCGATATTGGCGAGGATCAGCCGCTGCTCGGGATGCCTGCCGACCAGCGCGAGGAAGCGTGAAAGCGCCTGGTCCACCCTGCCGCAGGAGCTGAACTTGTCCGCCGCATAAAGCGCGAAGTCCGCCTGTTCCGTCTTTGCAGTTTCGAGCAGGGAAAGCGCTTCCTCCGTCTTATCCTGGAGGAACAATTCCTCCGCCCGGAAGAACGGAGCCAGCGCCTTGAGTTCCGGCACGGTCGAGGCGTCCAGACGGTCCGCCATCTTCGACAGTTCCGCCCGGCGTTCGTACCTGGAGCAGAAATCGAAGTAGCGATAGAGGAACCCCTGGTTCGTTTGGGCTTTGTCGACCAGAGCGGCGTATTCCTGTGCGGCTTCGTCGATCTGTCCCGACAGCTCCAGCGCGAGCATATGCAGGAGATCGAACGTGACGGAACGCTCCTCATTTTCCAGAGCATAGAACCGTTCGACATATTCGAGGCACTTTTCCGGATCGTCGTTGAAGAGCTCGAACTCGGCGGCGGTCTGCAGAAGATACGGATCGTCCGGAAACGCATCCAGATTTTCCTGAATGATCTGCCGGGTCAGCAAATTTCTCCTGTACAAATCGGAAACCGTAATCCGCATCAGGAAAGGATCCTTGTCGCCGGACGAAGCGAGGAGCTGCACGAGTTTTGCCACCCGCGGGTCATCGGTGAGAGCCGGATTCTCATTGACCGTGTTCCACAGATACTGATGGACCGCGACACGCGCCCGTTCCTGCACGCTGGGGAACAGCGCATTCTTCATGATCGTCTCGAAGGTCGTGCAAATCTTCTCCAAAATGTCGTTGTTGAGCGCGATCTGAAGATTGATCAGATTTGCCAGGTCCGTATGAACGACGCCGCCGACCTTTTGCATGGCTCCGGCAAGTTCTTCTTTTTTCTCCGGGTTCTGACTGAAAAGGTACAGCGCGTCGAAATAGGACGCCAGGATTCTATGCCTTGAACCGAGGGTGTGGTAACGGTCGGCAAGTTGCTTCAGTTTCTCCGGTTGTGCCTCGTACACGCAACTGTCCGCAAAGGTAACCGACAGCGGAATGCTAGCAATGTCCGCAAGATAAGGTTCGGCGGTCTCAATCACGGAACTGAACCTCGCCCGGGAAAAGTAATAGTTCGCCAGATACGGAGTCCCGGCAAACCGGTTCAAATGCGCTGCCTCCTTCAACATCGTTTCCATCTGTTCATCAACGAAATCCGCATCCCTGCCGGAAGACTGGAGGGCGCCGAGATAAAACAGGATGGATTCCAGCCGGACAAAGGGATCGTCCGAACAGGTGCCTTGTTCAATAAACGCCGAGCGTTCGGTCCCGTTGCTTTTGCCTCTTTTTACCAAGAATTCCGCATATCGTCCGAGATCATCCTGCTGGAATGCCTCCGGATCCGCCTCGTGCATCTCTTCATAATATTTTTCAGCCTCCTTGAGCCTGCCCGTCATGACAGCGCTGACGAGGTACAGCATCTTATCCTTCGGAGCCAGCTCCGCGCTTAAAAACGTCTTGCGGTTCAGTGTCGTGTAAAGATGCGTAAAGTCCCGGGCGTTCATTGCGCATCCGGTGTAATTGTCCCAGTACTCCGGCTTGAGCGGATTCAGCGTGCTAGCCTTGTACCAGCAGTGCATCTCCTCTTCTGTGTTGCCGAAGTGGCGGTAGACCTGTGCCAGGCGGACGAAATCCTCCTCGCTGTCGGGATCCTTCCCGACATATTCGGTCAAAAGCTTTTCCGCCTTCTTCCAGTCCCCTGCAGCAAACGCTTCCCGGGCGGAAACCCGCAGATGGCTCCGGCGCAAAGTCTTGACCCCGAAATACCCCAGGAAACCGAGACACGCGAGCAGAACGACAGATATAAGAATGATGGACAGAACTGTTTTTGTCTTTTTCATTATCCCCTCAAGCCTGCATTATGGGACCGTCTTCCCGATGCTTTTTCCGTGTTTCAAAAAAAAGCCCCGGTCAGTTTTCCAACCGGGGCGGATTTCATCTATGACCGTTCAAAAACGTGTTCACAGGAAATGGTTCAGGCAACAGTGGCTTTTCTGCGGCGGATATACCAGAATCCAAGACCGAAGAGTCCGGCGATCAGCGCGATCTGAAGCCCGCCGGGGAGCGGGGAGCCGAAAGTCTTATCTCCGCCGCCGGTACTTCTCGTGGTCGAAGCAATGATGCCGAAATTAATCTGTTTTTCGCCCTGTCCGGGGAAATACAGCTGCCCCACAGGCAAGTTTTGATCAGCAGCGTCTCCGCGTCCTAACGCTCTGCTGCCATATACCCCATCCTGAGGTGTGCCGGTCGAAATCCACTTGAGAATGTTTCCATCCGAATCTTTACGGGCGAAATAGACCTGAACCTCGGCGCCAGCCTCAAAATTACCAAGGAAATATCCGTCACGTGCAACGTCAATGGAAAGCTGTTTCCATGCACCATTCGGGTTTTCAGGATCAGCCCCGTATGTGGTATAGGTATACCCGTCAAAAGGATCAATTCTGCTTGTGTCGCCGATAGAGAAATCATGAACCCCCGTGGAATCAATATATCCATAGTGGGTGATGCCATATTGGGAATTGGTTAACAATTCACCCTGTCCAGACAGACCATCCCCCGCAGTGTCAAACACATTTGTGATATAGAGGCTTCCGCTGTTTTTCATTGTAATCGTGTAGTAGCTGCCCGAACCCATACCTTGATTGTTCTCATTCTGATATGGTGTTGTTTCAATCGTAAACCCATTAAAATCAAGTGTCTCTGCAAAAACGGAGGTGGCTGCGCCGAGAAGCGCGACGGCAAGGATTGGAAGAATGTGTTTCATGTGGTCCTGTCTCTATTCTGCCCGGCTCTCCTGAAGTCGGACGATTGTGGGTTGTTTCCCTCTTAGAAATACCAGGGATTGTTTATCTTTTCAGTAAATAATATAACTCATCAAAACAGTTTTTTCAAATATAATTTTCAAAAAAACACGTCAGTTGCTAATCATCTTTAACACTTTGAAATCAAATCGCAAAGATGATTAACTGCTATTCTTTTTTTTGAGGCTGTTCAACTCACTTTTAATCTGAAGAAAAAGCCCGCGAAAGCCTGAACTGTCGCGGGAAAGAGGAAGTGTTTTTTGCATACGGAAAGCGCAGCTTCCGCTCGTGCGTGGAGGAAGATGGTTCTGTCAGTTCATCTCCGGCAGGGTGGCGAAACTCTTTTCGAGCTCGATGTCGGTCGGGATGTAGTCGTCCATCTCGCCGTCGTTGAACTTCTGGTACGCGACCATGTCGAAATAACCGGTTCCGGTCAGTCCGAACACGATAGTCTTCGCCTCGCCGGTCTCACGGCATTTCTCCGCCTCGTCGATGGCGGCGCGGATCGCGTGGCTGCTCTCCGGCGCGGGCAGGATGCCTTCGGTACGCGCGAACGTCTTCGCAGCGGCGAACACGGAGGTCTGCTCCACGGAGACGGCTTCCATAAGACCGTCGTGGTACAGCTGGGACAGGATCGAGCTCATGCCGTGGTAGCGCAGTCCGCCCGCATGGTTGGCGGACGGGATGAAGCCGCAGCCGAGCGTGTACATCTTCGCGAGCGGGCAGATCCTGCCGGTGTCGCAGAAATCGTAGGCGAACGTGCCGCGTGTGAGGCTCGGGCAGGACGCCGGTTCGACCGCGATGAAGCGGTAGTCCGCCTCGCCGCGGAGCTTTTCGCCCATGAACGGGGAAATCAGGCCGCCGAGGTTGGATCCGCCGCCGGCGCAGCCGATGATGATGTCCGGCTTGATGCCGAACTTGCGGAGCGCGGTCTGCGTTTCCAGTCCGATGATGCTCTGGTGCAGCAGGACCTGCGAAAGGACGGAGCCGAGCACGTAGCGGTACCCCTCGTGCGTGACAGCCGCCTCCACTGCCTCGGAAATCGCGCATCCGAGGCTGCCCGTGGTGCCGGGAAACATTTTCAGGATATGGCGTCCTGCCTCGGTCGTTTCCGAAGGAGACGGCGTGACGTCCGCGCCGTAAGTGCGCATGACCTCGCGGCGGAACGGCTTCTGTTCGTAGGAGCATTTCACCATGTACACGTGGCAGTCGAGTCCGAAGAACGCGCACGCCATGGAAAGCGCTGTGCCCCATTGCCCTGCCCCGGTCTCGGTCGTGACGCCCTTCAGCCCCTGTTTCTTCGCATAGTACGCCTGTGCGATGGCGGAGTTCAGCTTATGGCTGCCGGACGTGTTGTTGCCCTCGAACTTGTAATAGATTTTCGCGGGCGTTTTCAGAGCCTTTTCCAAAAAATACGCGCGCACCAGAGGCGACGGACGGTACATCTTGTAGAAATCGAACACCTCGTCCGGGATCGGAATCAGCTGCGTGGTGTCGTCGAGTTCCTGTTTCACCAGTTCGTCGCAGAACACATGCCCGAGCTCCTCGGCGGTCACGGGCTGTTTCGTCGCAGGATTCAGGAGCGGAGCCGGCTTGTTCTTCATGTCGGCACGGACATTGTACCACGCTTTCGGGAGTTCATCCTCGGAAAGGTAGATCTTGTACGGGATGTGGTCGCAGTTCGGTTGGACGGCGTTTCCGGCGTTTGCGGTTTCGTGTTTCATAGTTCTTGCTCCTGAATTTGACAGCCTCTTGTTTCCGGGCTGCCGCGGGTTAAAAAAAAGCGGACCAAACGTTCTGTTCGATCCGCCTTGACTTTCGGGTTGTGTTCTGGAAAAACGACGTAAAAGACCCGGTCCAGACGGATTCACCGCCAGCACCAGCGCCAATCAAAGAAGTGTTTGAACGTGTTCTTTTCCATAATGCGATTACTATACCACCATTTCCCGCGCTTGTCAAGCGTTTTTTCCGCAAAAAAATCTCAGGATGCCGGAAAAACGGTTTGACTTTTTCCTCTGGCGTGATACATTGAAGAAAGAGCTGAAACAACCAATGCAAAACCGGAGCGACGCCATGAAACTGTGCATGATCGGCATGAGGGGACATTCCTGCTATGTCTTCGAGAGCCTGAACGAAATCCCCGGGATTGAGTTCGCCGCCGTCTCCCCCGGATGCCCGGAGGATTCGCCCGCGCCCCTGATCGAAAACGCCGCGAAATGCGGTTTTTCTCCTCGCGTCGTCGACGACTGGCGCGAGATGCTGGACCGGGAAAAACCGGACATCGTCTGCATCGACGGCAAGTACGACTTGCACGCGGAAATGTGCGTGGAGGCCGCCCGCCGGAACATTCATATCTTCTGCGAAAAACCGATCGCGCTCACGCTTGATTCCCTCAACGCCATCGAAGACGCACTGAAGACCAGCTCAAGCAAGCTCGTCTCCATGGTCGGGCTCCGCTACGATCCCGCCATGTACCACGCGCACCGCCTCGTCGCCGGGGGCGCAATCGGAAAAGTCAAGCTCATCTACGCCCAGAAATCCTACCGGCTCGGCACGCGCCCCGACTTCTACAAAAAACGCGAAACTTACGGCGGGACCATCCCGTGGGTCGGCAGCCATGCGCTCGACTGGATCATGTGGTTCGCGGACAGCGGATTCGCCACCGCCGCCGCCACGCAGACCAGCGAGGACAATTTCGGCAACGGCTCCATGGAGATCGCCGCGCAGGCGATCTTCACGATGAAGTCCGGCGCGCTCGCCGAGGCAAGCATCGAATACCTCCGCCCCGCCGCCGCGCCCTCCCATGGAGACGACCGCGTCCGCGTCGCCGGCACCTCCGGCGTGATCGAGGTGCGCGACGGACACATCATCCTCATCGATGCCGCCGGACAACGCACAATCGAACCCGACGTGCCCGATCGGAAGATCTTCTCCGATTTCGTCTTCTTGCTGGAGGGACGCCGGGACTGCCTCGTAGACACGCGGCAGTCGCTCGACCTGACCCGCGCGTGCCTGCTGACGCGCCAGGCGGCGGACGACGGCACGATCATTCGTTTCTGAACGCAAGTCCAAAAATATCAAACACATAAATCTACAGGAGTTTCCCCCATGTCTCTTCCGAAAGTCGCCGTCGTGGGCGTCCGCGGGTTCGCCAGCATGTACATCCGCCATTTCATCCGCCTGCAGGACGAGGGCAAAGTCGACTGGACCGCCGCCGTAGTCCGTTCCCCGGAGAAAGCCCCGGAGGAAGTCGCCCTTCTCAAACAACGCGGCGTGCGCATCTTCCCGGACACCGCGTCCATGTACGACGCCATCCCCGATCTCGCGCTCGTCGGTCTCCCGGTTGGAATCGAGTTCCATGAGCCCATGACGCGCGATGCGCTGGCGCACGGCGTGAACGTACTGGTGGAGAAACCAGTCTCGACCACCACGGCGTCCGTCGACCGCATGATCGACGCCGCAAACGCGCGCCCTGAACTCTCCGTCACGGTCGGATTCCAGCACATGGCGGACCGCAACATCCGCCGCATCAAGGAAACGATCCTCTCCGGCAGGCTCGGCAGAATCGAATCCATCCGCTTCCACGGCTTCTGGCCGCGCGGCGACGCCTACTACGGGCGCAACAACTGGGCGGGCAGGATCGCTTCGCCCGCAACCGGCGCGCTCATCCTCGACTCCCCCGCAAACAACGCCTTCGCGCACTACCTGAACATCGCGCTCTTCCTCGCGGCGGACAAGCTCGAAGCCACTGCGGAACCCGCCATCACCGCCGCCCGTCTCTTCCGCGCACGGCGCACCATCGAGACGTTCGACACCTGCGCCATCGACTTCAACGCGGGCAGCGTCCCCGTCTCGGCGTTCCTCACGCACACCTGCCAGGGCACCACCGAGCCGCACATCGTCGTGCAGTGCACGGCGGGGCGCGCCGACTGGGAGCTGAACGGCAGCTGGTCGATGCACGACGCCGACGGCAACGAGATCGCGGGCGGTCCCGACACCGACTGCTACGGCACGATGTTCGACGACGTGGTCGCGAAGCTCGCCGATCCATCCGTCTTCACATGTTCGCTTGCCATGGCGCGCAACCACGCCGCGCTCATCGAAGCGCTGTACCGCGACTATCAGGTCGAGGAGATCCCGGAACCCCTCATCCACCGCCGGGAATCCGACGGCCAGTTGTACGTGGACGGTTTGCTCGACTACGGCAGGGAATGCTCCGCGCACGGCGTTGCCAACGCCGGACCGTTCCCGCGCTGATACAGCGTTCCAAAAGTTCCCTGTTTCAGCGCCCTCCGCCCCTTTTAGGTCAGTCATGGAAACGAGGTAAAATCATGAAAAGACATGCCGCCCGACCCTTCGTGTTGCTTCGCCCGCTCCTTCCGGTCCTGTTCGTGTTTCTGCTGGCTCCCGCACTGCGTGCCTGGCAGGCGGCGGAAAATGTCCTGATGACGCCATGGGGCGAGACGGTCACGCCGGAGAACGCCTGGCGGGAGTATCCGCGTCCGCAGTTGGTACGGGACAACTACGGCAAATGGCAGAATCTGAACGGGTTGTGGGACTACGCGATCACGCCGCGCGGATCCGGGATCCCGGAGAAATGGGACGGAAAGATTCTGGTCCCCTACCCCGTCGAATCCGCGCTGTCCGGCGTGAAGCGTCTGCTGAAGCCGGACGAACAGCTCTGGTACCGGCGCACGTTCAAGGGCGGCGTCGCGGGAAGCGACAGCGACCCGAGACTGGGCCGGGAACGCCTTCTGCTGCATTTCGGCGCGGTCGATTTCCGCACGCAGGTCTTCCTGAACGGCGTCGAGGTCACCGCCGAGCCGCACGAAGGCGGCATCCTGCCGTTCACACTGGATATCACGGATTATGTGAAAACGTTTATGCCGTCCAGAATCTCATCGAAATGGCCGCCCGATTATGACAGCGATCCGGACAACAACGAACTCGTCGTATGCGTATGGGACCCGACTGACGAGGGGATGCAGGCGACCGGCAAACAGGCATTGGAACCGAACGGATGCTTCTATTCGCGCGTCTCCGGCATCTGGCAGACCGTCTGGCTGGAACGCGTCCCGCGCATGTACATTGCTGGCTACAACGTGGCGACCGACATTGACCGGGAAAGGGTCGCCGTCACGGTCAAAACGAACGGCTATGCCCCCAACGCGAAACTCTTGATCCGCATCACGCAGGGGGATCGCCCCGGACGCCCCTCGCGCCCTCACTATCTGCCGCCGAGGCTCGGCTCCGGGGAAACGATCATCGCCGAGACCGTGGTCGACGACTGGAGCAAACCGGTCGTCCTCCCGGTCAGGAATCCCGCCCTGTGGTCGCCAGAAACGCCGAACCTCTACACGCTCACATTCGAACTGACGTTCGGCGCGGGAGCCGACATCGGCAGGGACGACGTGAAAGGCTATTTCGGCATGAGAAAGATCGAGTGGAAGCCCGACGAGCTTGGCGTCCCGCGGTTCTATCTCAACAACAGGAAGTATTTCATGTACGGCACGCTGGACCAGGGCTGGTGGCCGGACGGGCTCCTCACGCCGCCGTCCGAACAGGCGATGCGCGCCGACATCAAGTTCCTGAAAGACGCCGGATTCAACATGCACCGCAAGCACATCAAGGTCGAGCCGCTGAGCTACTACGCCCTCTGTGATACGATGGGCATTCTGGTCTGGCAGGACATGCCGTCCGGCCCCGGCGACACGGACAAACGTTACGCGATGTACCGCCGCGACCTGAAGGAGATGGTCGACCTGCTCCGAGGCTGCCCGTCCGTCGTGATGTGGGTCCCGTACAACGAATCCTGGGGCCAGCCCGGCAAAGAGAAGACTAACATGACGCTGAACTGGCTGAAACAGTACGACCCGACGCGCCTCGTGGACGGTCCCTCCGGCTGGAACGACTACGGCGTCGGCGACGCGCGCGACATGCACCATTATCCGGAAGCCGCGATGCTCCCCGTCATGAAGGACCGCGTGTCCGTGCTGGGCGAGTTCGGCGGGCTCGGACTGGACGTCCCCGGTCACCTGTGGGAGAAGGAGCATTGGGGCTACGTCCACGACGATTCCGCCGAGGCGTTCAAGGAGCGCTACCGGGAGCAGATGAAGAAGCTCGCCGTCCTCGCATCCGAAGGGCTTGCGGCGGCCGTTTACACGCAGACCACCGACGTCGAACGAGAGACGAACGGACTACTGACCTACGACCGGAAAGTCGTCAAATACCCCGCAGACGAGCTCGCGAAACTCCACAGTGAAGTCTACAAAGCCGCCGAAGTCACGCATCTGCGCGTCGACGTCCCGCTCGCGCCCGATTCCCGCGCTGCCGAAACGCACTGGCGCAGCACGGAGACCGCGCCCGCCAATGACTGGACCGCGCCGGATTTCGACGATTCGGCGTGGACCGAATCCGCCGGGGCGTTCGGCAACGACCGCATCCTGGAGGATTTCCACGGGCTGAAACGCGGCACGAAGTGGGAATCCGAAGACATCTGGCTCCGGCGCGAGTTCACCATCGACGAGGATCCCGCGCCGTTCTTCGAACTTGTCCTGAGCATGTTCTACGATGAGGACCCGGAAATCTGGCTCAACGGCGTGAAAATCGCCGACCGGCAGGGTTACAATACGCGTTACGAGACGTTCGTGCTCCCGGAGGAAGCCTGCCGCGCGCTGAAACAGGGGCGCAACGTGCTTGCGGTCCACGTACGGAACCAAACCGGCGGCGCGTTCTTCGACATCGGGCTGAAAGCCGTCAAATACCGTGTTGCGCCGCGGACAAACCGTTAACGAACGTATCGGACACATTTTTTAATGTTGGATTTTCACAAAAAGGTGTTGATTCCTCTCATAATCACCTTGATTTCTCCTCGCAAAAATGTATAGTATAGTCCGAGGCTGCCGGGAAGCGCAATCTGTTTTCCGGCATTCCGAATATCGTTTTTCAACACCATAATCCAACATCCCCGTGAAACAAATGGAGTACGCAAATATGTTCCCGACACTCAGGCACACCGCCGCGCTGCTCGCGCTGTCCGCCCCGTTCCTCTTCTCCGTTGCGCTTGCCGCCGATGCCCAGTTCATTCATCCGGACGCCCAAGTTCAGAAGAACTTCCCCATCCTCTCGAAATTCAATGCCGGGCGCGCGCCCTCCGAACGCATCCTGAAGCGCGGCGACCACGACATCTATGCCATCCTTCACTTCGGTCCGAACACGTTCTACGACAAGGAATGGGGCTACGGCGACGAGGATCCGCAGCGTTTCGCCCCGACCGAGTTCGACGCCGAACAGATCGTGAAGGCATGCAAAGACGGCGGCATCACCGGCATCATCATCGTCTGCAAGCACCACGACGGCCTGTGCCTGTGGCCGACGAAGACCACCGAGCACAACATCACGAAGACGAAGTTCCGCGACGGCAAAGGTGATTACGTGAAGGAAATGGCCGATGCCTGCCGCAAGTACGGCCTCGACGTCGGATTCTATGTCTCGCCGTGGGACCGTAACAACGCCAAGTACGGTACGCCCGACTACCTGCCGGTCTTCCAGGAACAGCTCCGCGAGATTCTGACCAACTACGGCCCGGCTTTCGAGCTCTTCCTCGACGGCGCGAACGGCGGCGACGGCTATTACGGCGGCGCGCGCGAACGCCGCAACATCGACCATCGCACGTACTACGATTGGATTCATACTTGGCAGATGGTACGCGAACTCCAGCCCGGCGTGGCGATCTTCAGCGATGTCGGCCCGGACGTGCGCTGGATGGGCAACGAACAGGGATTCGCTGGCGAGGAGTCGTTCGGCTCCTGGACCCCGCGCGCTCCGTGGGGACAGAACGGCGAACCCGCGCCCGGCTTCTGCGATTTCGCCGACAATCCGAACGGGAAGAAGGACGGCGTGTTCTACATGCCCGGAGACTGCGACGTGGCGTTCCGTCCGAACTGGTTCTACCATGCCTACGACGACAACAACCAGAAGAGCGTGCATCACCTCGTCCGCATCTATCTGCGTTCGGTCGGCTGCGGCGCGTACATGAACCTCGGCATGGCGCCGGACAAACGCGGGCTGATCCATGAAAACGACGTGAAACGCCTGAAAGAATTCAAGGCCGCCATTGATTCTCTTTATGCGAACAAGGTCTTCGGCGACGAGGTCAAGATCGAAAACAACGCCGGCACGGTCGAATTCGGCGGCACGAAGAAGCTCAACTTCCTCAAAATGGCGGAATTCCTCTCCACCACGCAGGGCGAACTCGTCTCCGGCTACGAGGTCGACGTCCGCAGGAACGGCAACTGGTCGACCGTCCTGAAAGGACAGGCGATCGGGCTCAAACGCCTGAAACCGATCCCAACGCAGGAATGCGACGCGGTCCGCATCCGCATCACAGAATCCTCCGCCCCGGTCAAGTCACTGAAATTCTCCGGCTACCTCGCGCCCGAAGACCTCATCGGCGTCGGCTCCGCCGTGCAGGAGAACGACATCCGCTCGCTCCCGAACTACCGTAAACTCGAGGTCAATCCCGCCAGCCAGTTCACTCCGATGCACCCGCTCCGCTACCTCGAATTCCCCGTCTCGCGCGACAAGGCGATCTCCGGATTCGTCTTCACGCCCGCCGCGGGCGCTCCGCTCGGCACACCCGACCGCTGCACCATTGAGATTCAACGTGACGGCAAGTGGGTGAAGGCCGCCGACCGCGAGTTCTCCAACGTGAAGTCCAACCCCGTGCCGCAGCTGATCCCGCTCGACAACGTGAAGACCAACCGCATCCGCATCCGTGCGGACCGCTTCCTTGACAATGCGGAAGAAATGGTCTTCGGCGAAATGGGAATCCTCCTCGCGGAATAACTGTCCGTGTGCCCGCGCCGCGGACACAGGGACATCCCCAAAAAACATTCGCGCCGTGTTCAGAAACCGAATCGGATTGTGAACACGACGCAATTTTTATTCTCCCGGCGGATCCGGGAGACGATATAATTCAGGTCAGTTACCGGACTCGAACGCCTCGTGATAGGTCATGTTGCAGAGGCCTTCCGGGCGGACGGACGACACGCGGGTGAAGTTCCTGCCATCCGGCATCACGCGCACCTGGAACGTGGCGGGCGCGAGCGTGGTCTCGTAGAGTTTCACCTTCAGCGTCACAGGCAGGAGCTCCTTTTTCGCCGCGGCGATTTCGTCCTGCTTCACGGGGAAGAGCAGACGGTAGTACCGAAGCGGGGACGACTTCTTGATGACCCATTTTTCGGGATCGACGGAATAGCCGTCGGCGCCTTCGGCGACCGCGAAGCACGGATATGTGCCGTTTTTGCCGACGATCTCGTAGTCGAACCGGCTGATGCTGCGTCCGTTGTCCAGCTTCACGATCAGCTCGATCCAAGCCGGATTCTCAATCGCGGGCTTGTCGAACTCGGATTCGACGTCGAAAGACGGTTTCTGTTTGCCGATTTCGGCGGAAAGGATCGTGCCCGAGCGGAACGGCACGGCGGTGATCTTTCCTGAGGTGGTGGTCGACACGGGCGCGGCCGACGCTTCCGCGCCGGACGTCTGCGCGTGGACAAAGAGCGGCGCGGATGCCGCCAGCGCGGCGGCGATCAAAATGGAACGGAAACGAAGCATGTCTTCAAAACTCCTGTTTCGGTGTCGTGGAATAAAGGTCTGCCGGTTCATCCGCGTGCATCGCGGACAATCCGCTTTCTTATTATTATATCCCCGCTTCGATGCAAAATCAAGTTTCCGTCTCGTTTTTTTTATGGAAAAAATACAATCTCAACTGGAATATTCCGCAAAACGGCGCTATTGTAAAAAGGCCGTTTCCCGCGCGCGCAAAACACACGCGCATGGACACGCATATCCCGTGCGCCCCCCCGATCCGGGGTTGCGGCCATTACCATCCGGACAGGAAAATACACGCATGAACGACTACGAATCTGAACACGAAACCATGTTTGAAGGCGACTGCATCACGGATGCCATCGAGAAAATCTCGGCGGCAATCTGCGAGCATATCGCGGACGATCCGCCGGAAGCCGTCGCGCTGATCGGCATCCAGGCGGGCGGCGTCCCCCTCGCCAAACGCATCGCGCGCAGCATCCGCGAGCGCTCCGGACGAGAAATCGGCGTCGGCACGCTCGACATCTCCATGTACCGCGACGACATCGGCAAACGGAAGACGCTCCCCATGATCCGCGAGACCGATATCCCGTTCGACATCAACGACAAGATCATCATCCTCGCCGACGACGTCCTGCAGAGCGGACGGAGCGTCCGCGCCGCGCTCGACGCCCTCACCGACTTCGGGCGCCCCGGACAGATCCGCCTCGCCGCGCTCATCGACCGCGGCGGCCGCGAGTTCCCCATCCACGCCGACTATGTCGGGATGAAGGTCTCGGTCGGCCCCGAATGGCGCGTCTGCATGGACTGGTCGGAATGCAGCGGTACCGACTGTGTTTTCAAGGTCAAAAAACAATAAGGACCCATCGATATGGATTTTCAATGGACGAAAAAGGATCTGCTGTCCCTCTACGACCTCTCGCGGGACGAGATACTGCACATCCTGAACACTGCAGAAGAGTTCAAAAAAGTCTCCCAGCGGAACGTCAAGAAAGTGCCTGCGCTCCGCGGCCGCACCGTGGTGAACCTCTTCGTCGAGCCGAGCACGCGCACCCGCGTTTCCTTTGAGCTCGCCGAACAGCGTCTCAGCGCCGACATCATCAACATGAACGCCGACGTGAGCAGTTTCCGCAAGGGCGAAACCCTGCTTGACACGCTCAAGAACATCCAGGCGCTCCAGGCGGACATCGTGGTCATCCGCCACCAGGCGACAGGCGCCCCGAACTTCCTCGCCCGCGAGCTGAACATGGGCGTGGTGAACGCGGGCGACGGCGCGCACAGCCACCCGACGCAGGCGCTGCTCGACATCTTCACCATGCGCGAGAAGAAGGGTCGCATCGAAGGGCTGAACGTGGTCATCGTCGGCGACATCCTCCACAGCCGCGTCGCGCGCAGCAACGCCTGGGGTCTCATCAAGCTCGGCGCGAACGTCACGTTCGCCGGTCCCGCCACGCTCGTCCCGCGCGAATTTGAGCAGATCGGCGTCCGCGTCTGCCACAACCTCAAGGACGCCCTCGCCGAAGCCGACGTCATCAACCTGCTCCGCATCCAGCTCGAACGCCAGCAGCGCGGCTATTTCCCCAGCCTCGGCGAATACTCCCGCTTCTTCGGCATCCACCCGGAAACCCTCCGTTACATCAAGAAGGACGCGCTCATCATGCACCCCGGCCCCATCAACCGCGGCGTCGAGATCGACTCCGCCGTCGCCGACGGTCCGCAGTCCGTCATCCTTGAACAAGTCACAAACGGTCTTGCCGTGCGCATGGCCGTGCTCTTCCTCGTCGCGGGGTGCCTCAAATGAACAAGAAAAATTCCTGGATTCTCAAAAACGGGCGCATCATCGACCCGGCAAACCACATCGATCGCACCGGCGACCTCTGGATCAGGGACGGACGCATCGTCGAACCCGGCTCCTTCGACCCCTCGCTCGATGAAACCGAAACGGTCAATCTGAAGGGCCTTGTGGTCGCGCCCGGCCTGATCGACATGCACGTCCATCTGCGCCAGCCCGGCAACACCGATGCGGAGACCATCCGCACCGGAACCATGGCGGCCGCCGCCGGCGGGTTCACCTCGATCGTCGCCATGCCGAACACCTCGCCGTGCGCCGACAACGCCGCAACCATCCAGTACATCAAGGAATTCGCCGCCCGCGAAGGCGTGGTGAAGGTCCTGCCGTCCGGCTCGCTCAGCGTCGGGCGCAAGGGCGAGGAAATGTCGCCCGTCGGCAGCCTCAAGGCCGCCGGGGTCGTCGCGCTCACGGACGACGGCACCTGCATCCAGAGCAACGAACTGATGCGGCACGTGGTCGAGTACGCCGGGAACTTCGGGCTCCCCGTCCTCGAACATTGCGAGGACAGGTTCCTCGCCGGTGACGGCGTGATGCACGAGGGCTACTGGTCCGTCCTGCTCGGCATGAAGGCGATCCCCGCCGCCGCCGAGGAAGTCATCGTGGCGCGCGACATCATCCTCTCCCGCCTCGCGAACTGGAAAATCCACATCCAGCACGTCAGCTCGCGCAACTCCGTCCGCATGATCCGGTCCGCGCAGGTCGACGGCGTCCGCATCTCCGCCGAGGCGACGCCGCACCACATCGCGCTCACCGACGTCGAGATTAAGAAGTTCGACACGAACTACAAGATGAACCCGCCGCTCTGCGCCGAAGAGGACCGCATGGCGCTCATCGAAGGGCTCCAGGACGGCACGATCGCCGTCATCGCCACCGACCACGCACCCCACACGCAGACCGCCAAGCTCGTCGAATTCGACAACGCGCCGTTCGGCATCATCGGGCTCGAAACCGCGGTCCCCGTGGCGCTGACCGAGCTGTACCACAAGAACTACCTTTCCCTCTCGCAGGTCATATCCAAGTTCACGGTCGGCCCCGCCACCATCCTCGGCATCAACGCAGGGACGCTCTCCATCGGCGCGCCTGCGGACGTCACGGTCATCGACCCGGACTGCGACTACATCGTCGATGCAAACGACTTCTTCTCGAAGTCCCGCAACACGCCGTTCAACGGCTACACGGCGAAAGGCCGCACCATGGCGACGTTCGTCGACGGCGAATGCGTCTTCTCCCTCCTGAGGGATTCCGAATCCGACGACGAGGACGCCCGATGAACTTCGATATGCAAGGTTTCGCCGCGATCCTGGCACAGCGCCTCCCCGTCCGCTCGGATTCCCCCGAGGGCACAGAGGCCGCCGCCGCCGCGATCGCGCGCCAGCTCCCGCCGGGCACGGTCATTGCCCTGCACGGCACGCTCGGCGCGGGCAAGACGGTCTTCGCGCGCGGGTTCGCCCGGGCGCTCGGCATCGTCGAGCCGGTGAGCAGCCCCACCTTCACGCTCGTGCAGGAATACCCCTTCCCCGGCGGCGTGCTGTACCACCTCGACCTCTACCGCATCGACAACTCGACCAACGCGCTGGCGTTCGGCGTGGACGAATACCTCTACGATCCGCGCGCCTACACGCTCGTCGAGTGGCCGGAGCGCATCATGGACATCCTGCCGCCGCATACGCTCCATCTGCTCCTCCGTCCGCTCCAGGGACAGAACCAGCGGGAACTTTCCCTCGCCGGGTTCTGACCCCCCCTTCCCTTTCCGTATTTTACATGCCGTTTTACAGGTTTATTGATCCATTCAAAAGGAGATTTCAGAAATGAAAAGCATCGTCATTGAAGGTCCGACTCGCGTTTCCGGCGTCATCACCCCCGGCGGCAACAAGAACGCCGCGCTCCCCATCATCGCCGCATCCATCCTCACCCGCGACGAGGTCGTCATCCACAACATGCCGAAAATCCTCGATGTCGAGGTCATGCTCGACCTCGCGCGCGATCTCGGTGCGACCATCACGCGCGAAGGCTCCACGGTCGTCATCTGCGCCCGCGACATCGACTCCGCCTCCCTGCCCCCGAAAAAATGCGCCGCGCTCCGTGCATCCTTTATCTTCGGCGGCGCAGTGGCGGCTCGCTGCGGCGAATCCTTCATCGGCCTGCCCGGCGGCGACTTCATCGGACGCCGCCGCCTGGATTCGCATTTCTACGGTCTGGAGAAACTCGGCATCGGCAAGACGTTCGACCCGGACACCGCCGTGGTGCATTTCCAGCTCAAAAAAGACGGGCTGTCCGGTGCGGACATCTTCCTGGACGAAGCCAGCGTGACAGCCACCGAGCACATCCTGATCGCCGCCGTCCTCGCGAAGGGAAAAACCGTCATCCGCAACGCCGCCGCGGAGCCCCATGTGCAGCAACTCGCCGAGTTCCTGAACCTCATGGGCGCAAAGATCACCGGACTGGACTCCAACACGCTCTTCATCGAAGGCGTCTCCGAGCTTCACGGTGCCGAATTCACCCTCGACTCCGACCACATCGAAGCCGCCAGCTTCCTCGCGATGGCGGCTGCCACCGGCGGCAGTCTTGAGATCACCGGCAAGCTCCCGCCCTCGCACTACTGGATGGCGAAGCGCGTCTATGAGAAATTCAACATCAAGTTCCGGTTCTACCGCGACCACATCATCCTGAAGCCGGACCAGAACCTCCGCGTGCAGAACGACTTCGGCAGCGCCATCCCGACCATCTCCGACGGCCCCTGGCCGCAGTTTCCCAGCGACATGATGAGCTGCATGATCGTCGCCGCCACGCAGGCGCGCGGCACCTGCCTTTTCTTCGAGAAGATGTTCGAAAGCCGCATCTACTTCGTCGACCGCCTGATCTCCATGGGCGCGAACGCCATCGTCTGCGATCCGCACCGCGTGGTGATCTCCGGTCCATCCACGCTCCACGGCGGCGAAATGTCCAGCCCGGACATCCGCGCCGGCATGGCGATGATCGTCGCGGCGACCATCGCGCACGGTCGCTCCGTAATCCACAACGCGGACATGATCTTCCGCGGATACGAAAACCTCCTCGACAAACTCCACGCGCTCTCCGTGAACGCAAAACTTGAGGAAACCTGACCCCATGGCATTCTCCAAACCGCACCGTTCCGCCCGCCAGCCTCAATCCGGGCTCGGAAACGGCGCTTACAGACACTCGAAAATCTTCTCCGCCCCGGACGGAAAAGCCCCGGCTCCCGCCCCCCGGAAAACGCCCTCCGCGGCAAACACGAAAGAACAGTCCGACAGTGCCGCGGAGTTCCTCTTCCAGCACGCCGTCGCGCTTGCAGTCTCCAACGCGCAGCTCGAAGACAAGCTCGACGCCGATCATCCGCACGAAATCCTGGTCCCGCTCGACTATGCCGACGAATGCCGCGTCAAAACCGACGCCGTACGCTCGTTCTGGCAGGTCCACGGGCTTCCCGCGCACCTGATCCCCGCCATCGTCCCGTCGCCCCTCCCGCGCGGCTATCGCGCCACCTCAAAACGCCGCGTCTATGTGTCGCGGGGAGGCCAGCTCCGGTTCTGCATGGGCTATGGCGCGGAACGCGAAGAGACGCTCAGCTCCGCGCTGGAACCGGATTCGCACAACGAGGTTTACGCATGGCTGCGGAAGATGCTCGTGTCGCCCGTCTACCGTGCCGTCGGGCGCAGCCTGAACTTCATCGTCGTGCGCGGCGGTTCGGAACGCCTCACGCTGATCCTGAATTTCTTCCATCTGGACGCCGAGGTCATGCACAAGACGAAACTGCTCGCCGACCACGTCCGCGCCGAGCTCCCGCGGGTCGCCGCCATGTTCACGTTCCTGGACGAAACGCGCTCCGAATTCTACCTCGAATCACGTGCCGCCGGTGCGCATCCGTTCAAGAAGCTCTTCGGTTCCGAGTATCTCGACCTTACCGCCGCCGGTTGCAAGTTCCTGTACCCGCCGTCCGCGTTCTCGCAGGTCAACGAATCCATCTTGGACTCGTTCCTGCGCGAGGCGAAAAAGCTCCTGAAGCCCGGACCGGAATCCACCCTGATCGACCTCTTCTCCGGCTATGGTCTCTTCTCCGTCGCGCTTGGCGACGCCCCGGAACGCGTCGTCGGCATGGACTTTAACGGACCGGCGATTCACGCCGCCTCCGGCAACGCCCAGCACAACCGCCCCGGAGCCGACATCGAATTCATCGCCGCTGCCGTCACGCCCTCCGCAATCGAAAACAAGCTCCCGCCCTGCCCCGCCGATCTCTATGGCGAGGACGAGGAACAGCCCGAGGGCGAACTCTTCATTCTCGACCCGCCCAGGAGCGGCGTCCGCCCGAACGTGATCGCCGCCATCGCGAAGCGTTCCCCGGCGCGCATCCTGAATGTCTTCTGTTCCGCCGACGAGGTCCCGCGCACGCTCAAGGCGTGGAAACACAACGGATATTCCCCCTCGGCTGTCCGCGTCTTCGACATGTTCCCCGGCTCGCCCAACGTCGAAACGATGGTCCTGCTGGAAAAGACGAAGAAGAAACCGGCATCCATCGCGCCCCACGGAAAGAGGAATGCCTCTTCCCGGAAGTCGCGCAACGCGGAAAAGAACGCATCATCCGCGCCGAAATCCAACCGCGCCGCGAAGAAAGCCGCCCGCAATCACGGAGCAAAACGAAAAACCGTACGGAACCGCCCATAATAGAAAACGGATAATTCGTCTTTTTTACATTTTTTCACTTGATTTTCCGGTTTCCTATGGCATATTATAGGCAGAGCATGTGATTTTCACGGAAATCTTATCGGAGTTTTACATTTTATGAAAATCTCGACCAAAGGCCGCTACGGGCTTCGTATCCTGATGGACCTCGCGATCCACCAGTCTGACAAGCCGCGCCTGATCCGCGACATCGCGAAATCGCAGCAGATTTCCGAAAAATACATCAGCCGTCTCGTGATCGCCCTTCGCAAGGCGGGCATGGTCCGTTCCGTGCGCGGTGTCAACGGCGGATTCCACATCGCCATGAAGCCGGAGGACATCACGCTCCTGGACGTGATCGAAGTCATGGAGGGACCGCTTTCCATCGTCGATTGTGTATCCACGCCCAAACGCTGCAAACTCAGCGGAAACTGCGCCCCGCGTGAAGTCTGGTGCAAGCTCAATGACGACATCCGCGGACTGATGCGCGGCATCACACTCGCCGACATCCTCGCGACCTACGACAGGCAGAACGCGAAGGACGGCGACATGGACTACTGCATCTGATCCGCTTTCCCTGTCCGCTTCCAGCCCGGCGTTTTCAAACCACGTCGTTTTGAGCCGCTCCGGTCAAGCTTGTGCCTGAATGCTGCAACGGCAGAGACGGATTATCCTCATTCATCGTCCTCAACGGGACGCTGTACCTGTCCAAATGGGGCAATACCGGAGGATTTCGTCTTTTCATCCGAGGTCGATTTGCCGCCGGAAGCGGCTTGTTCCCCATCCGTTTTTGAAGTCCGGCGCTCCCGCGTCGTCGTGGTCGTGCTTGAGGTCTTTTTCACGACTTTCCCGTTCTTCGTCTCGGTCACGACCGTTGTTTCGACCGTGGTATCGCCGTTCTCTTCGGTCGTGGTCACGGTCTCAATTGTGGTATCGGTCTCGCTGTTGTACTCCGTGACCGTCTTCGTTGTGACCTTGCCCCCGGTTTTAGCGGCGGAAGTTTTCTCCGGCTGTGGATCGCTCTTCTGCTCCGCGGAAGCGGCAGCCGTCTTTGACTGAGCGGACGATGCCGCGCCGGAATCCTTTTTTGACGTCCCTTCGTCCGTTTTCTTCTGCGCGGATTCGGGAGTGTCTTTTTTCGCGGCGACCGGGATGCGGATCAGTTTATTCTTGGAATCGACGACCTGCCAGCGCGGTCCGTCGGCGTCGAACCCCGGAAGTCCGGAGCCGACAGTATTCTCCGGAAGCTCTTCCGCGGTACGGAACAAGGGAAGGCTGTTGGAAACCGGGTTCTTCGGGGTGCCTTTGGCATCCTTCAACTGCTCAACAAATAACGCAACCGCAAAATGGCTCGGTTCAAAGTCCGAACAAAGAATCTCGATCGAATAGGGGTACCCCTCCGTAACATGGATGGGCACGCCTTTCGCGATGCCATGATCATTGAACGTCCCGGGGAAGTAGACCTCCGGTTTGACGGAGTACACTTTGCTGGAAAAGAGCGGTCGTCCCGGAGCGCCGGATTCCGACACGACACAATCCTCCGGTCCGGAAACAATCTTGCCCAAACCAAGCGAGGCATATCCGTAATCAAGGACGATTTCCCCGTTGAACCGGACGACCAGGGCGTCGTCGCCGCATCCGACGAAGCGGAACCATCCGGAGAATGGCGCGCGGACATATCCGGAATGAATGGAGAACCAGCCCGATTCGGTCGCGTTTCCGTTTTGAAACTTCTCAACCGCGGATGCAGAAGGCATCGTCTGGTAGAAATAACCGGAATACTCTTTCATCGGATATGGTTGAAACAGGTTTGGGGTCAGGGAATAGACTGGATAGCCGTTTTCGATACGGGGTTTCCAATTGCCGTTCACAAACTGATTCAGGATCGAAATGAAGCTTTCAACCTCCGTCGGTTCTCTCTGCTCCGTTTCCGTCCCGTCGTCCGTGCGGTTGACGGGCTTGTTCTGGAGCCCTTTCAGAAGCCCCGCCCGGCTGTTTGTATTTGTTTTTGCATTAGCCTTTGCTTTTTCGATTTGCCGGAGATCATAGTAATAGCCGGGAAGCATGTTCAACGTGGCTGTTTTTGATGCCGCGTTTTTTGAGGAAGACGCACCCGTCCCGGATGTGGCTTTCTTTTCGTTGGGATTCTCCCCCGGCAGGTAGATCGTGTCGTCGTCAGCACACATCACGTCCGGCGAGGCGAGCACGCAAAGCAGGCAAAAGGCTATGACGGAAAGCACCAGACTGAACACGGTTTCAAGAATTCTCATTTTGTTCCTTCCGAATGGCTTGTTCATGGCGGTTCAAAATCTCCTTCCGTACTTCCGGTTTGTCTGCTCAAAAAATCATAAAGAAAGGTCGTCGTCGTCCTCGTTGACACGCGCCGTGCGCGGCTGGGTGCGGCTGCCGATCAGGCCGCCGGAGCCGCTCCCGGAACCGCCGGAAGAGGAGGTCGAGCGCACCACGCGCCAGATCGGACCGTAGGGATTGAACTCGGGGAAATCGCCCCGGGGCTGTTCCGGCAGATCCAGCGTGGTACGGAAAAGCGTACGCCGGTCGGGATTCGGGTCAAGCGGCTGGTTGTTGTTGTCCAGCTGCTCAATGTAGAGTGCCTGCGCGTAGTGTCCGCCGGGGATTTCCGAGATCAGCACCTCGATCGGATACACTTCGCCTTCCTTGACTGAGATCGGAAGTCCTTTGGCGAGGTCGAACGCCGCGCCGCCGCTCCGGGCGGGGTAGACTTCCAGGTTCTGCTTGGAGTAGAGCGAGCTCTTTTTACGGACATCATTGGCGCTGCTGCTCTTGAGCTGCCGGATATTGTTGTCGTCGCGGGACATCGCCCAGAATTCGCCCGCCGAGAACGTCGCGCAGCCGTAATCCAGCACGATCTCCTTGTTGAAGCGCACGAACATCACATCGTCCGCGGCGCCGACGAACCGGAATTTACCGGTGAACGGCGCGACCACGTTGCCGGAGTAGATGCAGACCCATGCGGCAGGCTTCACATCCCGTTCGCACTGGTAGGCCTTCGGCGCCTCCGATGCATTGATATTTTCCGAGAAGAAGCAGGAGGACCACAGGCGAGTCGGCGAGCAATAGAATTTATCGAGCGCCGGATAATGCACCCTGCCCTCGTTGTCGTACTGCCGCTGCCAGGAGCCGTTCACAAACGACTGCATGATCTTCAAAGTCGGAGCGACACGCTGATGAACATACTCTCCGGTTCCCGGATCGTTTCGGAAATCATCGCTGGCCTGGCGGTTCCGCGTCTGCTTGAGGTCGTAGAACACGCCCTGCAACATGCCTTTCAGGTTGCCGCGTCCGTCGCCCTCGCCGCCGTCGCCCATCTTGCCGCCCCCGCCCGGACGCCCGAACGGCAGCACGCCCTGCAGTTTCAGCGCGGAATTGCTGTCGGGAATGGTCAGCGGCGTCGGAATGTCGATGTCGGTCATC
>CADCMR010000012.1 GCA_902802585.1 uncultured bacterium
CGGCAAGACTTCCGATGAAAATAATGGGAACTTGTCCTTGAGCTTTTGTGCTTGAAAAATCTCCTTGTTCCCATAACATCGTTGTTCTCATAAGCCCGGTTATGGGAACGTCCCCATAACCGGGCCTTCAATGGCACGAATCATGCCGGGCACGCTAAACACTGCTGTGTCCTTGCCCTCCTGATCGCCGCCAAGGCCAAGACCGCGAAGTGCGCGAGCACGAAGAAGCCGCGCGAGTACAGCGAGGAGAGCGCCGCCTACGACATGCGGGTGTTCCTCCTCCAGCATTGTCGCCTCAGGTGAACTTATCGTCTCTTCTGGGGGAAGGGTCAGCGATACAATAGTTGAAGAAGATGGGAGTTTCAGGATGGCATGGAAGCAATACTCAATGCCAAGTACAGGCGGAAATGCCGCTGCTCCAAAACGGGAAAAGTGTACTGGCACCACCCGCACCTCAAAAGGGACAACAAGCAAGTACACCTCATCAGATACGCGGATGACTTCATAATCACAGGAAATTCGAAAGAAATCCTAGAAAACGAAGTCAAGCCCATGATAGAGAAATTCCTTACAGAGCGCGGACTGGAATTATCGGCTGAAAAGACGGTAATTACCTCAATCAACGATGGATTCGACTTTCTCGGCTTCAACATCAGAGTATTCAACAAAATACTACTAATTAGACCGGCAGAGAAAAGAGTCAAGAGACTAAAAGACAAAATCAGCGAAACAATAAAGCAAATGAAAGGCAAATCCGCCTTAGTGCTCATTGATAAGCTGAATCCAATCATCCGCGGATGGACGAACTATTATCGATTCGTCAACAGTAGCAAAACATACTCAGAGGTGAACAGCTACACATGGGAACACATCTGGGAATGGGCAAAACGCAGACATCCGCACAAAGGCAAGAGATGGATCAAACACAAATACTTTACCCGAATCAACAATCGAGACTGGCGATTCTTCGCGAGAAGAAAAGACGGAACAATGGCGATCTTAATTGATCCCTCTGAACACCGAATCTTACGCCACGTCAAGATCAAAAGCGAGAATAATCCGTTTGATGCGAAAGACCGCGAATACTTCGCGAAACGCAAACGAGACGGAGTAATCGCAAAACCAAAAGAACTTCCAAACGAGCTGGATGCCGAGGAATCGGTGTCTTATTAAGGCTTGAGCCGTATGCGGGGAAACTCGCACGTACGGTTCTTAGGGGGGAGGAGACTGGTAACAGTCCCCTCCTACCCGATTACCGTCACGTGGGACCGAGAGTCCTGATCTCGCGTGACGGAAGAAAATACCGCGAAACCGTCGTGGCACAGTTCCAGGACAAGCCGCATCCGGAATTCGAGGGTCCGATAGAGCTCTATGCCGAGTTCTATCCCCCTGATTCCAGGCGGAGAGATCTGGATAATCTGCTCAAATGCACACAGGATACGCTTCAGCACGCTGGCCTCTATGGCGACGACTCGCAGATCGCGCAAATCAATATCATCAAAAGAGAACCGATGCCCCCGAACGGGCTGGTCTATATAAGGCTTCAAGACTATCATGAACAAGCAGGAAAATATTCGCACCAACCGTGACATCGTGCACGACTTCGTTACCCACATCGAGAACGAACAGATCCGTCTGATATGCTTCCTGTGGAGCAGAGGCTATTCCGACGAGGACGTGAAACGCAAGCTGAAACTCACGTGGCCCCGGCTCCATGAACTCAAGGCGCAGGTCTATGACGGCCTGCTCGCCGCCGGAATCAAGCTGAGGACGTAACCAATGGTCTTGCGACTGTATCAGAAAGATGCGGTCGAAGCTGTTTACAACCATCTCCGGGAAAAAGACAACAATCCATGCGTAGTCATCCCGACTGGCGGAGGCAAGACCCCCGTCCTGGCAACCATCATCCGCGACGCAATCGTCAAATGGGACGGACGGGTGCTTCTCCTGACCCATGTGAAGGAGCTGCTCCTTCAGGCGGAGGAAAAGCTCCGTATGATCGCCGGCGACATCGACATGGGCATCTACTCCGCCGGACTCAGACGCAGGGAACTTGACCACAAGTGCATCCTGGCCGGAATCCAGTCGGTCTACAAAAGAGCCAAGGAGCTCGGATTCTTCAATCTGGTCATAATCGATGAGGTCCATATGGTACCAAGTGAGGGCCATGGACGGTATCGGACGCTCCTTGCCGATCTCAAGGAAATCAATCCGAGCCTGCGGATCATCGGCCTCACGGCGACTCCGTATCGGACGACCACTGGGATGATCTGCACGGAAGACGGGATTCTGAACGAGATCTGCTACGAAATCAGCGTGAAGACGCTCATCGAGCAGCATTATCTCTGCCCGCTCCGCACACGCATCGCGGAAAACGAAGTCCAGACGGACGGCATCGCAATTCGGAACGGCGAGTTCGAGGCGGATGAGATGGAACGCACCATGCGCGAGGGCGACAATGTGGAACGCGCCTGCGCGGAAATTCTTCACGTCACGCGAGACCGGCACTCAGTTCTCGTGTTCTGCGCGGGGCTGGATCACGCCGCGGATGTCATCCGCGAACTGCGGAAGTCCGGTGCACGGACGGAAGGAGTCTTCGGAGATACGCTCCCCGCCTTCCGGGCACAGTACATCCAGGATTTCAAGGTCGGCGTAATCAAGTACCTTGTCAACGTCGGCGTTTTCACTACGGGCTTCGATGCCCCGAACATTGATGCCGTGGCCATGCTCAGGCCGACATGCTCGCCCGGGCTTTACTACCAGATGATCGGGAGAGGTCTTCGCCTCAGCGACACCAAGGAGAACTGCCTTGTCCTGGATTTCGCCGGGAACGCTATGCGGCATGGCCCGATCGACATGCTCGCTCCCGCCGCAAAAGAAGGCAAGGAACGCGAAGTCAAACCGAAGATGTGCCCGCAGTGCCGGACCGTGGTGCCGCCGAGGACGATGATCTGCCCTGAGTGCGGATTCGCATGGGAACCGGCACCTCCAAGCGAGCCGAACCACAACGCCAAGTTCGACCCGTCGGCTCCCATCCTGTCCGGGATGAGGGAAGACACGGTCTACGAGGTGCACGGCATGGATTTCTACGAGCACCGGAAACGCAACAGCCCTGATGCTCCGCCGACCGTGCGCGTGGATTACCACATCGACATGCTCACGAACTTCTCCGAGTGGCTCTGCCCCGAACATACCGGCTACGCCAGAACGAAATTTGAACGCTGGTGGAACAAACATGCCCCGGGATGCCCGCCGCCACAGACCGTGCAGGACACGCTCTTCCTCGCCAGAGAGGGAGCCGTGAGCATGCCCAAAACCATCAAGGTCAGAACCGAATCCGGAAAGAAGTTCCCGGAAATCGTCAGCTGCAAGTTCGATCCGAGACCAGCGCCGGCGACGGATGCGGAACTAGCGGCAATCCCGTTCTGACCGACAGCTCCGACAAAGTTATTTTGAACCAAAAACCAATCAACCCCATGAAAGGAAACGAAACCATGAGCTGGGGAACCTATTATCAATACAACGGTTATCTTTCCCACATCGGAAAGAACGAAATCGAAAGCAAGCGCGAAGAGTGCAACTCCATCAACGATATGCTCTGGCGCGAAATCCTGGCCTACATGGCCGCCACGCCTCCCGCCTACGCGAAAGACGACGAAGGCCACGAATACCCGTGGGCAGAATTCATCGCAATGAAGCTCCGCGAGCTCCGCGAGGAGATCGAAGACAACAACATGCTCATTGCCCGTCTGGACGACTGCGACGAAGCTCTGCGCGAAAACCCCGAAAACGTAACCGAAGGATGACATCATTATGGGAAAAGAAAAAGACTACCGCGAACAGATCGACCGCTCCGTGAAGCGTCTGGCGAAGGCGCTGAACATCATCGAAGCCCTGCACCAGGACCTCGAATTCGTGTTCGAGCACACGGACTGGAACTCCGAGGTCAACTGGCAGATCGAGGAAGCGGCATCGAAGCTCGGCTTTGCCCTCGCCACGCTCAATAACTGGTACGATGATGCGGAGGACTGATCATGTGCGTCTTCGATCCGAAAATTCCCGCGGATTACCTGCGGGCGGGACTCTCCGTCCTGCCCGCAAAACGCGCGAAGAAGTTCCCGTCCATCGGGAGCTGGAAGACCTACCGCGACCGCCTGCCGACCGAAATCGAGGTCGAAACGTGGTTTTCCAATAACCACGATGCTCTCTGCCTTGTCTGCGGAAAGGTCTCCGGCAACCTCGAAATTCTCGACTTCGACCACAATGGCGAGCTGTTCCCCGTGTGGAAAGACCGCATCGACCCGGAACTGTTTGCCAGACTCGTGGTCGAGAAGACCCCGTCCGGCGGATACCATGTCGCGTATCGCGCTACGTCCCCTGTCTGCGGGAACATCAAGCTTGCCCACGGCAGGCGCGAAAACGACAAGCTTGTCACGCTCATCGAGACCCGCGGCGAAGGCGGTCTCTTCCTCTGTGACCCGTCCGAGGGATACAAGCTCATCCAGAACAGCTTCCTGGACCTGCCTGTCCTCTCGGACGAGGAACGAGAAGACTTGCTCTCCGCCGCATACGCCTTGAACGAACACGCGCCCGAAGTCCGACATGATTCTATTTCGCCGGTCATGACAGGTGAATTCGTCATCCGACCAGGCGACGACTTCAATGCCCGCGGAGATTTCCGTTCGCTCCTGCTCCGGCACGGCTGGACTCCGCTCCATAAGGACGGGACCAACGAGTATTTCCGGCGTCCGGGCAAGAACTCCGGCGGGCAGTCCGCCAGCTTCAACGGGAAGGTGTTCTACGTGTTCTCCAGCAATGCCGCGCCGTTCGAGCCGGGAGCCTACTCCCCGTTCAACGCCTACGCCATCCTGGAACATGACGGCGACTTCACCGCCGCCGCGAACGCCCTGCTTGAAGCCGGATACGGCAAGGCCGCAGAGCCGCCGAAGGCAGATATATCCGCCATCCTTGCCGAGGGAGTCCAGGAGCAGAAGCCAGAAAAACTGTTCCCAGACCCCGGTCCAATGCCCGATGAGCTGTTCAATGTCCCCGGCTTCATCCGGGAATACATGAGACTGAGCGAAGAGTCGGCCTATTACCCGAACAGAATTCTGGCGCTCGGTGGCGGCCTGGCTTTCTTGTCCCTCATGATCGGCCGCATCTACAAGAACTCCCGCGGAACACATCCGAACATCTACTGGATCTCACTCGCGGATTCCGGCACCGGCAAGGAACACGCCCGCCAGGTGAACAAGTTTCTCGCATTCAAAGCGGGCATGACGTACCTCATCGGCGACAACTTCGCATCCGGAGAAGGTTTGGAAGACGCAATGTACGCGACAAAGAAGAAGCTGTTCATGCTCGATGAAATGGACACTCTGTTCAACAGCATGAAGCAGAAGGACAACAGGTCCGAGGTTATCATGCAGCGTCTCCTGTCGTTCTACAGCTCCGTCAATACGTTCTATTCCGTGCGGGCCAGAGTCAAAAAGGACAACGACTCCTTCGGCGGCGTCATCATCAATCCGTATCTCGTCCTCTACGGCACAGCTCTGCCGAAGTATTTCTACGGCGCGCTGGAGGAACGAGTCCTCGAAAACGGTCTCATTCCCCGAATGCTTATCGCGGATGCTGGCGGACGAGGCAAATACGGCAATCCGCATGACATGTTCCTTACCCAGGACATGGCCGAGATGCTGAAGGTCCTGAAGAACAAGGCCGAAGAGGGCGGGAATCTGACAAGCGAGAACCCGGATATCCGCGTCATCCCCGAAACGGACAGCGCCACGGCGGAACAGGATAGATGCCGCGCATTCAGCGACGAGCAGAGCGAATTCTACCGTCAGAAGAATGAACACGCCGCTTATGTCCTTTGGAACCGTGCGAACGAGAAGATCAACAAACTTGCCATGCTCTATGCAGTCAGCCAAAACGTGTACGACCCAATCATCAACGAAGAAGCCGTCAAATGGGCCCGCGATCTCGTGGTCTACCTGACACGCAAGATGCTGTTCATGGCCGACAGCTATTCCTACGTCGACAGGTTCGACCAGGACTGCAAGAAAGCACTGAACGTCATCCGCGAAAACGGCGGTAACTGCATGCACAGCACCCTTGCACGAGCTGTCCGCAGACCTGCCGACTACCTCAAGAAAGTGGTCGCCACTCTCGTGGGACGCGAAGCCATCATCGAAACCATCGTTTCAAAGGAGGACGGCGCAGGCAGACCCGGCAAGTATTACAGGCTCCTGTAAAAGCGCCGAAGACGGGTGTGTACGGAAATGGGAAAGAGTGGAAAGAATAGCCGTTAAGAGGCTGAAAACGGATGAACGTCTTGGAATGAATGGAGAAAGCAAAGTAAAGAATTAAAGAGAAAGAGATATATAAATTATTATATATGAATATATATTATATGTTTTATTTATATTGTTCCTTCTTTCCATTCTTTTCTCTATGCTTCTTCTGAACCCCGTTTTCCCTCTCCGTGTATAAAGAGTGTGTGGCAAGAAATGAAATGCCCTTCATGCCCCATTCCACGCTCCTCCTTCCTATGGTTACGAAACAGCTGTCAGAGTGACCGTTAGCCCCCCGAAACCGAGCTTAACAGCCAGGAACATGACCGTAAAAAAGCCGGCGGAGCGATTCTCCGTCGGCGACCCTTAACCTCTTGAGGAATGGGATTATTCTTCAAAAAGGCCCTATAATCTACACCCAAAACGCGAAAAGTCAAATTTCAGCCTCGAAAACAAGAAAGCCGGCGATTGGAGAAGCAACCGCCGGCAAGCCGACTGGCTTGAAAGAAAGGAGGCAGCCGTCGGCACATAGGAGGGTGGCTATACAATAGCACGGGATTGCGGAAAAGTCAAGTCCCTACGCTGAGCTTCGACGCAATTCGTCGCGTTCCTGGGCGTCGCCACCGCGCGACAGGCATCCGGCGTGAATCTTTTAACACGCCGGACGCTATCAAGCGCAGGAGATACCCCGGCGGTGCCTTTCTGGTCGTCGAGACAGGATAGCGGTCACGCCGGAAATAACGGAAACGCGAGAAACGGCCCTGTTTCGCGCGACAGGAAAGCGCGAGCATGAGGTCGCGCCTGGTCGAAAGCCCCCCTCAAATCGCCCCAAAACGCCGATTTTCGGCTTTCCTCGAAAATACCACAGGGCCGAAAAAACCGACCTCGAAAAGGTCGCATAAGGTACTCCTTGAGTATCAATGGCTTATAGCGCCGCGGAAGGACTCCCCCTAATAGGCAGAGTTTCCGCAGCTGTCCGAGTTTTTTATTTCCCTGCCGTTTAGGGGGTTGCTGAGGCGATTTGACAGGGCTTGCGGGCATCTGCCGGTTTGGAGGCGTGTCGGAAAGACGCGACAGATCGCGTTTGGCTGATGAACCCCTTGTAAACCTAATATCGAATGTTGGATTTACAAACCTTGGAATGCCTTTACACCAGTTCGGCAAATACATCAGCAATGTCCGATCAGGTACTTCCATATCGGAATGACCTGAATGCCGCCTTCGAGCGTTTCCTCTTCGTTCCAGGTAACAACGAGCATCTTCTTGATGCCCGTGCTTTTACCGGCTTTCAGAAGCGGGGTGATTTCCCGTTTCCTCGTCTCCGCATCCGCGAGAGACCACGAAACCTGAATCAACTGCTTCTCGTGGGTGATTTTGTTGGAAGCGTAGAAGTCCACTTCCTTCCGGTCGGACGTGATGACGTAGTCGACGTCGAAGCCAGTCCGGTGCAGATGGAGATAAACGAGGTTTTCGAGAAGCCAGCCTTTGTTCGCTTCGGGATCGTCATCCATTGCGCGGACCAGACCGACGTCAATCATGTACACTTTGTTCGGATTGACCATCTTCGCCTTTTCAGACCTTGAATGCAGAGCTGTCCGGAACACGATGAAAGCCTCTTCCAGATAGTCCATGAATTCCAGCAGGTCGGCTTTCGAGCATTTGACCTGCATCCCAGTGCTGAGTGTTTTCGAGAAGCCGGAAACGCTGAATTTCTGAGCATTGGACTGATACAGCGCGTTCAGCAACAGCCGTAACGCCACGGTATTGGTTACCTTGTGGCGTTCAATGACGTCTTTGAACATCACGAGGTCATTGTACTCCTGCAGGATTTTGATCCTGGTCGACAAATCGGGAGCGCCGTAGACTTCGGGAAAGCCTCCGAGCTGGAAATAGTTCTCCATTTCGTGGCGGAGATATGCGATATCATCATCGGAAAGATATTCTGGGATGGTATCAAAGACATGGTGATATTGCAGATACTCCCGGAAGGAGAACGGCATGATTTCGGCGTTGATGGATCTGCCTCGCATTGCCGTGGAGATTTCGGCGGTAAGAAGTTTGGAGGATGATCCCGTAAGAACAATGTGGATGTCGGTGGTATCCAGAAGACGTCGGACAAAGCGTTCCCATCCGTCTACATTTTGGACTTCATCGAAGAAGAACCAGCATTCTCTCTTCCGATTGTCGGGATAGAGGCTGTAATATGCGTCAAGGATGTTCTGGCAATCCTTCAACTGGAGCCCGGAAAGTCGGTCATCCTCGAAGTTCAGGTAAAGGATTTGATTCCTGTTGGTTCCGGAATCAAGCAGTTCACGCATCTTCTGGTAGCAGAAACTGGTTTTGCCGGCACGTCTCATCCCGGTTATGACAGTTGCTTTCCCCGCCAGAACAGGGAACATCTGCTCCCGCTTCACGATGTAACTGAGGTCCTTGGACTGGAACTCAAGTATGATCTTTCTCAAGATTTCAAGCATGGCCACCTCCTGATATTGATTGATGTTGGAGATAATATAGCACGGTTCAGAACAAAGTCAAGCCAATTTGGTATTTTAAAAGAACCAAATCTTGTTTAGCCTGTATTCTTTGGGTAACCAATCCCGCATTTCTTAACCAGAAAGGAACCCTTTCAATGCAAATTCAAAACGTACCGATCGCATTGGTGAAGCCCTGTGAGAAGAACTCGCGGTTCATAATTGAGATCTTCGTTTTTTGCTCCCGCCTGAAATCAGGTCGCTTTTGCAACTTAGTTTAAGGTCTGCGGGGGTGGCTTCGTACCACCCCACACAGACCCGTGACCATTAGTCCGCAATCCGAAATTTGCCCTTAACATCGCTCTTCACGATGCGTGGATTCTCCTTCGTGCTGATCTCGCGGAAGATGGAACCATATAAAGTCTGTTCCGGAGTCTTGCAGTCGGTGGGCGTCCAGAGGTGACGGTCGAGGATGGCTTCGAGGATCTCTTTCGCGTTCATCGGGTGGTCGGGTCCGACCGCCTTCAGAACTTCGACGGCAGCGTTGAGGAGCGACATGCGCCTCTGCGGCTTGTCGGACTCATGCGCGGGGTTGGTCGCATATTCGTCTTCCTCGTCCTCGCCAGAGGGCGTGAACTCGGCCGCCTCGTCTTCGGGGAGGACTTCGACGGTGGCGGGTTCGCTGGGTTCCGATTCTTCGGGCTGCCCTGCGGTGTTGACCTCGGACTGTTCCTCGGTCTCGGCTTCGGTCTGCTCGGCGGCCTCGGTGTTGGTTGGCGTGACGGGTTGTTCCTGTTCGGTCGCATCCCCGCCGAGCTCGACCCGGCTGGACGGAACGTTGAACTCTTTGTTCTTGCCGAGGCTGCACACGCGCAGACCGTCTTCCAAAATCTGGATGACCTTTGCATGGATGAGGTTCTTGCCGACCTTGACGCGGATGATGCTTCCGATTTTGACTTCGCTAATGTTGCTCATGGATGACCTCCTGTTGGTTGGGTGTTTGTGAGCATGTACGAGGTGGATGACATTACTTAAAGCATGCCATTGCGTTTAATCCAGTTGAAACAACGGAATAAACCGGATAAAAACCGATTTGAGCCGAATCAGAACAATGAAAACGAACTTAACAAAGCCTGGACAACTCGTCCCCTGATGATGCGGGGATGATGTTGCCCAGGCTAACAATTAATTAAAGAAAGGAATTGATATGACCCAAGAAAAAGAAAACTTCAAACTTTTGTGCCGCCTTCTCGCTGCTGCGATCCTCCGTTTATATGGGGCTGAGTTGAATGTTTGCGTAGAAAGTACGAAATAAACTCGCTATCAGATTTGCTATTTGCTCGAAGCGATGCTTTAATGATGTCCAGCTCGAATCCGAGCAAAACAAACACAAAACAAGGAGATTAGGATGAACGAACTTGCTAACAACGTCCGAAGCGAACTGCTCGCGCTTCAGACGATGAACGAAAAAGAGCTCAGAACCAAATGGGAGGCGCTGTATGGGAAGGAAGCCCCGAATTGCGGTACTCCATTTCTGCGCCGGAGACTGGCGTACCGTGTTCAGGAACTTGCATATGGCGGAGTGACCAAGGAGACGCTCAGAAAGATCAGGAGCGTCACTGTTGCACAGATTCGAAAACCGAAACCGAAAGTCAATCTTCGCGTCGGGACGAGTATCAGCCGCATCTGGCATCATCAGAAATACGAAGTGACAATTCTACAAAACGGGTTTGAGTGGAACGGGCAGGTGTACACCTCACTGTCCACAATAGCCACAAAAATCTGCGGAGTTAATCGCAACGGATTCGAATTCTTTGGAATCCAGAAAGGATGAGCATGGAGGGAAAGGAAACCAAACGTGTTGCCGTTTACACGAGAAAAAGCACGGAAGAGGGTCTCGACATGGAGTTCAACAGTCTGGACGCCCAGCGCGAGGCAGGGGAGGCATTCGTCGCTAGTCAGAAAAGCAAAGGCTGGGTGTGCTTGCCGGAGCATTATGATGATGGCGGATACAGCGGCGGGACCACGGATCGTCCCGCCCTCAAACGCCTCCTGGCAGATGTGGAACAGGGAAAGATCGATATTATCTGCGTCTACAAGATCGACCGACTGAGCAGAAGCCTGCACGATTTCGCGGACATGCTGGACTTCTTCGACAAGAAGGGTGTCGACTTCGTTTCCGTAACGCAGGACATCAACACCAGCACATCAGCCGGACGCATGATGTTGAACATCCTGATAACGTTTGCTCAGTATGAGCGTGAGATTATCGCGGAACGCATACGCGACAAAATCGCCTCTTCAAAACAGAAAGGGATGAACACAGGCGGCATCCCGCCGATGGGATATGAATCCGACCCGACGACCAAAAAGCTTTACATCGTCCCGGAGGAGGCCGAGATTGTGCGGAGAATATTCGAAACCTACCTCAGACTTGGTTCGGCGCGGGATACTGCAGCAGAACTTGACAAGGCAGGAGTGCATAAACGCATTCGCGTCAGCAAACGAAGCGGGATTCGGCGTGGTGGCGGCAAGCTTACAAACGCATATATCTATGGTATCCTCAGGAACCCGGCCTACGTCGGATATGTCAAACATTACGACAAACTCTTTTCCGGGGAGCACGAGGCTATCATCTCAAGGGAAGTCTGGGAGAGCACGCAAAAGCTTCTTAAGGAAAACAGCCCCTATGAAGGAAGTCCTTCCAGCGTGCGACGTATCATGCCGTTTCAGCGTATTGTCCGATGTGGATACTGCGGGGGTGCGATGAAGGCAGCCTACACTAAAAAGACCAAAAACAAAACCTATCGTTACCTTATTTGCGAAGCGGACAGCAAACGCATCAATTCATCCTGTCCTCTGCAACGCATTCCGCTGAACGAGCTCGAAAAGATCGTTATTGAGGACATCAATGTCATGTTGTCCAAACCGGAGACCGTTTTCGGGATTCTGTCGGAGGCGAAAGGGCTGGACCCGAACGGGTGTAACCTCACCGAGGAGCAGATTCGCAAGTCCTTCTCCAACCTCAGCGCCGTTTGGGATGTCATGTATCCCGTCGAAAAATACAAGCTTATTCAGACCATGATCAAGAATATCACCGTCTTCCGCGATCGCATAAAGATCGAGTACAATAAGGACGCCCTTGGCGGCCTTGTCCATGAACAGAAGGGAAAGAATGTATGATGACACGTTCCGTTCAGCCGCTCGTCAACGGCAATATAGAGGTCACTATCCCCATCTATATCCGTCGTGAGGGGACCAGGGTTTTCATGAACAAAAACAGCGAGAATGATAAAACCGAAGACGGGGAACTCTCCCCGCTTCGCCGCAGGGTCATCATGGGATTTCAGCTTCTCGACAAATGGGAGAAAAATCCTTTGCTGTCCTCCACGGCATTGGCCGAAGAAGAAACAATGGATCGCTCCTTGCTTTGTAAGATTATGAGCTTGGCCAACCTTGCACCGGACATCGTTGAGGGCATCATGAGTGACCCGCCTGCGTTTGACTTCTCCGTCAAAAAGATCTTCTCCCACCGTCTGCCCGCCGACTGGAACGAACAGCGGAAATTCCTGGGGCTGCCGGAGAAGGACTACACGGCAAAGTGAAGGAAGGCTGGCTTCGGCATAGAGGGGGTGCCGGGGCCAGGATACAACTCGAATATGGATGCGGGGAAAGTGTAACGCTGCGCGAAAAACACAGAATGGTTGTAACGGCACCGCTATTACAGGTACAACTCCGACCATTTTTGAGCTCATTAAATTTTCGCGCGGTGACACAAAAACTGCTAATTGGACATGGCGAATTTTAGCAGTTTTGCGATTCAAGGGCCCAAACAGGGGGTGTAACCGGTATGAAAAGGGCCGCAGATAGCAGTCCTGAGTTCACATTTCTGAGGGTAAAAAACAAAAAACCCGGCGGGAACCGTCGGGCTTGAAGAATCGAATGGTGGCAAGGACCAGGATCGAACTGGTGACACACGGATTTTCAATCCGTTGCTCTACCAACTGAGCTACCCCGCCACAGAATGGAATTTAATATACACCCCATTCGAGCTTTTTCAAGCAGAATCCGGAAAAAAAGACGAAAAAAGTGGTCGGAACGACCCGGATTGAGTTTGTCCCGTCGGGCATACACAAACGCGTCATGTCAATGCGGACAGCCTACGACCTGACATTTCCTATGGATTCCGAAAGCGCCTGTCTCATGAAACGGACTAGCCCCCATTTTCGGCAGGCTGCTTGGAAAAAGACCGGAACAATGGACAACAGGACGGAAGCATCACTTGAACTGAACCCAGTCGACATGCATCAGAACGCCGTCTGGCATCGTGACAAAGAGATTATGCACGCCCTTCAGCTGTTTCAGGACAGCGGCGGAAGCGTCCTGCCATTCGTCCTTTGCCACAACCGGAATCCTTGCAATCAACTCGCCGTCCACGGCGTCCGCATGGAATTCAATGGTTCCGCTGCCGCCGACCCGCGCGAACACATGGACGATGGCGGTCGACAGGTCTTTCTCGCCGAAATCCACGCGGTCGTATTCGATCCAGATCGGGCGGCGGTAGTTGTCCTTGTTGCGGAACACAGTCTTCCATCCGGCGAACGGGTCTTCCGTGCGGTTGTACTCGACCCATACGTGGTTTGGGTCGCCAATGGCGGAATAGCGGTCAATCTGGATCCTGTTGGTCGCCGGAGTGATCCCAACGCCGCGCTGGGTCGGCACGATCGGCTTGATGGTTCCGTCTTCGTTGAATGTCAGATACTCCGCGCAGATGGAGCGGTTCACATCGTGTTCGCGGCAGTAGTCGTTGTGGTGGTAGAAGAAATACCACTGCCCCTTGTACTCCACGACGGAGTGATGGTTCGTCCAGCAGTCCGTATTCTGCTCCATGATCTTGCCTTTATACTCGAACGGTCCCATGGGGTTGTCGCCCATGCAGTAGCAGATGCACTCAGTCTGACGTTCGCACCACGGGAACGAATAGTAGTATTTGCCGTTGCGCTTGAACATGAACGGACCTTCCTTCAGTCCGTTTCTCGGCACGTTGTGGTTGACCGTGACGACTTCCGAGTCCAGTTCCACCATGTTGTCCTTGAGCCTTGCGACGACGAGGACGTTGCCCTGCGCCTGCCAGGTCAGGTACGGCGTGCCGTCGTCATCGATGAAAATGCACGGATCAATGCCGTTTACGCCGGGAATCGGCTTTTCCTGCGGCACATAGGGACCTTCGGGTTTGTCGGCTATCGCCACGCCGATCGCGTTGCGTCCGTCTTTCTGGTGGGCGGGGAAATAGAAATAGTATTTGCCGTTTTTATAGTTGCAGTCGGGCGCCCACATGGAATAGCTCTTGCCATCGACCCACGGCACTTTTTCCTGGTCAACGATGACCCCGTGATCGGTCCAGTCGAAGAGGTTTTCGGAGGAATACACATGGTAGTCCGGCATGTTGAAGCCTTTTTTGTTCCGCGATCCCGCGGGCGCCGGAATGTCGTGCGACGGGAAAACGTACATTCTGCCGTTGAACACGTGGGCGGACGGGTCGGCGGAGAATGCTCCGGAAATCAGCGGATTCTCCGCGAATGCCGGGACTGCGGCCGAGGCTGCAATTGCTGCGATACAGATGGTTTTGTCGAGTTTCATGGTTCGTTTCCTTCTTGCTTGAAACGGTTATGGTTTTACGGCGTTTTCAATAAATGAAAAACCGGAGTACGCGGAAGCTCATGGTTCAGTTGAACAGGCTTGAAAGTTTATCAATGGTCAGCGGTTTCAGCAGTGTTCCCGTGAACCCGTGTTCGGCGAAGTTTTTCTGTTCCTCTGTGTCGGCGGTTACCACATAGACCGAAAGTCCGGCGAAACGCGCCTCAGCCCGGATGGCGGAAGCCAGTTCCCTGCCGGTCTTTTTCGGCATCCACATGTCGGTCAGGACCAGATCGAACGGCTTTTCCGACGCCTGAATCTTTTCCCAGGCATCCTGCCCGTCAACGGCGGTCACGACGTCGCGTATCCCGATTTTTGCAAGCAGCGCCTTCAGGACGGCGAGGTTCAGCGGGACGTCGTCCACGATCAGGATATGAAGATTTTCCGCATTTTTCCGTCTTTCACGCGTTTCCCCGGCGCATATTCCGGCATCCCGTTGTGCGGAGGGGGAATCCTGCCATGAAGCAATGCCGCTTCCCGCATTGGAAATGGGACCGGCGGTTTTCACATCATAAAGTTCCAACGTGAATGTGGAGCCTTTTCCCAGTTCGGAATCCAACGAGAATTTACCACCCATGCTGGCGGCAAGCTGTTTGCAGATGGCGAGACCGAGCCCGGTTCCCTTGATCCTGGCATCCGTGTCGACCTGCACAAACGGACTCATCAGTTTGTCCTTGTCCTCATCCGGAATGCCGCAGCCCGTATCCGAGACGGAGATTGAGAAGATGCTGCCCTCTCCGACGCTTTTTTCCTGGAACGAGGTCCTGACACGGATTTCTCCGCGCTCCGTGAACTTGACGGCATTGCCGATCAGGTTGAACAGTATCTGGCGGATTCGATGCGGGTCGATTTCAAGCAGCGGCATTGCGCCGTACTCCTCTTTCAGCTCGACGTTGCCGCCCTTGACGATTACGTCGAAGGAATGGAGCACGGAGGAAACGAGCTTGCGGACGTCGGTCGGCTCCGGCTTGATGGTCATCTTGCCGGATTCGAGCTTGGAGAGGTCCAGTACGTCGTTAATCAGCTGAAGCAGCGTCTGTCCACTGGTGGAAATGGCGGACAGCGCCTTGTCGCGTTCCAGTTCGTCCGCGATCCCGCCGAGGAGGAGTTCGGAGTAGCCGATGATGGCATTGAGCGGCGTGCGGATGTCATGGCTCACGGTGCTGAAGAACAGGCTTCTGGCTTTTTCAGCTGCGCGGGCGCGTTCCAATGCTTTCTCTAGCTCCGCCATGTGCTTGGCGGTCTGTTCGAGCTCAATCGCGGCTTTTCGCTGGTTGTCGCGTTCATCCTGGATGACGAAGACATGGAAAAAGCAGTTCCCGACGAGGCAGCCGAGCGCATAGAACGGCCAGAGAGGCCATTCGATCTGAAGGAAAACCGCCACAGCCATGGTGAGGCAGAACAGAAAAACCGCCGCATATCGCCTGCGCATGGAATCCCGGCAGGCAAGAATCTTCATGAACACGAAGACCGTCATCAAAACGATTAAGGCAACCAGAGGATAGAATATGAGGTGGCGCAGGGGACCGGCGGCGTAATCCCCCTTCTCGTCGAAAAGAAAAAGGCAGTTGTTGAAGAAATTCGCAGCCAGCAGCACGACGTACAGGGACAGAAGCGCATATCCGAACAGGGATAGCATGCGCGCCTTCCATCCGCCGACACCCAGGTAGGCGCTGACAAAATGGCACAGCGTGAGAACCGATATGGCAATCGCGACGTAGTAAAGCGTCGTGTCGAGATACAGGACCCGGGTCCAGCCCAGTCCGGCAAGAACGCCCCAGCCCGCATCCACGATATAGTAGATGAAGACGCCCGCCAGAAAGAGGCGATATTCGCGGGCGCCGCGTGCGCTGGACACCTTTCGTCCGGGGAGCATGTCGAAGTTGATGATCAGATGGATCACCATTGCCAGGAATGCGATTACGGAATAGATATAGTCCTGCATCGCATCACCTGACGCCTGTCGTATGAAGAATTACTTTCCGCCAGGAAAGGGGGGACGCAAAAACCATTCGTTCTCTCTCATGGGGTGTAGACAAGTTGACTTTATTTCAGCGTGAAAAAGCAATATCCATGCAATAGCTGTTATATTATAGCCTTCATCCGATTTTTTTCAAGCTCAAGCCATGTTTTTCCCGAAAAAAAACAGGTTCCGCTTCCATAACGGATTCGACGATGGCGCACAATGATGAAGAACAAGCTACCGGAAAATATTGAAAAAAAGTGAGATAGGTCTCGTTTCCCGGCTTGACATTTTCACGACATGGGGATAAATTGTCTATGGATTCCGGCTCCGTACCAAGCGGAGAACGGTTTTCAAGCTCATTTCTGTTACATTCCTGCAAAAGAACATGTGGATTCGCCAAGTTTCTAAAATGCTCTTTTGCTCTTGAGAAAGAAGTCCCGGCACAGGATGCATTGTGGTTTCGTGTTCCGCCGGGCACTTCTTTGCTCGTCTCAAGGGCGGATTTCCGGCGGACCGCATATTCGCACAAGGGGAAGGCGTCCGGCTTTTTGGTCAAGATGCACTCCGCAAGCAGAAACATAATCCCTTTCGAGGTTGTCATGCCCGTGTCCGTCAGTCCATACCGCCAGCATCCGTCTTCAGCCGGAAGTCCGCACTTCCGGCAGGGCACGGCATATTCCGCGTCGAATCCTGAACCGCGGGTCCAAGCAAGTTCAATTTCATCTCCCGGCGAACAATCAGTCTATGCCAATCGCCGTTCTCCCATACAATTCGCCGTCCGCGTCCTCAATCCGGACTCGTTTTCATCCGGCGAAGAGCATTTCTCAATTCGATTCAAATCAAAATCAACATATCACGACAAGGTGAGCATAAAATGATATACACTGTCTCCAGCGGAATCACAAGTGACGGCGTTCTACTCCAAACCGGCTATGACAGTATGACGATCCAGGATGGCGGAACCGCGACGAACACAGTCATAACACACGGCAAAATGATCGTCTATGACGGCGGTGTCATATCCCACACGGACGCAAGCGGTCTCTGGAGCTATATTTATGTGACATACAACGGTCAGGCCAATGACACGGTCCTTGCCAGCTCCGCCTCGCTCTACGTCAACGTCGGCGCTTCCGCGAACCGGATCACCCTCAATACGAGAGGAATCGCCATTGTTTCCAGCGGAGCCTTCGCAAGCGATGTGACGATTGGCGAGTCCGCCTTTCTTCACATTCGCGACTACGGCGTTGCCAGCGGCATCGTCGTCAACAGCAGAGGCAAACTATGCGTTTCCGGAGGCGGCAGCGCGTATGGCGTAGTGGCATCAAGCGGCTGCGAGCTCAATTTTGTCGTCGCGAAGGATACTTGCGTCGAGTGCGTGCATGACGGAAACGCGTTAGTGATAGAGAGCGGTTCCCTGACGGAGCAGACCATCCGGAATTCCTGCACTGTTGTCATTTCGAGCGGGGGCACGGTAATCTCCAACGTCGTATCGAGCGGGGGCACGGTGGAATTCTTCGACGGCGGGACCGGGCGCGACAACACATTGCTGAAAGACGGTACATTCAATGTTTCCAGCGGTGGGGCAGTCGATAACACGTTGATCAGCGGCGGTCTTCTCAATGTGCGGAGCGGCGGCGTGGCGAACTCCACGACCATCGAGGCCACCTCAAATTGGTCCAGCGGACTGAAGGTCTGGTCCGGAGGAAGCGCGACTCATACGACCGTCAATTCCGGCGGTTCTTTTCAGGTGTATACCGAGGGAACCATTTACGACATGACGATCAATTCCGGCGGACAGGGGCTTGTGTCATCCGGCGGCATCGTCAGCAGCATGACGATCAATTCCGGAGGTTGTTTTAACGTTCAAGGGGGGCAGGTCGAGAATGTGCTGGTCGGTTCCGGCGGAAAACTCGGTTTTGGCATTGTCCTCCCTTACAACAGCAGTACCGGAAGCGGCGTTCTCAAGGGCATTGAGGCTGCATCTGGAGCCATCCTCAATCTCGGTGTGGCTGAAAGCGGTTATATCGAGGGGACCTATGCCGGCAGCGGATTTGAAATAAAAGACGGTTTTGTCTCCGGCTACAGCATCGACTCCGCCTGCACACTCGCCATTTCCAGCGGATGCTCTGCCGAGAATACAACGGTCGAGTCGGCAGGTTCCATGATTGTCTCCAGCGGCGGCACGGCAAAAAGCACTGTGGTCAGCAACGGGTCCATGTTCGTTTCCAACGGGGGCGTCGCCAGCGCCGTGTTTTTCAACGGCGGCCGTTTCGAGGTCTATTCCAGCAGCTTTGTCGAGGATGTCATCTTCAGCGGCGGCAACTTCAACATATACGACTATGCGATTGCAAACAGGGTTTCCGTGCTGGGCGGGGGCCTCTCGATCCGGGGTTCGGCGACCGACGTTGTACTTGACGGCGGCATCTGCACCATTCCATGGAACTCACCCGGGACAATCCTCGGGATCGTGGTCAATCCGAAGGCCACCCTGTCTGTTTCCCGCGGAGGCCATGTGGAAGGCATTACGGAAAACGGCGGTTATGTCCAGATTGCGGACTCGACAACCGTAACTTTTTTGCATCATGTCATTCCGGAGCTGATTTTAAGTTCCGGGGAATCGGCGACTCTGCATTCCGGGACCACTGCCACCAGCGCGGTCCTTTCCGGCGGCAAAATGTATGTCTACAGCGGCGGCATGCCGGAGCGCACGACAATCAGCAGCGGCATGGTTTATTTCCTGGGAGCGGATGCCGGAAATGTTGAAATTTTCAGCGGCGGTTATCTCGAACTCGTATCCGGCGGAGTTGCGAACGACACTGTGGTCAACGGCGGCAGCATGTCCGTCCAGGAAGACTGTTCCGTGATCGGATGCGCCATCTATTCAAACGGCACCGTCACAATCAACAATAGAGGGCAGGTCCGGGATGCGGTCCTGCAGGGGGGTGTTGCCTCCCTGTCGGGGGGCGTTCTGATCAATGCCGAGGCAGATGAAGGAGCCCGTGTTATCGTCAACAGCGGCGGCATGGTCGACGGCCTCACGGTCAAAGCCGGCACAACCTTGAACGTATACAATGGCGTGGCCGTCAACATTCTGGAGGAAGGCGGCTGGATCGACGTTTACGAAAACGGCGCTCTGACGATCGTGCCGCATGCCGCCCAGTACGGCACGTTGTCCTCCGGGCGGAGTGCGTCCGTCCATTCCGGAACGACCGCGCTGGATGCGACTGTCGACGGCGGTTGGCTCCATGTTTCCAGCGGCGGCATCGCGTCCGGAGCAAGGATCGAAAACGGATTTCTGCTTGTTTCCAGCGGCGGCATGGCATTCGGCAATGTACTGAAAAACGGGAATCTGATTGTCAGCAACGGGGGGACCGCCAGTGATACGACGCTCCTCGGTGGCGCTTTTGACGTCAGAAGCGACGGCATTGTGGACAATGTCATCATCAGCGCCGGTCACATCGCCGTCGATTCTGGCGGCACGGCAAACAACCTCACCATGTTGACCGGGTATGTTTTCGGTCAGAACGGAGGACATTTCAGCAACGTTGTCCTGTCCAGCGGATCCATGGTTGCGGGGCTCGACACCTGTATGTCCGACGTTTTCGTGTCGAACGGCGCCATGCTTTATTTGACCAGCGGCGTGACGGTGGAAAATATGACCGTTTTCAGCGGCGCTTCCGTCTCTATCGGGAGTGGCGCATCCGTGAACAACCTCACACTCTCAAGCGGGGGGACACTGTTTCTGCAGGGCAATCCCGCCATCACCAACCTGGACTGGACGCCTTTCGCAGGAAGAATCAAGACGGAGAACTATTCCGGCATCAGCTATGTGCGGGAGTATTCCGGCGTCTACTACGGTTCTTCCGAGTGCCTCGTCTCGCACGCCGGACAGTTGGATTCCGTCCTGGTAGACAACCAGGATTCGATGTATGTCATGTCCGGCGGAAAAGCAACCGATACGACAGTCCTCAGAGACGGAAGAGTCTTTGTTTCCAACGGCGGCGAGCTGGACGGGATTCAGCTCTCGGATATGGGATGCGTATCTGTTTTCTCCGGCGGCATCGTGAACAACGCCGTTCTTTCCAGCGGCTGGAGCGCACGGGTACAAGTGTTCTCCGGCGGCATCGTAAACAATGCTTCCGCATTCGACGGGGGAACCGTGGTGGTTTCCGACGGCGGCACGGCGAATCAAACGACCGTCGCTCGAAACGGCGGCATCTTGGTTTCCGGCGGCATCGCGAACGATATCACAGTCCTGTTCCGCGGCACGTTCCGGGTGGACAGCGGTTCCGCCAGCGGCATCGTAGTTTCCAGCGGCGGCACAGGCGTCGTTGGAAGCAGCGGTCTGATTTCCGCGGTTTCCGGCGGCGGGACGATTGTCGTCTACGACGGCGGCACCGTCAGCGGTATCGTGGTCTCCAGCGGGGCCTCCCTGTGTGTCTCCAACGGAGGAACCGTGCTGGACCTGGACTGGACGCCATTGGAGACCACGCTTGAGATCGCAAACAGCGCCAATGTCGTTTTCGCCAGTTCCTGCTGCTTCGTCTACCATTGCTCGTCCGGTTCGATCTTGTCCCGGGCGTCGACGCTGGAATCGACCGTCGTAGCCTCGTCGGAAATCATGTACGTGCTTCCGGGCACGAATGTGGACAACATTACGGTCGAAAGCGGCGGGCGGCTTGTCGTATTTTCCGGCGGATCGGCAACGAATATCCTGAGCGAGCCGGGCGAGGGAACGATCTTCACCTACAGGAATGCGCATGTGACGTTCGCCGGTCATGCGAGCGGAGTCTACCTCGGTTCGTCCGGCGTGTGCCTTTCCAGCGCGGCGGTCGTCAGCGACAGGGTCGTCGCCTCGGACGAGACGATGTACGTCATGTCCGGCGGCACGGCAAACAACATCACCGCCAGCGGTGCGTCCGTTTGCGTTTACGGCGGGGTGGCGGACAGCATAAACGCCGTAAGGGCAGGCGACAACGCACGGACCTCCGGTGTGGTCATCGTTTCCAGCGGCACGGTGAACAATGTGTTCCTTTCGTACGGCGGTATATTGGACGTCTTTGACGGCGGCACGGCGAACTGTGCCTCGGCGTTCTACGGCGATGTCACAGTCTACAGCGGCGGCACTGCGAACGACACGAACGTCAGCTCGTATCGGAGCATCACCATCAAAAGCGGCGGTACGGCAAACAATACATTCATCGGATACGGCGCGACGATGCTCATTTCCGGCGGCTCGGCTGTCGAAACCTTCCTCAGCGGAAACATGCTCGTTTCCGGCGGCGCTTCCGTGGAGAACACATCCGTCTATTACGGGAGAATCAATGTCTACAGCGGCGGTACGGTAAATGACACGTTGCTTGTTTACGGCGGGCTGACAGTCCACGATGGTGCGCTGGTAAGCGGGGTGGTGTTCTCCAACGACGGCGCGATCTATGTTTCGAGCGGCGGCTCGGCGACCGGCATCAATGCGTCCGGCGGAAGAGTGTATGTCTACAGCGGCGCGTCGATCGGGACAATCTTTGAAAACGGAGGATATGTGGAGCTTGAGGACGGTGCGGAAGTAACGTTCGGGTCATCTCTCCTGAGCGGCGAGACATTCAATTCCCTCACCACGATCCATTCCGGCACGACGGCGCAGGACGTGCAGGTCACCAACAGCACCTTGGTATACTCCGGAGGACGGATCGAAAGCGCCGTCATTCACCATGGTCATCTTTTTGTTTACAGCGGCGGCATCGTCGTGAATCCTTCCCTCGACTATGGAGCCAACGTTTATATTTCCAGCGGAGCTACCTGTACGGACATCTCCATCCACACCGGCACCCTCAATGTCTGTCCCGGTGCGATCGTAAGCCGCATCACCCTTTCCGGAGGAAGGTTCACTGTGTCCAGCGGCGGAATTGTCAACGATGTCACGGTCAGCAGCTATGTGAGCATGACGGTTGCCGATGGTGGAGAGGCAAACAATGTCCTGGTCGACGGGTATGGCGGCAATGTCACTGTCAAAAACGGCATGCTCCTGAACGCCACCGTTTCCCGGGGCGGGATCACGGTTCTGGCCGGGGGCGAGTGTTCCAATGCCGTTGCCGTGGACGGTGGACGCATCAACGTCTCCCGCGGCGGCATCCTGACGGAAACCGACATCCGGAGCAACGCCGGATTGACCGTCTGGAGCGACGGTCAGGCAAACTCCATAACGGTCCGGGATGGCGGAACCCTGGAAGTTTCCGCCGGAGGCGTGGCGAAAGAAGTCAAGATGGAAAACCGCTGCAAAATCGATGTCAAAAGGGGCGGTTCCATCGATTCCGTATTCGTCTCGTCCGGCTGCAGCATCGTCGTTTCCAGCGGCGCATCCGTCATGAACATCATTGAAGGCGGCGGCTGGGTGGAGGTCCAGAGCGGAGGTGTGGCGACATTTGCGTCACATGCCATCGATGACTTGATTTTGAACAGCGGAGCCCGTACCGCAATACACTCGGGAACGACACTGAACCGCGTCACGATCGGCAGCGGGGCATCCCTTTTCATCTGCGACGGCGGTCTGGTCCGGGACATCGTCCTTTGCGAAAGCGGCTCCCTGCTGTTGGAAAGCGGCGGCAGCGCGGACGGAATCACCGTATCCGAATATTGTTCTTTCACGATTCCAAGCGGGGCTGTGGTTACGGGAATCCAGGAGGACGGCGGCTGGGTGGAAGTCCAGGACGGGGCATCGGCATCGTTCATCTCCGCGAATCTGGAGGGGATGGTCCTGTCCAGCGGTCAGAGCGCGACCGTCCATGCCGGGACGACCATGACAAGCGGAACGGTCGCGGGCGGAGGCTGTCTCAAAGTGATCGCCGGCGGCGAAATCCATGAAACCGAAGTTCTGAAAGACGGGAAACTGTCTCTGGACGATGCCGGCATCGTCAGCAATTCCTTCCTGAATGGCGGCAAACTGGAAGTTTCCGCCGGCGGCATCGCGGACGGCATCGCCGTGAACAGCGGCGAGTTCGTTGTTTCGACCGGTGGCTCCGTGAACGACATTTTAGTAACAAGCGGAGGCTCCCTGACAGTCCTGAGCGGCGGTACTGTGACTGTCCTGAAAGAAAACGGCGGCTATGTCGACATCCAGGACGGCGCGGAAGTCGTTTTCCTGCCCAACACCATCAGCGGCAGGGAAGTCTCCAGCGCGAATGCCACGGTCCATTCCGGAAACACCGCGGTCGATCTTGTCATCGGATCCCGGGGACAACTGTTCGTTTGTGACGGCGGGAGCGCCGTCGTGACTTCGATCACCTACGGTACGCTCAATATTCTTGAGGGGGGCAAAGCATTCACCCCCGTTTTCAGTTATTATGGATCAATGAATGTCAACGGCGGCGAAATCTACGACGCCATTCTTTCCGGCGGCAGGACAACCATCCTGAACGGAGGCGTCGCATACGCACCTCAGGTCTTCATGTACGGCAAACTTGATGTTTCCAGCGGCGGTATTGTCAGCAGTCTTCATGGTCAGGGCGGCAGTATCAACGTATACGACGGCGGTCTGGTAACCAACGCCAGGCTGACGTCATCGGCCGCAGGGATAACCGTTTTCTGTGGCGGCGTTGTAAACGATACGGCAATCAGCTTCTATGGACGTATCAATGTAAGCAGCGGCGGTATTGTCAACAGAGTAAGAGGGGGCAATCTGAAGGTTTTTGAAGGAGGATTTTTGGAATCCGCGGAGTCCGTTGTAAGCCTCACCGTGAACGTAGGCGGCCTGGTCAGCAATGTGTCATTGAACGGAAGCGGCAACATATACGGCACCGCATGCGTTCTTCAGGCAGGTTCCTATGCGTCACTGGTTCTTTCCGGAAGCGAGGCTTTCGCCGACAGCGTGACGCTCAACAAGGGTGGATTCATGTATGTCTACGACAATGCGTCCATCCAGGATCTGACCATCCAATATGGAGGAACACTTAGTGCCTACGATGCGACAGGCCTGACAAATACGACGATCAAATCCGGTGCGAGTATAAACGGTTTCAAGACCGAAGAAGACTTTTTCAACGAGTCCGGGCTGTACCTTTCTTCCCTCGTCATTACTTCGGGACAGTATGCCAACCTCTACAACGGATTCTCTGTGAAGGATGTCACGATCAAGCCGGGTGGATGCCTGACGATTGAATCAGGAGGAAACGTGGAGAATCTGATCGTATCGTCCGGCGCCGTGCTGTACTATAAGGACTATGCATCCGCCTCCAATATCCTGTTTGAACAGAATGCGTTGGTCAACAATACAAGGCTGATTGCATCCATGTATGTCGACGACCTCGAAAGCATGGTCGTTTCAAGCGGATACAACGGGAATCTTTCCTCGGGACAGACTGCAACCGATTTGTTTATCCGTGACTATCTGTACGTTCAATCCGGAGCAAGTGCAAACCGGATTCATGTGTCCTCCGGGGCAATACTCTCTTTTTCCAGCGGCGCACAATTGACCGATGTTACAATATCCTCCGGCGCCAGCCTGAACGGCATACCGCTGAACAGGAACATGTATTTTGAATCCATGGACCAGTATGTCCTGAGCAATATTGTCGTGGGCAGCGGCCGGTATGGAAACCTGTATTCCGGTCAATCCGCCGTTGGGGCGGTTGTCGAACGAACGCTTAATGTCGCAAGAGGAGGAATGGTCGTGGATACGGTTGTATCGGGCTACGGATACCTCGGCGTTGGCGGTTCGGCACGGAACGTCATCCTGGCGGGCGGTTCCGCGGCAGCACTGTATTCCGGTGTTCTGGAGAATGTTGAAATCCGGTCCGGCGCAATCCTGTATGTTTCAAGCGGCGGTTCGGCAACGGTTGTGTTCAATCCGTGGCAGGGACTTACGGACCTGTCCGAAGGGGCATTCATCAAATTCCTGAAACGGGATGCTAATGTATACTATGGCGCGGGACAGAGCGGTATCGTCTCGAAATCGGACTCCATGGGGCAATTGAACATTCTGTCCGGGAATACCGCAATCGTCTATTCGGGCGGAATTCTCAGCGGCTACATTAATTCCACCGGAACCCTCCAGCTCCTGAACGGCGGCACGGTCTCCCTGCTTTATTCCCCATGGGAAACGGATGTGTCGATCACCGTGGAGGACGGCGCGACGCTGGAGCGGATCGGGCGCGACGCGAAGGTTTTCTATGGCGGAAATGCAACGGGCGTCCTTTACAAAACGGACAAGCTTCAGGATTTCACGGTTTCGGCCGGGAACAGCGCGATCGTTTACTCCGGCGGTTCCGCAGACGGCATTCACGTCCGTGCGGATGCGAACATGATCGTTGAAGAAGACGGCGTCGCGGAGAATCTGTACATCAATGAAAACGGCGCACTTTTCGTGTCGAGCGGAGCCGTCGCTACGGTCAACTACAATCCGTGGGGCGGCGTCGTGATCACGGAGGACGGCGCCGAAGTGACCCTCTATGAACGGGACGCTCTTGTCTACTGCGGCGGAGCCGAAACCGGTTTCCTCCAGAAGGCGGACTCCCTGTACCATTATTCCATTTCGTCCGGAAACAGTGTAATTGTTTACGAGGGCGGCGTCGCCGACTATACCATCGTAAACGACTCCGGTACGATTGAGATTCTCAGCGGCGGCAGCGCGGAAATCGTGTTCAACCCGTGGCACGGGGAAATGATCGTCGCGGAAGGCGGGACCATCACCCATCTGGACCGGGAATACGACGTCTATTACGGCGGTCTTGAGTCCGGCCTGCTCAGCCGCGGCAATGAAATGGAAAACATGGAAATCGCCAGCGGAAACAGCGCCATCGTGTACAGCGGCGGCGTGCTGCGCGACGTAACGATGGGGTCTTCCGGTTTTATCCTCGTTTCAAACGGAGGCCTGTTATCAGGTGCTTATCTGTCCGGGGGCACCGCCGGCAGCTCGGGGTATTCTCCCTCTTCCAGCGGCGGGGAAATGGTCCTGGTGAAGGAAGAGGGCATCATTTCTTCCGTGCAGGTGCTTGACGGCGTCAAAGTATGCGTTTCCGGCATGGTCTATGATGTTGTCCTGAGCGACGGGAAAACAAGTTCTCCCAGTCTGCTCCAGTTGCAGGGATCCGGGTATGCGGACCATGTCGTTGTCAATGAAAGAGGTCTTCTGGATTTGACGGCTGCCTCCCTGGCAAAGGACATAACGGTAAACTGGGACGGTTCTGTCTCGGTAAGCGGAGGGGTTGCGAGCAGCATCACTGTCAACGAAAACGGATCTCTGACGATTTCCTACGGAACCGCCGTCGATCTTAATGTTTCTTCCGGAGGCAAACTGTATCTGTCCGCCAACGCGGTCATTCAAAGTTCTTTGTTGAAGCAGGGGGCGCAATTCAACAGTTTCACTTTCATGCAGGACAATCAGATTGACAATACCATGATTTTCTCGTCCCTGCTGGTCGATTATAAAGTCAGTGCGGTCTTGTATGAAAACCAGATGGCATGGGACATCGCCGTGAGCTCCGGGGGCAAAGTGCTTTTCCGCAACGACGCGAAAGCGTCCGGCGTCCATGTGTCCAGCGGCGCATACCTGGAATTTTGGAGCAGGGCTTCCGTCACGAACCTGGTTCTTGATTCCGGCGCATTATTCCAGAACATCACTTTGGCGAACGAGGAAACCTATCAGTCGTTGGACCAGGTGGTCATTCATGGCGGGACAATGACGGCGCCGGATCTTGACTGGCGCAGTCCGGATATCTACGCCAGCCTGTATGCCGGGCAGACCGCGAATGACATTCTTGTCACTCCCAAGACTTTCCTGGTGTTGAGCAGCGGTGCAAAGGCATATCGCACCGTTGTTTCCGGTGGATTCCGCGTTTCCTCCGGCGGAAACGCCTTTGACGCGTTCGTGGCGCAAGGCGGGTCGATGGACGTCAGCCAGGGCGCCAGTCTCAGCGGAGCCCAGGTCCGCGGCAACTTGCACATATTCAACGGAGCCCGCGAGGTTTCCGATGTTCATATCCTCTCCGGCGGCGCATTGGTCGACCCGACCCTGAGATGGGGCGACACGGTCACGTTTGAAAGCGGGGCGTATCTGATCGGAACTGTTTCCAATGCGGCGAATCTGGATCTGGCTGGCGGCGTCAATGTGCAGTATGCCGACATCACGATGAATTTCTCGCAGCGCGAAACGGGATTCGACGCCATGTTCAGCGACATTTCCTGCCTGAACGACAAGGATATGAGTCTCCTTGTCGATTCGCTCCAGGCGTACGGCGAATACAGGATTGGCGGAAACGCCTCGAATTACAACGGAACCATCACGGTCAAGCTTTCTTCCGGCGAAACCTGCGGCCAGCTTTCCCTTCTGAATCCCTCTTTGTCTTACGACATCAACGAATACGTTCTTTCCCTGAATGCCGCGGACGAGCTTTGCCTGACCATTACGTCCTGCATTCCGGACAATTCCGAAATCCTGGTCTACAAGTCGGGACAGCTTGTGGAGTCCGTGCACTCCGCCTACGAGTATACCCTTCCCGACGAAGGGCACGACCACATGTTCGTCGTCTCGAACGCCGTTGTCGAGCGGACGGAGGTCAAAAGCGGCGGCATGCTGACCGTCCTGAAAGGCGGTTCCGCGGAGGAAACGATCGTTTCGGGCGGGACCATGCGTGTCCTGAATGGCGGGAGCGCCAGCATGGTGGACATGTATGGCGGCACGGCGCGGCTGATCGTCATCGGCGGAAAGGTGGAAAACCTCAGTGGCGGAAACATTCTTGTTACGGACAGCGGGATAATAGAAGACTCCGTGGTCGGCGGCGTGACGGTGCAGAACGGGGGCAAAGTGATATCCGCTGTGGTGCACGGAGGCAATGTCTCATCAGGCGGTCTTCTGGAGTCCGTCGGTCTCAATGACCGGGTATCGGTCTTCGATCAGGGTGTCGTGAAGGACGGAAGCGCCTGGGGCTTGCTGTATGTCATGCAGGGCGGCGTCGTTTCCGGAATGGAAGTCACACAGTCCAACTGGTGGGGCGGTGGGTTCGGAAGCGTCTTTTTGTCCGGAGGACGGGCGGTTGACACCGTGATTTCAAAAGGCGCCATGATCGTATCAAACGGCGGCATCGCAATCAATACGGATTTGGAAGCCCGGCAGTATAAATGGCACACCAGCTATTCCGACGGAATGTGGGTCAGCAGCTGGGGTCCGGAAGGGTACATGACGGTTGACTCTGGCGGGCTTGCCTCCAATACCAGAATTGCCGGGGGGCTCATAGCCGTCCTGGATGGCGGTCTGACGGAAAAGACGGAAATATCGTTGAACGGCATACAGGTCGTATCGAACGGCGGAATAGCGGCGGGGACGGTTTTGACGGCGGGTGGAAATCTGTTCGTCTCCGGCGGGGGCCTGGCAACGGATGTCCGGGAGCAGCAACATGGAGCCGTTGTCGTATCCCGGTTCGGGCAGGTCAGCGACGCCACGGTGGACAAATACTCCCTGATGCTCGTGTCGAGCGAAGGCATGGTCGAGGATGTGGACGTCAAATCCGGCGGCAAGCTTTATCTGAGGAACGGCGCAACGCTGACCGGCCGACTCCGGACCGAAAAAGGATCCGTCGTGTTGGCCTACGACGGGGCGACAATCAATTTCGAACTGTCGAAAGCCTCGCCGGATTCCCCGCTGATTAACGATTTGGGCGCTGTCTCCGGCAATCCGGACTATTCCGTCACCGTGTCCGCCGACCTGGAGACAGGGGTTTATCTGCTGGCGGGCGGCGTGGAGCATTTTGACGGGACGATCACCGTACAGGACGATCTTCGGAGATACGGTTCCGTATCGCTGGGGCAGTCCGTGAAATACGGATGGAACACCTATTCCCTGGTCCTGGACCATGGGATCCTGTCGCTGACGGTTGCCGGCAATGAAGAACTGGCTCCGGCCGACGGCGATCCGCTTTTCCAGACGACCGTCTATGACGCGAAGGCATATGCCGGGGAGACCATTGTGGTCTCCAACATGTATTCCTATTACGAAACGAAAATCTACGACCGCGGCCTGCTCCAGGTGGAGAGCGGCGGCCTTGCGGAAGGCGCCCTCCTGAACAAAGGCGGCGGTCTGACCGTGCTCGGCGGCGGGTCCGCCCTGAACACGCAAATAACCGGTTCCGCCAGAATGGATGTGATGGATGGCGGCGTTGCGACCGACATCGACATGAAGACCGGCGTCGTATATGTGAGCGGCGGCGAAGTGCATGGGGTGTCCGGCGGAAGTCTTCATGTAACCCGGAACGGTCTGGCAACCGACGTGACCCGTGCACGGGTCACACTGGCCACGGGCGGCAGACTGGTTTCCGGCACGGTTACACGGGCCGTCGTATCTTCCGGCGCCCGGCTCGAGTCGGTCAGCATTACAGAGGGCGGCGCCGTGCATGGCGGCGGTCTGACTCTGGATATGACCATTTCCTCTGGGACGGTCAGCGTCCTGAGCGGAGGATGTGCCTCGCGGACCCTGATCCGCAATATCAGGCAGGAAGCATACATGGTCGTGTCCGGCGGCATAGCGGACGGCATTGACGTCGAGGGCGGCACGGTGTTCGTTTCGAGCGGGGGCTCCGCGCTGAACGCGGAATTGAAGAGAGTATTTTACAAGGAAAACAGAATCATATACGTGCTCAGCGGGAACATGTATGTCGCCGGACTTGCGTCGGACAACCTGATAACGGGCGGCATCCAGCATGTCCTGAAGGGCGGTTCCGCCGAAGGGACGACCGTCTGCTCCGACGGACGCCAGGTCGTTTCGAACGGAGGGAAAGCCGTTTCGATGACGCTGACCCGCGGCGGCCGGCTGAGCGTCAGCCGCGGAGGCATCGCGGAGGATGTCCGGGCGGACCTCCATGCGGCCGTTGTCGCCGAACGTTACGGCAAGGTGGACACGCTTGAGCTGAACGAGTACAATATGACCGTGGTTTCCGCGTCCGCCGCCGTCACGGATGCGCGGATCAAGTCCGGAGCCGAACTGTATCTGCACCGGGACGCCGTGCTTGGCGGACATGTCGAACTGGAAAACGGCGCTTTCGTCATGGCGTACGACGGTTCGGTCGTCGACTTCGACCTTTCGCGGGCGAACGGCGAAACACCCCTTTTCAACAACCTGGGGCTGATCCGGGGCAACCCCGGTTACACCCTGACCGTAACCGGTGACGCCGCACCCGGCAGATATCTGCTGGCAGACGGCGCGGACGGCTTCGGGCAGTCCATCACGGTCCGGAGCGACCTCATGCGGTACGGCGTCCTGACGGTCGGCACATCGCTTGACGTCGGCTGGAACACCTATTCCCTGAATCTGGAGGACGGGATCCTGTCCCTGTCCGTGACATGGAATGCCGAAGAGGTCTCCACTGGCGAAATCATCGTCAGGAAGACCGTCTACGACGCGGTCATCCACACCAGCGAAACATTCAACATCGCGAGCGGATTCACCTACTGCGAGACGACAGTCGAGAGCAGAGGGTATCTGATTGCGGCGAACAGCACCACGGCCAGCGAAACCCGCATCTCCGGCGGCGGACGGATGGCGGTCCTGAGCGGAGCTTCGGTCGGGCACACCTATATCGGCTCGAACGGATTGATGGAGGTGCTGAGCGGCGCCGAAGTCCATTCCGTCATGCTGGAAAGAGGCGGCACGATGAGCATTGCCAATGCTTCCGCGTCCGATGTTTCCGGTCTTTCCAACCTTTCCCTCGGTTCCGACGGATACCTTTCCGCCACGGACAACGCCGTCGTGACAAACGCACGGAATGTCTATGCCGTGCTGACGTCCGGAGCGCGCATCGTGTCCGGATCCCTCAACGGCGCGGTCGTGTCCTCCGGGTGCGCCCTGGAATCCGTTACCCTGACCGGAAACGTTTCAATCCTCGGAAACGCAACCATCGTGGACAATGTGATGACGGGGGCCTGGTATGCCACGCATGTAAATGTGTACGGCGACGGGTTCGCCCTGAGGACGACGGTGAAAGACGGAACGATGCTCCTGTTCGGCGGCATGGCCGGGGACACGGTGATTGAAAACGGCATACTGTTCGTTTCGAGCGGCGGAACGGCAAGCGGAACGGAAATGCGGTCCGCCGCCGGAACCATGGCCGTTTGCGAAGCCGGATACGCATCCGGCACCACGATCCTCGGCGGAACGCAGTTTGTCTCAAGCGGAGGCGTCGCGGAGAGGACCTCCATTTCATCCCATGGCAGCCAGTCCGTGGTCCAGGGCGGTCTCGCGTCGGATACGACCTTGGACCGCGGCGGCCGGATCGTCGTTTCCCATGGCGGCCGCGCCGAAAACGTGCATGCGGCAGGGAACGGCGCGGTAGTGGTGTCCCGCCAGGGGCTGGTGAAGGACGCCGTGGTCGACGCATTTAACATGATGGTCGTTTCGAGAGGCGGTCGCGCGTCGGACGTGACTGTCCGCGCCGGCGGCGAACTGTACCTTTACAAGGAATCTGTCCTGGGCGGGCATCTTAGCTTCGAAGACGGCGCGGTCGTTTCCGCCTATGAGGAATCGGTCATCAATTTCGAACTCGCGTTGGCAAACGCCTCGACCCCGCTTGTGAACAATCTGGGCATGATAATGGGGGTCCCGTCTTTTACGGTCACGGCCGACGCGGATACGGCGGACGGCGTGTATCTGCTCGCCGGCGGAGCGGAGGATTTCGACGGCGTGATTACGGTGTATTGCGAAACCACCCAGTGCGGAGTTCTTTCCGTGGGCAATTCACTTGCCTGTGGATGGAAGACCTACGCGCTGTCGAGGACCGACGGATCGCTGGTCCTCTCCGTCACCTCGAACGACATCTGGCAAGAACCCGTCGAAGAGGAGCCGGAACCGGAGGAAGTGGAAACCATCGTGAGCTCCGGCTCCCAGGTCTCCTCCGCGGAGACGCTTGTCTGGGAAAAGACCGGGGAGGTCCTGCGCGTGGCGGGCGGCGCCATCCTGAAAGACACGGAGATTCCGTGGGGCGGCACGCTGATCCTGGAGAAGGACGCCAAACTGCAGGGGACGATCAGGCTCGGAACGGATGTCCGGGTGGAAGGCATCGTGGATGCGGAAAAGGCGAAAATCGAGCTTGACATCTCGAAACGCAAAGAGGAATACGGTATCCAGATCGACAATATCGTCTACCTGGAGGCGCTCTCCTATTCCGTCCTTGTGAGCCCAGACCAGAACAAAGGCGAATACATCCTCGCGGGGAACGCCGAGAGTTTTGAACAGGAAATCACGGTCAGGAATACCGCCGGGACTGTCTGCGGGACATTGAAGATGTCACAGGGGTTCGGGTATCTGGACTACGACATCACACGCTATACGCTGTGCATGGACGAGAACAACAACATGGTTTTCATCGTCGGCTCGACCATCACGAACGAGGCGGAGTATGTCCTGCTGTACAGGAACAACCGTCTGGTCCTTGCCAAGGAGTCCGGATACAATCTGCTGATTTCGACGAAAAGAAGCAAATATGACCAGATGATCCTGCTCGACAAGGGGTATGCCGACCAGATCCGGGTCGAAAACAACGGTCTCGTCATCATCGAAAAAGGCGCCACCCTGATCGTTTCGAACCTTGACAAGACCGGCAGGCTCCGTTTCGATTACGCCGAGGGCGACAATACCGTCATCAAAGGGCTGAACGCCTACGGTTCCTTCTTCGCTTGCGACAATGTCCTGGAAAATGTCCAGGGAGAATACGTGACTGTGACGGGACATGTCTTCATGCGGGACTACCATGGACTGGGGCAGTTGACGACCCGCGACGGCGTGGAACTGACCGGCATGGCCGAAAACGGATACTACAGTTTCTCCGGGACGTGGATCCACGATTTCACGATGTGGAATTTCCTGACCTGTACTTTCGAAAGCGGTACCGTTGTCCAGAATACGGAATGGATTCAGCACAACCCGCGGACTTATGTGTTCATCAAAGATGAAAGCGTTTTTGAAAATACCGTCTTCAATTGCCCGAAGACGGACTTCATGATCTATGGGGGGACGTTCTCCGAAGTGACGTTCAATGTCCTCGTCGGGGTTGTTGGTTATGTTCGTGCAACCGGCGACCTGCATTTCCTGGTCGGAGTCGGAGGGAGCGGCATCATCGACATGTTCGGGCACACGGCGACGATGAATTATACGACGCGCGATGAAGACTGCGACCCCATGATTAATCTGGAGCTGTTCTCCGAGGATTCGGTCTTCCAGATTGACATGACACGGAACCAGCCGATCGGGACCTACGCTCTCTCGAAGGGGTTCCGCGGACCGTACAATATTTGCGTCGACGGGGAAATCATCGGAACCATCGACGACGACAGACTGTCGTTCGTGCACGACCTCTACTCCTATGTCGCTGACAAGTCCGGCCGCGTGACCATCGACATCGCCGACGATTCGGACGGAACCTACACCTACGTGTGGTACGATACGCAGAATGAAATCTACCATGCGGCGTCCGCTTCCGATTTCACGATCGGACAGGATCTCTATCCGGAGATGATCGTCAGAAAAGAAGGGGATTATCTGAAACGGATGGTCCTCGACTGGGAAGGCATGCTGAAAGTCCGTACAGGCGGCCAGGTGATCGAACTGGACCAGCGCAAGAACGGCAGGATCCGTTTCAATTACACGGAGAACGACAGCACGTACATCACCGGCATCAACCCGTACGGCAGTTTCTTCGTGAAGGACAATGTGCTGGAGAACGTATACGGAGAGAATGTCACGGTTTCCGGCAATATATCCATACGGGACTACCACGGCTATTACAATTTGGACAGCGAACGTGTTGTTAAGTGCGGCACACTCAGGACGGAGAATGGCGTCTCCATCACAGGTACGTTCGGCGGGGGCTCATACTCCATCAACGGTTCGTTCCTGAAGGATTTCGTCCTGGAAGAACCCGATACCATAGGAATCGAATTCAGACAAAGCTGGCTCGAGCGCGGCGAGCTGGACGGCGGATCTTTCAACTTCCTTTCCGGTGCGACGGCAACGAATACCATCTTCAACACAGACGGTGCGTTCAATGGCGGTTCGACCGTTTCGGATTCCGTTTTCAATTCTGGCGTGCTGTTTAGCGGGGGTACAATCTCCGTGGCGAACATCGTGATCAACACAGGATACACACTGGGGGCGTTCCGCACCGACCATGTCCTCGTGGACATGAAGGGAGATATTACCCTGAACTGTGCCGGCAGCTTCCAGTGGGATACCTGCATCAACGTGAACGGCCATACGGTCACTGTGAACTACAAGGACCGCACCGTCACGGACAGAGGCATGTTCTCCGTGAGCAACTTCTCGGAAGACGTGAATTTCCGCCTCCTCTTCCAGAAAGACCAGAAGATCGGCACATACACGCTTGCATACAACGCCGGCAGTTTCGTCGACTATTTCCTGATAAACATCGGCGGCGTGGACACGGAGGAACTGTCGTTCGAAAACACGGAAATGGACTACGGCAACTACCATTATGTGATTTCGCATGACGTGGAGACGCAGCTCATCAAGCTGACGATCGACGTCTCGGAGAAAGCCGACGAAACGTTCAACGTCTATTACTGGGATTCCACCGAGGAGGAATTCTACCACAGCGCATCCGTCGAGGGGCTGGTGTTCGCACAGGACGACTATCATTCCCTGATTGTCCGGAACCATGGGATCGTGCGCAGGTCCGAGCTGAACAAGGGCGGAATCATCACGGTCTATGCCGGCGGTGAAGTCCTGGACCTGGAGCAGCGGACAGATGGCAAGCTCAGGTTCGACTACGCGCAGGGCGACGCCACCATCATCAACGGAATTCATTCCTACGGATCGTTCTTCGTCGAAAACGACAGGATGGAGAATGTCCTGGGCGATGTCGTTTCCGTCAACGGGATCCACGTGGATTCCTACCACAGCGTGAGCGGCGGTACGCTTACGACGTATGCGTCCGACGTCACCGGCGTCTTCACCGGGGATGGAACCTTTATCTTCAATGGAGGTTCCATCCATGACCTTGAAGCGTACGATGGGGGTTGCATCATCCAGAACGGGACACTGGTTGACCAGTCAAAATTCTATGTCGACTATGTCGTCTCCTGCGCCGATTGCTATGTCGAAAACACCACTTTCGCCTACGGGGTCAACCGCAGGGTCACGAATCCCCATGTCAGCCTGGGCGGCGGCACATATTCCGAAGTGGTGGTCACGGCCGATTGGATCGTGAGCGGATCCATCGATCTGGACGGCGATATCACTTTCAGGACAGGAGGATCCATCAATAACTCCCCGTGGAACAGCAGTGCAATCCAGGGAAACGGACACACTGTCACCCTCGACATCTCGAACCGCGATCTGCTCGACAGGGCAATGACCAACATCGACCGCATCTACAATGCGGAACTGCGTATTGTCGTCGACCAGAAACAGCCGGTCGGGACCTATATCATCGGATCCTATGCAGCCAACATCGGTCAGGGTGACGCGAAAGGCGCCTACAACTGGGATACGAACAAATGGGATTACAAGGGGGACGTGATCGGCGACCTTGACGGCGTGATCTCCGTGTACGACGTCAACGGCATTGAGCTGGCGAACTGCACGGTCAACGGCGACACGGAATACTTCGGACGCAACAATTACACGGTGTTTGTGGACAGCGAGGGGTATCTCCGCCTGAAAATCGGCTGGAACAACCGCGAAAAGGTCAACTACAAAGCCGATGCGCTGGAAAGCAACGACACGCGGGAAACGGCAACGGAGATTACCGGAAGCGGTGCCGGTCAGCTGTCCGGGCTCACCATCGACTCCGAGTCCGACGTTGACTGGTTCAAATTCGAGCTCGGATCGTTTGGGCGCAAGTCGAGCTTTATCGGAATCGACTTCAAGCAGTGGCCCGGCGACCTGGACATCAACCTGTACAATTCCGACGGTGAGCTCATCGACTATGCCCGGAGCGTCACGAACGACGAACGGCTGTCCCTGAGCGGCCGTACCGCAGGAACCTACTACCTGAAAGTTTACGGCTGCACCAGCAACACGAACACCTACAAACTGGTGTACGACCTGCCGGTCCCGATCGAACTCACGGACGACTACGAAACCGGAGACGACAAGGAGCATTCGTACTTCCTGAAACGCCTTGAGGAGCAGATCACGGTCAACGCCAACATCTCGCGCGGCGACGACCAGGACTATTACATGTTCATCCTGCCGGAAAAGGGACTGGTCAGCGACGTCATCACGCTGAACTACGACGACGAATACGGCGACCTGGACCTGTATCTGTACGACCAGAACGGGAAAACGCTGCTGCTCTCTTCGACGAACATTTCCGGCGGACAGGAACGCATCTCCCTGGCCGGCCTGAAGCACGGCGTCTACTATGCGGCGGTGAAGTCGAAGGACGGCAGCGTCGGCAGATACGAGCTGGTGTTCGACGTGAACGACCGCGACGTGAATCCGGACAAGTACGAGAACAACAACTCGATGAAGAAAGCGACCAAGCTCTACACGCTCAACGGCGGAAAGACGCTTGACGGGCTGTCCATCCACAGCGAAACGGATGTCGACTACTACAGCTTCTCTATCATGGAAAAGGGGTCGTCGGACGACTTCATCACGCTGAGCAGCATCGCCTCGCTGGGTGACCTGGACATCGAAATCCTGAACGCGGACGGCGATGTGGTCGCCTACTCGCGGACTGCGGAAAACGAGGATACGGTCAGCCTGAAGGGACTCGACGCAGGAGAATACTTCATCCGCGTCTTCGGCTACAACAACGTGGAGAACAACTACTCGCTGAGCTGGCATGTGACCAACTCCTCGCTGATTCCGTCCGACGAATACGAAGGCTATGAACCGATCCTGATCAACGGAGACCAGACGATCTCCGGTCTCTCCATCGCGAAGGTGCGGGAAGAAGACGAGACCCGCGAAGACACGTTCCGGATCGTACTGGCGCATGATGCCTGGAAGCGCAGCAAGATTATTCTGACGGACTACCGCAGCGACTGGGAGGACGGCATATCCTATGTCATCAAGGATGCCGACGGCACGGTCCTGATGGAAGGCGTCGACTCCGAGATCAGTCTCTACGAACTGGAGCAGGGCGAGTATTACCTCACACTGGATGCGCCGAACGAGGACGAATACAGTGAATACACCCTGATCGCGCAGAACATGCCGGATTCCGACATCGCGAAGGACAACACGTGGAGCATCTTCATTTACATGGCGGGCGACAACAACCTGGAAGGCGCCTTCCTGCAGGAACTTCTGTACATGCAGAAGGCGATCCTCCCCGAAAATGTGGAAGTCTATGTCCTGCTGGACCGTTCCCCCGAAAACGCCGTGGCGGAACGCAACTGGACCGACACCCGCGTGGGCAAGATCCGCCACAGCAACGGCGGCGCAGTGGCGGTGCAGTGGATGTATTTCTACGGCGTCGACACCGACACGTATATGAACACCCATAACCTGGAACTGAAGCAGGAATGGGACACCGGCGACGTCGCGACGCTGGAAGCATTCCTGGACTGGGGCATGAAGGTCGGTCGGGCAGACAACTATGCGCTGATCGTGAAGGACCACGGCACCAGCCTCGGCTACAACTGCACCGACGAGACCAGCGGTTCCATCATGTCCATTGACCAAATCGCGGACTTGCTCAGGAAGGACAAGTACGACGACCTGTCCGTCGTGGCGTTCGACCAGTGCCTCATGGGCAGCGACGTCGTGATTACGACCATGGAGGGTACGGTCGACTACGTCGTGGCGTCGGAGGCGGTCGGCTACACGCCGAACTGGCTGGTCATGTACAAGGTCCTGCTGAACAGCTTCGAGACGGAAATGACGCCGCGGGAAGTCTCACAGAAGATCGTGGAAGCATGCAACTGCTCGGGGTTAAAGGATTTGACCATGGCATCGTTCCAGTCCGAAAACCATACCCTGAGCGATGCCTTGAACCAGTTCGGCGAACTGGCCTCGGAATTCACGTTCGGCGACTGGGTGACGCTCTGCAAGTGCTACAGCAAGGTTTACAACTACGGCGATGAAATCTGCGCCTATTCCGACCTCGGCTCCATCCTGAAGATGGTGAAGGGCTACCATGAAACCATTTCCTCGACGCTGCTGGATGCCGTGAATACGCTGTACGATGTCGTTATGAACGACGTGATCGACAGCACCCTGATCACGCCCAGCGCATACGGCTCTGGTCTGGCCGTGTTCAATCCGGTCCTTTCCAATCCAATGATGGCGATGTACGGTTACGGCGCGGACAATACACTGGACTACTATGCCACAGAGATCGGACAAAGCGCATGGGGCGACTATCAGTACAAGCTTTCCAAGCTCGCCGAAGAATGCACTTCCTACCTCTCGGAACAATCCGGCAGATTGTCTTTCACCGACTATACCTACATCTACGACTTCGAAAACGACGAAATCGCCGTCTCGTACGACCTGGGCGCTTTCTCCGGTAATGGCGTGACTTACGAGGGCCTTTACATAGACAGGACCGCGTGTTTCGAGCTCTCGCTGATTCAGCCGGGCGAGGAAAACGACGCCATCGTCATTACGGCGGACAACCCGGATGCGGAGATCACGGCCTATCTGTGGCAGCAGTTCATCGGATCTCCGAACCCGACGATCCGCCGCATTTCCGTAAACGGCGTTCTCTCCCTCACCGGAATCGACCATCAGAGAGCCAGGTCTGGAGAATCCTATACACTCTACATCACCAGCACGGAAGAAACGACGTACACGATGAAATTCGTCGGCGACTGGACAAGCGGCGTGGACTACTTCGACTATTCGCGCACAGGGTCCATCTCGCCGCTGGCGGCGGGCAATAATTCCATCGACAAGGCCACATCTCTGGCAAGCGGCAATTACGGCGGCCTTGTGACCTGTGCCGGAGACAAGGACTACTACAGGATCCTGTCCGTCTATGCAAACGAAATCGACGTGACCGTGAAGGGGACGGACCTCGTGGTCCGGGAATTCAACGCTGAAGGCGAAATCCTGCAGACTGCCGCGGAAGAAAACGGCGAATACAGACTGACCGTCGCAAAGGACAACTACGTCTGTGTCGAGGGTTCCTCTGACATCTCCGCCCACGAGTGCAATCCCTACACGCTCTCCATCAGCGACGCTGCGCAGACCTACCTGAAAGCCGTCCTCTTCGGCGTCCTTCCGGAAAAGCCTGTCGTTTCCGGCGAGTTCAAAAACAATCAGGTCACCATTTCTGTCTCCGTGGATCCCGGACTGAAAGCCAAGTATTCCACCGACATGAACACGTGGGAGGAATACTCCGGTTCGTTTGTGGTTACGGATAATGGCCGTTATTATTTCAAGGCCGTGGACGAAGAGCTTTCGCTGGAAAGCAGCTTCGTTTCCTACCTGGTCGAAGGTATCGACCATGTCGATCCGACACTCGTTGGAATCTCCGCCGATATTACGGCTCCGACCAACCAGGACGTGGTGGTTACAGCCGAATTCACGGACAATCTGGCGGTGACGGCCCTGTTCTACAAGCTCGGCAAGGATGGCGAATGGATCGAGTACGTGGACGGTGTGACAGTTACGGATAATGTGACCGTGTTCTTCAAGGCGAAGGATGCCGCCGGAAACGAATCCAAAACCGCCAGCTACGAGGTCACGAACATCGACAAAGATAAACCACTCATCGAACTCGTCGGCGACAACACTACCCCGCTGCAGGCAAGCACGCTCAGCGCGAGTACGGAAGCCGGTCTCGACATCTTCTACTCCACGGACAACGAGACTTGGACGAAGTACGAAGGTCAGCTTGCAGTTACTGCAAATGCCACGTACTACTTCAAGGCAACGGATGCCGCAGGCAACGTTGGAACAGCCGAGTACAAGTTCACAAATATTGATACTACAGCACCGGAAAAACCTGTCGCCTCCGCGGATGTTACTTCGCCGACGAACGGCAATGTGATCGTTTCCGCCGTGTTCAGCAACGACAGCGTTATGAAGGAATACTCTCTCGACGGGGAGAACTGGCAGGCTTACCCGGAGGGCGGCGTGATCATTATTATCAACAGTACGGTCTTCTTCCGCGGCGCTGACGAGGCAGGAAACTTGTCTGATGTCACGGATTACCTCGTCAGCAATATCGACAAGACCGCGCCGACGGCTCCGTCCGGCTTGCAGACCGCGGTCGCCGACCAGACGGTCACACTGAGCTGGACCGCGAGCGTGGACGGCCTCGCCGGAGTGAAGGAGTATATCGTGAAGTATTCGCACGCCGGACAGGAATTCTCGCTCACGACCGCAGGGACTTCGCTCGTGCTCGAAAACGTAGACTTTGCCACGTGGCAGTGGAGCGTGACCGCAGTCGATATCGTCGGCAACGCGTCCGAAGCGGTCGCGGGTGAAGTGTTCACAGTGGAAGAGGCGGTTGGACCTGAGCTCAAGAAGTTCAACCTCTTCACCGGGTGTTTCGCGGGCGGCACGCGGGCAATGTTCGCAAACGAGGACAAGGGTATCGTCACGGTCTACGCAAACGGCACGGTCTGGGGCACGGAACTCGTGCTTGATCCAGGCTGGAAGATCGCCGGCGTCGGCGACTTCGACGTGAACGGCCAGGACGACTTCCTGCGCGTCAATTCCGAAGGCTATGTGGTCGGCGAAAAGACGCAGGCAAACGGTACGTTCTCTCCGCAGGTGCTGAACTTCTTGAGCTTCGGCTGGAGCATTCTCGGCACGGGCGACTTCAATGGCAACGGCTCGGACGATGTGCTGATCGCGAATCCGACCGCCGCGTCCGAGACCGTCGGACTGCTTGGCTACTGGGAAAGCGGCGTGACCTGGACGCTCATCAACGGCTATTCCGCCGAGTGGGAAATGATCGCGACCGGTGACTTCAACTCCGACGGCAAGTGCGACATGCTCTGGCGTAACGAGTTCGTCGGCGCGGGCGATTTGATCTATAATGCGTATTGCACATGGATCGTCGATCCCGAGCCGGGACAAACCGACTGGCGCATGGTCAGCGTCGCCAATCCGGCGGAGTGGAACTTCCTCTGCGCAGGCGACTTCAACGGCGACGGCGCGAATGACATCGCCATGATCAACGACGTCGGCGTGGTCGGCATCTGGGGCGTGGAAGACGGCTGGCTCAGCTCGTGGTCCATCCTCAGCGCCGTCGATACCTCGGCATGGACGCTCGCCGGCGTCGGCGACTTCAACGCCGACGGCACGGATGATATCGCCTGGTGCAACACCGAAAACGGTCAGGTGGGCGCATGGCTTGTCAAGGACAAAGAACTCAATTCCTGGCAGGTGCTCGCCACGCTTTCATAACAAGAACTATCCCGTTCTGAACCAAAATCCGCCCCGACACACACAACCGTGCGCCGGGGCTTTTCCTGAAAATGTGTAAAAAACACATAAAGGTTTTGCCATGAACGGATCTTTCGCGAGCGGAAGCAAAAAAAATGTTATTTGTTAAAGCATTGCTTGAAAACGGTACAGGGACGTGATATATTGTGGAATGAACGTAATAATTTCAAACCATAATTGAGGTTGAAACCTCCAACGGAGCTTCAATTCCAACGTCATTAAAGGTCTTTCTTATGGACTACAGCATTTTATTCGAACCGGTCAAAATCGGCAATCTCGAACTGAAAAACCGTTTTATGATGGCTCCCGTCGGTCCTCTGGGACTTGGCGATGCAGATGGGGCATTCAACCAGCGGGGCATTGATTATTATGTGGAACGGGCGAAAGGCGGAACCGGTCTGATCTGCACAGGTGTCACTTTTGCCGATTTCACAGTGGAGGAGCATTCCTGCCCGGGCGTGCCCGTCCCGACGCGGAATCCGCACCAGTTCATCCGTACCGGCAAGGAAATGACGGAACGGATTCACGCGTACGGATCCAAAGTCCTGCTCCAGCTTTCCGGCGGGTTCGGACGCGTCTCGATTCCCGAAGACCAGGGCGCGGACAACCCCGTCGCCCCCTCCGAGATCCCGCACCGCTGGCTCAATAAAACCTGCCGCGCGATCACGGTGGACGAGATCCATCATATCGTTGCCATGTTCGGCAAGGCGGCGGCGATCGCGAAACGCGCCGGATTTGACGGCATCATGATCCATGCCGTTCATGAAGGCTACCTGATCGACCAGTTCGCCATCGCCATGTTCAACCATCGCACGGACGAATACGGCGGACCGCTGGAAAACAGGCTCCGTTTCGCCAGGGAGATCCGCGAGGAGATCGCGAAGACCTGCGGTCCCGATTTTCCGGTGGTGATGCGCCTGTCCACCAAGAGCTTCATCAAGGATTGGCGCAAAGGCGCGCTCCCCGGAGAAGAGTTTGAAGAGATGGGGCGCGATGAAGCCGAAGGCCTCGAAGTCGCAAAAATGCTGGAACAGTACGGCTACGATGCGTTCGACGTGGATGTCGGGTCCTACGACAGCTGGTACTGGTCGCATCCGCCCATGTACCAGAAAGACGGTCTCTACCTGAAGTACGCTAAAGCGGTGAAGGAAGCGGTGAAAGTCCCGGTGATCTGCGCCGGCAAGCTCTCGAATCCCGACCTCTCCTCGCAGGCTGTGAAGGACGGCTGGATTGATATTGTGTCCCTCGGGCGTCCTCTGCTTGCCGATGCCGATTACGCGAACAAGCTGCGTAGCGGCAGGAAAGCGGACATCCGCCCCTGCATCAGCTGTCAGGAAGGCTGCATGGGGCGAATCCAGAATTATTCGCTGGTCAACTGCGCCGTGAATCCGCAGTGCGCCAGGGAGCGCGCTTTCGCATACAATCCGATCCTGCGCCCGAAGAAAGTGGTCATTGTCGGCGGCGGCGTCGCCGGCATGGAAGCCGCAAGGGTGCTTGCGATCCGCGGTCACAAGCCCGTGGTTTTCGAAAAGGAAACCATCCTCGGCGGTGCGTGCGTCCCCGCCGGCGTGCCCGATTTCAAGGCGGAAGACAGAGCGTTGATCCGGTGGTATGTCCACACCATGGAGGAGCTCCGGGTCGAAATCCATCTCGGCGCCGCCGTGACGGAAGAAATGCTCCGCGGCATGGCGTTTGATGCCCTTATCATCGCGACCGGAGCCACGCCCCGCGTGTTCGACCTTGGCAAAGGCATCCCCGTGTACGATGCGAAAACTGTGCTGAAACATAATGCGGCGGGACTTGGCGAGAACCTGGTCGTGCTTGGCGGCGGCACGGTCGGCTGCGAGCTCGCCCTGTGGCTTCGTGAATCCTTCGGCAAAAACGTTACGATTGTGGAGGCGCAGCGAGACATTCTTCTGCTCAATGCTCCGATTTGCACCGCCAATAAGGATATGCTGGCCGCCCTGGTCCGGTTCAAAGGATGCGCGATCCGTGCCAATACCATCGCGAAACAGGTGACGGATACCGGCGTCATCCTGCATGATCAGCAGAATGACAGGGACTCTGAACTGAATGCGGACGCGGTCATTGTCGCCGCCGGATTCCGCAGCGATGCCTCGCTGTATCACGCCATGCGTGAAGTCCCGGAACTCTATGCCATCGGCGATTGCAGGGAATGCCGGAACATTCATCAGGCGATCTGGGACGCCTACGAAGTGGCGAACCATATCTGACGCAACCGGGAGGGGGAAACGTCGGACATGGGAAGATGCTATCATCAGACATCGGAACAGGCTTTTTTCAAGCCCTGCTTCCTAAATTGTGCGCAATTATCTGCACGTTACCTTCGCGTCACCGGAGCATAGGTTCCGATGACGCGTTCACATACCCTTCCTTTGCTGGGGAAGGTCTGCGGATTCACATACCCTTCCTTTGCTGGGGAAACTTTGCGGATTAGCGGGTGTTGTACTGTTCGTCGTAGGTGCGGACGGCGACGTTGTGGAGGCCGCGGAAGGAGCAGAGGTCGAGGATTTCGACGACGCGGCTGAAGGCGACCGCCTTGTCGCAGTCCACGCGGATACGGCGGTCCTGCGATTCCTCGGAGAGTTCCAGCAGGATCTGGTGCAGCTCGGAGATCGTGACCGGACGACCGTTGTAGAACAGCATTTTCTCCTTGTTGACGCCGATGACCATGGTGTCGTTGTCGGGCGGCACGTCGAGGGAGGACGTGGAGACGGGCAGGTCGACGTCGATGTCGCGGTTTTCCTTCTTGGCGACCGTGGTGATGAGGAAGAAGATTAGGAGGAGGAAGACGCAGTCGATCAGCGAAGACATGCCGATCTCGAGCTTATCCTCCGAAGAACGTCTGATGCGCATGTGCGGCGGTCCCGTGGTTCTGCGTTACTTCTTCTGCGCGTCGACCGCGGCGAACATTGCCTCGAGGTTTTCCTCGATAGCGAGTTCGGCGATGGAGAGTTTCTGCTTCAGGTAATGGTACGCGCCGAGGGCGGGGATAGCAAGCACGAGGCCCATGTCGGTGGTGATGAGCGCCTTGCTGATGGAGTCGGCGAGGAGCGCGGCGTCGCCGGTGTCGCCGAGGATGGCGACCTTGGAGAACGCCTCGATCATGCCGATCACGGTGCCGAGCAGTCCGAGCATCGGCGCCATGGTGGCGATGATTGCCAGCGGATAGCTGCGCTGTCTGTGGCGTTCGATGGCGCGCGCGGCGGCGTCCGCGACGGCGGTCTGGAGGCGCGCGGTGTCCATGTCGAAGTGGTCCACGATGTAGGCTCCGGCGTCGGCGAGGATGCTGGGCTTTGCCTCGGCTTCCTTTCGGATCGCGGCGTCGTCGCACTTGGCGATGGCGTCGGCGAAGAAATCGGCATAGTAGGCGGGCGCGAGGTATTTTTTGCGCATTCGGATGAGGCGTTCGACGAGGAATCCGATGGCGGCGGCGCTGAGGAGCAGGAGCACGACAGAGGTCATGCCGCCGTTGATGATCTCCTGGATCCAGTCGATCGTCAGCTCTTCGGCGGGCGCGTCGGCGGCGTCCGCGGCAGTTTCGGCGGCGTTCTGGGCGGCAAGGAATCCGGGGAGGCAGAAGAGCGCCACGGCGGAGAGGATCGAAGCACGGATGGGAAGTTTCATGGAGAACCTTTCGTAGTGTTTTATGTTATTCATAATTTGTGACAATCATCAGGGGAGCCTGGGGCGGGTGCGCGCCGGGGAGGCGGTGCTCGGGGCGGTCGTCGAGCCGGGGTGAGCGGTCTGCGTCTGCTGCGCGTTGCGGCGCTGTTCGGCGGCGCGTTTCGCGGCATCGGCGGCGGCCTTGGTCTCTTCTCGGACCATTACAAAGGAGAACTGGCATTCGTCGGGCCCGTTTTCGACGCAGAAGAGGATGGTGTTCCAGCCCTTGTGGAAATGGACGTGGATGATGTTTTCGGTGAGGCCCCAGGTGCTCAGTTCGTCGTCGAACCAGACCTGTTCGCCGTTGATCCAGAGCGCGCTGGCGTCGTCCGTGCCGACCATGGCGAGGACGTCGGCATCGTCCTCGAAGAAGACATCGGTGTAGGCGTAGTAGTAGGCGTTGTCCATCTTGTCAGGCGGGCGCACGCAGACTGTATCGGTCTGGACATAGCGCCAGCGGAGGCGGATGGGCTTGTGGGTGAGCGGGTCGATCTTGCCGTCGTACTCGGCGTCAAGGTCGATCCTGGTCTCGGGCTCCTGCTTCACGCGTTCGGCGAGGAGCTTGCCGTTGGATTCCCACGGACCGATCACGTACCAGGAGTCGATGAAGACGAAGCCCTGGCGCGCGGCATTTTTGCTGACGCGGCGTCCGGGGACGGATTCCGCGATAATGGCGTAATTTGCGGGTTCAGCGGCGATGCGTTTGCTGTCCGAACTGCCGACCTTTCCGTAGGCGTAGCCAGCAAATTCGAAGTCGAAGTCGCCGCGGAAGGCGATGCCGCCTCCGCCGTAGGAGATGCCGGAATTTCCGATGCTGGAGCCGTTGCCGTTGCCCTGTCCCTGACCTTGCCCCTGACCTTGTCCCTGTCCTTGCCCCTGACCTTGCTGACCGGCGCGTTCCACGCCCTCGCGCCCCATCCGGCCGAGCTGGCGCATCATGTCGGCGAGGCTGCCCCCCTGTCCCTGCCGGCCGCCCTGCATGCCGCCCTGCTGGTTGCGCATGGCGCGCTGCTGCATGGCGGAGAAGAGGCGTTCGGCGGAGAGCGGGAGGTTGATGCCTGCCATGCGCGCGAGGCTGTTCGCGCGTGAGGAAAGCGAATCGGCGGCGTCCTGCAACGCAGTCATCTGTTCGAGCGCGCGGAGGAGCTGTTCCTTGGTCATGAACTGACCTCCGCCGCCTTGTCCGCCGCCCTGCATGCCGCCCTGTTCGCCGTTCTGCCCCATCTGCCCGCCCTGCTGGGAGGCGCTCTGCGAGGAATTGTTCTGCGGATCGTTTTTGAGCGCATTGAGGAGTTTGCGGAGATATTGTTCCGCCTCGAACGTGGTAAATTCATCGCGGTAACGGCCTTCCAATGCCTTGTCGAGGAAGCTTTCCGCGTCGGCGTCCATTGCCTTTGCGGCCTCCTGGATGTCGGCGAATTCCGGATCAATGTTGTAAATCCACTCGGACAGCTTCAGGTTAATCTCGTTGCGGTGGTTCAGCGCCGCCATGTAGGCGGTATTCGCGAGGTCGGGGAGTTTGCGCTGGACGGTGGTGTTCGTATCCTTGAGCTGCCGGTCGAATCCCTGCATGTCGCGGGATGCGGTCTGAAGGAACGAGAGGTCCTGCCGGGCGGTGTCGGCGTCGTTTTCCCCGACTGCCTTTATGATGGCCTCGTAGGCGCGCTGCGCCTGCTCCATCGTGTGCTTAGCGTTCTCGTCGACCTCGTTCACCAAGTAGATTTCGAAGGACGGCACGTCGTAACCGTAGTCGTAATCGTCGTCATCGACGATTGCCAGGCCGACGCGGCCGGGCCTGCGGAGCGTGGAGCTCCGGCGCGGACGGTTCTTGCGTTCCTCCTCCGCCTTTTTGATGCGTTCGCGGCTTTCCTCCGCGGTCTTCTTCGCCTGCTCGTAGGCTTCCTGCGTGAGGCGGAAGACCTCTTCTGCGGCATCCAGAATCTTCTGCGGATCCTCGGCGGCGCCGTCCCCCTGCGCCAGGTCGCGTGAGAAATGCTCCATGGACGTCTGGTCCATGTTTCGGTTCAGTGAGTCCATGGACCGGATGGCGTTCTGGTAGGCGTTCAGCTCTGCGTACTTCGTGTCGAGCTGTTCCTCCTTCGCCGCCATGAAGTCCTTCAGCTGCTGGAGCGTGGCGTCGACGGGCGGCATTTCGGGCGGAGTGTTCATGATGCCGATGTCGTACACGCCGGACACGTCGCCGCTGAGGATGGAGTCGATCATGCGTTCGAGTTCGAGCGACTGCCATTCGGCTGTGGCGGGATCGACGCCGTAGTCGAGGAAACTGGACGGGTTCGCGCGGAATTTTTCGCTGTTCGCCTTCATTGCCGCCAGCTGTCCGGTGAAGACAGGGACCTTGTCGTCGCCCGGCTGCATTTTCAGCTGCTGGCGGATATCGTCGGCGATGCGGGCGTTCTCCTGGAACGGCACGACGTAATCGAATTCGTGGGAGAGGTTTTCGGCGATGTCGAAGAGACGCTCGTACGCCTCCTCCACCGGGTCGCGCAGTTCGGCGTAGATTTCTTTCAGCTCCTCCTTGCGCTCCTCCATTTTCTCAAGCGTCTTCTCGACCTCTTCGAGCTTCTTGCGGATTTCCTTTTCCTTGCGCTTCTGGACGCGGTCGCGGATCTTTTTGAGCTCGGCGGGCGGGGCTTCCTTCTTGACCTTCTCCGGATCGTTCTTGTGGGCTTCGCGTTTCGCCTCGTTTTCCTGCTTCTGCTTCATCGCCTCCTCCAGCGAATAGCGGCTGTAGCGGATGAAATCAAGCTGCCAGGCCGCGACGATTGCGCCGACATAGCAGAGGATCGTGACGCCCCAGATGATTGCCGTGGTACGGCCGGACTGCATTTTCAGTTTGCTCATGGCGGTGCCTCGTGGTTAATCCGAAGTGCCGGGGACGTAGAACCGGGATTCGCGGTAGTCGCGCATACGGACGTCGACCTTGTTCAGGTGGTTGATCTGGAGCTTGTCGAGCATGTCGATGACGGTCTGGAACTCGACGTCGGGATCGGCGTACAGGCGCACGTTGATCTCCTCGCCCGCGCCCTGCGTCATGCGCCCCAGGTTCTCCACGAACTTGTCGACGTCGCCGACGGTCCGGAAATCCGGGCGTCCGTCCTGCAGGCGGCGTTCCGCCGAATAATAGCGACCGTCCTTGCCGATCGCGAGGATCACGCGGCGGGCGTCCATGCGTTCGGAGATGGTCACGGCGGGATCCGGGACTTCGATCGGGATCTGTTTTTCGAGCTTCTTCATCATGGTGGTGATGAGGAAGAAGATGAGGAGGAGGAAGACGCAGTCGATAAGGGGCGACATTTCGAGCGTGACGTCGTCATCGTCTTTTTTTCGGATTCTCATGTTCGGTCAAATCGGTTTTCGGTCAATTCTGAAACGGTGGTGAATAAGAATTAGACGGGCGAGACATGCGTTTTCTTAGCGCCTTTTTCACTTTTTTTCCGAATTCTTTCGGATTCTTCCCCGGGCGAAGCCTTTTTTCCAGGCGGACCGCCGGATGATAATGAAAAGAGCGGGAGCTTGAAGCGGCTTCCGCTCTGAAAACTTGCTGAAGCGACCGGGGAGCTGTTTTCCGCGAACTCCCCGGGATGCCGTTGTACCGGATTATTCCGCGTCGGTTTTTTCTTCACCTTCCGCAGACTCAACGGGTTCGATGGATTCGAGCGCCTGCCACTCGCGCTGCTTCGCCTGCGCTTCGGCGTTCGGGAACGGGGAGATCAAACCGTCGCCGGGCTTGGATCCTTTCGGGCGGGGACCGCCATTGAAGCCGAAGCCCTTTTCATACTGTCCGGCGGTGACCGGACCGACGGGCTGAATGCCGAGTTTGATCTTGGACTGCTTGCCGCGGACCTGGGAGAAGAGCCAGTCCCAGGTTTCCTTGTTGGAATACGCCCTGTCCCAGCAGTTGTGACCGACGCCGAAATACTCGCGCAGGAAGACGTTCGTGTTGCCGGCTGCCCTCATGGTGATGAACATCCAGCGGGCGAGCTGGGGCGGGACGGTCGTATCGTCGCTGCCATGGAAGATCAGGACCGGCAGGTCTTTCATCTTTTTGGCGCGGTTCGGGTCGCTGCCGCCGCAGCAGGGGATGCCGGCGGCGAAGATGTCGGTGCTGTAGCGCGCGAGGAGGTCCCAGCAGCCGTAGCCGCCCATGGAGAGACCGGTCACATAGACGCGGTCCTTGTCGGCGTCAAATTCCTTGATCTTCTTTTCGATTAGGACGGGGATCATGCCGAGCGCCTGGTAGGGTTCCTCCATGAGGTCGCCCATGGCGCCGCCGCGGTGGAGCGGAGCCCAGACCTGGTCGCTTGGACATTCCGGGGCCAGCACGACGACTTTGCGCTTGTCTTCGCGCATCTGCTTTACGATCTCAGGCAGCCCGAGGCGGAGCTGCGCGAGGTTCTCCTCGCCACGTTCGCCCAGACCGTGCAGAAAGACGAGGACCGCGAACTTGCCGGGCTCGTCCTCGTTGTACACGCCCTGGCAGTAGCGCAGTTCGCCGTTGCAGTTCGTCAGGACTTCCTGCTTCATTTCCAGGTCGTTCAGCGTGCGGATTTCGTTGGCGAACCTCTGCTGGATCTGTTCGGACGGTTCCTCCATCGGGGAGATGACGGCGGTTTCCAGGGCGGGATCGGAGGAACATGCGGCTCCGATGGCGGCGAGAGCGGCGCATCCGAGCACGAGCAATTGTTTTTTCATGGCTGTGAAGTCCTTTCGTATTTTGGTATCTTTTCTCAATTAAATATACAGCGCATTCCGTGAAAATCAATTCTTCCGCGTCTTTTTTCCCGTTTTTTCTCATTTTTCCGCGTTTGCCGTGTCTTTCCGCGCATCCGGCATTTGAAAAGCCGTTTTTTTATGCTATTGTAGCAAAGGTTTTTTTGTTTTCGCTTTGTCCCCCAGTTGTTCATCCGTCCCCGACAGGAGCCGTTTCCGAAATGAATCTGTACCAGCGCATCAAACGCAGCATTTTCGAGGTAATCCAGCCATCCGCCGAAGCGACCGGCCGCCGGCGCGTCGTCAGCAGCATCTTCGACAGCCTGATCATGATGCTGATCGTGTTCAGCATCCTTTCCGTCTTCGTCTGCACGTTCAATATCCCGGACTGGCTCTTTGGCATCCTGGTTCACATCGAGGTCGTCTCCCTCGTCGTCTTCACCGTCGAGTACGCGCTGCGCATCTGGACGGCGAACCTGCTGTATCCGGAACTCGACCCCGTCCGCGCCCGCATCCGGTACGTCACATCGCCCATGGCGATCATTGATCTCATTTCCATCCTGCCGTTCATCCTGCCCATTATCCATTCCTACAACCTCGTCGGTGTCCGGGTGTTCCGACTGGTTCGCCTGCTCCGCATCTTCAAGCTCAACCGCTATTCGGACGCCCTCGCAGCCATCGGCGAAGTCTTCCGGAAGAAATCCCAGCAGATGGTCGCCGCAGTCTTCTTTGTTTTCATGATCCTCATCCTCGCCTCGCTGCTCATCTACTACGCCGAACACGACGCCCAGCCGGACCAGTTCAGGAACGCGTTTTCCGGGCTATGGTGGGCGGTCGCCACGCTGACTACGGTGGGATACGGCGACCTCTATCCGATCACGCCGCTCGGACGTTTCCTCGGCGCGATCATCGCCCTCCTCGGCATCGGCATGGTGGCTGTCCCGACCAGCATCCTCAGCGCGGGATTCATGGAATTGCTGGAAAAACAGACCACGGAGACCGGCGAAGAATCCGCCGGGAAAGACGGTAAAACGGACGAAGGAAAGACCTCGGACGAAACGAAGTCAGACGCGCCGGAAAAGAACTGTCCGCACAAGGACGATGCGTTCGAGCCGCCGCAATACTGCCCGCATTGCGGCAAAAAGCTTTTCCCGTAACCCGCCTTGTTCCCGCCTCGAATCATGCAGAACGACGACACAGGCTTCCAAGCGCAGGAAAAACGTCAGGCAAAAAGCTGTCTTTCCGTTTTCCTGACCGTCATGCTCATCCTGTTTTCCCTTGCCATAGCGGCCGCGGCAGGCGTCATTGTCCTGGACTCCATCATGCTCAGAGGCGAGGAGCATACCTTGTCCTGGCGCGTAAAGCGCTACAAGGTGGCGGGGCAGTTCATCTGGTACGATTTCAAGGAACAAGTCTCCCGGATGTTTTCGGGCGAAGAGCAGAGCGTTTCGTGTCCGGTGGAACCTCCGGAATCCGAATCGGAATCCGAGTTGGAGCCCGATTCCGGACAGTAAAAAAGCCCTCCATCTAACGGGAGGGCAGGGAGGGCAAGTTCTCCACCGCGGTAGTGTCCGGTTGAGCGCGGACACGGGTGGAGGTTGATTCCTTTTCTATCGAGCTCAGTCGCCGAGCGCCTTGCGGACGGCGTCGAGCGTGGCGGGGATCACGACGGGTTTGTTCGCGAACGTGCCGCGGATGCCGTAATGGTCCATGAGCGTGTCCTGGTGGTAGCCGACGACGGCGTCCGGATCCTTCAGGATGTTTCCGGTGAGGATGCCGACGACCTTTTCATCGGGACCGATCACGCCGTTGTCGCGGAGTTTCTTCGCGCCGGCGAGCGAGCAGCAGGAGGCGGGTTCCGCGCCGATTCCGGCGGCGTCGAGCTTCGCCTTGGCGTCCATGATCTCCTGTTCGGTGACCTGTTCGACCACGCCGTTGCTCCAGGTGACGGCGCGCATGCTCTTCGGCCAGGAGACGGGGTTGCCGATCTTGATGGCGGTGGCGATAGTCTCCGGATTCTTGACGGGCTTGAATTCGGTGTGGTTCTTCCACATGGTGTAGAGCGGGTTGGCGCCCTCCGCCTGAATGACGGCGATGCGCGGGACCTTGGAGATGATGCCGAGCTCGTGGAGCTCCATCAGCGCCTTGCCGAGCGCGCTGTTGTTTCCGAGGTTTCCGCCGGGGATGACGAACCAGTCGGGCACCTGCCAGTCGAGCTGCTGGAGCGTTTCGATGCAGATCGCCTTCTGCCCTTCGATGCGGTACGGGTTAATGGAGTTCAGCAGGTAGATGTTGAGTTCGCGGCAGACGTCCTGGACCAGCGCCATGGCGTCGTCGAAGTTGCCCTGGATCTGCAGCGTGCGTCCGTTGTAGGCGAGCGCCTGGGCGAGCTTGCCGTAGGCGATCTTGCCCTCCGGGATGAAGATTACGGCGCGCATTCCGGCGACGGCGGCGTAGGACGCCATGCTGGCGCTGGTGTTGCCGGTGCTTGCGCAGGCGACGCTCTTCGCGCCGAGCCTGCGTGCCGCGCTGGCGCCGCAGGTCATGCCGCGGTCCTTGAAGCTGCCGGTCGGGTTTTCTCCTTCGTGCTTGAACCAGAGGTCGGAGAGACCCGCCCACTTTCCGGCGGCTCCAGCGGGATAGAGGCGGGTATTGCCTTCCTGGCGGGTCACGATCATCTCGTCCGGGACGGAGAGGATGAGCTCGCGGTAGCGCCAGACGCCGGAGGATTCGACGCCGCGCTTGAGCCCCCAGCGGGAATCCCAGAGCTTGCGGAGTTCGCCGCCGTCGATTTTGGAGAGGTCGCGCTTGACGTCGAGGATGCCGCCGCAGTCGCACTTGTAGCGGAGATCCCAGGGATCATAGGTTTTGCCGCAGCTGACGCATTCGAGATACATTTCGGGAGATTTCATGGAATCACTTCCTTGCGATTTTGGTAAGATAAACGACGCCGAAGAGCTGGAAGAGCAAAGGCGGGATCCAGACGACGTACTGTGGATACAGATTGGGATGGTTGCGGAGCGCGTCGGAGACGAGCACGCCGCCGTAGTAAAGCGCGCCGAGGGCGACGCTCAGGCACAGTCCGATGGATGTTTCGCGGCGGCTGGTGCGAATCGCCAGCGGCATGCCGAGCATCATGAACGCGATGGGAGCCAGCGCCAGGGCGATGCGCTGGTTGATCTCGACGTTGATCGCCGTGGCGTCGACGCCCGCGGCGTCCATGCCGCGTTTCAGGTAGATCGCGAGGCGGGCGAACAGGCTCTTGTAGGACAGATACTTGTCCTTGATGAAGACGTCTTTCTGGTTGTAGCGGTCGCCGAACGGGACATGAAGTTCGATGGATTCGCTGTACGAGTGCTCCTTGCGGCGTTCCTTTCCGGTCCCTTCCACGGTCTCAAGCAGCGCGTCGTACAGGGTCACGGTCAGCACCTGCGTGGACGGCTCCACCGAGACGACGCCGTGCGAAGCGAGGATGTCCTGTTTGGTCGTGCCGTCGTTGTCCGGCACATAGAGCTGCACGCCGTAGATGCGGTCTTCGCCGCCCGAGGATTCCTTCCCGTCGATGAAGATCGTGAGGTTGCCGAGCTGGACCGGGATCCCGGGCGTGAAGAACGAAAGCGGCGAGTTCGCAGCCGCGCTTTTCACCAGGTCGCGCGCCTCGCCGAGCGCCGGCGGACCGATCTGGAGCTGAAGCCAGAGGCAGAGGCACGACAGCAGGAACGACGAAACGATGATCGGGGAGATGATCTGAAGGATGGAGATGCCGCAGGCGCGCATGGCGGTGATCTCGTTGTCCGCCGACATGCGTCCGAACACAAGCATGATGGAAACAAGCGCCGCCCACGGGATGGAAAATGCCAGCGCCATCGGCATGCCCAGCAGAAGGAATTTGCCGGCGATCAGCGGGGAAACGCCCTCGCTGATGTATTCGATGACTTTCATGAGGTTGGCGCCGGTCATGGCGAATGTCAGGACCACGATCGCCATGGAGAATGTCGCCAGAAAGTTTTTTGTGACGTACCAGTTGAGAATAAACATAAGAATCCCGTTTCAAAGGTGACAATTTAATAATATAGCACGCCCCACGCCGGGAATCAAACATTTTTTGTGTTTTTTTGCCGGGGATTCGGGAATCCGTACGGTCTTTCTTTTCGCCGAGGAGGAATATGTTCCGGTGTTCTTCATCTTTCCTCGGCGGCGTGGCAGGGCGGAGACGGACCCGTTTCCCCCCTTCACGATGCGATCCTGCACGCCGCAGGACGAAAAAAAACGGAAAAAAATACGTTTTTGAGGTTGATTATTTCGAAAAGGGGAGTATAGTGTTCACAGAAACAAACAACACGGCGTCTGGGACGCCCGCGCGGCGCGGGAAATGCCCGCCGGATTCCGGACCGACAAACGAACTTGCGACAGGAAGGAGCATCCCCCATGAACGAAATGAGCAATCTTCTCGACGAACTCGAAGAACGCATGATGAAGTCGGAAGAATCCATGAAGCACGATTTTTCCGCCATCCGCACCGGCAAGGCGTCGACCGCGCTCGTCGATCCGATCACGATTGAGTATTACGGCACGCAGACCAAGCTGCGCGACGTGGCGGGCATCTCCACGCCCGATCCGCGCACGATCTCCATCCAGCCGTGGGACAAGTCCGCGCTCGCGAAGATCGAAAAGGCGATCATCGCATCCAACCTCGGCATTACGCCCCTCAACGACGGCAAAGTCATCCGCCTGCCCATTCCCCCGCTCTCCGGCGAACGCCGCCAGCAGCTCACCAAACAGGTGAAGGCGCGCTGCGAGGAGGCGAAAGTCTCCGTGCGCAACATCCGCCGCGACGGCAACGAGACGGCGAAGAAGCTGGAGAAGGATTCCGTCATCAACGAGGATGAGCTCAAGGAACTCCTGGAAAAGATCCAGAAGCTCACTGACGAATACGTCAAAAAACTCGACGCGATCTCCGCCGACAAGGAGAAGGAGATCATGACCGTTTGAACGGCGGAACAGCTGATTTCCCGCCTGACAGAACGCCGTCCGTCCCTGCCTGAATACCTGGCATGATGCGGACGGCTTTCTTTTGCCATGAAGGGAAGCAAAGCGCGCCATGACCCGGTCTGCACGACGAACTAGTACCTCAAAAAAGCCGAAAAAAACGACTGCTCCGGAGACGGAACAGCCGTTATGTTTTTTTGAGGCGCGGTACGCTCAGTCGGCGGACGGACGGAAGTCGATCACCTGCAGCTGGCGCTTGCGTTCGCCGTAGTATTCGTTGATCTGCGGCTGCGCGATCACGTCCCAGCGCATCCCCATGTCGAGATGCTTGTTGAACGCGATGAAGTCGCATGTGCTGCCGTATTCGTCCATGAACACGCCCTTGGTGTGGACGGGGCGGATCGGCGACAGGCGAGCGATTTCGACGCCGCGGATGAGGTAAAGCGGCTGCGGATTGCCGTGCCCGAAGGGACCGAGCATACCGTGGTAGTGGAAGAATTCGTCGTTCAGTTCGTCCAGCCGCACCACGCCGTCGTAGTTGATGTAGTTGGTCAGGTCGGACGGCTTGGCTTCCTCGCGCACGCACTTCTCGAATTCCTGCTGGAACTCGGCGATTTTGTCCTTGTTCATGCCGAGACCGACTGCCATCGGGTGCCCGCCGTAGCGGGTCAGCAGATGCGAGCAGCGGGACAGGATCTTAATGAGGTTGAGCGTGCCGACGCTGCGTCCGGAGCCGTGCGCCTCGTTGCCGATAATCGTGAGGACGATGGTCGGACGGTTGTAGTCGCGGGCGAAACGCGAGGCGACGATGCCGATGACGCCCTGATGCCAGTTCTCGCCGGCGGCGATGATCGACATGTTCGAGGCGAATCCGGGTGCGCTTTCCACCTGGGCTTTCGCCTGGAGGAAGATTTCCTGCTCCTTCGCCTGGCGGCGCTGGTTGAACTCGTCGAGTTTGGCGGCGTATTCGTAGGCGTCCACGATGTTGTCGGCGGTCATGAGGGCGAGCGCGGACGAGGCGTTGCCGAGGCGACCGGCGGCGTTCAGGCGCGGCGCGAGCTTGAACGTAATGTCGGACGGCTGGATGTTCGCCTCGACTTTGGCGTGCTGGATGAGCGCGTTGACACCGGGCCGGAGCTGCTTCTTGAGCATTTCCATGCCGTATTTCACGAGGATGCGGTTTTCGCCGAGCAGCGGCACGATGTCCGCCACGGTGCCGAGCGCGACGAAATCCAGCACCTCCTGCATGTCGGTCGTGTAGCCGCCCTCGTTGTGGGCGCGACCGTAAATCACGAACGCATGGGAGAGCTTGAACGCCACGCCGACGCCCGCCAGGTGCAGCAGGTCGTCCAGCCCGACCGGGTCGAGCTTCGGATTGATCGTGGCGAGCGCTTCGGGCAGCTCGTCCGCGGGCTCGTGGTGGTCCGTGATGATGACGTCAATGCCGAGCTCGCGCGCCTTCTGCACGGCTTCCGCGCTGTTGATCCCGCAGTCGACCGTGACGAGCACGCCGCATTTCCCGCCGGGCACCGTCTCCAGCGCTTTCAGGAGGGAATCAGGCGTGAATCCGTATCCGTCGTCGAACCGGTGCGGCAGAAACGATGTGACCAGACCCCCGTTACGTTCGAGGACCCACGACAGCAGCGCCGTGGCGGTGATGCCGTCCGTATCGTAGTCCCCGTGGATGAGGATGCGTTCACGATTCCGGATCGCCTGCCAAAGCCGCTGGACGGCAATTTCTATGCCGGCAAATCTGAAAGGATCGCTCAGGTCCGCGAAGGTCGCGTTCAGATAGCGGCCAAGCGTCTCCGGAGTAATGCCCCTTGAAGCCAGGTAAAGCGCCACCGAGCGCATTACGCCTGACTCCTTGATCAATCTGTCGACAATGTTTTCTTTACCGTCGGAAGAACATCTCCATATTTTGTTTTCCATTGCCTTCTTCTTGTTTTTGATTACGAAAACACACTCTAAATATAACCCCAAAACAGGAAACATCAACCGAAAAGAGGAAAAAAAGCCTTTTTTTTTTGAATCCGTGCTTGATTTTCTACGAAAAAGGCGCTATAGTAATTTAATCCGGACGATATCCGGTCTTTCGGTTGCCGACGTGGCGGAATGGCAGACGCGCTGCGTTCAGGTCGCAGTCCTTTCACGAGGGTGGAGGTTCAAGTCCTCTCGTCGGCACCACTTTTCAGCTCAAAATCGAGCGATTGGCTTTTTTGTTTTCTGCTGACTGTCTTCCTTTTCTATTCCAGCCTTGATTCGGGATCATTGTGTGCTTACATCCGAACTGGCGAGCCTGAAACAGAGGCGGTCAGCCACCGGACATGGAAACAAATTGCCCCCGATTGCATCCAGCCAATGGTTTTTACCAGCTGAAGCCATCGAGGGCAAAGTGTGCCGGGTATCGTCTCCGGATTCGCAAGACGATGAAGTCTATGTGTTTTTATCCGATGATGTCGGCATGGTCGCCGGAGGGAAAAACTCACTGAAGGGAGGCGAGCCACTCGGCGACGGCTTCGGTGGAGCCGGAATCGCCGGACTTGATCTCTTCCTCATAGACCTCGCAGATCATGGCGGAGAGGTGGTCCATGTCGATGTCCTTTCCGGCGAGCTTGCTGACGGTCTTCAGAAGGTCGTGCTTGGTGAACGTGTAGTTGTTGGCGGCGACAATGTCGGCGATTTCCTTGGCGGAGGAAGCGCTGCCGATGGCGTTGCGGAAATCATCGTCCGCCATGAGGCGGGCGCAGAACGCGGTTGCGAGTTCAACGGACATGGAAAGAATCCTTTCAAATGGATGATGGGAATGAATGGTAGTGTGAGATACAATAGCACGGGAAGCGCTTTTTTTCAACCTGTTCCGCGGAGAAAAACCGCGCGGTGACCCGTGAAAACGCAGAATAATGTGGAAAATGACTTGAAAAAAGCACGAGGAGAATTATACTATAGGTTTTGGTGTAATCGAATTGTTACGAAAGAATCCATCCCGAGATGCCGATCCTGTTTTTCTGCAAAATCCTGATCTTTCTGTTCGCCGCCATCCCGGTTTCGGTCGCGATGCTGGCGGTGTGGAATGCCGCGCGGTCGCCCGTGCTCGGGGCGGCGGAACGATTCCTGCTGGCGGCGGCATACGGCACGGCGGTCATGCTGGCGTCCGTCGGCGTGCCGGGGATGCTCGGATGCCTGTCGGTTTTCTCCGTGGAACTATGCTGCCTCATGTTTTCGGTCGGGCTGTACTGTCTCTCGCGGCGCATACAGAAGGACGGCGGAAAGGATGAGGAAGCGGCGTCCGCCCCGGCGTCGCCCGCGTTTCCCCTGAAAACGCACGGCGAGAAGTTCTTTTCCGGGCTGCTGCTGTGCGGCACGGTGAGCCTGAGTTTGTCGTGTTTCGCGGCGCACCTCGGGACGGACACCTTTTTCTACCACCTGTATTTTCCGGCGATGTGGCTTCGGAACGGCAGCCTGGCGTACGTGCCGGTCCCCGGGTACACGTGCGAGTATTACCCGGCGTACGGGGAAATGCTGTACTGTTTCCTGATGGCGCCGACGCCGGGGACGGCGGACATCGCGTTTCTGCTGCAGGTGTGGGCGCTGGTGCTGAACGCCGGAGCCGTCTGTGCGCTCGGGAGCGTGTTCGGTGCGCCGCTGACGGCGTCCCTCGCCTCCGCCGCGCTTGCCATGTTCACCAGCATGGTCGCCGGAAATGCCGTGCTGGCATACACGGACGTGCTGAACGGCGGTTATCTGACCGCCGGGCTTGCGTTGCTGTGCGCCGGTGCATCCCGCCGGTACATCCCGTCGTGCCTGGGCGCGGGGATTCTGCTTGGGATCGCCGCCTCGGTCAAGCTGACCGGGCTGCTGCTTTCGCCGGTTCTCGCGCTTGCCGCCATGGCGTATTTCTTTGTGCGGAGAACGGACGCGCGTAAATGTGTCGCGGCGTCCGCCGTAACGGCAACCGTCTTCGCCGCGCCGTTCTATCTGCGGAGCTGGATCGTCACGGGCAATCCGTTCTACCCCGTGCGGATTCCGCCGTTCTTCAATGCCGGACTGGAGTTCGAGCGCCACGCGGTCGGGTTTACCTCGGAAGCATGGGACTTTTTCTTCCGCGGCGGGGCGTGGGGGCTGAACATCCCGAGCGGGATTCTGTGGGGAGCGGCGCCGTTCGCTGTGCTGGCGGCCGCACTGAGCCGGAAGAAAACCCGGGAACGGGCTTTGGCGATCCTGCTGGCATCCGTTCTGATCGGGCTGTTTGCCGTTCAACTGGGCGTATATCCGGAGATTGCGCAGGCGCGGCAGTACATCCCGTGGATTATGACGTGTTCCGCGCTGCTGCCTGTGGCGCTGACGCCCGCCGCTGAACGTTTCCCGCGCGTGTTCCCGGCGGCAATCCTGGCGATTTTGCTGGCGGTTTATTATTCTCCGATCACCGTGAAGTACGGATATGTGCTGGTCCCGCTTTCCGGCGCGGCGATGATGTTTGTGCCGGATCGCTGGATGCGCCGGGTGGTCTGTGCCGTGCTCATCCTGCTTTTCCCGGTCGGGGCGTTCTTTTCGATGGTCAGGGAGGCGAACCCCGAAGTTCATGAACACGGCAACGTGCTGGCTTTCGGGCGCGGTCCGGCGGAATGCATCCGCCAGGTGATCGAGTCGTCGAGACGGGAAGGTCCGAAAACGACGGCGGTCATCGGGACCATGTTTTCCTTCGGCTTCATGGAGGATACCGCCGGAAACCGGGTGGTTTCGGTCCCGATCAACAAAAAGAACTCGCTGCATCCGCATGAGTTCGGGTCATTGGCGGAAATGCGTGCGGATCCGGTCGGCTCTGAGGAATGGATCGCACGCCTGGACGCGGAGGGCGCGGACTATCTTTACGTCGAGCTCACCGACGATGCGGAACGTCTGCCGGATCCCGGCTGGGAATACCGTGCGGCAAGCTCCCATCCGGAACGGTTCAAATGCCTGTACGATGACGGCGCGTGCGCGTTGTTCGAGGTGCTGAAACCGTAATCAGAGCGGATCGACCGAGCCGTCGGATGCGTGTTTGTCCAGGTAGTCGCGGATGGCGCGCGCGAACTCGACGCCGATGCCGCTGACGCGGGATGCGATCTCCTCAGCGGTGGCGTTGCGGAGGGCGCGGACGGAGCCGAATTCGCGCAGGAGCGCCGCCTTCCTCGCCTCGCCGATGCCCTCGATTTCGTCCAGCAGGGAATCGCGGATGGTCTTCAACCTGAGCTCGCGATGGTAGGTGATGGCGAACCGGTGCGCCTCGTCGCGGACCGCCTGCAGGAGCTTGACCGCGGCGCTGTCCAGCGGCAGGCGTATGGACTCGGATTCGCCGGGGATGAAGACTTCCTCGTGTTTTTTCGCGAGTCCGATGACCGGGAACGGCGGACAATGGATGGCGACGAGCGCGTCGAGGGCACTGGAGAGCTGCCCCTTGCCTCCATCGACCATGAGCAGGTCGGGCAGTGGGCGACCCTCTTCCATGAGGCGGGAGAAATGCCGCGTGACAGCCTCCTTCATCATGGCGAAGTCGTTCGGTCCCTCGACCGTGCGGATGCGGAACCGGCGGTATTTCTTCTTGTCGGGACGACCGCCGGTGAAATGCACCATGCTGGCGACGGCGAGCGTGCCGGAGATGTTCGAGATGTCGAAGCACTCGATGTTTTCGGGCATGACTGGGAGGCACAGCTCCTCGCCGAGCTCCTTCACCGCGCCGTCGCCCGCGACGAGCGAGGGGATCTGCACGTTCGCGAGGTTGCGGCGGCGTCCGACGTAGAGGCAGTCGAGGTTGTCCGCTACGTCGCGGAGGTTGGCTGCCTTCTCGAACTGCTGTTTCGCGGCGGCCTCCGTCATGCGCTGCTTCAGGATCGCCGCGACCTCGCCGATGTGGCCGTTCAGCACGTCGACCAGCTTCCTCACGCGTTCGTCGTATTCCTCCTTCGTGACCTCGCCGACGCACGGGCGGCAGCAGTCGCGGACGGTCCCCGCCAGGCAGTGCGCGCGGTCCTCCGGACCCGGCTCGGCGCAGCGGCACACGCGGATGCCGAAATGCCGCACGAGGAAGTCGGCTGTGAGGTGGAGCGCGCCGCCCTTCGGGAACGGACCGAAGTAGAGGCAGGAATCGTCCTTCTTGAGGCGGGCGAACTTGAGGCGGGGGAAGGTCTCGGCGGGGTCTATCTTCAGCATCAGGTAGCGCTTGTCGTCGCGCATGAGGACGTTATAGTGAGGCGCGTACTCCTTGATGAGGCGGGATTCGAGGATCAGCGCCTCGTCCTCGGTGCGGACCGTGATGGTCTCCCAGGTGGCGATGGAGTGGATCAGCGAGCGCAATTTCGGATCGGCGGTGCGGATGCGCGAGTCCTGGAAATACTGGCTCATGCGCCGCCGCAGGTTCGCCGCCTTGCCCACGTAGATGACCGTGCCGAAGCGGTCGCGATAGATGTAGCAGCCCGGCTTGTCCGGGATGTCCGACGGCCTGAACTCGGGATGCAGTTTCGACATGAGCGCCTCCGTTTCCCCCCTCCGTCCGCTCAGATGCGCCCGGTGATCAGCATGCAGTCGCCGTAGCTGAAGAACTTCATGCGTTCCTGCACGGCGACGCGGTAGGCTTTGCGGACTGGCTCCATGCCGGCGAACGCGGACACGAGCATGAGGAGCGTGCTTTTCGGCAGGTGGAAATTGGTGAGGAGCATGTCGGCGGAGCGCACATGGTAGGGCGGGTAGATGTAGATGGCCGTCTCGCCGGTGCGCGCTGTGAAAACGCCGCGGTCGTCCACGCAGGATTCGAGCGTTCGGAGCGAGGTGGTGCCGACCGCGAGGATGCGGCCCCCTGCGGCGCGGACGCGGTTGAGGCGGTCGGCGGCGTCCGGCGGGAATACGAAATACTCCGCGTGCATCGGGTGGTCCTCGATCTTCTCCTCGGACACTGGCTTGAACGTGCCAGCGCCGACGTGAAGCGTGAGCTCGACACGCTCCACTCCCCTTGCCGCCAGCGCCGCGAAGGTCTTTTCGGTGAAATGCAGCCCGGCGGTCGGGGCTGCGACCGCGCCTTTGTTCCGGGCGTAGATCGTCTGGTAGCGGTCGCTGTCGAGCGGCTGGTCTGGACGCTTGATGTACGGGGGCAGGGGGAGGTGACCGCAGACGGCGAAAACCTCGTGCGGATCGCCGCCGGTGAGGTCGATCAAGCACGAGCCGTCGGGGAGTTTCCCGGCGACCGTCACGCGGTACGGGGAGAGTTCGCCGCCGGATGTGCGCAGACGCAGCACGGTGTCCTCCTTGAGGCGTTTCGCGCCGCGCGCCAGGCAGATCCAGCGACCTTCCGTGTCGGGATTCAGGTAGAAGAGTTCAACCTCTGCGCCGGTGGATTCCTTGCGTGCGAACATGCGAGCCGGGATGACGCGGGTGTTGTTCAGCACGACCGCGTCGCCGGGCCGCAGATAGTCCGGGAGCGATTCGAACATCCCGACCGTGACGTCCGATGTGGCGGGATCGAGTACGAGCATGCGGTCCGCGCCGCGCACCTGCGAAGGTTCCTGCGCGATCAGTTCCTCGGGCAGTTCGTAGTCGAAATCACTGGTGCGCATCTTCGTACATCCGCTCGTAGTTTCCGGCGGTGCGGTTCCAGGAGAAGTCCGTGGTCATGGCGCGGCGGATCATCTTGCGGAAGATGTCCGGGCTGCCCTTGCGGACGTTCGCCGCCCAGGTGATGGTGTTGTTCAGCGCCATGGAGTCGAGGTTCCAGAACACGAATCCGGTCGCGGGATCGTTTTCGTTGGTGAGGTTGACCACGGTGTCGGCGAGACCGCCGGTGCTGCGGACGATGGGGAGCGTGCCGTAGCGCATGCTGTACATCTGGTTGAGGCCGCACGGCTCGTAGCGGGACGGCATGACGAAGAAGTCGGCGCCCGCCTCGGTGAGGTGCGCGGTGGCCTGGCTGGCGTATCCGATGTAGACGCCGATCCTGCCGGGGAACTTTCCGGCGAGGTAGCGGAACCAGTTTTCCAAGTACATGTCGCCGCTGCCGATCACCACGAACTGCATGTCGAAGTTCTGCGCGAGGTATTCGAGACCGCGCGCGAAAACGTCGAGCCCCTTCTGTTCGGCGAAGCGGGAGATGGTGGCGAAGAGCGGCACGTCGGGATCCTGCTTCAGTCCGAACTGCTCCTGAAGCGCCGCCTTGCAGACGGCTTTTCCGGAAATGTCGTCGGGCGTGAACGTGGCGGGCAGCGTCTTGTCCTTCGCGGGATCCCATTCGTCCACGTCGATGCCGTTCAGGATGCCGCGGAGTCTGCCGCGCGCGGCGACATGCCGGAGCGAGGCGTCGAGACCGAACCCGTACTCGGGGGAGAGGATTTCGGACGCGTAGGTCGGGCTGACCGCGTTCACCATGTCGGAGGTCATGATGCCGCCGTGGAGGTAGTTGATGCAGTCGTGATATTCGAGGCAGGTGTAGTTGAAGAAGTCCCAGCCCAGTCCGGTCCAGTACAGCTTGTCCTTCGGGAAGATGCCCTGGTAGCCGATGTTGTGGATCGTGAGCGCGCTGCGGCATTTCTGGAACGCCGGGAGCGTGCGGTAGTAGTCGCTCTTCAGGTACACGCTGCACAGCGCGGCGTGCCAGTCGTTCACGTGCAGGATGTCCGGGTTGATCTTGCGGAGCACGGCGACCTCCATGGCGGCGCGGCAGAAGAACGCGAACCGCTCGGCATTGTCGTCGTATTCCTTCCCGTCCCAGTCGTAGAGGCGCGGCCGGTCGAAGAAACGGTCGTACTCCAGGAACATGAATGTGAGGTTCTTGCTGATTTTGAGGATGTTGACGCCCGCCCACTCGATGTTCGGGCCGAACGGGACGCCGATGAGGTCGAGGCGTTCGTCGAACTTGAGGTTGAGTTTCCCCATCTGCTGGCGGTAAAACGGCATGAAGACCGTGACCTGGTGTCCGCGTTTGGCGAGGGCTTCCGGCAGGGCGCCGGAGACGTCGGCGAGGCCGCCGGTTTTCGCGTAGGGAGTGGCTTCGCTTGTGACCCAGAAGATTTTCATGGTGCGGTTCCTTTCGGTGTGAATCGGGAATGGGGTAGGAGGGATTGTTTTCTTGGGGATGAGTTCAGGAGCGGCGCATTTCCTCGCGTGCCTGCTTCAGGCGCTGGAGCTCCTGTTCGGTCAGGCTGTTGATACCTGAACGGGAGATCTTGTCAAGCAGGTAGTCCAGCTCGCGCTGGGAGACGCGCGTGCCGTTGAACCCGAAGTTGGAGCCGGTGCTGAAGTTCGGACCGTAGTCTTCGCCCCGATCCGGGCTGCGGTGGTAGGTCCAGCCTGAAGTTGAATTGCCGTTATTGCTGCCGCGCGGCGGACGGTATCCGCGGCTGCCTCCGAGGGAAACCAGAGGATCCCAGAGCATTTCCCGGCGGAAGAAGAACTTGATGAAGAGGTAGCCGCCGACGAAGCCGACGATGTGGACCAGGTTCGCTACGCCGGGCTGTCTGCCCGTGAGCTCCATGACGATCTCCAGCACGAAGAAGACGATTGCCATGGTCCTGAGCTTGATCGGGAACGGGATGAAGAGCAGGAGCATCGGTGTCTCCGGCGCCATGACCGCGGCGGCGGCCGTGACCGCCATGACCGCGCCGCTCGCGCCGCAGAGCACCGCCGGGGTGTTGCCGATCCACGTCGCCGCCAGCCAGACCAGGTTGCCGAGCAGGCCGGTGGAGAGGTAGAGCCCGAGGAACGCCTTGCCGCCGAGACGCGGCGCGACGATGCCGCCGAAAATGTAGAGCCCCCACATATTGAACAGAATATGCGAAATCCCGTCGTGCATGAACATCGCGGTCAGCGGCTGCCAGAACATCCCGTCGATGAATTGATCCGGATTGAGCCAGAGCTCATTGATGGCAAACTTGCGCTGCCCCATCGTGAAAATAAACGCCATGACGTTGATCGCGATCAGCGCGTAAACGCATTTCAGTCCGGTCTGCACCGTGTTCTCCGGTTCGGGCCGCCGTCTCATATAGTCTCTGTCGTCCAGCATGGTTTCTTTCTCTCCTGTCAAAATGATACGCAAACAATAATATACTCCGCGGGCGAGCGATTTTCAAGCAGAAATAAACCGCCAGTGCAGGTGTTTTTCTCCTGCTCCGGCGGTGAGAACGTTTCGAGAGCGCGGTGCTACCGGTCTTTGATGACTTTGTATGAGTAGGTGAGCGTTTTTTTGCTGTTCGCGGGGACGGTGAGATTCCAGACGAGCTTGTTCTTGCTGTTCATGGTGCGGTCGGTCGTCATGACGACCTTCGCCGGGTTCTCGGCCGCCTCGATCAGCTCGCCGAAGAAGACGGAATCGACGCTCATCTTCACATCCTTTCCCGTACGGTTCACGAGGGCAAGTTCGACCGTGACGTCCGGGTAACGATAGCGCAGTTCGGAGAGCCCTTCTGCCCTCGGCACGCGGAAGACGCGTTCGCGGTTGCCGCTTTCGAAGTGGGACATGGTGCAGGAGACGCCCAGCGCGTGCGTGATCTTGACGGAGGCGAGTTCGCCCGCGCCGAACCAGGAGCCGGTGCTCTGTCCGAGGATCTTGCCGTCGCGCTCAATCTCGTACGGGGCGGTGGTGAGGGCGAAATCGAACGGATTGCGGAAGCGGATCGTGCTCCAGACATTCGTGTCGGGCGTCTGTTCCCCGAACGAGAATTCGCCCTGAAGCGGAGCCGACCAGGTGGTGACGTATTCGAAATCCACCGGTTCCGACGCGACCGGGAGGTACACGACGTCGCCCTTCTTCATCGTGAGCTTTCCGACGGACTTGTACTGGATGTCCTCCATGCCGGAGGCGGACCACTTGGACGGGGGCGCGTCCGGCTCGTCGTCCTTGTCGATCTGGACGACCGGCCGTGCGTTGCTCATGACGCTCTGGCTCATGACGCTCTGACTCAGGATGCCGGAGGAGGCGCGTCGGATGTAGTCCGGAGTGCCCGCCGCCGGGTTGGCGAGCGACTGGAGGAACGTGCTCATAGGGAGCTTCTTTGCGACGGCGGCGACGACGGACGCGAAGTCCAGGCTCGGGAACCCGGAGATGAACTCGACTTCGGCGTTCTCAAAATCGCAGTAGTTGTTCATAACCGTTGCCGCGGCGCTGACCGTAAGCCTGCCGTCCGCTTTTTCGTTTTCCTTCATATAATCCTTTCCCTCGAAAAGGTTCAGCCGGAAGAACGGCGACCAGGTGATCCCTTCGGTGAGGTAGCGCATCCTGACGGAACCGGAGTGATCCTTCGGCGCTTCGACGATCTGCACGTCCTCGGTCTGCTTGACCGCCTTCGGTTCGGGTGGCTGGGGGATGTCGTCGCCCTCATACAGGCTCTTCGCGTTGATCTCCACGACGTCCTCCTGACGGACCGCGACGAAGTTCCCGTCGTCCGTCTCGATCGTGAGGAAGTTCGCGCCGAACGAAGAATGCGACTTCACCGTGGAAGCCGAGGACGTGATGCGGACGGGCAGGGAGGAGGACCGGTACGCCGAAAGCTCGTCCATGATCTCGACGGGCGTTTCCTTCGGCTGTTCCTGCGGCAGGGGCTTCTGGTTGCCGACCACACGGCCCGATATCTTCGTGCCGTCCTTGGTCCGCACCGTGACCTGCTGCCACTCGAAGACATCGGTCATGGTGGTCCATTCGGGACGGTACCCCGGCGCGGTGTTCTTCTTCGCGGCGGGCACGGGGGTCGGCGTGACGTATTTTTCAATTGTGGTGCGGCGGAGCGTCGTGCCGTCGGGCGTAAACCACAGCGTGCCATGCCGGGGCGCGATGCTCCGGGTCAGGACGAGCGGTTCGGACCAGGAGCGCGGGGCGATCTCGCGCGTGACGAAGCAGAAACCGTTCTTGTAGAGCGAGACCTTCACGACCGGGGCGTTGTCGGGCTCTTTTTTGTCGGCGTCCTTTTCGGTTTTCCCGGACGCGGACTGGCCGAACAGCACGGCGGGCGCGGACGCGGCGGCGAAGAGGATGCAGAGAATTGCGGCGCAGGGCAGAGCGAACAGTGATCTTTTCATGTCCCGGACTCCTTTTTGAGGGTGAAAAACAGGGGGAGGAAAATGAGTTCGCTTTATTATACACTGCGTCCCCGCGAATGTCAAGCGGATGCGGCGATTAAGAATTTGCAAATAGCGGCTGTTTTTCAACTGGATTCTTTCTTATGAACTTGATAAAACGGCTTGCGCGTGCTATATTATTAGATTATCGTTTTTATCATTTGGAACCTGTCATTATATCGGAATCAACTTGGAAAGGACGGACTTATGTCGGAACAGAGCGCAATGTGGATCGAACGCTGCCATAAATATACCATCATCGACGGGGAATCGTCGTTCCAGATCAACTTCGCCGGAATGAAATTCGAGGACGAGGATCTGCAGGCGATCGAACCGCGTTTCGCGTCCGTCCACGCCGAAATGCAGAAGATCGAGTGCGGCGAGATCAAGAACCCGGATGAAAACCGCAAGGTCACGCATTTCACCGACCGCTCCGTGTACTCCGGCAGCGGCGAGTTCGCCGACGTCGAGGAATTTGCAGCCGACATTCGCGCCGGCAAGCTGACCGGATCGACCGGCAAGCGCTTTCAGGCGGCGATCATCAACGGCATCGGCGGGTCCGCGCTCGGTCCTCAGCTGCTCCAGATGGCGCTGAACGGTCCGTACTGGAACGAGCTGAGCGAGGAACAGCGCGGCGGCAACCTGAAAATCTATTTCCTCGACAACACCGACACGGCGGGAGCCGCCGACGCCATGCGCGTGTGCGACCTGGAGACTACGCTCGTCGTGAACATCTCCAAGTCCGGCGGCACGCAGGAGACCAAGAACAACATGATCTTCTGCGAGAACGCCTACGCGAAGGCGGGTCTGCCGTTCGCCAAGCACGCCTGCGCCATTACCATGAAGGGCAGCGAGCTCGACCTGCACGCCTCCCGCGAGGGCTGGCTGAAGACGTTCGAGATGGCGGAATCCATCGGCGGCCGCACCAGCGAGACCAGCATCGTGGGGCATCTGCCCGCCGCGCTTGCCGGGATCGACTTCGGCGCACTGCTGGAGGGCGCGTGCCACATGGACGCCCTCACGCGTAACCCGGCGCTCCTGCACAACCCCGCCTACATGATGTCCGCCATGTGGTACATCGCGGGCGGCGGCAAAGGCGACAAGAACATGGTCATCGTGCCGTATTCCGACCGCCTGATCCTGCTGTCGCGCTATCTGCAGCAGCTGGTGATGGAGAGCCTGGGCAAGGAGCTTGACCTGGATGGCAACGTGGTCCACCAGGGACTGAACGTCTTCGGCAACAAGGGCGGCACCGACGCCCACGCGTTCATTCAGCAGCTCAACGACGGCCGCAACGACTTCTTCATCACGTTCATTGAGGTCCTGAAGGACAGCACGCCCGCGCCCGTCTCAGACGGCATCGACATGGGCGACTACCTGCACGGATTCCTGACTGGTCTCTCCAACGCCCTCCGCGGGCATGGCCGCAGCGTGATCGAGATGCGGATCCCCGTAGTGGACGCGTTCTGCCTGGGCATGATCATCGCGCTGTACGAACGCGCCGTGGCGGCATACGCCGAACTCATCCATATCAACGCGTTCCATCAGCCCGGCGTGCAGGCGTACAAGCTCGCGAGCAAGGGCGTGATCAAGCTACTGACCGAACTGGAGTCCTCGCTCCCATCCGTTGCGCCGTTCTCCGGATCCGCCGCCGAACTCGCGCAGAAGCTCAACCTCGAAGACAACCTCTACGAGCTGGAAGGCATCCTCGCGAAACTCTCCGCGAACTCCGACACGCGCCGGATCCCGGTCCGCATCGGCCGCGCCTGGAGCAAGGACGGCGGCTGGGTGTACACGGTCGAGGCGAAATAATCCCGGATAAGTTCCGGCATTTTTCCCCCGCGAGCTTGAAATATAACCCGCAAGATGCTACATTAACCTGTCGAACCTAATCCCCCGCCACCCGCCGCACATCCATGAGCAGACGCACAGAAAACGAGAAAAAACTCAAGTCCGTGAGCTACTGGCGCATCCTGCGCTTCGTCCGCCCGTACTGGCTCATGCTCACGATCGGCATCCTCGCCGGCCTGACGGTCGGCGGTTCGCTGTTCGGCGGCCTGATGCTGCTGCCGGACATGGCGATGATCGTGGGGCAGGACAGCGGACCGTCCGAGGAACGCCAGAAGACCGCGGAGGAAGTGGTCGAGGCGCTCAAGGACGCTCCGGACGACATGAGCGAAGAGGAAAAGGCGCGGATGGTGGCGGAGATCATGCACCCCGTCGACACCGACCCGAAACTGACCAAGTCGCTGGACAAGCTCCGCGACTACAAGGAAATGCTGCATCTGCCCATCGAAGTCGGCAAGCGCTCGGTCACGGCGCAGTGGCCCGTGAAGTTCGAGTTCCCGATCGTGGACAATTCCGGGCGCATGACGTGGCAGTTCTTCATGGTCTACGCGGTGCTGTTTATCCTCGCCTGGATCCTGAAAAACCTGGCGACCTACATCAACCACTACAACATGCGCTGGGTGAGCGTCCGCGTGATCGCCGACATGCGCAACCTGCTGTACGAGCGCCTGCTCTCCCAGTCGATGAAATTCTTCGGGCACCAGGACGTGGGACACCTCATCAGCCGCTGCACCAACGATACCGCCATGATCGAGAACTCGGTCTCCGACGTGATCGCGGACATCACGCGGTGCCCGCTGGAAATCCTCGCCTGCCTCTGCGCCATGATCATGGCGAGCGTCCAGCAGCACATGTTCACGCTGCTGATCGTTATCGTGGTCGGCATGCCGCTGTGCGTGGTGCCGGTGATGGTGCTCGGCCGCAGGATCCGCCGCGTCTACCGCAACGCGTTCGCGCAGGTGGCGGAGCTGGTCTCCCGGATGCACGAGACGTTCTCCGGCATCCTGCTGATCAAGTCGAACCACACGGAGACGCGCGAAACGCGCAAATTCGTGCTGGTGAACGGCAAATATTTCCGCACGGTGGTGAAGGCGCTCCGCCTGAAGCTCTTCATGGCGCCGGTCATGGAGACCATTACGGTCACGATTTCTCTGGCGTTCCTGGTGTACGCGTACTCCCGCGGCGTCTCGATCTCCCAGATGTTCATGCTGCTGGCTCCGGCGTTCCTGATGTACCAGCCGATCAAGGAAATCACCAAGATCGTGAACAACCTCCAGCGCAGCATGGCCGCCGCGGACCGCTACTTCGACCTGGTGGACACCGCCACGGCGCTCCCCGAGAAGCCTGACGCCGTCGAGCTCCGCGAATTCCGCGACGCGATCGTCTTCAACCACGTGTCGTTCGCCTACGAGCCGGGTCGCGACGTCATCCGCGGCATCTCGTTCTCCATTCCGCGCGGACAGATGGTTGCCGTGGTCGGCGAGACCGGCAGCGGCAAGACCACGGTCGCGTCCCTGCTGTCCCGCCTGTACGACGTGACGGGCGGCGAGGTGCTGATCGACGGACGGAACGTGACCGACTACACGATCGCCTCGCTTCGCAGGCAGATCGGTATCGTGACGCAGGAGCCGATCATCTTCAACGACACCATCGCGAACAACATCTCGTACAGCCGTCCCGGTGCCACCATGGAGGAGATCCAGGAGGCGGCGAAGCGCGCCAACGCGCACAACTTCATCGTTTCCGGCACGCATCCGCTCGGATACGACGAGGAGGCCGGCGAAAAGGGCTGCAAGCTTTCCGGCGGCGAGAAACAGCGTATCGCGCTTGCCCGCATCATCCTGAAAAATCCGCCGATCCTCGTGCTCGACGAGGCGACCAGCGCACTTGATACCGTGACGGAAAAGCTCATCCAGGACGCCCTGAACCGTGTCATGGAGAACCGCACCGTGTTCGCCATCGCGCACCGCCTGAGCACCATCCGCAACGCCGACCTGATCCTGGTGATGGACAAGGGCGAGATCGTCGAACGCGGCACGCATGAGGAGCTGCTCGCCATGAACGGTCGTTACCGCAAGCTCCACGACACGCAGTTCTCCATGGACCGCGACCTCTGACCGCCCGGAGGGAGGGGCGAACGGCGATGACGGATTATCTGACACGCATCCGGACCTGGTTCCAGGGAACGGCGGAGAGCACGGACGCGACGGGCGAGGAGGCGATCCTGACGGCGCTGCTCCTGATTGTTGTGACCGGACTGGCAGGCGGCATCGTCGCGAAGAAGCTCAAGCAGCCGCTGATCCTGGGCTATATCCTCGCGGGCGTGCTGGTCGGCGTCCTGTTCAAGGCAGGGTTCGGCGAGGTCGCGAACACCGCGGTCAGTTCGCTTGCGAACATCGGCGTGGCACTGCTGCTGTTTTCCATGGGGCTGGAATTTTCCAAAAAGGACATCCGCCCGGTTTTCAAGGTCGCGGTCTTCGGCGCGCTGGCGCAGGTGTTTTTCACATTTCTGGCGGGGACCGGGATCGCGTGGCTGTTGAGCCGCAATCCGTCCGTCAACTTTGCCGGAGAAACGAAGATCCCTCTGTTCAGCTCGAACGTCTCGCTGTTCCTCTTCGGCGTCTGCTTCGTCTCCACCAGTACGGCGGTCGTCCTGAAGACGCTTTCCAGCAAAGGTTTTGAAAACTCGCTCTCCGGACGCGTCATGATCGGCGTCTCCATCGTGCAGGACCTGACCGTGATGCCGCTGATGCTGCTGGTCTGCCAGCTGGGCGCGGTTTCGTCGTCCGGGGGAGGGGTCGCTTCATGGATGCCGCTTCTGCTCAGTTCGGCGTTCATGGTGCTGATGCTGACCGTCGGCGCGCGCTATCTTCCGAAGCTCACGGAGCGGGCGGCTCGCCTGGAGTCGAAGGAGCTTTTTCTGCTCTCCATCACCGGCATCGCGCTGGTGTCCGGCGCGATCTCCGTGGCGATGGAGGTGTCCTTCTCGTTCGGCGCATTCCTGGCGGGCATCGTGCTGAGCGACAGCGCATACGGGAAAAAGGCGCTGTCCGAGCTGTCCTCGGTGCGCGATTTCTTCGCCATGCTGTTCTTCGTCTCCATCGGGATGATGCTCGACGTGCGGTACATGGGCGCGCACTGGCCGCTTGTGGCGGGGCTGGTCATCCTGACCGGGCTTGCCCGCACGACGTTCCTCGCCGCCGTCACCTGGATGTTCAAGTACCGCAACGTGATCCCGGTGGCGATGCTGTTCGGGATGTTCCCGACCTCGGAAATCGCGTTTGTGGTGATCGGGACCGGGCTGCAGGGCGGCTTCATCACGTCCGAGCTGTACTCATTGATCCTCTGCGTGGTTGTCTGCTCCATGATCGCCGGGCCGATCATCAACAACCTCACGGGCCCGACCTATTCCATGCTCCGCCGGACCGTGTGGCGGAATCTCCAGAGCAACAACATCGCACTGCCGCAGCCCGACCTGGAAAACCACATGGTGCTGGTCGGAGGCGGGCGCACCTCGCGCGTGATCGCGCACGTCCTGACCCGCCTGAAGCTGAAATACGTGATCGTCGAGCCGTCCTTCGACCTGTACCGCGAGGCGCAGGCGGAAGGACTGAACGCGATCTACGGCGACCCCATGAGCGACATCATCCTCGCCGCCGCCCGGATCGGAACCGCGAAAGTCCTTGTGCCGATGATCGACAAGCTTGAAGAATCCCTGGCGGTCATTGAGCTGGCGCGCAAGTTCAATCCGGATATCCGCACGGTCATGTGCGCCGCTTCACCCGAGAGCGAGAAGCGCCTTTCCAATGAGACCGTCAACGAGATCATCCTCTCGAATTTCGAGGTGTCGCTGGAGCTGACCCGGCGCATCCTCGTGCTGAACGACATTTCCGAGGCGCGCATCCAGAACTACCTGGATTCCGTCCGCGCCAGCCGCTACAAGCCCATGCTCGAAGGCAGCCCGGCATTTGCGCTCGCCGAAAAAATCCGCGCGTTCAACGGCATGATCGCGCTTCAATGGACGCAGATTCAGGCGGACAGCCCGCTGGCGGGACGTTCCATCGCGGAGTCCGGCGTCCGTGCCAGGACCGGCATGTCCATCGTGGGCATCATCCACCGCGGCAGGGTCGATGCGAATCCGCGCCCGGACACCGTGCTGCACGTCGGGGACCTGGTCGCCGCGATCGGCAACGAAGAACAGTCCGCCGCGTTCGTCGAGCTGACGCATTCCCCGATGGCGGGTTCTCCCGAATCCGCGACGACGATGGCGATCCAGATATGAGAAAGTTTTGATTGAGATAAAAAACGGAGGTTGAACGATGAGACATTTATTCCAGGTGGGCGGGATGCGGTGCGCGTCCTGCCAGGCGCATGTGGCGAAGGCGGTGAAAGCCGTCCCCGGCGTGCAGAATGCCGAGGTGAACCTGATTACCGGGCGCATGGCGGTGGAGACGGACGACACGCCCGACATGCCGCAAACGATCATTGAGGCTGTGAAGAACGCCGGGTTTACGGCGGAACTGATCGAGGAAACGCCTGTGCCAGTCGCTGTTGTCGAGCACGCTTTCCAGGTGGGCGGGATGCGATGCGCGTCCTGCCAGGCGCATGTGGCGAAAGCGGTGAAAGCGGTTCCCGGCGTGCGGGAGGCGGAGGTGAATCTTGTGACCGGGCGCATGACCGTGAAGTGCGGCAATGCGCCGGACTTGCCGCAAACGATCATTGAAGCGGTGAAAAACGCCGGGTTTACAGCTGAGTTGATTGAGGACGCGCCCGCCGCCAATGTACAAGAAACCGCCGGACAACCTGGACCGATCCCGAAGAAAAAAACGACCGCAGTACCCGATCCCAGCCGCGAACTGCTCCGCCAGTTCATCTGGTCCGCCATCCTGATGCTCCCGCTCATGTACTTCTCCTATTCGTCCATGCACGGATGGCTGAAGGATTATCCGCTCGACGGCGCGTGGCTCCAGCTCGTTTTCGTGATCCCGCTGCTCTTCGTGAACCGAGTGTACTTCGTCAGCGGCACGCGGCGTTTTCTGAAGCTGTCGCCGAACATGGATTCGCTGATCATGCTCGGATCCGGCGCGAGCGTGCTGTACAGCCTCGTGATGACCGGGGAAATGCTGCTCGGGAAGATTCAGGGGGACCCTGCGCGCGTGGCGGGGGCGGCGGGCAACCTGTATTTCGAGACGTCCGGCATGATCCTGCTGCTTGTGACGTTCGGGAAGTATCTTGAAGCGCGGGCGAAACGCCGCACGACGGACGCCGTGTCCCGCCTGATGAACCTGTCGCCGAAGACCGCGGTCGTGGTCCGGGGCGGCCGGGAGGTCGAGATTCCGGCGGATGAGCTCGCAGTCGATGACGTCGTGGTAATCCGGCCCGGTTCGTCGATCCCTGCGGACGGCGTGGTCGTGAGCGGGAACGGCGTCGTGGACCAGTCGAGCGTGACCGGCGAAAGCGTGCCGGCGGGCAAGGAGCCGGGCGACCATGTGGTGAGCGGGACGATGAACGTGAACGGTTCGTTCCGGTTCCGTGCGGAGCGGGTCGGGCGCGACTCCACTCTGTCGCGCATCATTCAGCTGGTGGAGAGCGCGTCGAACTCCAGCGCGCCGATTTCGCGTTTCGCGGACCGCGTGAGCGGCGTTTTCGTGCCCGTGGTCCTGGTCGCGGCGCTCGCGGCGGGCTGCTTCTGGCTGTTCGCCGGGCATCAGAGCGTGTACTTCTCGTTGACGACGGCGATTGCCGTGCTTGTCATCAGCTGTCCGTGCGCGCTCGGGCTTGCCACGCCGATCGCGATCATGGTCGGCACTGGCGTTGGTTCCAAGTATGGTATCCTGTTCAAAAACGCCGCCGCACTGGAGGAGCTTCATGCCGTCAAAACCATTGTGCTGGACAAGACCGGGACCGTGACCGAGGGACGCCACCGCGTGACCCGCGTGGTGACGTTGGCGCCGGACGGCGCGGAATCGGACGGAGGCGAGGCTGATTTCCTGCGGATCGCCGCCCCGCTAGAATCGAAGTCGGAACACCCGTTCGCACGCGCCGTCGTGCAGTATGCGCAGGAACACGGCGTGGGCGCTTCGGATGCGAGCGTGGAGGATTTCTCCGCGATGCCGGGGATGGGCGTGTCCGGCACGGTCGGCGGCATCCGCTATGTCTGCGGAAACGCGCACCTGATGGAACGCGAGGGGATCAACCTGTCCGCGCAGGAAAACCTGGTCCGCGAGCTGGAATCCGGCGGTCATAGCCTGCTTTTCATGGCGGACCGCGATACGAAAAAACTCTGCGCCGTCATGGCGCTCCGCGATGCAGTGAAGGACGGCAGCGCGGACGCCCTGCGCTCCCTGCATGAACTCGGATTGAAGACCGTGCTTCTGACCGGGGACACCGAAGTCTCGGCGAAGGCCGCCGCGTCCGAACTGCGGATCGACCGCGTGATCGCGGGCGTCCTGCCGGACGGCAAGGAGGCGTGCATCCGCGAGCTGCAGCATGACGGCGATAAAGTGGCGATGGTCGGCGACGGCATCAACGACGCGGCGGCGCTTGCCCGTGCGGACGTCGGGATCGCCATCGGCGGCGGCACGGACATCGCGATGGAGACCGCCGACGTGGTGCTCCTGCGCGGCGATTTACGCGACGTGGTGACGGCGGTCCGCCTGAGCCGCGCTGTCATGCGCAACATCCGTCTGAACCTCTTCTGGGCGTTCTTCTACAATGTGCTGGGGATTCCGGTCGCGGCGGGCGCGCTGTATCCGCTGTTCGGCTGGCGCCTGCATCCCATGCTCGGGACTGCGGCGATGGCGTGCAGTTCGCTCTTCGTGGTGACGAACGCCCTTCGCCTGCGGAAATTCCGCTGAAAAAAATTGCTTCCGCTCAGATGACGACTTTGAAGCGTTTCGGGAGCTTGATGAGCACGGAGGAGATTTCGTTGATTTCGCGGCAGAGATCCGCGCGCTCCGGGGCGTCCTGCGGGAGCGATTTGAGCTGTGCGAGCAGGTTTGCGCGTTCGCGCCGGTAATAATCGGTCAGGATCAGGCGCACGCTGGAATTGTAGGTGATGCGGAAGAATTTTCCGCAGAGTTCGGGATCGGCGGCCTGGCATGAGGCGGGCGGCGCGTCTTTTCCTTCTTTCCATGCGGCTTCAATGGCGGCGCGTTCCGCGGAGTGACCGGCAGCGAGGTCGATCGCTTCGACGAGCTTTGAGACGTCCGCGCCCTCCATTTCGAGCGAGGTCAGGATGGATGACGGCGCGTCCCGCCATTCGCCGTTCATGGCGCTCTGGAGCAGCGCCTCGGCGGCTTTTCCGGGGACGGAATCGCCGAGCGCGTTTTCGGGCAGGTCTTCGCCCGCCTTCCTGGCGTATTCCTCCGAATCCAGCATCAGCACGAGCAGCTCGAAAACGGCGTTGTCAAGCGAGGTGTTGCGCGGCTTCGGGGGCGGGACCGCGCCCGTCTGCCGTCGCACCGTGGAAGCCGCGTGCCGTGCGCCGTCGACGAGGCGGCGTTCCGCGACTTTTTCGACGGAGGAGAGCGGGACGTTCAGCTTCTCCGCGAGCCAGCCGAAATAGAATTCGCGCGTGACCTCGTTTTCGAGCTGGATCATCCAGTAGATCACATCGTTCGCGGCGGCGGCGCGCCCGGACGGCGAGGAGGGATCGACCTGCGACAGGGCGTGTTCGAGCGCGAATTCGAAGAAGTCGACGGCGTCGCGGACGGCTCCGGCGAGCGCGTCGGCTCCGGATTTGGAGAGCGTCTCGTCGGCGTCCTTCGCGCCGGGGTAGCGCACGACCTTGATGTTGAACCCGAGCGGCAGGAGGATGGCGGCGTCCTTGAAGACCGCCTCGCGCCCGGCGTTGTCGTTGTCCGTGGCGAGGACGGCGGTGGAGGTGTAGCGTTTGAGGATGGTCGCCTGGTCGGCTGTGAACGCGGTGCCCTGCGGCGCGACGGCGTGGGTCACGCCCGCGCGGTGCATGGCGATGGCATCGAGCTGGCCCTCGCAGAGGACCACGGCGCCGGCCTTCGGGATGGCGGTGCGCGCGAAGTTCAGGGCGTAGAGCAGATGCCCTTTGTGGAAGATTTTTGTATCGGGCGTGTTGACGTATTTCCAGCCCTGCGGATCGGTCTCCACGCTGCGCGCGCTGAACCCGACGACGCGGCCGGATTCGTTCCAGATCGGGAACATCAGGCGGTTTCGGAACCGGTCATAGATGTGGGAGGAGTTTTCGTCTTTGCGGGACGCGATGCCGGAGTCGCGCAGCTCCTGGTCGGTGAACCCCTCCTTGTGCGCGAACTGGATGGCGGCGTCCCAACTGTCCGGCGAAGCGCCGATGCAGAACTTCTTCGCGATGTCGTCCGGGATGCCGCGCGTTCGGAAATACGCCGCGACGGGACCGTCGGGGTGGTTGACCAGATAGTTCCGGTAGAATTCCGCGAGCTTTTCATGCAGGGTGCAGAGGCGTTCGCGCGAGCCGTATTCCGGCTGTCCGTCCAGGTTCTCGCGCCTGCTGCCGCTGGATCCGCGCCGGGGCGTCTCCGGGATGATGATGCCGTATTTGCGCGCGAGCTGTTCGGCGGCGGAGGAGAAATCGAGGTTCTCCAGTTCCATGACGAAATTGAAGACATCGCCGCCTTTGCCGCAGCCGAAACACTTGAAATACTGGCGGTCCTGGTTGACCGTGAACGACGGTGTCTTCTCATGGTGGAACGGGCAGCACGCCTTCCAGGATGAGGCGCTGCTCTTTTTGAGCGTGGGGACATACGACTGCACGACGTCCACGATGTCGGCGCGCAGCCGGATCTGCTCCAGTACGTCGTCCGGGATATAGCGGGACATGGCGGGGGGGTCAGCGGAATATTTCCAGCCGCGTCTGGACTTCCTTGTACTCGTCAAGGAGTTCCCGGCGGTTGGCGGAAAGCCGCAGGAAGGTGTTGTAGTAATTGGTCGCCATCATCTGGTTGCCCAGATAGTAGTCGTAAAGGATGGCGGTGTTCATGTGCAGGTACGGATTGTCCGCGTCGAGGGAGAGCGCCTTCAGGAAGAGCGGGGTCGCCTTCTTCGGCTCGCCCTTCAGCACCTGAATGACGCCGAGCTCGTTGTAGACGAACGGCGAATCCTTGAACTGCGGGAGGTCGAGCAGGCGCAGGTTGAGGTTCTGCGCGTCCTCGGTGTTCAGGCGCAGTTTGGCGCGCGCGAGCAGGATCAGCGTGTTGGCGTCGTCGGGTCTCAGCTCCAGCGCGCGGGTCAGCGGCTTGACGCAGCTGTCGTATTTCTGCTGACGGAAATAGAGGCGCCCGAGCGTGTACTGCGCGATGAAGCTTGAAGAATCTGCGCCCGCCCTGGCTGCGGCGTTGACCGCTTCGTCGGTGCGGTCGTTGTTTTCGAGCGTGATGGCGTACAGGACATTCGCGAGCGTGCTGCCGGGGGCTTTTTCCACGGCGTTTTCGGCCTGGTCAAGCGCACGGTCCCATTTTGCCTCCTTTGCGGACGCCAGGGACCTGCGCATCCATTCGTCGGCGGTCGGTTCGGGTCCGCAGGCGGTCAGCAGCAATGCCGCGCAGACGGCGGCGAAACAAACTATATGAAGCGATTTTTTGAATTTCATCGGCGGGGATTCTCCTTTTCCCAAGACACATTTAAAGTAGTCCGTTTTTCCGTTTTTTCCAGTCGAAAATTCAGAAAAATGGAGGAAAATGGAGGCAAAGCCTCCACTGCGGCAGTGCTGTGCTTCGCAACAATAAGGGAGGAGGAGTGTGTTCTTCGTGCGCGAGCGGAGCCGCGCACTACCTCAGCACCGCTTGCGGTGTCAGACCGTGACCGGCTTGCCGTCCAGCACATCGCGGATGGCGCGCGTGAGTTTCGGCAGACGGTGCGGCTTCGCGATGAATCCGGCGGCGCCGTTGTCGAGGAGGTCCTGCACGGCTCCTTCCTGCACGAACCCGCTGGACAGCAGGATTTTCGCGTCCGGGTCGATGGCGCGGATCTGGTAGAACGTGCCGTGACCGCCGAGACGTGGCATAACCATGTCGAGCAGGACCAGGTCGATCTGGCTCGGGTTGTCGCGGTAGATGGCGACGGCGTCCTCTCCGTTCTCGGCGAGGAGGACGGAGTATCCGAGGTTCTGCAACGCCTCGATCAGGAAATCCCAGACGGTTTCCTGGTCGTCCACGATCAGCAGTGTTTCGGTGCCTCTCGGCAATGCTTCCGGTTCAGTCATCGGGTTTCGTTCCTTCGGTAAAATTACACACATTATTATACCCGAAATCACGGAGAAAAACAAGAGTAAAACCGAAAAATCCGAAAAAAAAGTGGACAAAAACGGAATTGAGCCGCCGCCTCGGAGTTTCTTAACGTTAATGTCCGACAGTCGGTCCTGCCGGATCGAACCCGTGCGCTCCTCGGCGGTCTAGTAAAATGTCGCCGAGCTCAAGCGAGGTTGCCGAGGCGCACGAATATGTGCCTCCGGCAAAGCGGCATAATCTTCTTCCTGATAATGCCCCCTCAAGAGAAACCTTTTGAAAGAACGCCTCATCTCCCCATGTCAGGAAGATGAGACGCGGACGGTTGATGGGAGGCGGGTTATGGTGTCCAGCCGCCGAAGATTGACGTGCTACCCGTCCCCGTTGTGGCCCCTGTTGAGCTGCGGAAAGTGGTTGAGCTCGTGCCGCCAAACGAGGGTGTCGTTGTAGCGGTGCCTGTCGAAATGCCTGTCGGACTACGGAAGGTGGTCGATGTTGTACCACCAATCGACGGTGGGGGCGGCTGCGTCGCCTTGGTAACCTCGCTCACGCTCGGCGACAGGTTCAACTTACCGCGAGGCGCGGGGGGCAGGGGCTCCACGTGGATAGTACTCGGCTTATGCTCGCACATAAGGAATACGATTGTGCGCGGCTACTTCTCGCGCACGATAAGGCGAATAAGGCGAATAGGAGCGATAAGAAAACGATCAAAAGAATGAGTAGAATCTGTCTTATATGCCGTATTTGTCTTATGTGACTTAGAATTTATCCCTAAATAGTGCTTGAATTTCTTAAAAATGATGCTATATTATCTGCATCCAATCAACAGGAGGCAGACATGGCGCACAAATCATGGGAAATCAC
>CADCMR010000013.1 GCA_902802585.1 uncultured bacterium
CATCAACCGGGCATTACGGATTCCCTTAAACCGCGGAAACAAACTTTTTTCCCGATTTTCCGTAATGCCACCCTTGAAAAATGGGGTGCATTACACTTTTTTTTGGCGGGTGCTTTCGTGCCAGAGTCAAATATGATCGGGCTTTCTATGCTTCAAGAAAAATGGATAGATTTGCTTTTCTCTGTGTTGCGCTGGCAAAGAGAATCTTATCATGAAAAAGAATTTAAGCAGTATAAAAACATTTGTGAAACAATAGCTCTTACCCATTCTGAATATAAAGAAAGATTTTTCTATGAATCAGCGCTTTTTGCACTAGAAAATCTAAGCATGGAAGAGTTAACACGTATTTTGGATGAATGGAAAGAATCAAGTATATCTCCTGAATGGAGAATTAAATATGCTTCAATTGCTGCCGAACTGGGAAAATGTGACGAAGTATTTGCTCTTCTTAAGGAGTTATTACCAATTATCCGAGAATCAATGCCACGGGATAGGAATAAAAAAGATTTGTATTGGTTGGGATTAGAAGGGGTTGTGTTAACCGGATTGCGCATATGTGAACACGATATTCAATTTAACAATCCGAAACGCACAAGAAATGCAACAATTGAGCACTCATCTGCAGCTGCAAATCAAGAAGATGGAAATGATGATGAACAATTATCAATCGATAAGAAACAAGCACCTGAGCATCTGTATAGACAAAGACTTAATGTGCTCAAAATGGATTCTTGCAATCCATTAGATGAATTAGAGTTTTTTCAGCTTTCTCTTAAGAATCTTCCCAAAGAGAAAAAAAGTGGAGGAATCAAAAAAAGAGTTTTTGATAGTGAAACAATTTCCTATTGCGCCACCAATGGAAGGGATAAGGATTTCTTGGTTGGCTACCAATTTATTCGTTTTTTGGAAACGACCGGCATGATACAACACTTCAGGTATATTACGGTTGTAGACAAAGAGGTAGCAGGGGCAACAAGACGTATCGCTCCATTTTTCCCATTTATGGCTTTTTCCGCCTTTAATCGTATTGCAAATAAAGACAATGGAGATTATGAATTATTCTTTAGCCAAAGCATAGTTTATGAAGTCACACAATCGCAGGCAAATGATTTGATAGAGCGCTACCTTAGAGAGATTAATTGGTTGATTGATAATGCTTATGATAAAGCATCAGAAATAATGGAGACATACTACAAAAAAACTCTTAATAGTCTTTTAGAAGTCATATCACGTCTGTTAGCAAAGGCTTCTTCAACAAAGGTGCAATCAGTTTTTGATTTGCTGGTTTATCTTTATTATTGCAATATCCGAATGATTTATTTTGATGAATCAATACGACATCTAGCCAGGCGTTTGTTTGAGGCTATGCCCTCAAAGATGCTTTGCGAAAATCTTGACCGATTGCTCCATATTCCTCCTCCAGGAAACGAATCCGATGCTTTTCTTTGGATTAATCCCTTTGATTACATTAAAGTTCCTAAAAAAGCCTCAATAGTTTTATCGGAGTCATTGACAAAAGCTTTAGATAAATGGATTGAGCGTTTGAGTTCTAACCAGGAATGGCTTAAGATTATTTCACTTAAAGTGCTACATGTATCGTGTGACTTTGGTATTATGAACAATAATCAAAAGCATTTATTTTCTGAAATTGTTTTCTCAAAAACAGACGATAATGGTTTGCCTTCAGAAACAAACTTCTTTCCATGGTTTTTTTTAGAACTCGCACAGTTTTCAAAGAAATCTCATGATATAGAGAAAAATCTATTACATCTTTATAGTCATTATAATTTTCTTTTTGACATCAACGAATCCGGCGCTTTTAACCCAAGAAATCCTTTTTATCGCATTTGTTATTCAATGCTGATTTCTATGTCTCTCACAAAGTGTGAGATTAAATATAGAATAAGACCTAAAGACAGTGATGTGTTATCAATTTTCAACAATATCAAAGCCTCAATGGCAATTACAAAAAAGGCAATTGATTTAACCCCGCAAGAGAAACAAATCCCTGTTAAAAAAAATGTGCTTTCTAATTATATCTTTATAGACAGAATAATTGCAGAGATAATAGTTCCAAGAATTGCAGAAAGGATTGAACGCACACACATTGAAAGTTTCATACACAATTACGAAGATATATGTCCATTTCCTTCGACGAAAGTCTTCTTGCTAAACAAAGACAACCCTTTTCCAGATTCTTTGATCAATGAATTCCTCTTGGCTATTACATCTTTTAATCAAGATTTCTTTTATTTGTATTCATGGGCTATTCTCAATGCGTATATTCGAGCAAAGGACAAATCTGGCCCAGAGGTTCCCTCAACGGTGTTTACAACTCTTATAAATGCTTTATGTTTGAAAACGGATGACACATTTATTTCAACCTGCGGGAATATAACAGCAATTCTAGATTATTACGACATTGGTCAACAAGATCGTTTTTTACTTTTGCAATATTTGGAAATATTCCACAAAGAAACATGTTTTTCCTGTGATGCTTCACGATTCCCTTATGAATCTCGTTATGATTATCGTATTGCTGCTGGGGGACTTGCTGCGCGTATCTATAAGAAATATATTGATAAAGATGAACCTTTGCCTGAAATACTACAACAATGGGAAGAAACTTGTCATTCTCTCGATGAATTCCCAAGTTTGCGCAATAAGTGGGATGGAGTAATTAACAGTCACTAGTTTTATTTGCGATTCCTCCCCTCGGAAGAGAAGTAAAACAGATTCGGGTTAACTTTGGAATTAGAACATCTGTAACTCAGCATTCCAGGTTATAGGTATTCCTTCATCGATAGAAATAATTTCTGCGATCTGATGGAATTCTATTAATCAATTATAAGTGTGGGAAAAAACACGGAACACACTTTTCTCCGAGGATGAGCCTCATCTCTCCCAGATTACAGACGGGGCGATATGCTTCAGGTCCTTAGAGGCGGTCCTATATATAATATACATCATGGCCTGGAGCTGTTTGGTCATGTTTTCAATGACGTCTCTGACTCCGGTCGGCCTTTGCTTCAAAGGCTCCATCAGCGGGCGCCCGACAGTCACGGCACACGCTCCAAGTGCCAGAGGCTTGAATGCGTCGAATCCGCTTTCCATCCCGCCGTTCGCAATGAGACCAGCTTGTGTCCTACAGGCTCACGGGACATATTTCAAATGTCGGACGTTTTTTTGTAGATAATACACCCCCCCAAAACTAGTTCCAAGGTCTAAAGTGGTCGAATCCGACCACTTTAGGTTGAAAATGCGGCGAACTCGTAACGCAAGGTTCACCACAAAGCCCCCCAAGTCAATTTTATACCCTTTCGGTATCTTTTTCTCAATGTCACGCCAAATTTATACCCTATCAGTGGTAATTTCAAGTTAAGAAAAAAGCTAGCAGACAGCTGGAATGCTGTGTTTTTTGTGATTTTTCTCGAAAACCATGCTGTGTTTTGGTGATTCTGAGCTTAATATAGCATGTTGCACTGTCGTCTAATGTCAGTCTAAAACCGATTTTCGAGAAGAAAGATTGCCTGCGGAGAAAAATATGCGTAATGCGCCTTGATTTCGCGCGTGGGCGGGTGTATATTCAAGTTGCGATTATTCCCGCCTCACCAAAAAGGTTTCCCATGGCGCACCATGTCCCCGGACGATGTTTAACCACCAACACACCAGGAGTCTAACCCCATGAAATTTCAAATGGTTCACAACAACTTCAACGTGCTTGACCTTGATCGCAGCCTCGAATTCTACCACAAGGCGTTCGGCATGCACGAGGTTCGTCGCATCAATGCCAAAGACGGCAGTTTCATCATCGTCTATCTTGAGGACGGCACGAGCGCACATCAGCTGGAGCTGACTTGGCTTCGCGACCGCAAGGAGCCATACGACCTTGGTGATGACGAATTCCACCTGGCCTTCAAAGTGGACGACTTCGATGCGGCACACAAGCTTCACGAGGAAATGGGGTGCATCTGCTTCGAGAATCCCGATATGGGAATCTACTTTTGCGAAGCCCCCGACCACTACTGGCTGGAGGTTCTGCCTTGTCGTAATCAGGGGAAAGATTCCTGAGCAGTACCCGGACGATGCTAACGAGGACGACGATGACTGATCTCATGGGCATCGACCTATCCTTGAGGAACACTCGATGAATAACAAGACACCGACGACAGACGAGCGGCAATCCGCCCGCACATCAGAATTGGATGAATGGCAACGCACAAACCGTTTTTGTGGTTGTTGCGGCACGGAGATGAAGCTCCACGAGAACATAGCGGAACATGCATTTGTCTGCCCAGCCTGCGGCTACACCGTTTATCCGAGGATTTCACCTGCCGTTATCGTTCTCGTCACAAAGGGCGACAAAGTTCTTCTCCAACGCAACTCACACTATAAGCATGGATTGTGGTCGCTTGTCGCCGGGTATGTGGATGTCGGGGAAAATCTTGAGGATGCAGTCAGGCGCGAAATCCGCGAGGAAGCATCTATTGAGGTCAAAGATATTCGTTACTTCGGTTCGCAGACATGGCCTTATCCATCCAACATCATGATAGGCTTCCGGGCAGAATACGCTACAGGAGAACTTAAGCCTGACGGTGACGAGGTTATTGAATCAGGATGGTTCGACCGGGAACATCTGCCGCAAATACCGCGTTCAGGATCGATTGCAAGAACGATGCTTGACGCATGGGTGGCAGCCGGGAATTGATCTTTCCCAGATGGCATGGATATGCCTGCGTACATTTTAACCTGACAGCAGTAGAGCCAAGTTGCCGAATGAAATCCTGCCAAGTTGCCGATTGCATGGTCAAAATTTGTCGTTCAGAAACGCATCAGTCGGTCAATTTGCCACAACATGGAATGCTTTTATCCCCGATAGGGTCTTTTTTCTAACTTTTTGCTTGAAATTACCACCGATAGGGTGTAAATTAAGATTGTTGTCGAAGAAATCACACCGAAAGGGTATAATATGGCCATATCCGAATTCGTCCGGCAGAAGAGAAAAGAGTACAAGTTGACCCAACGTGATCTGGCTGACCGTGCCGGGGTCGGCATTCGTTTTGTCCGCGAACTGGAAGCGGGGAAGCCGACTCTTCGCATCGACAAGGTAAATGTTGTCTTGGACCTATTCGGTCATCAGCTCGGTCCTGTTCCGAACAAACAAGAGGAGGAGTAAGCGATGCGGCAAGCGGAAGTCTACTTGTACGACCGTCTGGCCGGGCATCTGACCGAAGACGAGGAAGGATACACGTTCCAATATGATGACGACTACCTGGCCAACGATCCGGTCAAGCTCTCTGTCAATTTCCCCCTGCATAACGGGAAATTCCACGACAGGACACTGTTCCCGTTTTTTGACGGGCTTATCCCGGAAGGATGGCTTTTGGAAATCGCCGTCGACAACTGGAAACTTGACCCCAACGACCGTATGGGGTTGTTGCTGGCCTGCTGCCGGGATTGCATCGGCGCGGCGAGCGTGCGCGAGGTGAAGTCATGAACAACACCGGTCACTGTTTGTGCTGCGGGCTTCCCCTGCCGGAGCAAGATCAGCTTTACCACGCAAAATGCCTGAAACGGCTTTTCGGTTCGCAGCGGATCCCCGCGCTGAACTATACGCAGGATGAACTGAATGCACTGGCGAAAAAAACAGTGTTGAGTCGCATCTCCGTTCCGGGCGTCCAGCCGAAACTCTCTCTGCATCTCGAACATGGGACTCCTCGTACGCATTCGAGGTTAACGCTGGTCGGACTTGAGGGGAATTACATCCTGAAACCGCAAACACCGCAATGGAGGCATCTACCCGAAGCGGAGCACTTCTGCATGCTATTGGCGCGGAATTGTCATATTGCGACGGCCGAATTCGGGCTGATCCCGCTCAAATCAGGCGAGCTGTCCTATATCACCCGCCGAATGGACCGGGATAGCGACAAGAAGCTTCACATGGAGGACTTCTGCCAGATTCTGAACAAAGTTACAGCTCAAAAATACAACGGTTCCATGGAACAGATCGGGCGTGCCCTGCGCGAGTATTCCGACGTAGCCGGGCTGGACGCGATCAGGCTGTTTGAATTAACGGTCTTCTGTTTCCTGACGGGTAATTCAGACATGCACTTGAAGAATTTCTCGCTGTTGCGGAGGGAAAATGGCACGGTGGAACTGAGTCCGGCTTACGATCTGGTTCCCGTGAATATCATCTTGCCGGAGGACACGGAAGAACTCGCCCTGACTTTGAATGGAAAAAAGAGACGGTTGAAACGTGCCGATTTTGAAAAATACGCCGCATCCCTGAAATTGACTTCTATTCAGTATTCAAAGGCAATGGACCGAATCATCAGCTTGGTGGAAGATAATCTTTCGACGGTTCTTTCCGCCTCGTTCCTTCCAGAAGATATGAGAAATGCGATAGAGGCTTTGGTCTCTGATCGCATCTCCCGGATTTCCTGATTTGCCAGGAATAGTTTTCATGTTGGAGTTAGCAGTCAAGCATAAAACGAGTGGACTCGCGGTCGCGGAAAAAAACAACCGAAAATCTAAAGTCCACAAATCCTATGAAAACGTCATTGAGCTAACAATTTGGTGAGTAAAATCGAGCTTATTATGCAACGCTCCTTTTTTATGCTCAAATGGACCTAAACCAATTAAAGCCGATTCCTGTTTAATAGAACTATTCTGAGCACGACTCAAAGAAAAAAGTTTGTGGAACTATAGGATGGTCTTTCTTTCCCAGAGTACACCAGCTTTTTTTGAACGTATTACCCACTGCCTTCGGATGTCTCCTTCTATTCACGGATTGCCGCTTTTACGGCTCCGGAACAATGGATCCTCACGACACGGTTGCCGTCGGTTTCCGCAACCGTGCGCAGCAGCCCGATGTAGGGCAGAACGAACTCCGGCCTGCGCTTTCCGAGCACGCGGAACATCTCCGGCGCCTCCATCCTGACCCGGTCGTCGCGGTCATGCAGCAGCCCGGCGAACACGGACATGAAGCGTCCATACGGATCCGGCGTGTTCACGGCGATATTCTCCGATGCCCAGATGAAGGCAAGCCTCACCTTTGCCTCCTGGTCCGCGGCAAAACGGAACAGGTCGGTCCAATACGGTTCGACCAGATGATAATCGCCCCTGCCGATCCTGCCGAGGGCGTTCAGCGCGCGTTCGCGCAAAAGCGGCTCCGGACTGTCGCGGAACGAGGCAACGGCGGGAACGCAGCCCAAAATGGAAGCCGGATGCCTCAGTCCCATTTCTCCCAGCAGCCAGAGCGCCTTTGCCATGATTCTGACGGAACCGGAGGAAAGAAGCGAAGAAACATACGGGATGCTCCGTTCCCATTCGTCCCTGTTCCTTGTGAGGACGCCAAGATTCCTGTAAAGCTCGGATTCGTTCATTTTTCCGTCACCTCCGCAACTTTATTATATCACTGCAAACGAGGTTTGTCAAGCCAGTCCGCGGATCATGTGTTTTGTACCCATGCAAAAAGGATCTGTTTCAGGACACCAATTAATTGTGATTTTTCTCGAAAATCAGCTTGACTTTTCTTTTTCGTGCGGTATACTATTCATGTAAAACTGTTCCTGCTGTCCTTTCAGCTCAAAATGAACAGTGCCTTTTTTTAAATTTATGTACTACGACACTTTTTAACCCTTAACATAATGGAGTTTTTCATGAATCGTTATGTCCATTCGGCTGTGATCTCCTGCTCGATCCTCGCAGGAGCACTCTTGTTCGCAACGTCTCTCTCCGCGCAGGCTCCTGCCGGCGCAAACGGTCAGGTCGGCGTTTCCGCCGCGGGCGGTCAGGGCGGTCAGCGTCCCGCCGGTCAGCCCGGTCAGGGCTTCGGCGGCTTCGGCGGCGGTCAGGGCGGTCAGCGTCCCGCCGGTCAGCCAGGTCAGGGCTTCGGCGGCTTCGGCGGCGGCCAGGGCGGTCAGCGTCCCGCCGGTCAGCCCGGTCAGGGCGGTCAGGGCTTCGGCGGCTTCGGCGGCGGTCAGGGCGGACAGCGTCCCGCCGGTCAGCCCGGTCAGGGCGGTCAGGGACCGCGTCGTCAGGGGCAGGGCGGTCAGGGCTTCGGCGGCTTCGGCGGCGGCTTCGGCGGCGGCTTCGGCGGCGGCATGCCCGGCATGGGCGGGCAGCAGGGCGGCGCGGCGGCTCCCAGCGTCCTCTCCCAGATCAAGGAAAAGTATCCGGAAGAATACCAGGCCGCCCAGAAGCTCCGCATTGACCAGCCCAAGGCATACCGCGAGAAAATGCGCGAACTCCAGCGTAAGGTCAACGAGTCCAAATAATCCAAGTCGGTTTTTCCCGATATAACATTGATTGAGTCAACCGGGCGGCAGCCCTGCTCGGTTGGCTTCATTTTGCCGTTTTTTTGTTTTTCCTCAGCATTTCCGTTTGCTTTTTGTTTTTTTCGGCGGTATAGTATGGTAACATTTTGCCGCAACGGAACAGCGTCCCCGATGACGCGCCAACCAAAGAAAAACCGTAACAATGAACGCACAGAATCGCACCTACAAGATTTGCACCACGATTTCCGCCCTGTTGATCACCGCGGTTTTGTTTCCGTCTCTCCTCCAGGTCTGCGGATTGACCGGTTGCACCTCGGATACTCCAGCGGTAGATGAACCCAAAACACAGGTCCAGACCGCTCAAACTCCGGCGCAACCCGCTTCCGCTCAAACTCCGGCTCCGGCACAGCCCGCGTCCGACCTGAAGGAATACAAGCCGACCGGGAACCCGATGTTCTCCCACAAATTCACCGCGGACCCCGCGCCGGTCGTGATCGGCGACACGCTGTGGCTGATCACCAGCCACGACGAGACCGCGCCGAACGGAAGGCTGAACCGCAATTTCAGAATGCGCGACTGGTGCCTCTTCTCCACGAAGGACATGAAGACCTGGACGGAGTACCCGACCCCGCTCTCCGTGAGCGAGTTCAAATGGGACGGCACGCACACGGCATATGCCGCGCAGATGATCCCGCGCGACGGCAAATACTATCTGTACATCAGCACAAACGGCAATGGCATCGGCGTAGCGGTCGCCGACAAGCCGGAAGGTCCGTACAAGGATCCCATCGGCAAGCAGCTCGTGACGCCCGCCCAATGCTTCGCCACGACCCATTCCTGGGCATGCATCGACCCGACCGTCATGATCGACGACGACGGGCAGGCGTGGCTTGTCTGGGGCAACCGGAAATGCTATTACGCCAAGCTCAAAAAGAACATGGTCGAGCTGGATGGTCCGGTGAAGACGCTGGACATCGACCTGAAAGACATGCCGTTCGAGGAAGGGCCGTGGATCTTCAAGCACGACGGCAGGTATTATCTGATCTACGCCTGCGGCAACCCCGAAAAGCTGGCATATGCGATCGGCGACAAGGTCGACGGGCACTTCGAAGCGAAAGGCATCCTGATGGAGCGTTCCGGGAACTGCGGATCCAACCATCCCGGCGTGGCGAACTTCAACGGTGAATGGTATCTTTTCTACCACACCGGAGCCAACGGCGGCGACTTCAACCGCGCGGTCTGCGTCGATAAAATGACCTTCAACGCGGACGGGACCATCAACAAGGTGCCGTTCTCGAAGGAAGGCATCTTCGGCGCCGCCGAGCAGGCGAAGAAATAATAGCTTCTGCACCCATGACATAATTTATTTCAGGAGGCGCTTATGAATTATGATGTAACTTGTCCCCACTGCTCCCAAAAGCTTACCATATCTGAAGAACACATTGACAACATCTGTTTGTGTCCTCACTGCCATGAGGAAGTGTGCTTTAATATGGAGGATATAGAATTGGAAAAAAAGATGCAAATGGATTTAGAGAAAAAAATACAGGAAGAAAACAACAGAATACGGGAAAAAAACATTAGAATACAGGAAGAAAATAAAAGAAGATTAAAAATGCAATCGCGAAGAAAAACTAGCTTCAAATTTATAATTGCCAAGTTCAATGATGTGGAAAGAATCGTAAATATGTTGTACTGGGAGGAAGGGTGGTATGTTATTTCACAGTCAACTGTTTTTTTGAGTGAATCTTCAGGTAGTATAGGAGGATTTGGCTCAGGAAGAAGAGAAGAAGGTTTAGCATTGATTTTACGAAAAGACGATTAAGCCTCAGATTAATCATCGGTTACAAAGGTCTTCGGAGATAAACTATGCCTAATCCAATCCGAATCCTCTTTGTCTGTCATGGGAACATCTGCCGCAGCCCCATGGCGGAGTTCGTGATGAAGGACATGGTCCGGGCGAAACATCTTGAAAACCGGTTTAAAATCGCTTCTGCGGCTACCAGCCGCGAAGAACTCGGGAATCCGGTCTATCCGCCCGCGCGTCGAACGCTCGCCGAACACGGAATCGCCTGCACCGGACATCGCGCCCGGCAGATGACCCGTGCGGATTATGACGATTACGATCTGATCGTGTGCATGGATCGAAGAAACATCCGCAACACGCTCCGGATTACAGACGGAGACTCGGAGCACAAGATCGTGCTGCTACTCGACTATGCGGACCGTGCCGGAGAGGAAGTCGCCGATCCCTGGTACACCGGGGATTTCGACGCGACCTGGGACGATATCGTCAGCGGCTGCGAAGGCATCCTCGCGCAATTAACCGCGGACTGACAGTCACCTCTATCAATTCGATCGGAAGGATTTTCCGCAGATGGGCAAACAAGACAATACAGGAAGATTCGAGCGTGGCTGCATGAAGGTAACCACCGAAAATCTTCCTAATCGGGATTTGCCCGGATGCGAAAAGCCGCCGAGCTCCAATTAAGAGAGGCGCCCTAAAGAAAGAAACCGTGTTTTTTTGAGGCGGAAATCAAAAGAAACACAAAAAAATTAGTCGAAACTAACTTGCAATCTGCGAAAAACGTGATATAGTATTTACAGGACATCAAGAGTCCCGGAACCATTCAACGATGCGCCGGTGCATGGCGCGCCGTTTTCCCAAAAGGGAGAGTGTGGAAAGGGACCGGTGGGATGTTCGGGTCCGCGCTTGCGGAAACGAGCTGAACGCCGGTTAGGGTATGCAGGCGCGAATCCGGTTTCCTGCCGGGTGCGCGGGATGGTTCCGGGACTTGTCTTTCGCTCGTTTCACAACCTTGTCAAAAAAGGATTTGTTCGGTTCTTTACAGTTAGGCAAAACAAAGTTTGAAATCAAAAACTGTTATACATATCACAAACAAAAAAGAGGATTGACCGGCAGCGTGAACACATGGCACGCATCGTTCCGGGACTTTCCAAGAAAGGGGTTCTGCAATGTCTGAAAAAAAATGTTCCTGCGGATGCGGATGCGACGCCTCGAAGACGCCGGACTACCGCGTCCCGGTCGCGGGGGAGGAAATGACGCTCGCCGACCTTCCGGTTGGAATGACCGCGACCATCGTGAAAGTCATGCCGAAGGCACGCGGCCGCAAGAAATTCGCCGACGTCGGGCTGGTCCCCGGCACCGAACTGCTCATGGAGGCGCATGCGCCGTTCGGCGGCCTGATCCGCGTGAAAATCATGGAGACGAGCATGGCGCTGCACAGCAGCGACGCCGCGAACATCGTGCTGAAAAAGGAGGCGTGACCGATGAAACAGCATTACAGGGTCGCGCTCGCGGGCAATCCGAACTGCGGCAAGACCTGCATTTTCAACGCCCTGACCGGCGCACGCCAGCATGTCGGCAACTACCCCGGCGTGACCGTCGAGAGCAAGAGCGGCAAGTTCACGCTGAACGGCATGGAGATCGAGCTGATCGACCTGCCGGGCGTATATTCGCTTTCCTCGTCCTCTCCCGAGGAGGACGTCGTGTTCCAGGAGCTGACCAAGCCGGGGATCGACCTGATCATCGACGTGGTGGACTCGTCCATCCCGCGCCGCAGCCTATACCTCACGACCCAGCTCGCCGAACTCCACATCCCGATGGTCCTGGCGTTCAATATGAGCGACGACGCCCGCCGCAAGGGCTTCAAGTTCGACATCCCGAAACTGGAGAAGTATTTCGGATCCCCGATCGCGCAGACCGTCGGCAGCAAGATCGGCGGCGTGCGGCCTCTGCTCGACCTGCTCGCGAAGACGTTGACCGAGCTTGACGACCACGGCGTGCCCATGCTGACCTACGGCGAGGACATCGACGACGCGATCAAGGCGGTCGCCGACAAGATTGATTCGCTCAAGGTCGAAAAATACGCCCACATCCCGGCGCGGTTCTTCGCTATCAAACTGCTGGAGCACGACACCGCCGCCATGCGCATCGAGGACTTCAAGCCCGCGATGGACGAGGTGGAGAAGCAGATCGCGCACCTCTGGGAGAAACACGCCATCGAGGCGGACACCTTCATGGCGGACCGCCGTTACGCCATGCTCGCCGGCGCCTGCCGTGACGCCATTTCCATGACGCAGGAACGCCGCCGCGAAATCTCCGACAAGATCGACGCTGTGATGACCAACAAATACCTCGGCCTGCCGCTCTTCTTCCTCATCATCTACCTCACGTTCTGGTTCACGTTCACGCTCGCCGACCCGCTCATGGGCATCATCGAGGACGACATCTTCGGCAACCTGAACGACGCGGTGAAAGCCGCCTGGAACCCCGAAACGCTCCCGTTCCTGCGTTCGCTCCTCACCGACGGCGTGATCAGCGGCGTCGGCGGCGTGCTGGTCTTCCTGCCGAACATCCTCTTCCTCTTCTTCGCGATCGCGATCCTGGAGGATTCCGGCTACATGGCGCGTGCGGCATTCGTCATGGACGGCATCATGCGCAAGTTCGGGTTGCAGGGGCGCTCGTTCGTCCCGCTGGTGCTCGGATTCGGCTGTTCCGTGCCCGCCATCATGGCGACGCGCACGATCGAGTCCGAACGTGACCGCAAGACCACGATCATGGTCCTGCCGCTGATGAGCTGCGGCGCTCGCCTGCCGATCTACGCGCTCATCATCCCGGCGTTCTTCGTGCAGAAATACCAGGCGTTCGTAATGTGGCTCATGTACTTCATCGGCGTGGTCATCGCGCTCATCGCCGCCCGCATCATGAAGTCCACGCTCTTCAAGGGCGACGGCGAAGTCTACCTCATGGAGCTCCCGCCGTACCGCGTGCCGACCCTCCGCAGCCTGCTGCTCCACATGTGGGACCGCGGCCGCATGTATCTGCAGAAAGCCGGTACGATCATCCTCGCCACGAGCGTGATCCTGTACATCTGCAACACGTACCCGGAGAAGAAGGAATTCTCGAAGGACTACGAGGGCGAGATCGCGAAGATCGAGGAATCGCAACTCTTGACCGACGTCCAGGTCGCCGTGCTGGAAGCCGCCGCGCAGACCGAAGAGCTTGCGGAGATATTCGATGAAGACGTGATGAAGGAAGTCAAGGAGAACAAGGTCGTCCCGGACGAGGCGCTTGAGGCGCTCGGCGAGGCGGAGGATCTGGAGCTTGCCGAGGAAGTGCAGTCGGTCATCGACGCCGCGCAGGAACGCGCCGACGCTATTGCCGCGCTCGAAAACGAGCAGATGGCGGAGGCGATGGAATACACGATCTCCGGACGCGTCGGGCACACGCTCGAACCTCTGTTCAAGCCCATCGGATTCGACTGGAAGCTGACGACCGCGTCCATCGGCGCGCTCGCCGCCAAGGAAGTCTTCGTGGCACAGCTCGGCATCCTGTATTCCGAGGGCGAGGCGGACGAGGAGTCCGTGCCCCTGCGCGAACAACTCGTGAAGAACTACACGCCGCTGCAGGGATTCTGCATCATGCTCTTCTGCCTGCTGTCGATCCCGTGCCTCGCCACGCTCGCCATCATCCGCCGCGAACTCAACTCCTGGTCGATGCCGTTCATCGAGGCGGGCGGACTGCTCGCGCTGGCGTACATCTTGACAATGATCGTGTACCAGGCCGGGTCCGCGCTGCAGATTGGCACGAAACTGCTGGGCTCGTGAAAAAATGAAATCGGACGCTGTCCGCAACAGGCGGGCGGCTGTCCGAGCTGAACTGAATTTCAAAGAAGGATTAAAAAAAGGGTAGGAAAAAAGGGAGGAAGTGTGTAGGGAGAGGCCGGATTCCGCGCGATCGCATCAAACGGATTCCGGCCTCGCTTTTGGGAAAGTGCAACAGACCGGATGATAAGACATATTAGACTGATAATCAGAAGGTTTCTAAAAAGTTGCTCCTAGTCAAGAGGAAAGAGGCGGAATGCGCGCGTCGGCGGTCAGGCGGGACGGCACCAGATGTTTTCCGCCTGGGAGGTCGGGATGTCGAGCGATTTGCCGTTGACGGTGATGCGAACGCTGGAACGGTCCAGAGAGAATCCCTCGACCGTTACTTCATCGCCGGGTTTCAGTCCGGTAACGGCGCCCGGCGCGAGGTTGCGTCCGAACTTCTCCACGACGGCTTTTTCGCCGGGCTTGCAGTCGGAGAGGACCGCGAGACCGGGCTGGGACATCGCCTCGGTCAGATAGGTCTGCAACGCGCGCGCGTCGCTGCGCTTCGCGATCGCTTCCGAGAACAGGATGAACCGGCTGATGGTGTCGCAGTCGATGAGGTGTTCGAGGCGGCACGCGGTGTCCGACGCCTTTTCCCGGGGCAGCCCGAGGATTTCGGAGAAGAATTTCTGGAGCGTTTCGTGATGGTGCATCACGTCCTCCGCGATGAGCCTTCCTTTCTCCGTGAGCTGCACCGGGTAATGCGTGTTGTACACGATGCACCCCATCTTTTCGAGCTGGCGGAGCGCCCCGGTCACGGACGGCATCTTCACGTTCAGCTTCGCCGCGATCTCCTTGGCGTGGGCGTGCCCCTCGACCGCGATCAGCTCGGCGATCGCTTCGAGGTAGTCTTCCAGGCTTTCGGTCAGTTGCGGAATGTCGTTCATGGGCGCGCTTCGGAAAAAGGTCGGCGGTTGTGTCGTTTCGGACGGGGTGAAATGAACGGGGAGAGACGGCATAAAACACTCGGTTTCTCCCTGCATGGAACAATATACTGCGAAAAAACGGAAAGTCAAGCGGCAAAAAGACGTTTTCCGCGGAACATTCCGGAAAAAATGAACATGTGCCCGCCTCAATCCCGCAAGAACTCCAGCACGACGCGGTTGAATTCCGCCGGATGCCGGTTCGCGATGAAATGGTTTCCCCTCACGAATACGAGCTTCGCGTCCGGGATGCTTTCCGCGATCATCCGGGTGTGCGCTTCCCGGATCATGTCACGCGTCCCGGCGATGACCAGCGTCTTTGCCCGGATCCCGGCAAGTTCCGAAGGAGACACATCCGGCTCGTTCACCATCAGGCCGAGCATCTCCGCGTTCCGCCGGGCGGATTCGCTTTTCCCGGAGAAATGCCGCGCAATCCTGTAGCCGAGTTCAATCGGAATCTGGGTGCTTCGCTTTACGCCGTCCGCGTTCAGGTTCGCGCCGTTCAGCACCAGGCGGTCCACGCGTTCCGGATGCCGGATTGCGAAGACCATCGCGGTATTCGCGCCGTCCGAAAAGCCGAGCAGGTGCGCTTTTCCGATTCGTTGCTCGTCCATGAATCCAAGCAGGTCGTTCGCAAACTGACGTATCGTAAAGGGCATTTTCCCCCTCGGCGTCCTGCCATGTCCTCGGGTGTCAAGCGCATACACATGGTACAGTCTGGCAAACTCGTCGATCTGCCCTTTGAAAAAAAAGGAATCCGCCCCATTCCCGTGAAGCAGGATGAACGCTTTCCCGGTTCCCTTTTCAACGAAATAATGCCTGATGTCCATAATGCAATCCTGTACCTGTCCTTCTGTCGTCTCAGGAATAATATAGCATTTCTTTTGCGAAAAACAACCGGATGCGTTTCCCGGATTGCTTTTTGACCGTTTGCGTTCCGTGAAAACAAAGGAGGATATCGGATTCCCGTTTGACAATCGTTTTTTTCTGGGTATATTAGAGTAGATTTTCAATCATTTGCAGTGCTTTATCCGAGGTAATCACGCCATGCCGTCCGAAAGATTTCCGACCTTTGCAAAAGACTGGAGCCTCATTGCGTCCTTGGTCTCCGCGACAAAACGGAGGATCAAACAGATGCGTTTGCGGAACAAGGTCATTCTTGGGACTGTCGTGCTGGCGCTGTTTTCGATGGCGGGGCTATATGCGTTGAGCTGGCTTCCGTGCAGGGATCCGTCGGGGATCTATGATGTCAGAGAGTTATTCGGTTGCATGTGTTCGGACTCGAAAGCGATCCTCGTCGTGACGCCGAATCATCACTGGTATTCCATCGCATACCACTCCACCCCGGAGAATCATGAGGATGAACTGCTTTATGGGACGTGGGAACGGAATCCTGACACTGGGCTGGTCGAATTCACGTATGAAGACAAGCAGCTCGGCACATCCGTTTTTGCGGCGAGGAGTTTTTGGGGGCGTCTGATATTGTATCTGGACAATGATGTTGAACGTATCCGATATAGTCCCGCCTTCTATTCGCCCAGGCTGTGGTTCAATTCCCTGTAACGCACGTACATACCGACCGTCATAAAAAAGGCAGAACGGCGGAAACGCGTCTTCCATGGGGCGTTGGCGGTCCGGTGCACCGGATTCCATGTGTGTCGGGGTGTTCCGCTTGACTTTACGGCTTTTTGTTGTATATTATAGTTTACCCGTTTTTATCTCAATCACTTTGGACAACGAAAGATGGAAAACAAACTTCAGCAAATCGGCAGTCGCATTCGCGACATCCGTCAGATCATGGAAATCTCCGAAGAGGAAATGGCCAGGGTCACGGGCGTCACCGTAGAAGAATACCGGAAGCATGAAGACGGTCTCGTTGAAAGTCCGTTCGCCTTCCTTTACCTCTGCGCGGAGCGGTTCGGTGTCGATGTAGGTGTGCTCGTCAGCGGCGAATCCCCCAAGCTTTCGTTGTACAACATCACGCGCAAGGGCGGCGGCATGCCGATCAAGCGCCGCGAGGAGCTTGATTACCGCCACCTCGCGCCCCTGCTCAAGAACCGCAACACCGAGCCGCTGTTCGTCCGCGCCCAGCCGCAGGACGAAGGGTTGCCGATCCACCTCACGACGCACCCCGGGCACGAGTTCGACTATGTGCTGTCCGGACGTCTGCGCATCCAGCTCGGCAGCAAGATCGACGTGCTGAACCCCGGCGACAGCGTGCTGCTCGACTCCAGCCTGCCGCACGGCATGGTCGCCGCCGACGGCAAGCCCTGCGAATTCCTCGCGATCGTCATGTACGGCGAAGGCACCGAGGCTCCGGCGCCCGCCCCCGCCCCGGTCGCGCACGCCGCCGAGGAATCCGGCTCCGAAGACCGCCTGCTGTACCAGGACTACCTCGACGCCGGGTTCGACGAGAACGGCATCCTGAACAAAGTCAGCTTCCACTATCCCGACACCTTCAACTTCGCATACGACGTACTCGACCGCCTCGCAGAGAAGACGCCAGACAAGGTCGCGCTCTCCTGGCTCAGCCGCAACCACGAACACCGCGAATTCACCTTCAAACAGATTTCCGACCTCTCCTGCCAGGCGGCGAACTACCTCGTTTCGCTCGGCATCAAAAAGGGCGACCGCGTGATGCTGGTGCTGCGCCGCAACTGGCAGTTCTGGATCCTCATCAACGCCCTGCACAGGATCGGGGCGGTGGCGGTCCTCGCGCCGAACCAGCTCCTCGTCCACGACTTCCAGTACCGTTTCGACAAGGCGACGATCCGCGCGATCATCTGCACCTCGGACGGAGAAGTGCTGGAGCAGGCGGACGCCGCGGCGAACCTGTGCAAGTCCGTCGAATTCCGCATCTCCACCAACGGATCGCGCCTCGGCTGGCTCGATTTCGATGCCTCGCTCGAACGCTACAGCAACGTCTTCAAGCGCCCCGAAGGGCTGAAGGCGACCGACCCGATGCTGATGTTCTTCAGCTCCGGCACGACCGGCTACCCGAAGATCGTCACGCACATCTTCTCCTACCCGCTCGGACACATTATCACCGCGCGCTGGTGGCACTGCGTGGACCCGAACGGTCTGCACCTCACGATCTCCGACACCGGCTGGGCAAAGTCCATGTGGGGCAAGCTCTACGGTCAGTGGCTCTGCGAAGCTCCGCTCTTCGTCTACGACTTCGACCGATTCAGCGCCGCCGACATCATGCCGCTCTTCAAGCAGTTCGGCATCACCACGTTCTGCGCGCCGCCGACCATGTACCGCTTCTTCATCCGCGAAGACCTTTCCCACTACGATTTCTCCTCGCTTAAGCACACCACCATGGCGGGCGAGGCGCTGAATCCCGAGGTGTTCAACGTCTTCCTGAAGCAGACCGGTCACAAGATGATGGAGGGCTTCGGACAGTCCGAAAGCACCATGATCATCGGCAACATCAACGGCATGGAGCCGCATCCCGGCTCCATGGGCAAGCCGTCCCCGATGTACCCGGTCGAACTCTTCGACGCCGACTGCAAGCCCGTCAAGCAGGGCGAGGTCGGCGAAATCGTCATCAAGGCGGAACCGGGCGAAATCCCCGGACTCTTCGTCGGCTACTACGGCGACGAGGAGGCGACGCACAACGCCTGGCATGACGGCTATTACCACACCGGCGACACCGCCTGGGTCGACGAGGCGGGCTACTACTGGTACGTCGGACGCACCGACGACCTCATCAAGTCCTCCGGCTACCGTATCGGTCCGTTCGAGGTTGAAAACGCGATCATGGAGCTGCCCTACGTGCTCGAATGCGCCGTGGTCGGCGTACCCGATCCCACCCGCGGACAGGTCGTGAAGGCGTACATCGTCCTGACGAAGGACAAACAGCCCAGCGAAGAGCTGAAGAAGGAAATCCAGGACTACGTGAAGAAGAACACCGCGCCGTACAAGTACCCGCGCAAGATCGACTTCCTCACCGAACTTCCGAAGACCGTCAGCGGCAAGATTCGCCGTTCCGCGCTCCGCCAGCTCGGCGATCAGCCCGTTCAGAAGTAAAACCGGGCGACTGTCCGCCAGTTCAAACGCACATGTTTTTCATGAAGCCTGCCCTGCTCAATCCGGGGCAGGCTTTTTCTTTGTCGGCAGCACGGAACTAATGCCGCGATACGAAGGATAAGGCAAACAGGGAAAAAGGCTTTCGGGCACCTCTCCAAACATGTTTCATGATCTTTTTCCCTTTTATTCTGTTGTAAAATCGAAAAAATATGCTACATTATAGGACAAACTGCGCAAGTTCCATGAAACTACACATGCAAGAGCAAAAAACGGGCGGACCGGCACAGCAGAGCCCCCCAGGTCGCCGCACCCCGTTTCCAATCAATTTGAGGTCTTATGAACAATAAAAAAAATGACTGGGACAATCCGCTCCGCCGGGCGGGCGGAATCCTTTCCGCGCTTCTCATTCTGTTCACGGCGATTCTGTGCGGCTGCGGAGAAAAGACCACGGACGCGAAACATAAATACATTTCGACGCCGAACGACCTCAACAACCAGATATATGTGATCGGCGTCGTGTCCGAGACGAGTTCATGCAAAGAGGCGAAGGAACATTTCCCACGGGCGTCCTTCCGCGAATACGAATCCATTTCCGACGCTTATCCCGAGCTCGAAAACGGCACGCTCGACGCCATCGCGTATGACCGGCCGGTCCTGGATTACGCCCAGCGCACCCGCGACGTCTTCGTCCTGCTGCCGGACAACTACGCGGAAGGGCACATCGGGATCGCGGTCCCGACGTCCAAGCCCGAGTTGCTCCAGAACGTGAACGCGTTCCTGCGCGAGTATTTCTCGTCCGGGCTGTACGACAATATGTACGCCCGCTGGATCAAGTCGAACAATCCGGAAATGCCGCGAATCCAGACGCCCGTCAACCCGTACGGGAAGCTCGTGGTCGGCACGGAAGACTCGAACGAGCCCATGAATTTCACGGATTCCGACGGATCGCCCGCCGGATTCGACGTCGAGCTGATTTACCGCCTTGCCGCCGCCCTGAACATGTCCGTGGAAGTCAAAGTGATGCCATACCTCGACCTGTTCACCGCGGTCGAGAAGGAGGCTGTCGACCTCGCCATAGCGTCCATGGACAAGATCACCGGGGAAAACAGCCCCATCCTCTTCTCCGAAGACTATATCGACTGCCCGGCTGCGGTCATGACGCGGAAAGCCCTCTACAAGCCGGCCGACGACGCGCACGGCTTATCCATGAAGACCCCGCAGGAGCTCGCCGGAAGCTATGCGGCGATCCTTGCCGGGTCGAAATACGCGGCGGACTGCAAGGAGATGCTTCCGGACACAAAATTCGTCCTCGCCGACAGCCTCGAATCCGCCTGCGCTCTGCTCAGTTCGAACAAGATCGACTCCATTCTCATGGAAGAACCGCTGGCGCGGTCCTGTACCGCGCTGTATCCGGAGCTCCAGGTCGCGTCCGTCATCAAACGGGAAGCATACTCATTCGCGCTTCCGCAGGGATCCCCGCTTTCCCGTGCAATCAACCGTGTCATCACCGAGCTGAAGGACACGGGGGAACTCGCGGACTTCGCCGCGAAATGGTGTTCCGCGGAACCGGAAAAACAGGAGTTTGAAAAGCTCTTCGAACGCGACGACGCCCCGATGGTCAACGGCATCCTCCGTTATGCGACGACCCCCGGCGCCACCCCGCTCTGCTTCATGGGAGGGGACGGAACCATGCTCGGCATGGAGATTGAGATCATACGCCGTGCCGCACATGAATTCGGCATGGACCTGCAGATCATCCCGGCACGCCGGGAAATGCTGCTAGATCTGCTCCGGTCCGGGCAAATCGACATGGCAGGCGGCATGCTTGCGCCGGATGCGGAGAACACCGATAACATCGAGTTCTCCGAAGCATACTATGACGGCGGCGCCGCACTCGTGACAAACATCCCCCACGACGAATACGTATTCGGCATCACCAGACTCGGACAGCTTGCGGGAAAACGCGTCGGCGTTCTGCCGTTCACATTCGCAGCGTCGCAGCTCGACGAAAAGCTCCCCGAGGCGGTCCCGTTCTATGCCAGCCAGGAACGCGACCTCTTCTATCTGCTCGGCACGGAAAAAATCGATGCGTTCATCATCAGCGAGCCGCGCGCCAGGGAATTCCTGCCCAATTATCCGCAGTTCGTCCAGATCCCCGAGTACATCACGAGAGTCGATTACACTTTCTTCTTTCCCGCCGGGAAAAGGGCTCTTTGCGAGGCGTTTTCGCGCCAGATCCGCGCCATGAAAAAGAACGGCGCGCTGAAAACGATCCAGAACGAATGGCTTTCTCCTGCAAACGTCAAGGCGGAACTTCCGCAGCAGAACTACGACGCCCCCAACGGCGTTCTCCGGATGGGCGTCGTCATCGACCGCGAGCCCTTCTCCTATCTCCGCAATGAAAAACTCGTCGGCTACGACCTGGAGACCGCGTTGCGGGTCGCCGCCGCCATGGGCTTCGGAGTGGAATTCGTCCGCCTGAACCAGGACGATTTTGAACAGGCGCTCACGGACGGCAGGGCCGATTTCGCGGCATCAGAGCTGGTTGCCAGGACTACTTCGTCCGGCAGGCTCGTTTATTCCGAACCGCACTACAACGGCGGACTGATCGCCGTCGTGCCGGACAAATCGAAAGCGCAACGGGTGCACATGGCGCTGATCCCGCAGATCAGGTTCTTCCTGAAGGAACAGGCGTTCAGCCTGCATCGTTCGCTCTGGAAAGACAACCACATGCGCCAGATCCTCGGCGGATTCAAGATTACGCTCATCATCGCGGTTTCCGCGGTCTTCTGCGGTTCGATCCTCGGGATCCCGCTGTGCATGCTCCGTCAGTCGAAACGCAAAGGCGCCTCAATCCCCGCGAATATCGTCTGCGCGCTTTTCTACAACATTCCGATCCTCATCCTTCTCATGGGGCTCTACTACGTGCTCTTCCGCAGGTTCGGATTCAGCCCTCTGTCCGCCGCCATCACCATCTTCATCCTCCGGTTCATGGCGTCCTCCTGCCGTCTCTACATGACCGCGCTCGACTACATCGGAGGGGTGCAGATAGATGCCGCACGCGCCCTGTGCCTCCGCAAATTCACGTTCTTCCGCAGGATCGTTCTCCCGCAGGCAGCCGCCTTCCTGGCGAAGCCGTTCCGTGAGGAAATCATCCGGCTGGTCGAGCTGACCACGGTCGTCGGATACGTTTCCGTCTGGGACCTCACGAAGGTGGTCGACTGGATCCGCGCCCGCACATACGAATCCTTCTTCCCCATCGCCTTCGCCACGCTGCTTTATTTCATCCTTTCCATATCCCTGATCGCCGTCATTTCCTTCCTCAGCAAAAGGTTCGAGGCATCCATACAGAAACAGAAAACGGAAACCATGCGCACTCTGGACTGACGGCTTCGCGGACCGTTCCGGACCGCAGGACGAAAGAACTAAAAAAGAGACCTGAAGATGAGACCACGTTCCAATCGCCCGTCCCGCCCGGGGCGGAGACCATTCCGAAAATACGTCCAGCACAAGTTCAAACAGCCCCCGGAACAGGTTCCCGCCCGGCTGCATGTCATCCTGGCGCGCGAAGCGCCGAAGGCTGTCGTCTTCCGGCGCGGTCCGTCCGGACAGGTCTGCACGCTCGGATGGGACCTGGAGACCGACACGTTCACCATGGGGCAGTGGCTAAAGGGACGCATCTACGAGTACCGCAGCGACCTTTCGCCCAACGGCGAATCCATGATCTATTTCGCCACCGATTTCCGCCGCCCGGACAAAATCCTGGAATATACGGAAAAACTCCGTGAAGACACGTTCGGTCCACGCCCGGAGGCCTACGACGCCTACTCAAGGCAGATGCAGGAAATCCGCCAGAGCCGCGATGGGGAAATCGGACGTTTCGCAAACTCGCCGGAGGCATCCTCGCCCAGCTGGACCGCCATTTCCCGCGCCCCCTACCTGAAAGCGCTCGACCTGTGGTTCAACGGGACCGCATGGAACGGCGGCGGTCTCTTCCTGGACAACAGAAATGTCTGGCTCAACACCCCCTCCCCCGCGATCGCCGTCCCGTACTGCGCACGTTCCGGCAGCGGATTCGACGTCTCGCAGGAATTTCCGTTCAGCACGTATTTCGGAGGCGAATGCCCCGGCGTCTACTGCCACCGCCTCGTCCGCGACGGCTGGACCGAAAAACACCAGTCCGAAAGCTCCGTCGTCTACGAAAAACCCCTCGCGTTCGGCTGGGCGCTACAGAAACTCTTCGTCAGCGGACGCCCCGGAAACGCCGGATACGGCTGCTACTGGGAACGCCACCGCATCATCCATCCCGAACGCCGCCTGAAAATCGACGGCTCCGGCTGGCGCTGGGCGGACTACGACGCCCCCCGCAACCGCATCCTCTACGCGAAAAACGGCATCCTCTTCTCGCTCCCCGTCGCAGCCGATTTCGGCACGCCGGTCATGCTCAAAAACTTCAACGGCATGAAATTCGAGGCCGTCAAAGCGCCATACTGAACCTTTTTCAACAGAAACGAGGCATCCTATGACTGACCGTTCCGAAGAAGCGAAAAACAATTTCCTCGCAGGTATGAACTGCGCCCAGGCTGTCCTCTGCGCCTTCCGCGACCGCTGCGGACTTGACCTCGACACAGCACTGAAACTCGCCTCCGGTTTCGGCGGCGGGCTCGCGCGCCAGCGTGAAGTCTGCGGCGCGATCTCCGGAATATGCATGGCCGCCGACCTGATCCGCGGACCCGGCGAAGGCGCGGACAAGACCGCGAAGGACGAACACTACGCGTTCATCCGCGAACTCTGCGACGCCTTTCGCGCGGAGACCGGCTCCATCGTCTGCCGCGAACTCCTCGGACTCGCCCCGCGCCAGAGCGATCCGCCCGTCTCCGAAGCGCGCACCCCAGCCTATTACAAGAAGCGTCCCTGCGCCGAGCTCGTCGCGCTTGCCGCGAAAATCCTTTCCGAGCATCTCCCGGAATAGGATATTTTTCCGTGCCCGAGCGTAAGCCGGGCACTATCGCAGCACCCTTTGGGGTGTGCCGTCGCGAAGCAAGGCACTGCCCAAGTCAAGGACTTGTCCTTGTGCGCAAGCCTAGCCAGGCGCTACGCTGTGAAAAACTTCTCCTCCGTGCCGTCGCGAAGCAAGGCACTGCCCAAGTCAAGGACTTGTCCTTGTGCGCGAGCGGAGCCGCGCACACCCCACGTGAATGGCTTGCCTCCCCCTCCCCGAATTTTCTTATATTTTTGGAAAACCGTTTGTTTTTTGGGGATTCCGTGCTATAGTATTGGCTATTTTTAATTCAACCCTCATTTGACGACACCAACGAAAGGTCTTATTTCCATGTCCGAATATTATGTTTCCAGCGGCGTGACCAGTTCCGGGAAAATCCTGAACGAGAGCGATATCATGCATGTCTTCTCCGGCGGCACGGCGGTCGACACCACCGTCAATGAAAACGGCGAACTTTATGCTTACGAAGGCGGCGGGATCGTTAAAACCACGGTCAACGCGATGGGCTGGGCCGAACTTGTCGGCGGAACGGCAATCAATACCACTGTCATGGGGGAAGGATGGTTTGAGGTTTCCTCCGACGGCTTTGCGGAACGCACCGTCGTCAGCTCCGCCGGCATAGCCGAGACACAAACCGGCGGCGGAATCTTCCTGAACACGACAGTTTTCGGCACGCTCAGGATCGGATTCGGCGGCGTGGCGTTCAACACAGAGGCGTACAATGGCGCCGTCATCATCGCGAAAGGCGGCATGCTCACCGGGTCCGTGAGCGTCTATGGCGACTCGTATGTGGTCCTGGACAAAGGCGCCCTTCTGGATTTCGACATCTCCGAACAAAAGCCATCCGCTTACCCGCTCATCAACGACATGAACTTCTTCTCCCTCCCCGAGGACGGCTATTCCTCGATCGACTGCTACCTCACGGTCTCCAGCGGACAGAAGAACGGCACGTACACGCTCGCCGAGGGCGCGGGGGAATTCAACGGGACGCTCTATGTGAACGACACGGCCGGAACCGGGTACGACTATATCTCGGTAGGTCAGACGAAAACAATCAACGGCGCGACCTACAGCCTGATACGCGCGGGCGGTACGCTCAGCCTCTCGATCGAGGGCAGCACGGAAGCGCCCGAATATCTCACCGGATGCTTCGCGGGCGGGATCCAGTCGATGCTGGCAAAACAATTCGGCAACACAGTCACGGTCTACCGCGAAGGATCCACCTGGGGCACGGGGCTCTCGCTTGATCCGGGCTGGTGCGTCGTCGGTTCGGGCGACTTCAACGGCGACGGACGCGACGACTTCCTTCGCCTGAACGGCGAGGGCTACGTGGTCGGCGAAATGGCGAACGCCAACGGCACGTTCTCCCCGAAAGTCCTGAACCTGAAGGACAACGGCTGGGAGATCCTCGGCACCGGCGACTTCAACGGAAACGGGACCTGCGACGTGCTGGTCGCGAACCCGACCGGGGCGTCTTCGACCGTCGGTCTGCTCGGATACTGGGAAGGCGGTACGACCTGGACGCTCATCAACGGGTATTCCGCCGAATGGGAATGCGTCTCCACGGGCGACTTCAACGGCGACGGCAAATGCGACATGCTCTGGCGCAACAGCTTCGTCGGCGCGGGAGGGCTCACCTACAACGCCTACTGCACATGGATCGTGGACAATCCGGTCGACTGGCGCATGGTCAGCGTGTCCAACCCGGACGAATGGGATTTCCTCTGCTCCGGCGACTTCGACGGCAACGGCTCGCACGACATCGCCATGATCAACGGCGAGGGCATGGTCGGCATCTGGGGCGTCTCCGACGGTTACCTCAGCTCGTGGTCCATCCTCAGCGCCGTCAACACCGCCGAGTGGACGCTCGCCGGCGTCGGCGACTTCAACGCCGACGGCACCGACGACATCGCATGGGTCAACACCGACACCGGACTGGTCGGCTACTGGCAGATCAACGACAAGGAGCTCACCACCTGGACCAATATCGCAACGATCTCCTGATCCGCGATCCGCTTTCGCGGAAAACTTTCACACCGCCCCGCCGAACACACCGGGCGACGGGGCGGCGCTTTTTTCCGGCATGTTATTTTGCATTTCGGCGGTTTTTTCGGGAAAAAATCACTTCCGGCTTGCATTTTCGGCAAAATGATGTATAGTATTTAGTTATTTTGACGCGAAACACATACAACACATAACAGATATCACGGAGATTTGAAATGTCCAAGCATCCCAGTCTGAAGGCCGCCGGCCGTATCCGGAAACAGAGAAACGTCCTGAAGCGTTTCGAACGCATCAACATCCTCAAGCAGGACGGCCGCTGGCAGGAAGGCCAGAAAGTTCTCAGCGCTCTTCCCAAGACCAAACCCGAAGAGTAAGCCCGAAGCCGCCGCGCGCGGTTCGGCACCCCGCCTCCGGTCCGCCGGAATCCGCGGGTCTTGAGATGAGGGACGTCCCAGTCACGGTGCGTCCCCCTTTTTTTTACACTTGAAATCTTGAAATCGGAGATCACAAGCAATGGCAAAAGGAACGGTCATTCAGAAAATCTTAGCGAACCATCTCGTGTCCGGCAGCGGCGTTCCGGGCGAACCCGCGGCGATCCGCATCGACCAGACGCTGACGCAGGATGCCACCGGAACGATGGCTTATCTGGAACTCGAGGCGATGGGGACCGGCAAGGTGAAAACCGAGCTGTCCGTGTCGTACGTCGACCACAACATGCTCCAGATGGGACCGGAAAACCCCAATGACCACCTCTATCTTCAGTCCGTCGCAGCCGCGCACGGCATCCGCTTCAGCCGTCCCGGCAACGGCATCTGCCACCAGGTCCATCTGGAGCGCTTCGGCGTGCCCGGCAAGACCCTGCTCGGATCCGACTCCCACACCCCGACCGGCGGCGGCATCGGCATGATGGCAATCGGCGCGGGCGGTCTGGACGTCGCGCTCGCCATGGCGGGCAAGCCGTTCCGCCTCGCCTACCCGAAGATCATCGGCATCCGCCTCACCGGCAGCCTCCGCCCGTGGGTCGCCGCGAAGGACATCATCCTGAAGGTCCTGAGCATCCTCACGACGAAGGGCAACGTCGGCTGCATGGTCGAATATTTCGGACCCGGCGTCGCCACGCTCTCCGTCCCCCAGCGCGCCACCGTCACGAACATGGGCGCCGAACTCGGCGTGACCACATCCGTCTTCCCGTCCGACGCAAGCACCCGCGCATTCCTCGAAGCGCAGGGACGCGGCTCCGTCTGGACCGAGCTTGTCGCCGACGCCGACGCCGAATACGACCGCGTGATCGACATCGACCTCTCCATGCTCGAGCCCATGGCGGCATGCCCGTCCAGCCCGGACAACATCAAGACCGTCGCCGAGCTCTCCGGCATGAAGGTCAACCAGGTCATCATCGGCTCCTGCACGAACAGTTCCTACCGCGACCTCTCCATCGTCGCCGGAATGCTCAAGGGACGCAAGGTCCACCCGAACGTCTCCCTCGACATCGCACCCGGCAGCCGCCAGGTCCTCGCCATGCTCGCCGCCGACGGCAAGCTCGCCGACATCGTCTCCGCCGGAGCCCGCATTCTCGAATGCGGCTGCGGTCCCTGCATCGGACAGGGCCAGAGCCCCGCCAATGGCACCGTCACGGTCCGCACGTTCAACCGCAATTTCCCCGGCCGTTCCGGCACGAAGGGCGATCAGTCCTACCTGGTCAGCCCGGAGACCGCCTGCGCCGCCGCCCTCACCGGCGAATTCACCTCTCCGCTCACGCTTGACTTCGCGTACCCCGTGTTCGAAGATCCCGAATCCTTCACGGTCGACGATTCCATGATCCTGCCGCCCGCGGACGATCCCGCCTCCGTCGAGATCATCCGCAAGCCCACGATCGGCGCGCCGCCGAACTGCAAGCCGTTGCCGGAGAAGCTCGACGGCGTCGTGGTCATCAAGACCGGCGACAAGACCTCCACCGACGACATCATGCCCGCGGGCGCCTACCTCAAATACCGCAGCAACATCCCCGAGTACGCCAAGGCGGTCTTCGCCCAGACCAACGTCCCCGGCAAGCCCACCTTCGCTGAACGCGCCTCCGCCGTCCGCGATTCAGGACGTCAGGCGGTCATCGTCGGACGCGACAGCTTCGGACAGGGCTCCAGCCGCGAACACGCCGCCATCTGCCCCATGTACCTCGGCGTGAAGGCGGTCATCGCCATCGCCATCGAACGCATCATCCGTGCCAACATGATCAACTTCGGCATCCTGCCGCTCACCTTCGCGAATCCCGCCGACTACGACCGGATCGACCCGGAGGACGCCGTCGAGATCGCCGACCTCCGCAAGGCGGTGAAGGAAAGCTCCATAACGGCGACCGTGAAGAAGCCCGGCGGGGAATCGTTCCGGATTCAGCTGAACCTGAACGTCTCCAACGAGGACCGCGTGATCCTGGCGGCGGGCGGACGCCTGAACGTCAAGTAACGCGCAGACCGAAAAAGCAACCCACGCGTGCGGCGTCCGGCACACAACATCAAAACACGGACAAACCGGACGCCCGCGCGGCTCATAACTATCCACATGTTTTCCGGTCTCACAGACCGGGTTTTCCGAGGGTGCGGGAATGAACGTCAAGAAAGACAAATTTGAACACTGGTCGGCGGAGGACTCCGCCACGCTTTACGGCATCAACGACTGGGGTGCCGGATACTTCCACGTCAACGAGAAGGGCGAGCTCACCATTTCGCCGAATCCGGACAAGGATGCTCCGGCGGTCAGCCTGCCCGACATCGTGCAGGGCATCCGGGAACGCGGCATGAACATGCCCGTGCTGATCCGCGTCAGCAACATCCTGGAATCCCGCATCAACCAGCTCCACGCGAGCTTCCGCAAGGCGATCGAACAGACCAAGTACAAGGGGCGGTACAAGGGCGTCTTCCCCATCAAGGTCAATCAGCAGCAGCAGGTCGTGCAGGACATCTCCCGCTACGGCAGGGAGTTCCACCACGGCCTCGAAGCCGGCAGCAAGGCGGAACTCATCGCCGCCCTCGGCACGCTCCACGACCCCGAGGCGTGCGTGGTCTGCAACGGCTACAAGGACGAGGAATTCGTCGATCTCGCCCTGTTCGCCTCCATGCTCGGATACCGGTGCATCCTCGTCATCGAAATGCCCAGCGAACTCGACGTGATCATTGAGCGCAGCCGCATGCTCAAGGTCAAACCCATGATCGGCGTCCGCATGAAGCTCTCCACGCGCGCGGGCGGCAAGTGGACCGAATCCGGCGGCGACCGCAGCGTGTTCGGCTTGAACACCGCCCAGCTTATGGAGCTCGTCGACCAACTGAAGGAAGAGGAAATGCTCGACTGTCTCCGCCTCCTCCACTACCACATCGGCTCACAAATCCCGAACATCCGCGACATCCGGTCCGGCGTTCAGGAGGCGAGCCGCGTCTACATCGGGCTCGTGCAGGAAGGCGCGCCGATGGGCTACCTCGACCTCGGCGGCGGACTCGCGGTCGACTACGACGGATCCCACACGAACTACCAGCACAGCCGGAACTACACCATCGACGAATACTGCGTCGACATCATCGAGACCGTCGGCGAACTGCTCACCGAGGCAAACGTCCCCCACCCGGACATCATCACCGAGTCCGGACGCGCCACCGTCGCGTACTCCTCCATCCTGCTCTTCAACATCCTCGACGTCGCCCGCTTCGACCCGGTCACCATCCCGGACAAGATCCCGGAGAACGCGCATGACCTCACGAAGGACCTGATGAACATCCTCTCGAACATCAACCAGAAGAACTTGCAGGAGTTCTTCCACGACGCCATCTACAACCGCGACGAGCTGCGGCTGCTCTTCAAGAACGGTCGCATCTCCCTCCGCGAGCGCGCCCTCGTCGAATCCGCCTTCTGGCACATCATGGCGGTCGCGAACAAGGAGGCGCAGAAGCTCGCCTACATCCCGGACGAATTCGAGGACCTCGACGCCCAGCTCGCCGACATCTACTACGCCAACTTCAGCGTCTTCCAGTCCCTCCCCGACTCCTGGGCGATCCACCAGGTCTTCCCCATCGTCCCCATCCACCGCCTCAACGAACGCCCCACGCGCAGCGGCATCCTGTCCGACATCACCTGCGACTGCGACGGCAAGGTGGACAAGTTCGTGGACCTGCATGACGAGCTCCACACGCTCCCGCTCCACGAGCTGAAGCCGGACGAGGAATACTACCTCGGCGTGTTCCTGGTCGGCGCGTACCAGGAGACGCTCGGCGACCTCCACAACCTGCTCGGCGACACCAACGTCGTCAGCATCACCATCTCCCCGGACGGGCATTTCGACATCGACAAGGAGATCGAGGGCGACTCCGTCGGCGACGTGCTGTCCTACGTCGAGTACGACGCCAAGGAGCTCATCACCTTCTTCCGCAGCGTCGCCGAACGCGCCGTCCGCAGGAAAATGATCACTCCCGCCCAGCGAAAGACCATCACGAACGCGTTCGAGGACGGCATTCGCGGATACACTTATTTTGAACGTTAAGACACTTCACAGAAGGAGACCCACACCATGTCAAGAGTCCTGATCATCGGAGCCGGCGGCGTCGCAACCGTCGCCGCGCACAAATGCGTCCAGGCGTCGGACGTCTTCACCGACATCATGATCGCCAGCCGCACAGAGTCCAGATGCAAGAAACTGGCCGCCGCCCTGAAGCGTCCCGTTCAGACCGCGCAGGTCGACGCCGACAACGTCCCGCAGCTCGTCGAGCTCATCAGGTCGTTCCGCCCGGACGTTGTCCTGAACCTCGCCCTGCCCTACCAGGATCTCCACATCATGGACGCCTGCCTCGAGACCGGCGTGGACTACGTCGACGCCGCCAACTACGAGCCGCCGGACGTCGCGCACTTCGAGTACAGCTGGCAGTGGGCGTACCGCGACCGTTTCCGCGAGAAGGGCATCACCGCGCTCCTCGGCAGCGGATTCGATCCCGGCGTCTCCAACGTCTACACCGCATGGGAAAAACAGTATTTCGACACCATCGACACGCTCGACATCATCGACTGCAACGCGGGCGACAACGGCCAGGCGTTCGCCACCAACTTCAACCCGGAGATCAACATCCGCGAGGTCACGGCGAAGGGCAAATACTACAAGGACGGTCAGTTCATCGAGACCGAGCCGCTTGAATTCTCCAAGATGTTCGACTTCCCCCACGGAATCGGTCCGAAGAAGATCTACCTCCTCTGGCACGAGGAACTCGAATCCCTCGCCCCGTACCTGAAGCCGTACGGTCTCAAGGAGGCGCGGTTCTGGATGACCTTCTCCGACAACTACATCAAGCACCTCGAAGTCCTTCAGGACGTCGGCATGACCCGCATCGACCCGGTCATGTACGAGGGGCACGAGATCATCCCGCTCCAGTTCCTGAAGGCGCTCCTCCCCGATCCCGCCTCCCTCGGCCCGCTCACCAAGGGCAAGACCTGCATCGGCTGCCTTCTCCAGGGCTCCAAGGACGGAAAGCCCGTCAAGCGCTTCGTGTACAACGTCTGCGACCACGAGGAATCCTTCCGCGAGACCGGCGCGCAGGCGGTCTCCTACACCACCGGCGTCCCCGCCATGATCGGCGCGATGATGCTCGCCACCGGCACATGGAAGGGACCCGGCGTCTTCAACATGGAGGAATTCGATCCCGCCCCCTTCATGCGGAAGCTCAACGAGTACGGCCTCCCCTGGGAAGAGATCGTGTACTGAGTCATCAACACGGGGATGGTTTCCGACCGCGGAGCCATCCCTTTTTTCTCCTGCCGCGACAATGAAACGCAAAACGAAAATCCCGGAAAGCGTCTGGAACATCATCTGCACGGCGGCGATTCTCGCCGTCCTCGTCATCGCCGCGTTCGCATTCTTCAAATAAGCGTTCCCATGTACACGACCAGAAAAACACTGCTGCAGAGAATGCAGGATTGCGATGAGATCTCCTGGGAGGAGTTCTACCGCATCTACTGGCCGCTGGTCCTCGACATCGGTCGGAAGCTCGGCATGTCGCAGGACAATTGCGCGGACCTCATGCAGGAGATCATGCTCGACCTGTTCAACGGCGAAACGCTGCTGCACTACGATCCCGCCAAGGGAAAGTTCCGGACCTTCTTCGGTGTGCTCGTCCGCCACAAGGCGGCGGAAATGCTCAAAAAAACCGCACGGTTCGCCAATGTTCCCTCTCAGAATTCCGTTGAATCCGGCGCTTCCGGCGCGTTCCCCGACGATCTCCCTGCATCGCTGGTCCGGGACGACCATGGCGAGAGCAACCCGTTCCAGATGCTGTTCGACGAGGAATACCGCAAGTGCCTTCTTTCCGCGGCGATGAACGAGCTCCGGAACACCATCGAGCCGAAGACCTACGCGATCTTCGAAATGGTCGTGCTCCAGGAGCGTCCGCAGAAAGAGGTCGCCCGCCACCTCGGGATCAACCGCGCCACCATCGACGTCTACTGCTCCCGCTGCCGCAAGACGCTCCGGAGGATCGTTTCCGAAATCCGCCTCGAAAACCCCGATTTCAACCTCGATATCCCGCTATGAACCCCCAGACACCATTCGACTTCGAGAAAGACGACAGCGTGGACGGCATGACCGTCATCGCGCCCATCGTCCGGGGCGGGCACGGGGACCTCTACCTCGTCTCCGGCGCGGAGGACGGACGGAAACATGTCCTGAAGCTGATCCGGAAGCCGGACAACGAAAGCGAGTTCACCGGGATCGAAAAATGCCGCGCGATCTCCTCGCACATCCCCGGACTGGTCTCCATCCTGAAGGTCGGCAGACTCGCCGACGGACGCGTCTGGTGCGTCATGCCGGCGGCGGACAACCTGGCGAAAGAGCCGGACTATGAACCGGACACGCTCGCGGCCCGCATCAGACGGGACGGCAGGATCCCGCCGGGCGAGGTACTGGAGCTCGCGAAACACATCCTGACGACCATCAAGGCGCTTCACGAGGCCGGGCTCGCCCACTGCGACATCAAGCCCGACAATATCGTCTTCATCGGCGGTCAGGCGATGCTGACCGACTACAGCCTGCTTTCCGACACGCTGAACCATCTCGTCGACGCTCCGTTCGGAACACCGGGCTTCGTTCCGCCGGAAATGCAGGACGATTCCGCTCAATATGAACCCCGCGCCAGCGACCTTTACGCCGTCGGAAAGCTTATTTACACCGCCTGGTCCGGGACAGACGCGCTCCTCTTCCCGTCCGTTTCCAGGGAGATCCCGCTCACGGAAATCGGGATCATGCTGCCGATCTACATGAAAGCATGCAGCAATTACCCGAACCGGCGGTTCCAGGACGCCGATGAATTCATCGCCTCCATCTCGGACGCGCAGGCACGGCTTCGCAGCAGGACGCTGGCGTGGGGACGGAAGGCGTTCCGGGAATACAGATGGATCCTCCCCTCGATCATCCTCGTTCTCTGCGTGACGGCGCTTCTCCTGTTCCTCCGCCCCGGCGGCCGGGTCAAAAGCGACCCGCTCGTCGTAACGACCCCATGGGACGTCATGGAGCCGGACGACGGCACGGTCAGCCTGCGCGAGGCGCTCGCCTTCGCGCAAACGCCCGGCGGTCTCCGCAAGATCAGCTTCAACATGCCGGACAGCGACTCCGTCCAACTGACCGACCCCGCGCTGATCAAACGCAACATGCGGTTCGCCACGACGAACGAAAAGAGCGGCAACCCCGTGGACATCGTGCTGGACAGCCTCATCATCTCAAACCGGCGGATTGCGACGCCCGAAGAGGATATCGCGGACGGCGGCGGCGCGGTGCTTCATGCGAACACCGGACGGTTCATCGTCAGGAAAGGCGTGTTCTCCGGAAACGCCGACGAGGGAGCCGGCGGCACGGGCGGCGCCTTCCGGATGGTCGACTGCTTCCTGTCCATAGACAGCGCGGTCTTCCAGAACAACGCCGCGTTCAGCGCCGGCGGCGCGCTGAACCTCGAACGCACCCGCGCACTCATCCAAAACACGCAATTCAGTGGGAACCGCGTCAACGGATTCGGCGGCGCGCTCGACCTCTCCGGTTGCCCTGAGGTCCGCATCATTGATTCCTGCTTTGAATTCAACAGGACCGGAGACAACGATTATTACGGTTGGTGCGGCGGCGCAATCCAGCTCGAGGGCGGCAACCTGATCCTCGAAGTCTCCGAGGGGCTCACGATTATAAACGAGGGCAACGAATCCGGACACGGCGGTTTCCTCACGCTCGCCATGTACGACAAAACGCTCCCGAAATGCTCCGGCGCCGAGTTCCGTATCAACGGCGCCATGATCATCGGCGACGGCGACGGCAGGGACTCCATCGCCACCAGCGTCAGGACGGGTCCCGAATACACGGACGCCCCCCGCCCCGTGCAGGACATCAGTTCGTACAACATCTTCATCCGCAAGACGGGAAAAGGCATCCTGTCGATCAACGCACCCGTCAGCGATTACGACGGGCAGTGGTTCCTTGAGGAAGGCGCCCTTGTCTTCACCTACGACAAGGGCGGCGACCTCGACGGCGCGATCACGATCTCTGGCGGACAGATGGTCCTTGACGATCCGCACAAGTTCAAGACGCTGACCTTCCGCCCCGAAAAACCAAACGAAAGACCGTTTATCGTCAATCTTTTCAACCTCACCGGCGGAACATTCTACATTGACGCCTCCAAAGCCGCGGACGGCACCTATCTGCTCGCCGACGGCGTGGACAGTTTCAGCAGGACATTCACGCTCCGGAATGTCGATGCGTCCGGCGAATCGTCCGTTGCGCTGTCCGTCGGGCAGGCCGTGACCGTCGGCGGAGCAAGTTACACGCTGTCCATGAAATACGGCACGCTGAGCCTGACCAAAACATCAGCTGGGAAAACCGCCAACCGCTGACAGAAGCCCGGCGTTTTTCCGATCACCTCCTTTCTAAAGTTAATGGGATCACCTCCTTTCTAAGAGCATCACCTCCTTTCTAAAGTTAATGGGATCACCTCCTTTCTAAAAGAGCATCACCTCCTTTCTAAAGTTAATGGGATCACCCCCTTTCTAAAAGAGCATCACCCCCTTTCTAAAAGAGCATCACCCCCTTTCTAAGAGCATCACCCCCTTTCGCATCACCCCCTTTCTAAGAGCATCACCCCCTTTCTAAGAGCATCACCCCCTTTCTAAGAGCATCACCTCCTTTCTAAAGTTAATGGGATCACCCCCTTTCTAAACGCTAAAAGGATCACCTCCTTTCTAAAATGCTTTTTTTGTCCGGAAAAACATCGAAAACTTTTACAGTCGCTGCTTGCATTGTCGCCCGGACGGGTGTATTGTATATTGCAATTTGACGAAACTTTCCATTTTTTTTGCAGCGCCAGAAAGGATCCGCCCATGTCGTCACGCTCAATCCGCCTTGTTACAGCCGGGCTCGCCGCCCTCCTCCTGAGCGGGACCGCCGCGTACGGGATCACGATCCCGAAAAAAACGGACAGGTACGCTGAGAAACCGAAAACCGAGGAACCGAAAACCGAAGAACAGCAAAAGGCGGAAGAGCTGTATCTTCAGGGCAGGGAATACGACGAGGAGGACGAATCGGAAAAGGCGATGGAGTGTTTTCGTCAGGCCGCCGAACTGGGACACGACAAGGCGCAGGTCCTTCTCGCCTACACCTGTATGACGGAAGACAAAACGGACGAGGCGATCAAGTGGTATCGCAAAGCCGCCGAACAGGGAAACACCGCGGCGCCGACTCTTCTGGGGCGGATCTATTTCGAAGACGAACAGTATATGAACATGAAGGAGGCGGCGAAATGGTTCCGCATGGGAGCCGAACAGGGACAACTGGCGCAACTGCGATACGGCATCTGCTGTTTTGAGGGATACGGCGTGACGCAGGACCGCGAAGAGGCGGTGAAGTGGTTCCGCAAAGCCGCCGAACAGATTCTCCCCGACCCGGAGGCGCAGTACATGCTGGGCATCTGCTGCCGGGACGGTCTGGGCGTCGAACAGAACCGCGCGGAAGCCGTGAAGTGGTTCCGCAAAGCCGCCGATTATCCTACTCCCGACGGCGCGTACGGGCTCGGCGTCTGCTATATGGAAGGGTACGGCGTCAAACAGGACATGAAGGAGGCGGTGAAATGGTTTCTCAAAGCCGCCGAACAGGGTCGCCCGTACGCACTGTGCGCACTGGGCGTCTGTTACAGGAACGGGCTCGGCGTGACGGAAGATCCCGCCAGGGCAAAGGATTATTTCAAAAAAGCAATGGAAGGCGGCCACAGGTATTCCCCCAAAGGGCTGCCGGAACGCGCGGAAGATGGCGACCATGAGGCGCTGTACTGGCTGGGAGTCTGTTACGAGGAAGGCTGGGGCGTCGAACAGGACGACGCCATGGCGGTCGCATGTCTTCATGCCGCCGAACAGAACAACGACCGGGCGCAGGTCGCGCTGGCGCGGCACTATCTGAAAACCGGAGACCGGAAGGCGGCGGAACGCTGGCTCCGCAAAGCCGCGAAACGCGACAATCCGTCCGCAAAAAAACTCCTGACCGAGCTCTTTCCGGGGAAAGAAGCCGAAGAGGAAACGGACAAATCCGTTCAGGCAGCGGAAACCGGCGCTACGATCGCACATCTCCAGACTGCCCTGAAAACCGACGACGCGGAGGCGTTCGCATGGATTCGCGATACCGCCGGACAGGGCGACCCGAAAGCCCAATGTGCCCTCGGCGTCTGTTATTCGGAAGGCTATGGCACGGCAAAAGATGCCGCCGAAGCGAAACAATGGTTCGCAAAAGGGATCGACGGACTTCGCAAGGCGGCGGAAGACGGCGATCCCGAGGCGCAGACGCTGCTCGCCGGATGCTACGGCGAGGGGAACGGCGTGAAGGCGGACCAGACGCTCTCCATCATCTGGCTGCGCAAGGCTGCGGAACAGGATTTCGCCAGGGCGCAGCTTGCGCTCGCGCTCATATATGCTACGGTGGATAAGGACAGGATGGAAGCGGACAAATGGTTCCGCAAGGCCGCGGAGAACGGAGAAGCCGACGCCGGAACGCTCATGAAACGGTTCCTCCCGGATCCCGTCGAGACGGAATAAAAGAACCGATCTTTCCGCCAATCATAATCCCCAATAAGACCATATTCCGACAAAGGAGAACACAATGTCAAAAAAATCATCAGATTTTATACTCAGCTTTGATCAGAACACTTTGCTGAAATGTAAAGAAGATGTTACACACGTCACTATCCCGGACGGCGTCAGGACAATCGGGAACAATGCATTCAGAGGATGTACCGGACTGACCTCCGTCGTCATCCCGGACGGCGTCAGGACAATCGGGAACAATGCATTCAGAGGATGTACCGGACTGACCTCCGTCGTCATCCCGGACAGCGTCAGGACAATCGGCTACGAGGCGTTCGCGGACTGTACCGGACTGACCTCCGTCGTCATCCCGGACGGCGTCAGGGTAATCTACGATGGAACATTCAAGGGTTGTTCCAGACTGACCTCCGTTGTCATTCCGGACAGCGTCATGGAAATCGGAACTGTCCATTTTTTACGTTCTCTCGGGAACCGGGTCTTTTCCTCACCCAAACAAAAATATATCGACAAGATGTATTATGGCGCATTCGAGGGATGTACAAGTCTGACCAGCGTAAACATCCCCAACGATGTCAGGATAATCGGCAATGAAGCATTCAGAGACTGCAAAGCTCTGACTTCCATCGTCATCCCGGACAAAGTCAGGACAATCGGCAATGTGGCATTCGCGTTTTGTGCCGGACTGACCAGCATCGTCATCCCGGACAGCGTCAGGACAATCGGCTATGCGACCTTCTCGGACTGTACCGGACTGACCTCCGTCGTCATCCCGGACAAAGTCAAAATAATCGACGACTGTACGTTCCGGAACTGTACAAGCCTGACCTCCGTGGTTATCCCGGACAGCGTCAGAAGCATCGGATGGCGTACGTTCGAGGGTTGTGCAAGCCTGGCTTCCGTGGTAATCCCAAACAACGTCAGAAGCATCGAAGAGGGTGCGTTCATGGGCTGTACCAGCCTGACTTCCGTGGTCATCCCGGACGGCGTCAAAATAATCGGCGCAAGAGCGTTCGATGGTTGTACAAGCCTGACCTCCGTGGTTATCCCAAACAACGTTGAGGAAATCAGATGGGAAGCGTTCTATGGCTGCACCGGACTGACCAGCGTTGTTATCCCGGACAGCGTCAGGACAATCGGCTACGAGGCATTCGCGGACTGCACCGGACTGACCTCCGTCGTCATCCCGGACAGCGTCAAAATGACCATCACCAATGTGTTCGCGGGCTGCAGCAGATTACCCCCTTTGATGGGCAAAGAAATCGTATCATGGTCAAACGCAACCGGGGACATCATCATCCCCGATGGAGTCACAGAAATCCGCGATGGGGCATTCAAGGGCTGCACCGGAATGACCTCCGTTGTCATCCCGGACAGCGTCAACACAATCGGCAAAGAGGCGTTCAGGAAATGCACCGGACTGACCTCCGTCGTCATCCCGGACAGCGTCAGCACAATCGGCAAAGAGGCGTTCAAGGACTGTACCGGACTGACCTCCGTCGTCATCCCGGACAGCATCAGGATTATCGCGGGCTGGGTGTTCGATGGCTGCACCAATTTGACTCGAATAGCCATCCCGGACAGCGTCAAGACAATCGAGGTTGCCGCTTTCGAGGGGTGCACAGGACTGACTTCCGTAGTCATCCCGAACGGCGTCAAAAGAATCGAATGGTATGCATTCTGGCGATGTGCAAGCCTGACCAGCATAGTCATCCCGAACGGCATCAGGTCTATCGAGATCGGTACGTTTTCGGGCTGTACAAAAATGACCGGCGTGATCATCCCGGACAGCGTCAAGACAATCGAGGTTGCCGCCTTCGACGGGTGCACAGGACTGACTTCCGTAGTCATCCCGAACGGCGTTGAGGAAATCATGCGGCGCGCGTTCAATGAGTGCACAGGACTGACCTGTGTACTCATTCCCCAAAGCGTCAAAAGAATCGAAGGGGGTGCGTTTTACGGCTGTTCATCCCTGACCGAAGTCAAGATTCCGAAAAAGACGCATATTGAAGAGGATTCCTTCCCTGAAGCATGCACAATCTCTAGATATTGATGCCACAGATCCGAGTCCATTCCACGCTCGGACGAAGAGAACGGGGAAGCCGACGCCGGAACGCTCATGAAACGGTTCCTCCCGGATCCCGTCGAAGCGGAATAAAGGAACAAAACCTGTCAACTTTCAACAATTCCCGAAAGGACTGAATCCTGACCTCCCGCTTGATCCTCGAAATGATTGTTCTGTTCGTCTCTGTTTGCCTGTTTGCTTGGCGGCGTGACCATGTCCGCGGTATTATTCCGGGATGTACGTTCATAATTATTTAGAATATCTATTAATTTGATCGGAAGGTTTTTCAGCAGACAGGTACACAAGACGATGCAGGAAGATTTGAGTGTGGCTACCTGAAGGTAACCACCGAAAATCTTACCAGTTGGAATTTGCCCGGATGCGAAAAGCCACAAAAAACCAATTAATAGAAATGCCCTTTAGCCGGAAACACGCGTTCCACTTCGGGATGCGACGGTTTTGCGACGTTCCGTCTGTTTGCGCGGCCGTCCACCCTTCAACCCGTTGCGGCGGCTGGCGGCGGCCTTTCGTTCGGACTTCACGGCACCGCCGACTGACCCGAGGCGGGCAAGAAGACGTTTTCTCTGCTCTTTCCACCAAATCTCATCCACAATGCTTGCTTCTTCCGGCGGGTTCTCAATATATTTGACCTCAAGGTCAATATCGGCATCGGGCCAGTGGAGACCTTCCGCACTCGCCTGGACATTGTAAAGCTCGCCGAGAAAACAGTTGCGGAAATACGGATAACGGTCAAAGTCGATCCGGTAAATCTTCCCGCAATGACTGACCGACATGTAGTCTTTCGTCAGTTTAACGACTTTTGCGCTCACAGGCATACCATTGGTCGAGACACTCATTTCTGCGACTCCTTATTTCAGACAGGATTTTGTTTGCGGTCGAGGAGTTGATCCCGTGAATGTATTCCACCTCGACCTCCGGTTCAAGCCAGACTTTCATGGATTCTTCCGAGCCGAACTTCAGCACATGGACGTAGGGACGTTTTTCTTCATCCGAAAAACGTCCGATCCAAAAACCGAGAAAGGCGAAAAACTTAGGCATAAGCATCCATGTATGGAAAGTTTATATATTACTATAACCCTACGCTTGGGTTTTTCAAGCAGAAAAAGATTGTTTTTCCTCTTTTTCGAGAAAAAAGTCCGCAAATCCTATCCTTCCGCGGATTGCTTTTCCTTTTCCTCCAGATACCGGATCGCGTCGCCGACTGTTTGAAATGCCGCGGCGTCCCCGTCTGGAATTTTGAGGCGGAATTCGTCTTCGAACGCCATGATCAGCTCTTCGATGTCCATCGAATCAAGGTTCTGAAACAGCGGTCTGTCGTCGATGATCTCATCCTCGGTAACGCCCTGATGGTTCGCAACGATTCTCCGGACCCGTTCGGTGATTGTTGATTCGTGATCTGTCATCGTCGAGGTACCTTTCTGTGCTCAAAATGACCATTTCTTATTTCCCGGCGGCTCTCCGCGACGCGGATTTGACAAGGCTGTACGATTTCCGGTACAGCCAGCAGAAGAGCGAACCGAACAGGACGGAGTAGAACGTGCCGACCACAAAAAGCAGGAACAATATGACCGGGAGAAGTCTTATATCAGTATAATGCTGACGAGAGACGGGAAGCAGCCACTCTGCAGGCTGATACACATATTTTATGTACAGCGATCTCAGGCCGCCGTCATCTAAAAGACTGCAAAGAAACAGCAGAGGCTGCAGGACGATCAGGACACTGACGCAGCATCCCCATTTCATTTTTCCTTCAGATTCGATGCTCGGGAATGCCGAACTCTTTTTGCCCGGTCTTTCCCGGCGTTTGAACGCCGATGCCCGCCCGAGCATTCGTTTGATGAGCGGATATCCGAAAAAAACGACCGAGCCGAACAGGACGGAGAAGACCACGACCGACAGGAGAAACAGGAGCAGTACGTCGGGAGCGGGAAGGCCGAAACCGTCCACAAGCAGTCTGGCAGGAAGATAGAAATACGTCATGATCCCCGCCGCCAGGAGCGAATCCGGGGCAACGAGGCACAGGAGGAGCAGGATCGGCTGCACGGCAGTCACGCCGATGACGCAGCGCAGCCACCGCATCCCGCGGTTTTTCGGCGGATCGGCGGCTGGTTCGGATTCGGCGGGGATCTCCAATTCATCCTGTTCTTCGACACTCTCTTCCGCCGCCGTATCCGACAGTTCTTCGCCCTCCGGGATCGCCGTACTCGTTTCGACCTGTTCGTCCCATGTTTCCGGTTCGGATTCGGACCCGGGCTTATACGGCCGCCCCTCCCCATCTGACCTCAAAAACAGGATATATCGATGTGCGAAAAAAACGAGCGAGCCGAAAACAACGGAATAGAACGCGACGGAAAACAGCAGCAGGATCCATCCGGCCGAAGCGGACATATGGATGGAATCGCTCCCGCCTATGACGATGACCCCCGGAAGATAGAGGAATACCAGGATCACTGCCGCCAGGAGTACCTCCCCACTCCATATGCTGGCGATCGCATCCCCCGCAATCCGCACAATGAAACACAAAATGATCAGCAGGACCTGCACGGCAGTCACCCGGCCGACATAGTACCACCATGACCTTTCATGATTGGAATCTTTGCCGAAAAACATCGAACTCTCTCTCCTTGTTCTCCCCGGAGTTTTTTCCCTCAATAATCTTTCTCTTTCAGCCAGCACACGAAATAAATGATCGAGCCGAGAACGAAGGAGTAAAGCGCGATGAAAACTGGCAGCAGGATAAAAAGAATCGGGAGAGAAGCAGGATTCTGAAATGCAAACACAATACACGGGAAATAGAGAATCATCAGGATGATCATAAAGTCAGTCGTCCGGAATATGAGGGACAGGAGGATCAGGATCGGCTGCACGGCCGCCGCGATGAAGACGCAACGCCACCACAGATGTTTATCGTCCGACGGATCGCCGGCAGGGGATACGATTGGCATTTTTGTTCTCCTCGGATAAGGGGTTCCCAGAAATAGGTCTTATAGGCCCTATAGGTCCTATATGACTTATTCTCAGCAGCTTGTACGACTGTTCAGTCTTTCTTTTCTTTCGCGGCGGCTTTCTTGTCCTTCGCAGGATCTTCGAAGATATAGCCCTGCTGGAACATCCACTTTGCGCAGGCGTTTTGCCACATTTCCCACAGCGGCAGCTTCGAGCCGGTGAACCCGTGACCGCCCTCGGTAAACTCGAGGTATTCGACCGGGACCTTGTGCGCCTTGAGCGCGTCGACGTACATGCGGCTGTTGTCGACCGGGACCATCTGGTCCTTCGCGGAATGACACACGAACGCCGGCGGGGTCTTGTCCGTGACCTGTTTCTCGTTGGAGAGCAGGTCGATCAGCTCCTGCGAGGGATTGTTGCCGAGCAGGTTGCGCTTCGTGCCGCCCTCCGTCTTCACGGTCATCGTGATCACCGGGTAGATCAGGACCTGGAAATCGGGGCGCGAGGACATCTTTTCAATGGGGTCTTCGGACTTCGCGTCGCCGTCGTCGAAATGCGTCGCGACGGTGCTGGCGAGGTGGCCGCCCGCCGAGAATCCCATCACACCGACCTTCTTCGGCTCCACGCCGCGCGTCTTGCCCTCGGCGCGCACCGTGCGCATCGCGTGCGCCGCGTCCTGAAGCGGCAGCGGATGCCGGTTCGGCGCGATCCGGTAGGACAGCACCACGCCCGTCACGCCGTAGGTATTCAGCCATTTCGCGACGTCGTATCCCTCGTTGCCCTTCACGAGCATCCCGTAGCCGCCGCCGGGGCAGATCACGACGACCGTTCCGTTCGGCTTCTCAGGCACATACCAGCGGAGCGAGGTCCGTTCCGCATTCGCGCCGCCCGTGCCGGGTTTCCACAGCGGAACGTCCTTCGGTTCGTCGGCGGCGGACACGGCGGAGAACGCCGAGAAAGCGAAGCAGAAGAGGGCGAGGCCGAGTTTGCGGCGGGAGAAATGTCTGTTCATGGCGGAATTCCTTTCCCTGATGAGCTTAAAAAAGTAGATTGATTACCATACAATAGCATGCTTTCCTCAGATTGCAAGCTTTTTTCCGCCATTCTTGAGGCGGGAGTTAGCTTTAACACCGTAAAAACGTTAAATTCCGCGTTAAAGTCGGAAAACCCCTTTTTTTGCGTTTGGAACCGGTTGATTTTTCGCCGCAAACATGGTACAGTATAGCGGAAAACATCAAAAGCATCTCGTTTCTACAGGAGAACTCCGCTATGAACCGCCTGAAAACGTTCCTGACCGCCCTCGCCTGCGTCACGGCTATCCATATCGCCCACGCCCTGCCGCCCAACTTCGATGCGCGCCTCCGCGAGCTGAACACGACCATACGCGACAACGCCCCGGCGAAGATCTGGAGCGAGGCGTACCCCATCGGCAACGGACGGTTCGGCGCGATGGTGTTCGGCGGCGTGCGCGAGGAGCGTCTTCAGCTGAACGACGTCACGGTGTGGTCCGGCGGCAAGGACGACCCGTGGAAGAAGGACGCGTGGCAGCATCTGCCGGAAATCCGCGGGGCGATCGGGCAGAAGGACTGGCGCAAGGCGGAAGGACTGGTGAACCGCTACATGACCGAGAAGGGCGGCTATTTCCCGTCGTACCAGACGCTCGGCGACCTCAGGATCAAGTTCGACATCCCCGAAAATGCAAAGATCGAAAACTACAGCCGCAAGCTTGATTTGGGAACCGCCGTCGAAACCGTGTCGTTCAAGGCGGACGGCGTCCAGTACAACCGCGAGTATTTTGCCAGCCACCCGGACCAGGTCATCGCGGCGCGGTTCACGGTATCGGAACCCGGCACTCTCTCCTGTCGGATCACGCTCAACCGAGGCCGCGCGGCGAAAACCGTCGCAGAGGGAAACGACACACTTCTGATGACCGGCAACACCGATTACGACAACCGCAAGGGCAACTGCGATTACGCCGTGATGCTGAAAGTCATCCCGGACAGCGGTATAAAGTCCGCCGAGGGCGACACCATCACGGTCACCGGCGCAAACAGCATTGAGCTGTACCTCGCCGCCCACACCAGTTACAAGCCGGACTGGGATGCGAACTACAGGAACGGCGACGACCTCGTCGAAGTCGTCCGTGAACGCATCGAAAATATAAAAACTTCCTCCAGGCCACCCGATCATCTGCGAGAGCGCGCACCCGGCTCCGGAGAACAATCCCCGCGGATAGCGATGCGTTACGACACGCACCGGCTCCGCCATGTCAGAGATTACCGGAAGTTCTTCAACCGCGTGTCGTTCGACTTCGACAACCCGGTCGAGGGGAAATCGGACGAGGAGCTTGAGAAGTTCCTGAACCTCACCACCGTGGAACGTCTGAAACGCTTCAAGGACCACCCGGAGGACACGGCGTTCGCCGCGCTCTTCGCGCAGTTCGGGCGCTACCTCATGATCGCGTCCAGCCGCGAGGACAACCCCCTGCCGTCGAACTCGCAGGGCATCTGGGGCGACGGCTACGACCTGCCGTGGAAATGCGACTACAAGAGCAACATCAACTACCAGATGAACTACTGGCCCGTGAACACCGCCAACCTCTCCGAGTGCATGACGCCCGCCGTGAACCTGAACCTCTCGCTCATCCCGTCCGGCCGCATCACCGCGAAGGAGTATTTCAATGCGCCCGGCTGGACCTGCGCCTACACAACGAATGCCTGGGGCTGGACCGCGCCCGGCGGCAGCCTGCCGTGGGGGCCGTTCTTCAGCGCGGGCGGCTGGTTCTGCCAGATGATGTTCGACCACTATGCGTTCAGCGGCGACAAGGCGTACCTCGCGAAGATCTACCCCGCCATGAAAGACAATTGCCGTTTCTTCCTCTCCGCGCTCGTCGAGGGGCCGGACGGCAAGCTCTCCATGAACCCGTCGAGCTCCCCCGAAAACGGATTCCGCGACGGCAACAACGGCGGCAGCGTGGCGTGGGGCGGCGAAATGGAGTCCGCGATCGTCCGCGAAGTCTTCCGCGACACGATCTTCGCCGCGCGGGTCCTCGGCGACAAGGACGAGGAATTCCTCAATCAGCTGAAGGCCGCCAATGAAAAGATACGCCCGATCGCGATCGGACGTTACGGCCAGATCCAGGAATGGGGCCCTGACGTCGACAATCCGAACGACCAGCACCGCCACATCTCCCAGCTCTTCGCGCTCATGCCGGGCTCGCAGATCGACGCGCACGCGAACCTGCGGGACGCCGAAGGCGCGCGCGTGGTGCTGAACCACCGCGGCGACGAGGGGACCGGTTGGTCGAAGGCGTGGAAGATCAATCTCTGGGCGCGCCTGCTCGACGGCGACCGCGCGTACAAGCTCATCCGCGAACAGCTCACTTATGTCAGCCAGGAATCGGTCGTGATGGGCGGCGGCGGGGTCTACGGCAGCCTGCTCGACGCGCATCCGCCGTTCCAGATCGACGGCAATTTCGGCGCGCTTTCCGGCGTCGTCGAAATGCTCCTGCAGAGCCATGTGTACGAGGAACGCGGCGCGGAACGCATCTACACGCTCGACCTCCTGCCCGCTCTGCCGAAAACGCCCGGCTTCGAAACAGGTTCCGTGAAGGGACTCAAGGCGCGCGGCGGGTTCACGGTCGACATCGACTGGGAAAACGGCAAGCTCAAACAGGCGACCGTCACCTGCACGCACGACACCCCCGGTTTCCGCGTGATTACGGGCAGCCTTCCTCCCGAGGTCAGCGCACTCCTGAATCAGCCCGGCATCCACATCAGTTTGGCAGGCAGGATCAGAAATTACCTCCCCGAAGGCGGCTACAAGGCCGGGGACGTCATCACGATCACCCGCTGAAAAGCATTCAAATTGTCCGGACGCATTCGCATCATCCTATCCGGCGTTTGCGTCCGGGCAGTCCGTTTTCCTGCCACGGACAAATGATAAATGAAAAAAGTTTTCAGAAAAAAGGGGAAATGATTTGAAAAAAAGGGGAAAAGGATGTATAGTAATAGATTCCGATGTGGTATATCCCGAATACGACGTCAGGAAAGTCCCGGGATCTGGCAGTTCCGGAACGCCCTTTTTTCGATTATTAGTTGATACAAACTGAACTGAACAAGGAGCAATCCTGAAATGAAAACCTATTTGGCCAAGACCGGCGAAATCGAGCGCAAATTCGTGCTGTTCGACGCCGCGGGCGAACCGCTTGGAAGACTTGCCGTCAAGATCGCGAACGCTCTGCGCGGCAAAGATAAACCGACCTATACCCCCCACGTTGATACCGGCGCGTTCGTCGTCGTGATCAACGCCGGAAAAGCCGTCCTCACGGGCAGCAAGGAAACCGGCAAGAAGTACATCCGCTGGACGGGCTACCGCAGCGGTCAGAGAATTGAGACGCCGGAAATGATTCGCGCGAAGCATGCCGACCGCCTGGTTCGCGAGGCCGTGTGGGGCATGATGCCGAAGGGACGCCTTGGTCGTGCCCAGTACGCCAAGCTGAAAGTCTACGTCGGTGCGGAGCATCCGCACGCGGCCCAGAAACCCGAACCCGTGAAATAATTGGAGCATTGAGATTATGGATAAGAAGAACGCCATCGCAGCCACCGGCCGCAGAAAATGCGCCAGCGCCCGCGTCCGCATCGACGCCGGCAGCGGCAAGATCACCGTGAACGGTCAGAAGTTCGAAGAATATTTCGAGACCGAAGCTCTCCGCGGCTATGTGATGCAGCCCCTGAACGTCTCCGGCGCAGCCGAAGCGTATGACATCGACGCCTCCGTCGTGGGCGGCGGCAAGGCCGGTCAGGCCGGCGCCATCCGCCACGGCATCGCCCGCGCCCTCGTTCTCACGGACGAAAACTACAAGTCCGTGCTGAAGAGCAGCGGCATGCTGACGCGCGACTCCAGAGTCAAGGAACGCAAAAAACCCGGTCAGCCGGGCGCGCGCAGACGCTTCCAGTTCTCCAAACGCTAATTGGAGACAAGTGTCATGGACAAAGTACGCGTCGCGATCGTCGGCGCCGCGGGATATGCAGGCGAAGAGCTTCTTCGCCTGCTTTCCCGTCATCCGTATGCCGATATCCGCGTGATCACGTCCCGCCAGAACGCGGGCAAGGACATCGCGGAGATATTCCCCCGTCTCGCCGGGACTGGACTGAGTTTCTCCATGCCGGACGTCGAGGCGATCAAATCCGGCTGCGATGCCGCTTTCCTGGCGCTCCCCCACGGCCTCGCGCACGAATTTGCCGAGCCGTTCATCAATGCCGGACTCACCGTCATTGACATCAGCGCGGATTTCCGTCTGCGCTCCCTCGACCAGTACAAAAAGTACTACAAGATCGACCATCCCGCGCCCGGACTGCTCTCCAGCGCGGTCTACGGCCTCCCCGAACGCTACCGCGAACAGATCCGCACCGCGAAGCTAATCGCCTGCCCGGGCTGCTACGTCACGAGCATCCTGCTCCCGACCACCGCGATCCTGGCGGCGAAGCTCGCTTCGCCCGAAGGCATCGTGGCATGCAGCATGAGCGGCGTGACCGGAGCCGGACGCAAGGTCGACCTGCCGTACATCTTCCCGGAATGCAACGAGAGCGTGCGCGCCTACGGCGTGTCCGGACACCGCCACCTGCCCGAGATCGAGCAGGAGCTCGCCGTCGCCGCCGGTCTGCCCGCCCTCAGCATGAACTTCATCCCGCACCTGGTTCCGACCAACCGCGGCATCCAGTCCACGATTATCCTTGACGCCGCCGAAGGCTGCACCGAGGATGCCGTGGCGGACGCTTTCGTGAAGGCGTACGGGAACGAACGGTTCGTGCGCGTGCTCCCCGCCGGAAAGCTCCCGGACACGAAGCACGTCACGCTCACGAACTGCTGCGAGATCGGGTTCAAGCTCGACTCCCACACCGGAAAGCTTCTGCTCTTCTCCTGCATCGACAACCTCACCAAGGGCGCGTCGGGGCAGGCTGTGCAGGACTTCAACATCCGCTTCGGATTCCCCGAGGAGACGGCGCTGGTCTGAGGCACAGCCTTCCCGAACCGTTAGGACCTCTCAGGGCCGGAATCATTTCCGGTCCTGTTTTTTTTGCGTTTTTTCAGGCGGAAAGATTGATTTTTCCACCGGATGATGCTATTGTTTTCCGAATTTGAATCACTTTATATTTGAGGCATCATCTTTATGGCATCGGAACCCACCGGCAAATCTTCCTCCGGAGTGCATCCGGAGTTCCCGAAAAAGATTCACTTCGTCGGCATCGGCGGCATCGGCATGAGCGGACTCGCGCAGATGTACCGCGACCTCGGATGCGCCGTGACCGGCAGCGACCGCGCGCTCGGACATCCCGAGAACGAACGTATCTTCAAGGCGCTCCGGAAATGCGGCGCGAAACTCTATCCGCAGGACGGCTCGGCGTACGCGGACGGCTACAAGCCGGACGCCATCGTTTATTCAACCGCAATCGAGGAGGATAACCCCGATTTCAGATGTGCGCCGCCCGGCACGCGCCGTCTCCACCGGAGCGAGGCGCTGGCGCTCGGGATCGGGGCGTTGCGCGGACGGTTCACGATCGCAGTGACGGGCACCTGCGGCAAAACGACCGTGAGCGCCTGGCTGGCGGACGCGCTGGACCGTCTCGGCGGCGATCCGGGGATGCTGAGCGGCGGCTACGTGAAAAGTTTCCGCGAGGACGGCGCGGCGGGGAACTACCGCGGCGGATTCGGGCACGACTTCGTGATCGAGGCGGACGAGAGCGACAAGAGCCTTCTCAACTATGTGCCGGACGCGGCGCTCATCCTGAACATCGGCACGGACCATTATTCACGCAAGGAGCTCGCCGAAGTCTTCCTGAAGTTCGCCGACTCGGCGCGTTCGTGCACGGTCATTGAACTGGCGGCGTTTCAGGAAATCGGTCCCGCGAAGTTCCCCTCGGGAAAAATGATCCTGCTTTTCAGCGGCGACCCGGATGCACCCGTCTCCTGCGCGGGACGCCCCGTCCTCCGGCTGGATTCCTACCGCGTGGCGAACGGGAGCGCGTGGTGCGCGTTCAACGGTCTGCCGGAGATCCGCCTCCCGATGCCGGGTCGCCACAACGCCCTGAACGCGCTGGCGGTGCATACCGTGCTGACCTCGCGCGGATACGATTCCATGGACGCGCTGAAGGCGGTCTCCGAGTTCGCGGGTGTGGCGCGTCGGTTCGACCGCATGGGCGTCATGGCGAACGGCGCGCAGGTCATCGACGACTACGCACACAACGTGGAGAAGCTGGCGTCGTGCATTGGAGCGGCGCAGGAGCTCGCCCCGGAGGGACGCGTGTTCACGATCTTCCAGCCGCATGGGTTCGCCCCCCTTCGGTTCATGCGCAATGCCCTCGCGAAGGCGCTGCCCGCGATCCTGCGTCCCGCAGACCAGTTCATCTTCCTCCCGGTCTACTATGCGGGCGGCACGGCATCGTTCAGCCCGACCAGCGCCGAAGTCGCCGTGACCTGCCGGGAAGCGGCGGGCGCCAAAGCCGGCTCCATCATGGATTTCGACGACCGGCAGGAGTGCGAACGCTACTTGAAAAACGTTACAAAACGCGGCGATGTGGTGATCGTGGCGGGCGCGCGGGACGAAAGTCTGCCGATTTGGGCAAAAAGCCTGACAAAATACGCTTGACATTTCACAAAAACTGTGATATAATATGGGGTATTTTTTTCTGACGTCTATATTTATAAATATAATTTGACACGGCCGGAGTTATTATGCTGAACAAAATCAGTTACTTGGCGATACTCGCGATGCTTACGGCGCCCGGCGCGGCGGTGTTCGCACAGTCGGGCGCGGTCAAACGCGACATGGCGTACTCGCGCGAGCTCAACGCCATGGGGTTGTACGACTTCTCGACGCGGTTCCTGACGGAGCGCCTGGCGGAAAACAAGAGCAAGGACATGGCGAATTTCTACCGCGTCCAGCTCGCGGAAACCTACCTCGCCTCCGGAAAAAACGATGAGGCGCAGAAGATCATCGACGGCATTCCGAAGACCGATCCCGCCTACTTCCAGTCCCTCGGCACGCTCGGCGTGTACCACTTCATGAAGAAGGACAACCAGAAGGCGCTGAAACTGCTGGAGGAACTCTACAATCACCTGAAGCGCAACAAGATCGACCCGACCGACTACGAGCGCCCCCTCACCGCTCTGCTGAACATCTACTACCAGGAGGGGCGCGAAAACGACGCCGCCTCGCTCATGGACTGGACCCGCGGCACCACCTCGGACAAGCGCGCCACCATGTACACCAAGGCGGTCATGCAGCTCGCCACAGCGGAGAACAACCGCCGCGCCGAACTGCGCGAAAAAGCAGCGTTCCAGCGCAGGCTCTCCGAGCTGATGAAAGACAGGAGCAAGCAGACCGAGCTGACCGTCCTTCAAAAACGCATCACGGACCTCACGAAGGAGGTCGTGAACAATCCCGGCAACACCGGCAAGCAGCAGGACCGCATCAAGGCGTACAAAGACCTCGGCAACATCCTCGGCATGGACCTCGACCGCGTCATGAGGATCGACGAAATGGATCTCGCCCGGAAGAGGACCTCCGGCGAGGTGAAGAACCGCGACAAGTGGAGCTCCGGCGACAAGAGCCGCCTCCGCAGGGTCGATCCCAACGACTGGCAGACCGCCGTCCTCGCCTCCGCCGTCGATTTCCACGACATCCAGTGGGGCGGGCAGGACATGCTCACCGCCTACGCCACCGCCCAGATCATCCACTGCTTCTACCTCCTCGGCGAATACGAGGAGGCAGGCGAGGAAGTCCGGCGTTATCCCGACCTCTTCGAGGCTTCGGACGAAGCGCTGGAAAAGGACGGCAAGAAGAGCGAATCGCCCGCTGCGGACGCAAAGTTCTGGACCGGGCGTTCCTACCTCGCGCTCGCCGAACAGGCGGAGGCTGCCTACAACGAAAAGAAAAACAACGACCTCAAGAAACAGGCGGTCACCTACTACCGGCGCGCGTTCAAGTACCTCGGCAAGCTCGTGAAGTATTATCCGCAGTTCAAGGACGCCCCCGCCGCCTACAAGGATTTCAAGCAGACCACAGAAAGCGCCATGGAGATCGACCCGGAAAAACGCTCCACGTACCAGTCCGAATTCTCCAAGGTCAAGGCGCCGGAAATGAGCGACCAGACCACGCTCGTTTCCGCATGGGCTGAACAAAACTACGCAAGCAAACAGTACAATCTGGTCGTCGAAGAGCTCCTGCCCATCCTTCAGCGCATGGCGTCCCGCTACACGCCCGGACTCTCCGAGCTCGTGAACCGACTGGTCCTGTCCTACGCCTACATGGGCGACTCCACAAATACCGTCGTCCTCGGCAGCTACGCCGCCCTGCTCCCGAAAGACGATTTCGTCACGACCGCGCTCCTGAACGCCGGACATGTGCTGTGGAAACAGGCATCCGAAGCGGCGGCGTCCGATCCGGCGAAAGCCGCCCAGCTCAAGGGCGATGCGCTCACGCTCTACAGGCTCCTGCTCGACATCGACATGCTGAACCCCTACGCGGGCGTCGTCTCGCTCCGCGTGGCGCGCGAACACCTGAACGCCGCCAGCGCCATCGGCAAGCGACTGAACGCCTCTTCCGATCCCGCCGAACGCGTCGCGCTGAAAAAGCAGTGGCAGGCGGAAGTGGACAGCGCGGCGGCGTCCTACAAAGTCATCATGGAGAACTTCGGCAACAATCCCGAGCTCACCGATGAAGCCTATATGAAGTACGCAGACTGCCTCGCCATGCAGGACGACTACGACGGCGCGGCAAACGCACTCCGCAAGTTCATCGCTTTCGGTCCCAGCTCCCTGAAAGTGACCGCCGTGGTCCAGGAAATCATCCCGGAAATGCTCTCCCGCGAAGCCGACCGTCTCGCCGACCAGGCCGCGACCATCCGCGACGAAGCCGCGGGCGACGCCGCGCTGATCGAAAAGGCGGACAAGCTCAAGGCGCAGGCCGCCACCATCTACGACGAGGCGGCGGAAGACATCTTCGCACTTCGCCGCGATCTCGCCGACGGCGGCAAATACGCGTCCGTCGCGAAGACGCCCGAGGTGGAAAAGGTCGCCCGCCGCGCGGATTCCCTGCTCCCCTGGCTCTACAACGGCGCCGGGAAATGGGACAAGGCAATCTCCGAATTCGAGTCGTTTGTCCGCAAGCACCCGGACGATCCGCTGGCGTCGGCATACCTCATGCGAATCGGCATCATCCACATGGACATGGGCCGCGACAGCGAGGCGCAGAAGATCCTGACCACGCTCGTGAACCGCTATCCGGATTCCGCCGAGGCGAAGAACGCCCAGTACGTGCTCGCACGCACGCTCTACACCGCCGGAAACTACGCCAAGGCGCTTGACATTTTCGACAAGCTCTTCGCCGGGGAACAGGCGAAAAACCTCTCCATCACGAACCTCCGCTGGATCGCATCCACGCTCTCCCAGTGTCCCGACGAATCCCAGGCAAAGCACGCCGCCGAAATCGCGCTGAACGTCTGCGAACGCCTCATCATGGCGGTGCAGGATCCCAAGCTCGACGACTGGTTCTCCGAACAGCGCGCCGCCGAAATCAAGTCCGACAAGACCGCCGCACGCACCGCCGTCTCCCGCCTGGAACAGCGCCTGCACCTGGACGCCGGACGCGCCGCCGCGAAGGCGGGGCAGTTCGACAAGGCGGTCGCGGAACTCGAGAAAATCGACCTGCTTGAGAAGGATTCCCCGTATTTCTACGACATGCACTTTGCTCTGGCTGAGGCGCGCGAGCTGCAGGGACGCGCCGAGGAAGCCCGTGCCGAACTCGCCAAGATCTCCGTGCGCGCCAACCAGACCGCAAACTTCGAACTCTACAACAAGGCGCAGGTCCTGACCGGCGAATCGTTCCTGAAATCCGGCGCGGTCAACAAGGCATACGCCTGCTTCAGCATCATCGCCGCAACCGCGTTCCCCGAGGACGAGGACGACGCCTCCGCCGAAACAACGCCGGAAACCGCGCCCGGAAACGGCGAGGGATCCGGCGAAACGGATAAAGTCGCCCTTCCCGAAGAGGATGCCGATCCCGCCGCGATGATGTGGATCGAACAGGCGATCTACCGCACCGCCTACACCGCCGCTCTCCTCGGCAACACCGAAGACCGCGACCGCATGGTCAGAAAATACCGCAGACATTTCCCCGACGGGAAGTACGCCGCCGAAATCGGCTCCCTCCCGGAATCCCAAGCTCAATAATCAAATCATAATCCATACAACGAGGTAACCAGATGAAAAAACTGATGACGCTCCTCACCGGAGGACTCCTGCTGGCGGCAGTCCAGCTCTCCGCACAGACCGCCTCCGCCAAGCCCGTGATCATGACGACCGAAGGCGAGGAAATCCGCGCCGCGTCCGTCGAGCTCACGCAGAGCGGCGACTACCGCTACGCCGAATCCCTGAAGGACGGCTCCCCGAAACTCTCCATCCGCAAGAACCGCGTCCGCTGGGCATGGGTCCCGAAACCGGAGGAGATCACAGCCGCGGACAAGCTCCTCAGCAACAAGAAATACGACGAAGCCGCCGCCGCGTTCGCCGCCGCAGTCAAGCCGTTCGGTCCGCTCGGCTGGGAACCCTACTGCAAGCTCCGCCAGGCGGAGGCGCTCGACGCCACCGGGAAGCAGTCCGAGGCGCTCAACCTGCTCGAAACGCTGAAGGACTACCCGAACGCCAGTCCGCGCAACGAGGCGGACCTGAGCGCGGCGTACGAACTCCTCATCAAGTTCTACGCCAATATCAAGGCGTGGGACAAGGGGCTTGAACTCTCCAAAAAGCTCATGTATGCCGGCGATGCCGCCGCCGTGAGCGCACTTTTCGCACGCGGTGACATCCTCTCCGCGCGCGCCTCCGAAACGAACTCCCAGGACGACCGCCGCGACGCGTTCAACGCTTACGCCCAGATCAGCCTGCTCTTCCCGAAAAACAGCCGCGCCGCCGAAGCCACGTTCCGCGCCTACCAGACGCTGACCGTGCTGAACGACGCCCGCGCGAAGCTCTTCGCCGACAAGCTGAAAAAGGACTATCCGAAGAGCGACTACGCCAAGCAGCTCTGATCCCCCTCCCGCACTCAAAAAAAGTCATCTAATCAAAACTTTACAACATAAAAGGAATCATTCGTATGAAATTCAATCGCACCTCAGCGTTCCTCACGGCGACCGCGGTCGCGACCACGGGTCTTCTGCTCTCCATGCCCGCCTGGGCGCAGGAAGCCGCGGCGGAAGCGGCGGAAGAGCCGGCGGCAAAGGGAACCAGTTTTCTGTCGGTCGTCTTCGGCGGCACCGCCATGGACCTGATCGTCTGGCTCATGATCTTCCTCACCTCGCTCGCCACGCTGGCGCTCATCATCGACTCCTGCGTGTGCATCCGCGCGGTCAAAATCATGCCCGCCGACCTCATCGAGACCGTGAAGAACTCGCTCGCCGAGGGCGACCTGGGCGCTGCGATGGAAGCCTGCGAAGCCACCCCCGGTCCACTCTCCAACATCCTGATGTCCGGCTTCAACAGCATCACCGAGGGCTACGACGTCGTGCTTGACTCCGTGTCCTCGCAGGCGAGCATCGAGACCGAGAAGCTCATGCAGCGCGTCAACTACCTCAACCTCTGCGGCCAGCTCGCCCCGATGTTCGGTCTCATGGGAACGGTCACAGGAATGGTGTCCGCGTTCGGCAGCCTCGGCACCGTGAAGGGCGCCGCACAGACCGCCGCCCTCGCGCAGTCCATCTCCTCCGCCCTCTACACCACCGCCGTCGGCCTCTTCATCGCCGTCCCCGCCATCCTCGGCTTCACGTTCATCAAGAACAACGCCTCCAAGATCATCCTCATGATGGAGGCAATGACCTACGAACTCATCAACACGCTGAAGAACTCCGAAGTCAAGGAACAGTGACCGCATCCGTGAATCCCGCCTAAAGGAGAATCACAAATGGCCAAGAAAACCAGACTAATGACCGAGGAAGCCGCGTCGGTGCCGATCTCAAGCATGATCGACATCGTCTTCCTCCTCATCATCTTCTTCATCGTGACCGCCACGCTCGACAAGGACATGCAGGATGAAAGCGTCCTCCTCGCGGACGCGCCCAACGGACGTCCCGTCGTCAAGCAGGATCCGCGCACCATCACGATCAACCTCCGCATGGACGGCTCCATGACCGTCGGCGGACGCGCCATGACCGGTCCGCAGCTCACCGCCCTGCTTGAGGACGTGAAGCGTACCGCCCCCGATCCGCTGTCGATTCCCGTCGTGATCCGCGGCGACCGCCAGGTGCAGTACTACTACGGCGCGAAGGTCCTCGACGCGGTCAAGAAGACCGGGCTGTACAAAGTCAGCCTCGCGGGCCTGCAGGAATAACGGAGGCGAACCATGGCAAGAAGAGAAACCACCAAGCTCAATCCGCCCCCGGACGCCAGCTTCCCCCTGTCCAGCATGATCGACGTCGTCTTTCTGCTGCTCATCTTTTTCCTCGTGACGCAGAAACCCATCACCGAGGAAGTCATGATCAACGTGGAGCTGCCCGCGCCCGACATGTCCACCGTCGCCGCCGATCCGCTCATCCCCATCACCATTGATGTCGACAAGTATTCGCGCGACAACATCGACGAGATCGACGCGCGCCTCGCCGCGCTCAGCGACCGCGACGACCCGAACGAGGTCCTGAAGGACGAACGCCTCTACTATTCGTTCAACGGCTCCGCGCCAATGGAGGTCTCCCGCCTCCGCGAACGCCTCGCCGCCGTCGCCGCCGCCGATGCGAATTCCACGATCATCATCAAGTGCGATCCGAACGTGAAGTACCGAAAGCTCATTCGCGTGCTCGACCTCTGCAGCGAACTCGGCTTGAACTCCCGCCAGCTCGTCGACAAGGTCATGCCGTTTATCCCCGATCCCCCGCCCCAGCGCGGCAGAAGATGAACTGAAACTGAACTAAAACTGAACTGAAAACCTCATTCTCCATTCCATACCCTCAACCACATGAAAGGAATTTCATCATGGAACTGAAAGGCAGCAAGACCGAAAAGAACCTCGCATTCGCGTTCGCGGGCGAATCCCAGGCGCGCAACAAATACACCTATTTCGCCAGCAAGGCCAAGAAGGAAGGCTATGAGCAGATCGCCGCGTTCTTCCTCGAGACCGCCGACAATGAAAAGGAACACGCCAAGCTCTGGTTCAAGCACCTCGGCGGCATCGGTTCCACCGTCGAAAACCTGAAGGCCGCCGCCGAAGGCGAACGCGAGGAATGGACCGACATGTACAAGCGTTTCGCCGAAGAGGCGCGCGCCGAAGGCTTCAACGACATCGCCGCCCAGTTCGAGGGCGTCGCCGCCATCGAGAAGCGCCACGAGGAACGCTACCGCAAGCTCCTCGCCAACATTGAGACAGGAGAGATCTGGGTCCGCACCGGCGAAAACCGCTGGGAATGCCGCAACTGCGGTCACATCTACATCGGCACCACCCCGCCGGAAGTCTGCCCCGTCTGCAACCATCCGCGCGCGTATTTCCAGATCGAGGCCGACAACTACTAATTCCCGTCCGGGCGGTTTGACCAGAAGCCGCCCGAACCTTTTTTTGTACTATATGAACCGCATACGGATCCACAACACAGACCTTGAAGTCTCGCCGATCTGCTACGGGCAGGTCAAGCTCGGGCTCCGCCCGGACGAAGCCGAAGGCATGCGCCTGCTCGACCTGTTCGCCTCGATCGGCGGCAATTTCGTCGATACCGCGTCCGTCTACTCGAACTGGGTGCCTGGTGAACTCCACCGCAGCGAACGCGTCCTCGGCGACTATTTCCATTCGCGCGGCAACCGCAACAAGTTCGTCATCTGCACGAAGGGCTGCCACTACGACCTCGAAACGAAGGCGGACCGCGTGACGCCCGCCGACTTCATGGCGGACCTGGAAACCTCGCTCAAAGCGCTCCGCACCGACCGCATCGACCTGTATCTCTTCCACCGCGACGACATGCGCATGCCCGTCGCCACGCTGCTGGAAGTCTGCGAAAAGGCGAAGGCCGAGGGAAAGATTCGTTACTACGGCTCCTCCAACTGGCGCGTCCAGCGCCTCATGGCCGCCGACAAGACCGCGCAGGAACACGGCTTCGACGGCTTCCGCGTAAACCAGCTCACCACGCACCCCGCGGTCGGCCTCACCAATCCCATGCCCGACGACACGATGTCCATGTGGAACCGCAATTACGCGGACTACCACCGCGCGACCGGGATGACCGTCATGGGCTCCTCCTCGCTCGCCGAGGGCTTCCTCGCCGCCCCGGACAACGAGCGTTTCGCCGGGACCATGTACGATTCCGGCGCGGCGCGTCTGCTCGCGAAAAAGGTCCACTCTCTCGCGCAGGAAACCGACCTCACGCCCGCCCAGATCTGCATCCGCTTCCAGACGGACTACCCCGGCATCCAGATGATTCCGGTCTTCACCGCCTCCACGGAAAAGAATCTCCGCGAAATCTGCGCCTCCTTCGACAAGCCGTTCCCCCAAGACGCCCTCTTCCGTTTCTGATGAACCAGAAACAAACATGTTTCAAAACAATGCTGTTGCTGATCGCGTGCCTCGCGACCGGATGCTTCGGCATCGGGTGTTTTACCGCCGCGACATGGGAACATCTTGGAGAAACGCGATCGTATAATACGGATCACCATTACGAGTATTCGCAGGACGGCAGCGAGATTATCGAATATTGGGAATCGAAAACGGAACATGACTGCTGGCCGTTCCTGACCGCTTTTGAAATCTACTGGAACACCTATGATTCCGGAGAGAAGCATGTTCCCGTGAATGAGTCCTATGGGGTCGACGTCAATCAGGAACAAGCATATCCGTCCGGGCGGGGCATTCTGCTCGCACCGAAAATCGGACCGGTCGGCTGGTGTTGGAAAGTGATCTGGCTTCCGTCCGCAATGCTAGTGGATATCATTTGCCTGCCAGCCTATGCCTATTCTCTATCTCTCTTTCTTCATACCCCATTCATCCAGTAAAAGAAACGTTTTCCTGGATGACAGTTTCGTCATCCGAAAATGTCAATTGTAAAGTTAAACCGTACCTCCCCCTCTTTTGAGTGCTGCGTTTAGACAGAACTGCCAAAAGTCAGAAGCAAGCTTTTTTTCGACAGATTTGTTCCCATTTTTGAGCGTGGAGTCTGTGGAAACTTCTGCGGTTTTTGGGGCTTCACAGACTTTTGGCAGGGGCATCCGTTTACTTTTACAATCGTCAATCTGTGGGGATTATCGTGAATCCGGCATGAGGATATTGCTTTTTCATATAACTTGTGCTATATTATAGTTTATATTTGTTTTTCAACGCTTTTCACAACCCCAGATCCCTATGCAGAACATCCGAAACATCGCCATCATCGCGCACGTGGACCACGGCAAGACCACACTCGTCGACGAGATCATCCGCCAGGCAAAGCTCTTCCGCGAAAACCAGGAAATGCACACCTGTTTCCTCGACAGCAACGAACTTGAACGCGAACGCGGCATCACAATCCTCGCGAAAAACATCAGCGTGAACTACCGCGACACCAAGATCAATATCATCGACACTCCCGGCCACAGCGATTTCGGCGGTCAAGTGGAGCGCGTCCTGAACATGGCGGACGGCGTACTGCTGCTGGTCGACAGCGCGGAAGGCCCCCTGCCCCAGACGCGTTTCGTGCTGGACAAGGCGTTGAAGCTCAAGCTCCGCCCCATCGTGATCATCAACAAGATCGACCGTCCCGACGCCCGTCCGCAGGAAGTCCTGAACGCCGTCTACGACCTCTTCATCGACCTCGACGCCACTGAGGAACAGCTTGAGTTCCCCGTGCTCTACGCCAGCGGACGCGACGGCTGGGCGACCACCGACCTCGAAAAAGGCTCCCGTGATTCCATCCTCCCGCTCATGGACGCGATCATCGACCACATCCCGCCGCCGCCCTTCAACGACGGTCCCGCGCAGATCCAGATCACCACGCTCGACTACAACGACTATGTCGGGCGCATCGGCATCGGTCGCGTCCACCGCGGCACGCTCTCCCTCGACAAGCCGCTCTGCCAGATCAAGCGCGACGGGCAGACCTACCAGACGCAGATCAAGCAGCTCTTCACCTTCGAGGGCATCTCCCGCAAGGAAGTCCGTGAAGTGCCCTGCGGCGACCTCTGCGCACTCGTCGGCGTCGAACACATCGACATCGGCGACACCATCGCCGACGCCTCCGCGCCCGAGGCTCTGCCCCCGATCTCCATCGACGAGCCGACCCTGTCCATGATGTTCCGCGTGAACGACTCCCCGTTCTTCGGTCAGGAAGGCAAATTCATCAGCAGCCGCCACATCCGCGAACGCCTCCTGAAGGAAGCCGAACGCGACGTGGCATTGCGTGTGGAGGAAGGCGACAGCGACTGCTTCAAGGTCAGCGGACGCGGCGTGCTCCACCTCGCCATCCTCATCGAGACCATGCGCCGCGAAGGCTATGAGCTCACGATCACCAAGCCGCACGTCATCATCAAGGAGATCGACGGCGTGAAGAACGAGCCGATCGAGGAGCTCACTGTGGACGTCGACGGCACCGCCGCCGGAAAAGTCATCGAGATCGTCGGCCTCCGCCGCGGCGAGATGATGAAGATGGAGCAGCACGGTTCGCGCCAGCTGCTTGAGTTCATGATCCCCACGCGCGGCATCATCGGTCTCCGCAGCAAGGTCATGACCGCCACCGCCGGCGAGGCGATCATCTCCCACCGCTTCGACCACTACGAGCCCATGAAGGGCGACGTGCCGAGCCGTACGAACGGCGTGATGGTCAGCATGGGGCGCGGCAAGGCGGAAGCCTACGCCATCGACGCGCTCCAGCTCCGCGGCACGTTCTTCATCGACCCCGGCGTGGAGACCTACGAAGGCATGATCGTCGGCTCCCACTGCACCGACGACGACCTGGAGGTCAACCTCCAGAAGGCGAAGAAGCTCACCAACATGCGCGCCGCCGGTTCCGACCGCAACCTCAAGATCGCGCCCGCCGCGAAGCTCTCGCTCGAGGAGGCGCTCGAATACATCGAAGACGACGAATACGTCGAGGTCACGCCGCTCAACATCCGCCTGCGCAAGAAATACCTGACCGCGCTCGAACGCCGCCGCATCCGCGGCAAGATGCTGAAAGCCGAGGCCGAGGGCGCCGAATAATCAAGGCGCGGACATCAACCGGTATGTGAAGCTTTCAGCCGAAACGCCGAAGACGAAGAACGCAAGCTCATGATCGATTTCCAGAACGTCACCAAGCTCCTGGGCGGCAAGTCCATCCTTGACAACGCCTCGTTCCGCATCAACCAGGGCGAACGCGTCGGCATGGTCGGTCCCAACGGCGCGGGCAAGACCACAGTCTTCAGCATGATCCTCGGCGAGCTCCCGCCCGACAAGGGCGAGATCCTGATCCCGGAACGCCTCCGCATCGGCATCCTGCGCCAGCAGATCGACCTTTCCGACAAGCAGGAAGACGTGCTCTCCTACGTCGCTGCCACAGGCGAACTCCCGCTCATCCAGGCGCGCCTCGCGGAGGTCGAACGCGCCCTCGAGACCGATCCCGCCAACCGCCAGCTCCTCGACGAATTCGGGCACCTTCAGACCACCTACGAACACCTCGGCGGATACGATTCCGGACACCGCGCCGAAGCCGCGCTCGCCGGGCTCGGGTTCGACGAAGACGTCTTCCACAAGCCGCTGAACTCGTTTTCCGGCGGCTGGCAGATGCGCGCCTCCATGGCGCGCGTCCTGCTCTCCGAACCGGACATCCTGCTCCTCGACGAACCGTCCAACTACCTCGACATCCCCGCCGTGGAATGGCTTCAGCGCCGCCTGCGCGTCTACACAGGCACGCTGCTCCTCATCTCCCACGACCGGTTCCTGCTCAACTCCCTCACGAACGTCACGCTCGAGATCAACGGCGGCAAGGCGACGCGCTATTCCGGCAGCTACAGCAAGTATGTGGTCGAACGCGAAACGCGCTCCGCGCTCGCCGAGGCCGCCCGCAAGAACACCGAGAAGCGCCGCGACAAGCTGAAGGAGAACATCGACCGTTTCCGCTACAAGGCGAGCAAGGCCGCCCAGGTGCAGATGTGGATCAAGATGCTCGACAAGATTGAGACCGAGGAACTCCCCGAACAGCTTCATTTCCAGGGGCGCATCCGCATCCCCGAGCCGCCGCGCTGCGGCGCCGAAGTCTGCGCTATCGAAAACGTCTCGCATTCCTACGACGGCGCGCGCTTCGTCTTCCGCGATATCTCGTTCACTGTCAACAACGGCGACAAACTCGGCATCGTCGGCTACAACGGCATGGGCAAGACCACGCTGCTCCGCATCATCGCCGGCACGCTCGCCCCGACTTCCGGTCGCGCACGCGTCGGACACAACGTCGTGATCGGCTACCAGGCGCAGGAATTCGCAGAACTCCTCCCCGCCGAAGAGGCCGCATATGACGTCGTGAAGCACGCCGCCCCCGGCGACACCCCGCCCTCGCGCATCCGCGAGATCCTCGGCGCGTTCGGGTTTTCCGGCGACGACGCCATGAAACAATGCAAGGTGCTGTCCGGCGGCGAGAAAATTCGTCTCTGCTTCGCGCGCATCTTCGTGAACCCGCCGAATCTGCTCATCCTCGACGAACCGACCACGCACCTCGACATCGCCGCGCGCGAGGCGCTGCAGGACGCGCTCGTGAACTACAAGGGCACGGTCTGCTTTGTCAGCCACGACCTCGAATTCATCCGCGGCACAGCAACCAGTATCCTCGAAATGCGTCACGACCGCGTAAAACGCTTCTTCGGCGGGTTCGATTACTACAAGGAAAAACTCGCCGAGGAGGAAGCCGGAAATCCATCGAACGCCGCGCAGCAGGTGAAGGTGAACGCCGCGCAGCAGGTGAAGGTGAACGCCGCGCAGTCCGCGTCGAATTCCGGTTCCTCCGGTTCTCAGGCTCAGCCCCAGCAGCAGACCGCGGGCAAGGACCGCCGCCGCGAGAAGGCGGCGAAGCGAAACGCCCTGCTCCCCGAAAAACGCCGCATCGAACGCAGTCTGGCGAAGTGCGAGAAGATCATCGAGGACGCCGAAAACGAGAAGGCGGAGATCGACAAACAGCTCATGGAAGCCACCCCGCAGACCGATTTCGCCGCGCTCCAGAAACGCCGCAAAGCGCTCGACTACGACATCGCCGAGGCCACCGTCGAATGGGAACGCCTCGCCTCCGAGCACGAAGACTTCATGAAGAAATACAACGACGACACTGACGCGTAAACATCAAATCCGCTGTTCAACACGAGTTCGCCACGTGTTCCATTGGAATCGAAAAACGCACGGCAGGAAACTCCGGGACACAGTCCGCTTTTCCTAATGGCATCATAGTTCATAATACCACTTTTGCCGTTCCTTACCGTACGTATACCAAAGCCCGGCTGTTCAGCATAACATCGGAGAGTGCCGTTCGTCTCCACGGATTCGTCCGTGACCGACACAGATAAAACCATTCCCGCCCGGAATACACGATGAATCATGCGTTTTCGCTTGTATTTTGATTGAAATCAGGTATATTATTTTCTGAAAACAACGATAGAACTTTTACTAAATGAAAGGATTCGCCATGTTCCTCGGTCAGGACTACCTTATCGGAAACGAAACCGGAAAACGCATTTTCGCAGCGGTCAAAGCCCTCCCCATCCTCGACCCGCACAACCACGCCGACGTCTCGGCCATCGCGCGCAACGAGAATTTCAAGGACGCGTGGGAGCTTTTCGCCGCCACCGACCACTATGTGTGGGAAGTCCTGCGGAAAGCGGGCGTGCCGGAGGAGAAGATCACCGGCGGCGCATCCCCGCATGACAAGTTCATCGCCATGGCGGAAGTCTTCGACCAGATCGCAGGCAACCCGGTTTACGAGTGGATTCACCTCGACCTCCGGTTCCTCGGCGTCGAGGAGCTGCTGAGCGCTGAGACGGGCGAGCTGATCTGGAAGAAGGTCAGCGAAATCCTCGCGAAGGAGGAAAGCCGTCCTCAGGCGCTCCTGAAACGCATGAACGTCGGCGTGATGTGCTCGACCGACGACCCCGCGGACACGCTCGAATACCACAAAGCCGTCAACGAAAGCGTCGGGCGGACGATCGTGCGTCCGACCTGGCGTCCCGACGCGGCAATGAAAGCCGGTAAGCCCGGATTCCCCGCGTACATCGAGCGCCTCGGCAAACGCTGGGGCGTCAAGATCTCCACACTCGCCGAACTGCTGGACGTCCTTCAGAAGTCCCATGATTTCTTCGCCGAAAACGGCTGCCGCGCCAGCGACCACGGGCTCGAACTCGCGTCCAGCGGGACCGGCGACGCCGCCATGGCCGCGGAGACGTTCAAAAAAGCGCTCGCGGGCGAAGCCGTCTCCTCCGAAGAGGCCGCGAACTACGCGGACTATCTGCTCGGAGAATGCGGCGAGATGAACAGCCGGAGCGGCTGGGTGATGCAACTTCACATGGGCGCGGTCCGCGACGTCCGCGACAGCCTGTTCCGCACGATCGGCCCGGACTCCGGCGGCGACGTGAGCGACCTTTTCCAGTCGCACGAGGCGAAGCTCATCCGGTTCCTGAACAGGTTCGACGGCCGCCTGAAGGTCGTGCTCTACTGCCTGGATCAGGCGCATCAGGCCACGCTCGCCGCGCTCTCTCGCGCGTTCGGCGGTATGGTCCGCCTCGGCTCCGCATGGTGGCTCTGCGACACGCCGATCGGCATGAAGCGCCAGCTGGAATACATCGGCAGCGTCGACCTGCTGAGCGCGTTTGCCGGCATGGTTTCGGATTCCCGCAAGCTCCTGAGCTACGGTTCCCGCTTCGAGATGTTCCGCAGGATTCTTTCCTCCACGCTCGGCGGCATGGTCGAGGCGGGGCAGATGCCGGAACCCGTCGCCGTGAAGCTCGCGAAAACGATGTGCTACGACGGTCCGCGGACATTCTTCGGTTTGTGATTTCCGCTTCCAGGCAGAAGTTCTGACCCCGTTTCTTATGCCGTCCGACCGAAAGAATCCGCAATCCGAACGCAGACAAATTGAGGCGAAAGACCGCGAGATCGCCGAACTGAAAGCGCTCGTGGACCGTCTTTCGCGCCAGGTCTATGGTCGCGTCATGCCGGGACTGTACACGGTTTCGCCTGATGCGGAGGAGGTTTTGCCTGATGTGGTCGAGTCACGGACTGTCGGCGATTCCGAATCGGTCGCCGGTTCGCGTGCGCTTCATGAGTCCGCCGCGTCGTATCACGTTTCCGGACCGGTTGTTGTGCCGTCCGGTCTTCCATCCGACGAGCTGAAACTGGAGCTTCCGTCCGCCGAATCCGCCGGAATGTCGGTCATTGCATACGAGACCTCGGAAGCAATCGCGGCGCGTTCCCCGGTGGTCCGGCGGACGATCCGCCGCGCCATGTATGTTTCTGCCGACGGTTCGGGGATGTCCGCCGCCGCGCCGGAGGCCGCATTGTTTTCCGATCCTACCGGCGGCACGCAGATGTTCGATGCGTCGTTTGTGGCTTATGCCGCGGATCATCATCAGGCGGGTATGACCTTCCGTGCGATCTCCGAACATCTGAAGATGGAATCCGGCATCATGGTCTCCGAAGCAGTTTTACGCGGACTGGTCCTCGCCGCGGCGGAAATGATCTCGCCCGTCTGTGCAGCGATGGTCGTGCGGACGCTTCCCGGCTGGTCGAACCTGCGCCGCATGTTCGAAGATGCGAAAGCCGGAGGCGACTGGCTCGTCGACGGGTTTCTGAAGGGAATCCATGCGCTTTTCGAGCTGGAGGAACATGCCCGGATCCGAGCGGAACGCCTTGGCGGCGCGCCGGAGGACCTGTACCGCGAACGCCGTGCCGTCCGGCTCGAATCGGCGCGGATTGCGGCGAGGTTCTTCGAGCGGTGCCGGGATATGCTGCCCGCCCAGAATCCCCGCTCGCCGCTCGCCGAAGCGCTCCGCCATGCCATCGAACACGAAAAGACGCTTTCGGAGTTCCTGTACGATCCGAGGCTGGAGTTGTCCCGTGCGAATCCGGAGACTCCCGTCGCCGATCCGTTTGCCGTGCTCGCGGTCTGCGCGGATGAATGCCGACGGAGCGGCGTGTCCTTCCGTACATGGCTGGAAGATACGCTCGTCAAGCTCAGACAGCCGAATCAGCCGCCGGAATCCCTGTTCCCCTGATGAACAGGAAATGAGGGAGGATTGAGATTACAGCGCGCCCGCCGCGGCGAGCCCGGCGAGGCGTCCGCTCGACAATGCGAACTGGATGTTGAAGCCGCCGGTCGGTCCGGTCAAGTCGAGGATTTCCCCGGCGAAATGCACGCCCTTGACCAGGCGGCTTTCCATGGTGCGCGGATCGACTTCTTTCAGCAGGACGCCGCCGTCCATCGCCATCGCCTCGTCCATAGTGGCGGATTTCGACACCGCGAACGGCATACGGTCGAGCAGGTGCGCGAGCTCGTGCGCTCCGGCGTTCGTGAGGCGTTTCGAGTGGAAGTCCTCGCCGAAGAGGCGTTCGCAGACGAGCGACGCCAGGGAACGCGGCATGATGCGCGCGAGGGAGTTTTTCAGCAGATGGTCCGGCACTTTTTCCCGTTCGTCGATCAGATAGTCGTAGAGATTCTGTTCCTTTTTGTCCGGCAGGACACGCAGGAAGACCCGGGCGGGCGCTCCTTCCAGGAGAACACGGTTCACCGTACCGGAGAGATTCAGCGCCGCCGGACCGGAGAACCCGGTGTGTGTGAAGAGCAGGCTGCCGCGCATGGAGACGTGGCGCGTCCCGACGGTCACGCCAAGCTCGGCGTCCGGCACGGTCAGCCCGGCAAGCTCGGATATCCACGGGTCGTCGACGTGAATCGGCGCGAGGGTCGCGACGGGTTCGCGGACGCCGTGTCCGAGCATTTTTGCAAGTTCCAGCCCGGACGCCGTACCGCCGAGTGAGGGCGCCGCCGTGCCGCCGCAGGCAAGGATTACGTGCGAAGCCCGGATTTCCACGCCTCCGTCCGTTTCAATTCCTACGGCGGCTCCGTCCTCTACGAGGATGCGCCGCGCTGCGACGGACAGGCGTGTTTCCGCTCCGGCGCGCTTCGCCGCACGCAGGAACGCGTCCCGAACGTCGGACGCCCTGCCGTTCATGGGGAAATAGTGGATATCGTTTTCGACCGTCGGGCGGATGCCTTCTTTCTGAAGCAGCTCCAGGAAGAATTCACGCGGCGCGGCGCGCAGGGCGTCGGTCATGAACCTGCCGTGCCGTCCGAATTCCGCCATGAACTTGAGCGGCGGCAGAGTATTGGAAAAATTGCAGCGTCCGTTTCCCGTGGCGCAGAGTTTGCGGCCGATGACGTAGTTCGGGTCCAGGATGACCGTTGACGCGCCGCGGGAGGCGGCGGCGAGCCCGGCGGCAAGTCCGGCGGGACCGCTTCCGCAGATGATGACGTCGAAAGATTCCATGGTTCGGGAGTCCGGATTGAGCTGAATTGGAGTTTGCAGAAACAAAAGATAAAATATAAAGATAGTTTCGTTCGGAAAAAAATCAAATCAAAAACGGGAAAAAAAAGGATCAGTTGCGGAAAAATACTTGAAAAAAACCGGAATCGGGTGTACATTAATTAGTTAATCATACAAAAATGCCACTTGACAAACTGACGTCGAAGGAGACGACACTCTATGGGTATCAATGACTTTTCTCTGCCGGACCTGATCCTGTATGCTCAACTGGAACAGCACGAGGACGCAGTCGGCGTCCTGCTGGACCGCGTCAACCGCCTCGCGACGCCGGACGGAATCCAGGAACTCCGCGCTGCGGCGCCCCAGTTCGAAGCGTTGTTCGAAGCTTGGGACGATGCGATCTCCTCCTCCGTCGAAAAGGCTAAATTCTGCGTCCGGATCGCCGAGCTCTCCATCCTGGATTCCGCCGCTTTCCGCAGTTCGCTGAACTACGCGGTCCGCAAGCTCCTCCCGCCCTACATGGTCAGCGGCGCCGTCGTGAAGGCGCTCGGGGCGAAAGACGCTGGCGTCGGTGTCCGCGAAGTCGCGCTCCGCCTCAAAAAGCTCCAGCGTCTGCGTTCGACCGCGATCATGTACCAGGCCGAGACCGGGCAGTGCGGGCGCATCACCGGTATCGACCGCGTGACCGGCACAATCGCCGTCACTCCGGTCGACGGCTCCAGCTCCTCGTCCATCCCGATCGCGACCGCGATCGTCTCCGCCTATTTCTTCGAAACGACCCCCGAGCTTATGGATCTGATTTCCCCGCTCGGCGCCTCGATCCGCTCCTCGTCCGAATACCGCCGCATCCTGAACCGCCTGGCGCTGTCCGACGTGCCGGAGCAGAAACTTCAGGAGCTCGTGCAGCATCTCCTCGTTCCGCGTTATATCCCGGCCTCCGGGTTCGCCGCCTGGTGGGATGCCGCTCCGGTTGCCGCCACGCCCGCCGGAAGACGTCATTTCAGCGACTCCCGCAGCGTGCTGGAACTCTACACGCTCCTGAAGGGCGTTGTGGACAGCGGCGCGCCCGTGGCAGTTGACGCCGCGTCCGCCGAAAAACTCGGAAAGCTGTTCGTCCGCGTCAGCTCCAGGCTGCTCCCGAAAGACGTCCAGATGCTCGCCGAGTCCATTTCCTGGCTTTCCCTCAACGCCTCGCGCGACGACCTCGCCGCGATGTTCACCCCGCTCCGCGGGCAGGTTCCCTTCTGGCCCGCCTCAATCCCCGGCGGCGTCAAGCTCGCGAACCTCGCGATCTGGGCGAAGATTTCGGTGAAGGACCTTGACGGTCTTTTGGAAGCCACCCGCGCCATCTACACGCAGGATGAATATGTCTCCCTCGGTCTGATGCTCCCGCTCCGCTGCATGACCGTCTTCTTCGAGCCGCGGAAGAAAGCCGCGTCCGAGTCGAAAGAGGAGGCCGCCGCGCGGGAAGCCGAAGATGCCGCCCTCGTCCAGAACATCATCGGAAAAATCGCCGCGATGGAAACGCTTTCCGCCGACATCTGTCTCTGGATCTGGAAGAACAGGACCCGCATCAAATCCAAGATCATCACCTCGCTGGTTGACATGGAGACCGTCGTCGCCGCCCTGAACCGCTCGGACCTCCCGAAGGAATGGGGCGCCGCCCAACGCGAGCTCAAGCGCATCCTGCTCGGCGAAAAGGCTGATTTTCGCAAGTACCTCATCGAAAACGCCGACGGCGACATCCCGTCCATCGTCGGCAGCCTCCAGAAATTCCGCACGCAGGCAAGCGAGCTTCAGAGCGTCATGGTCAAAATGGGTCGCGTCTCCCCCGAGTTCATGGAATACATCGAAAGCGGCGAGGGCAGCAAGCTGCTCGGCATCCACGCCGCCGGCAATACGGAACAGCCCCCGGTCGCGTCGTTCGCGTCGCAGAAGCGCATGCAGGCGGAACTCAAGAACCTCATTGAGGTCCTCATCCCGCAGAACGCCGAGGCCGTGGCATACGCGAGAAGCTTCGGCGACCTCCGCGAAAACGCGGAATACGACGCCGCCAAGGAACAGCGCAGATTCCTCCAGAGACGCCGCTCCGAACTCGAAAAATCCCTCGGCTTCATGGACGTCACGAATTTCAGCGACGTCGAGATCACCGACACCGTCGTGCCGGGTTGCCGCGTCTTCCTGAAGGACGGCAACGGCAAGGAAATCGCCTACTACATCCTCGGCGCCTGGGACGGCGACGTCGACCGCGGCCGCATCGCCTACAAGGCTCCGCTCGGACAGGCGCTCGTCGAACACAAGGTCGGCGAAAAGGTCAAGCTGCCCGAACTCGGCGAATGCGTGATCGAGAAGGTCGAGCCGCTTCCCGCCGAGATGATCAAAGAACTCTCCGGCGACTGATTCCGATTCCGCCCGCGTGCCCGCCATGCCGGACGTTTCTCCGTTCAAGTCCCGGATCTATGTCCGGAAACAGAAAACGCAGCTGAGCACAGAACAGCGCGCGGGCGTCCTGCTTTGGCAGTCGTTCCCCTCGCTTGTCGGGGAGACGCGCGTTCTACCGTCCGGGCTACACGTCCGCTTTCTGCGCGTTTCCAAGCCTCAGCTGGCGGGGCGCACGATCCTGTTTTTCTCCGATACGCACATCCGGACCGCGGGTGTGCGCGGTTTTTTCCCGGGTGTACAGCAGGGCGGCGGGACGGATTGGCTCACGAAAGCGTTCCGCGAACTCTTCGATTCAATTCCGATGCCGGACTGCATTGCGTTCGGCGGAGACCTCTCCGGGGAAGCGTCCTGGATCGCAAAATCGTTCGTTTTTCTGCGCACGCTTCCGTCCGGTCCGAGCAAATTCGCGGTCTGCGGCAACTGGGAGCTGCGGCGCAGATGGCTTCCCATGGAACGCTGGCGCGAACTCTTCGGCGAAGCCGGGTTCCGGCTCCTTGTGAACGAAACCGCCGAAGCACACGGGATTCAGTTTTTCGGGCTTGACGACGCCAAGGAGGGCGGCGGGCTTTCCGGCAGGGCGGCGATCCCTCCCTCCGAAAACGTCTGCGTGCTCTCGCACAATCCCGACGCCGCGTCAGCCATGCTTCTTACGGACAAGCTGAAGGGCGCGCCGCTGATCCTCTGCGGCCACACGCACGGCGGCCAGTTCAGGATTCCAGGGTTTGGCGCGGTCCTGACCTCCTCCCGTTTCGGCAAACGCCTGGAGTACGGCGCGTACCGGCACAGTTCGACCGGCGCGACGATGTATGTGTGCGCCGGCATCGGCGCGACCTGGTTCCACGCCCGCATCTGCTGTCCGCCGGAGGTCCTCTTCGTCAACTTTTGCTGAACTTTCGGATTCCGGCTTGAAAGCCGGGCTGAACCATGCTATACTAATAGATTATTCTGTTTTTTGACTGAATCACATACGGAGCGATAAAAAATGAGCGAAACAGAGATCAACCTCCCCGACAACTTCATCCACGAGATCATCCGCAAGGACCTCGAGGCCGGCAAGAACGGCGGCGCGGTCAAGACGCGTTTCCCGCCGGAGCCGAACGGCTACCTCCACATCGGCCACGCGAAGAGCATCTGCCTGAACTTCGGCACCGCGCAGAAGTTCGGCGGCAAGTTCAACCTCCGCCTCGACGACACCAACCCCGTGAAGGAGGACACCGAGTACGTCGAATCCATCCTCGAAGACGTGAAATGGCTCGGAGCCGACTGGGAGGACCGTTTCTTCCATGCGTCCGACTATTTCGACCAGATGTACGAGTACGCCGTCCAGCTCATCAAGATGGGGAAGGCGTACGTCTGCGAGCTCTCCGAGGAGGAGTTCAAGGAATACCGCGGCACGTTGACCGAGCCCGGCAAGGAGCCGCCCGGACGCAAACGCACGATTGAGGAGAACCTGGACCTCTTCGAACGGATGAGGGCGGGCGAGTTCCCGGACGGCAGCAAGGTGCTCCGCGCCCGCATCGACATGGCGTCGCCGAACATCCACATGCGCGACCCGGCGATCTACCGCATCCGCCACGCCGACCACCACAACACCGGCTCGAAGTGGTGTATCTATCCGCTCTACGACTTCGCGCACTGCCTGGAGGATGCCATCGAGGGCATCACGCACTCCATCTGCACGCTTGAGTTCGAGATTCACCGCCCGTTGTACGACTGGATCCTGAACACGCTCGACACCCCGTGCAAGCCCCAGCAGATCGAGTTCGCGCGCCTCAACCTCACCTACACGGTCATGAGCAAGCGCAAGCTCCTCGAGCTCGTGAAGACCAATCTCGTGAACGGCTGGGACGACCCCCGGATGCCCACCATCTGCGGCATGCGCCGCCGCGGCATCCCCGCCTCCGCCATCCGCGACTTCTGCGAGACAATCGGCGTCACCAAGTTCAACAGCCTCACCGAGATCGAACTCCTCGACCACTGCGTCCGCGACGACCTGAACAAGTCCGCACGCCGCGCCATGGCGGTCATGAACCCGCTCAAGCTCGTGATCGACAACTACCCGGAAGGTCAGGTCGAGGAAGTCAAGACCGTGAACAATCCGGAGGACCCCGCCGCCGGCACGCGCAAGGTCCCGTTCACGAAGACGCTCTACGTCGAGCGCGACGACTTCATGGAGAACCCGGTGAAGCAGTTCCACCGCCTCGCCGTCGGCAAGGAAGTCCGTCTCCGCAGCGCCTATTTCGTGACCTGCACTTCGTTCGTGAAGGACGAAAAAGGCGAAATCGTGGAGCTGCACGCCATGTACGACCCCGCCACGAAGGGCGGAAACGCCCCCGACGGACGCAAGGTCAAGGGCACCATCCACTGGGTTTCCGCCGACCACTCCCTTGAAGCCGAGGTCCGACTCTACGACAAGCTCTTCACGGTTCCCGACCTCTCCGCCATCCCGGAGGACGCCGACTGGAAGAGTTACTTGAACCCGGAATCCCTGAAGGTGGCGAAATGCCGCATTGAGCCCGGCCTCGCCGAGCTTCCGCCCGGCACGCACGTCCAGTTCGAGCGCATCGGCTATTTCTTCTCCGATCCGAAGGACCACTCCAAGGAGCATCCGGTGTTCAACCGCACGGTCGCCCTGAAGGATTCCTGGTCCAAGATCGTCAAGAAAGCGTGATTTCCGCTTATTGCGGAAAATTGACCGGCATGGCGGTTCCGTGCTTCTGACGCCGGAGCCGCCTGCCTGTTTCCCGGGCGACTCCGTTTTCGCGTTCAGAACGAATTTTCACAAATCCTGCGCGTTTTCCGCGGAAATGATTTGACAAAACGCTTTCCAGCGTGTAAAATACATCCGGGATTTCCTATTTTCCGAAACACAACCTCATTTTTATAAAGGAGAAAATCCAGATGGAAGGATCCATGTTCTGCTACCAGTGCCAGGAGGCTTTCGGCAACAAAGGCTGCACAACAAGCGGCCGCTGCGGCGAGACGTCCGAGACCGCCAATCTTCAGGACCGCCTCATCGCAGAGCTCAAGGCCGTCGCACTGACCCTTGAAGGCCGCACCAACGTCACGCGCGAATTCAGCCGGTTCATCGTCCGCGCCATGTCCGCCACGCTCACCGATACCAACTTCAACCCCGACCGCATCTATTCCCTCATCGACGAGGCGAAACGCGCCCTCCGCACGCTCGATTCCGACATTCAGGTGGATCCTTCCGTCCTTTCCTGCGAAGATATCGAGGAGCGCAGCTACCGCGACCTCCTCATGTGCGGACTGAAAGGCGTCTGCTCCTTCGCGTTCCACGCGCTCGCCCTCGGCTACGAGGACAACGCCATCTACAACTTCATCATCAAGGTGCTGTCCGCCACAGCCAAGCCCGACACCACGCACGAACGCCTCGCGCTGCTGATCGTCGAATGCGGACGCATCGCCTCCATCGCCATGGCGCTGCTGGACGAAGCCAACACCGAGACTTACGGCTCCCCCGCCATCTGCCACGTCTCATGGAAGGCGGGCCAGAACCCCGGCATCCTGATGTCCGGGCAGGACCTGAAGGACCTCGAAGAACTCCTGATCCAGACCGAGCATGCCGACATCGACGTCTACACGCACGGTGACATGCTCCCCGCCAACACCTATCCCGCGTTCCGCAGGTTCCCACACCTGAAGGGCAACTACGGCGGCTCCTGGTGGACCCAGGCGCAGGATTTCGCCTCGTTCAACGGTCCGGTCATCGTCAACTCGAACTGCATCACTCCGGTGCAGGACGCCTACCGCGGGCGCATCTTCACGACCGGCATGGTCGGCTGCAAGGGCACGCCGCACATCACGCACCGCCACATCGGCATGCAGAAGGATTTCTCCGAAGTCATCCGGCTCGCCAAGACGCTCCCCTCACCCACGCCGCTCGACACCGACTCCGTCGTGCTCACCGGCGGCTTCGGGCACCACCAGGTCTGCTCCGTAATCTCCCAGATCGCGCACTACATCGAAAACGGCACCATCCGCCGTTTCATCGTGATCGCGGGCGAGGACGGACGCGACGAACGCCGCGAGTATTACACCGAGCTGGCAAAGGCGCTTCCGCCCGACACCGTCATCCTGACCGCCGGCGGCGTCAAGTACCGTTTCCTGGACCTCGACCTCGGCAAGATCACCGGCATCCCGCGCATCATGGACATCGGACAGATCAACGACGCATACTCCATCATCCGCATCGCGCTCGAACTCCAGAACGCCCTCGGCATCCGCACGCTCGACAAGCTCCCCGTCTCCTTCGTACTCTCCTGGTACGAACAGAAGACGATCGCGGTCTTCCTCTCGCTGCTCACCCTCGGCTTCAAGAACGTCCGCCTCGGTCCCACGTTCCCCGCTTTCTTCTCGCCCGGCATCGTCGATGTCCTGACGAACGACTACGGCGTGAAGCCCATCACCACTGCCGCCGCCGACGCCGCGGACATGATGGCGGGCAACTGAGTCCGGTCCCGTTTGTCCTCCGCTCCGGCATGAGGCAGTTCTCCGCCGGAGCGGGTTCCGCCTGTTCCGCATCCATGAAATCACTCCTCCGTCCATCATGAAGTCTTTCCGGTTCACGTTCAGCCTTTTCCTCGCGGTCCTCGCCGTCTGCCTAACGTCCGCATGCCGTTCCCCGCAGCATATCATGCTGACGAACTCGGATTCCGGCAGGACGCTCGACCTGCGCGTCGGCGACACGATCCTGGTGGCGCTGAGCGCCATCGGCACGCCAGGTTACGACTGGTATGCCCGCCACGGCGCGGGCAGCGTGCGCATCCTCGCCGAGAAGGGCGAACGCTACGAATCCGATCCCGATCCGGACGGCACGCGCCGCCTCCGGCCGGTCGAGGGGCGGGAGGGCACGCACTACTTCGCCTACCGGGTCATCGGTCCGGGCGTATGCGGCATCGCGATGGAGTACAAGCGCAGCTGGGAAAAGAAGGATCCGGAGAAGTATTTCGAGGTCATGATCCGTGCGACCGGCACGCCGGAGGAGTCCGCCTCCGATCCCGCCGAGATGCCACCGGAGGAGGAGCCCGTCTACATGACGGACTCCAAGGGCAACGTGACCGTCCGCCCCGGCAACCTGTGATCATCCGAGCGAGGCTCCCGTGGAAAAGCTCTACGTCAACGACACGTTCCGGAAAGCCTGGGGCAAGGATCCGTTCGCCAGCGCGTTCGCTGTGACCGGGGAAGTATTCCGCGACGTCAAGAACCGCAAGACCATGCGGTTCCGCATGGACGGCAAATCCTACTTCATCAAGCTCCACGGTCCGGTCGGCTGGCGCGAGATATGGAAAAACCTCCTCCAGTTCAAGCTCCCCGTGATCGGGTCCGCCAACGAATACCTCGCGGTCTCCCTGCTGAACAAGCTCGGCGTGCCGACCATGACGGCATGCGCGTTCGGCATCCGCGGCGTCAATCCCGCCGCCATGGAGTCGTTCCTGGTGACCGAGGACCTCGTCGGCATGGTTTCGCTCGAGGATTTCTGCCGCGACTGGAAGACGAACCCGCCGCCGCCCGCGCTCAAGAACCGCATCATCCGCGCCCTGGGCGAGACCATCGCCCGGATGCATGGCAGCGGCCTGAACCACCGCGACTGCTACATCTGCCATTTTCTGCTCGATCCCGCCTCGCTCCGGGAGAAACGCATCAAGCTGCACGTGATCGACCTCCACCGGGCGCAGCTGCGTCCGCGCATCCGCCGCCGTTACCGCGTGAAGGACCTGGCAGGAATCTTCTTCTCCGCCATGGACCTCGGGCTTTCGAAGCGCGACGCCCTCCGGTTCATCACCGCGTACACGCCCCGCGCGGGTGCCATGGACGCGAAGATCTGGCAGGACGTCCTCCGGACCGCGGTCCGGCTTTACCGAAAGGAGTTCGGCCGCGCCCCCGAACTCCCCGCCGACTGTTCCAGCAACTGAACTCAATTCCATTCTCTTCCGACCATGCCATACTCCAAATCCGCTGATCCCCGTGTTGAACGCCATATCCAGGACGCCCTCGACGGCATCCGCACATCCCTTGCCGCATCGCCGGAATCCTCCGCAATCCGCGCCGTCGCGCTCGGCGGCGGCTACGGACGGGGCGAAGGCGGCGCAACGCCCGACGGCATGCCGTACAACGACCTGGATTTCTTCGTGGTGCTGAACGGCCAGCCGCCGTCTCCGGGGCTGCGGAGCCTGCTTGACTCTCTTTCCAGAGAATGGCACGGCAAGCTCGCCATTGACATCGACTTCTGCTTTGTCAAGTCGTTGAAAGCCCTTTACAAGGACGCCGACACGCTGATGATCCAGGAGCTTTTCGCCGGGAAACGCATCGTTTTCGGCGACGAACACATCTTCGACGACGCGCCCGTCCGTCCCTTCTCAGAACTCCACTGGACCGAGGCGGCGCGCCTTCTCCTCAACCGCGGCGCGGGGCTTCTCTTCGCCCGGATGCGCGCGTCCGACCCGAACGAAGCGGATTTCGTCCGGCGCAACCTCCACAAGACCGCGCTGGGCTGCGGCGACGCCATCCTGGTTGTGCACCACGACTACCGCCGGACCGGGACGGAACGCCTCGAAGCGCTTCGCAAATACTACGAGGCGACCTGGCTGATTCCGGCATACGAGGACGCGCTGGCGTTCAAATACGCGCCGTGCCCCGGCAAAGAACCGGACTACGCATATCACCTCGACTGCTGGTTCCGCACCATGACGCTCGTCGCCACGGAGATCACGCGCCACATCGCCTCCGCCGACGCGCTTTTCTCCGCCTGCCGCATCGCGGACGCCGGACCGCGTTCGCTGAAGTCCATGCTTCTCTCCCTCCGCAGCGCACCGGTCCTGCCGGCGCTGCTCTCCCCGCTCGCGGTGCATCCGCGCGTAAAGCTGCTGCGCCTCCTGACGTCATGCCTGGAGGATCCCGGACACGAGACCGACACGTTCATCCGCCTCTGGAAACGATACAATTAATCCCGTTTTGACCTTGATTTTTGCCTTTTTTGTGCTAAATTATAACAGGCACTTGTTTTATTTTTTTGGGAGAAGAAGCCTTGAAGGACCGTGTCAAGATTTTCATGTTCAGCGATGCGCTCGGGTATGAAATTGCACAGCGCTACAAGTTTATGATGGATGAGTTTCCGGTCCGCCTGCCTGTCCGCACGCAATTCGGCTATTCCTCGACGTGCGTGCCGACGATCCTGACCGGCGAACCGCCCACGAAACACGGTCATTTCAGCTTTTTCTACCGCCCGAAGGACGCGAAGTCCCCGTTCACGTTTTTCCGGTTCCTGCATCCTTTCCTGCACCCGTCGGTCGTCTTCGACAACCACCGCATCCGTCACCGCGTGAGCCTCTGGCTGGCGCGTCATCGGAACTACACGGGCTACTTCAACCTCTACCGAGTGCCGTACGCCCGCCTGCCGTTCTTCGACTACTGCGAGAAACAGGACATTTTCGCGCCGCACGGTCTCGCCCCTGTGAAGAACCTGCGGGACGTCCTGACCGAATCCGGCGTGCCGTTCCATATCTCGAACTGGCACCTGAACGACGACCAGAACATCGCCGCCGCGAAAAAGCTGCTGGAGGAGGAGCGCACGGAGTTCTTCTTCGTCTATACCGCCGGGCTGGACAGCATGTTGCATTTCCACGTGCACGAACCCGAGGTCGTGGCGAAGCATCTGGATGCGTTTTCCGCCAAGGTGCGCGATCTGCTGAAAACCGCGCGGGCGCATTTCCGCAAGGTCGATTTCTGTATCTTCTCCGACCACGGCATGACCCCGCTGAAGGGCGAGACCGACATCAAGTCCATGCTTGAGGCGCTTCCGCTCAAATTCGGGCAGGACTACATCGCCGCGTACGATTCCACCATGCTCCGCGTGTGGTTCCTGAATCCCGATGCGCGCGCGCCGGTCATGGACGCCGTGACCGGCGCGCCCGGCCACTGGCTTTCCCCGGAGGAAAAGTCCGCGCTCCACGTCGATTTCGCCGACGCCAGCTACGGCGACGAAATATTCCTGCTTGATCCGGGCATCCAGCTGGTTCCGAGCGACATGGGTGCGAAGCCCATCCCCGGCATGCACGGATTCTCGCCCGACGACCGCGATTCCACCGCCTGCATTCTCTCCGTGAACGAGCTTGCGGAACACCCGCGCGAGATCGCCGATTTCTTCCGCCTGATGAAGCAGGGCGCGTTCGAGCTGAAAAACGCCGGAGCGTGATTTCCCATGCCCGCGGAACCACAGCCCCGGTCCATTCCGCCCGAAATCACCGTCGTGGTGCGTTCCCACAACGACCGCGACCTCATCCGCGACACACTCTCCATGCTCTGCGACCAGACCGTCGCGGACCGCATGGAGATTCTGCTCTTCGACGACAATTCCGACGACGGCACGCTTGAAGCCGCCATGGAGTTCCCGTCCGTCACGGTCGTCCCGTGGGACGGGCAGAAATACAATCCGCCCCGCGTGCTGAACCGCGCGATCGACACCGCCCGCGGCAAATATATCGTCTTCAACAACTCTGACGCCGTCCCGTGCAGCCGCGACGCCGTGGAACGCATCGTCGCCCGCCTCAGCGATCCAGACGTCGGCGCGGTCTACGGCAACCAGCTGCCGCGCGCGGACGCCATCCCTCTGGTGCGGAAGGACTACGAACGCGCGTTCGGCGACGGCACGGTCGCGGCCTCATGGGGGTTCATGTTCTCGCTCGTCTTCTCCGCGGTCCGCACGGACGTCGCGCGCCGGATCCGGTTCAATCCGGCGTTCCAGTATTCGGAGGACATCGACTGGGCGCTCCGCATCCGCGAATCCGGGCTGAAGGTCGTCTACGAGAAGGACGCCGCCGTGGTGCATTCGCACAATTATACGCCGGAAATCCTGCGGAAACGGTTCTACAACGAGGGAATCGCGAACGGCATGCTCTTCGGCGTGAAACCGTCCTTCCTCCGCACGTTCCTCGGATTCGCAGCGGAATCCGCCCGCGACATCCTCTATCTCTGTCGGCATCACGAGCTCGGCTGGTGCTTCAAGGGGCTCCGCTACCGCTGGACACAGCGCTTGAGCTGTTTCCGCGGCGAAAAATACGCATGGGAACAGGATTTCTTCCATAAGAAGGACTCCCCGGTCCCGCTCGTGCCGAAATCCTGATTATTATCTGTCCCCCGTGCCCGAGCGTCGAGCCGGGCACAACCGCAGTCCAGGACTTGTCCTGGTCCCCGTGCGCAAGCGAAGCTGAGCGCACTGCCGCAGTCCAGGACTTGTCCTGGTCCTCCTTCAGCTGAGCGTGACGAGCTCGGGCGCGATGACAATGTCGGTGCGCGGGAGACTGTTGAACGAGTGCATCCTGTCGAGAAGGCGCGTCGCGGTCATGATGCCGAGCTGCTGATGCTTGATGTCGATGAACGGCGGGACTTTCTCGAAATAGTGGAGCGTATGCTCGCAGGTAAACGCGGCAATGTACTCGTATTTGGAAATGTTGATGCCCCGGGCGCGAAGCTCGTTCATGACACCCAGCATGTCCGCGCTGGTGACGAACACCATGCCGGTCGCGTTTTTGAGCTGGAGGAATTCATCCGTGAGTCTCTTATAATACTCGTTCATAGGGATGTTTTCCGGCACGATGCCGGCGAGGTCGTTTTGCTTAAGACCAACCCGGTCGCATTCGGACTTGAGGGAATCGACGAGTTCCTTGTGCGAGAAACGGATTTTACGCTCCGGGAAGATCGCGATCTCCTTCACGCCTTTCTCGAAGAAATACCGTGTGCTCAGGCGGGAAATCTCGGCGCTGTCGAACTTCACGACGTCGAAATCGTTGTCTCCGTTGTCGGCGTTGAGGAACGTATTGACGGTAGAGATGCCCATGAGCCGCTGATGCAGGCGCGCCCGCACGGCGGGATCCTCCGGCTCGCTGCAAATGATCGCACCGTCGCAGTAGTCGGGATTCAGGCGTTCCGGGATGGATCCGTCCTCGCCGATGATGCAGAATTCCATGGAGATATCAAGCTTTTGAAGCTCTTCGAATACCGCGGAGATGAAACGCGTGGTGGAGCCCCAGTGGAAATACTGTTCGATGGATGAGATCGAGTTGAGGACGATCATCACGCGGAAATGCCGGATGCCGATGCGGTCCGGGGTGCGCGGTCCCTGGCGCCTGGCGCGCTGGCGGTAGCCGAGCTCCTTGACGATGGCGTCGATCCTGTCGGCGGTCGAGGCTTTGACGAGGTTGCGGTTGTTGAAAAAACGTGAGACGGTGGCGATGTTGACCCCAGCGCGATCGGCAATGTCTTTCAGGGTAGCCATAGAAAAACTCCTTACTTGCTCAGTTAACAGTTGTTGGCGGGGCGTATGCTTTAATATAGCACCGGAAATGCAATAACGCAACCGAATTTTAAGTCATTTTCCGAATTTCTTTTATGATTTATTGAAAATGTGCCGGATTCAGGTGAAATGAAGGGGAATCAAGTACGTGGAAGAGAAAAAAACGCGGACGAAGAAGATTGTACAGCATTGTCCGGAATTGCTTCAAATCCCCCTAATGGGAGGAGAATGGATGAAATACGACAGCCGAATTTACATTGAAAAATGCACAAAAACCGGACGCCGGAGATTCATGACCGGCTTTCCCGTCGGAATTGAAATGTGATATGCCGTCGCGGGCGATCCGGCGGACATCCGCCTGCCCTGCCCGCCGCCGTTCACCCGAACATTTCAGGCTGTTCGCCGGGACAGAGAAACGCCTTTCCGTCAGTTTTGAGGAAAAGCAGCATAAGGTCAAGGTACCGCATGAAGAGTTCGACTTCCTCCGGCTTGATTCCGCCGAGGAAGCTCCGCATGAACCGCGTGTACGATTCCGAACTCATCCGCCGTATGAAATGCCCTTTCTGCGTCAGCTTAACCAGGCGGCCATGGTCCGACTTGGACGGAGCCTGTTCCGTCAGCCCGTCCGCGCACAGGGAATCCACGGTCTGCAACACGAGTCCGGGCTTGCATTGGAATCTTACCGCAAGATCAAGAATGGTGGGAGCCGTCTTCTTCCGACCGCGGGCGCTTCCCTTGTACGACAGGGAGAAAAGATAATTCAGGATCCGGAGTTTGCCGAGCGAGATCCTGCCACGGTGCCCGTAGAGGAACATCAGGGTCGGCATTTTCATGTTTGTGGTAAAGTGCAGAAGATACATCCATACGGGAAGATTGTCCAGCTTCCGCGAAGCGCAGGCGACAAGACCGGGTATTTCCAAATCGGAGGCGCACCTCGCCACGGCATGTTCGCCGCCGGTCCGGCTTTCCGCGAGGCGGACGAACAGATCCTCCACGGCGCGCATCTCCTCCGGATCGACGCCGTCCGCCTGCCGGAATGCGTCCAGCATCTTTTCAAAATGCCGGAACGGCTTGACCCGGAGATTCGTCAGCGTTTCCGTCGCATGCACCAGCCTTAATCTGGAATCCGTTTTGGACGGGACGCGGGTCAGCAATCCAATACTGACCATGGCGTCGACAGCCTGGGAAAGTGCGCCGGAAGACAACCCGGAAATGGTGATCAGGTCCTTCATCGGGGGGCAGGCGTCCGGACACTCGAAAAAGAACTGTATGATCGGGAGCTGGGCGAAATTGATGTGCTCATGCTCGATGAGGCTGTAGGATGTATTTCTCAGGATATCGGATATGTAAAACAGCTTTGTCCAGGCTTCTTTGGCTGTTGTTTCGCTGATTGGGGAAGAGTTTTGTTCTGGCATGGTCGGGGGCGGTAGGTTGTTTTCAATGTGCGGATGAACTGTAATGATTCATAAGTACGAATGCATGTCCGTTTTCCGGACGCTATTATATATATCTGCTTTCACGGGGCAAATCTAACACCGGATTTCCGTTTTCCTGTTTTTTTCTCACAAAAAGTCGGGGGGATTCAGTTTTTGGAGAGGTAATACATCAAGCCGAATACCGCCGCGACGATGAGTCCCCAGATGATGATGCCGCCAATCCCCCTCATGTTCCCGTAGTTGAGGTTTGCATGCATCATCTCCGTGCGGCGGGCTTCACGTTCTTCAAAAGCCTTCTGCTCCTGTTCACGTTCTTCGGGCGTCGGTTCTTTTTTGCTCATTTGGTGCCCCTGTTGTCGGTTTTTGTCATGGAAACGGATGCGGGAACAGTCCTGCCGACTTTCCTCCCGGTGCGGGAAGCCTTTTCAGCTCGGGCGGATGCGAAAACGGACTGTTTTACAGGAGGAAGGAAACGGAACCGGTAACAATCTTTCCGGTTGAAGTGAGCCTTTATTAAAAAATAATAAAGGCTTGCTTGCTTGCTTGCTTGCTTGCTCAACCTTTTTCATGCGTGAATCAAGACGGTATGGAACAACGCACGGATGAATATAAGACGCAACATGAAATTCATCTTTGATCGTCTCAAATCTTGTTCTATTTTCCGTCATATTATTCAAGTCCGTCCGGGTTCGGTTGAGCAGGAGATTGCGGGGCTGTTTTCCTTCGACCATTCTTCACAATATACAGCGCTTTCACTTTTTTGCAAGCATATCTCATAAGAAAACAAAAAAACAGCACAACGAAGAAACCCAGGACGCGGCGCCGGGAATCGGCTGCTTTCAGCCAGCCGCACTTCAATTCCTCGCATATTGCTCTATTTGCCCGGCTGCTGAACCACCATCCGGCTGAATAGACAGATAACCTGATGTTTTTTCGGCGGCATAGCGGGAATACGCATATCCGGGACTTTCCTCTTGTGAAAACACGTTTCCGGCTTGAAAAAACCCTTTATATGGGGTATTTTAAATAGCATTCACTCTGTTTCTTATCTCTTGTTTTTTTCAACATCCGGAGGTTTGTTCTTATGTTCGGATCTACGTCCATCTGGTGGATTGCTCCCGTCTGCTCCATCATCGCCCTTCTCGCCGCTTTCCTGTGCTACGTGCTGATGAAACGCGCCGGCACGGGCAACGAACGCATGGAGGAGATCGCCGGATACGTGCGCGACGGCGCCATGGCGTACCTGAAACAGCAGTATTCCCGCGTCGGCATCGTCTTCGCCGTCCTCTTCGTGATTTTCGCGATCCTGGCGGTCCTGAAGCTTCAGAACCCCTTCGTCCCGGTCGCGTTCCTGACGGGCGGCTTCTTCTCCGGTCTCTGCGGCTTCGTGGGCATGAAGACCGCTACGAGCGCGTCCAGCCGCACGGCGCAGGGCGCGAGCGAAAGCCTGAACCGCGGTCTGCAGGTGGCGTTCCGGTCCGGCGCGGTCATGGGGCTCGCCGTGGTCGGGTTCGGCCTCTTCGACATCACAGTGTGGTATTTCATCCTGGACCGCCTGGTCTATACGCCCGAACACATGACACAGGGGCTTTCGTTCCTCGGAATCCCGCTCGTCGCGCCCGGATTCGACGTCTCGCACAAGTTCGTCGAGATCACGACCACGATGCTGACTTTCGGCATGGGCGCGTCCACGCAGGCGCTTTTCGCCCGCGTCGGCGGCGGCATCTACACGAAGGCGGCTGACGTCGGCGCGGACCTCGTCGGCAAGGTCGAGGCGGGCATCCCCGAGGACGATCCGCGCAACCCCGCCACCATCGCGGACAACGTGGGCGACAACGTCGGCGATGTCGCGGGCATGGGCGCGGATCTCTACGAATCCTACTGCGGCTCCATTCTCTCCACCGCCGCCCTCGGCGCGGCCATCCCCGCCGCGATGAAGACCACCTGCGGCTCCATCCTCTCCACCGCCGACCTCGGCGCTGCCATCCCCGCCGCCATGAAGACCACGGTCGCCTACGTGAACGCCCCGATGATCGTCGCGGGCATCGGCGTGGTGCTGTCGCTGATCGGCATCTTCGCGGTGCGCTGCAAGGAAGGCGCGAGCATGGGCACGCTCCTGCGCGCGCTGCGCCTCGGCACCTGGGGCAGCTCCGTCCTGATCGTAGTCGCGTGCGCCGTGCTGGCGGGATGCGGCATCCTCACATGGGGCGTGTTCGGCGCGATCGTCTCCGGCCTGATCGCCGGCGTGGTGATCGGCTACAGCACGGAATACTACACCTCAGACGAATACAAGCCGACCAAGGAACTCGCCGCGCAGGCGCAGATGGGCCCCGCCCCGACCATCATCTACGGCCTCTCCCTCGGCATGCTCTCCGCCGCGATCCCGGTCGTCGCGACCGTCGCCGCAATCATCAGCTCGTTCGCCTTCGCGGGCGGCTTCACGCAGGGCACGATCTTCGGCCTGTACGGCATCGGGTTCGCCGCCGTCGGCATGCTCGCCACGCTCGGCATCACCCTCGCCACGGACGCCTACGGACCGATCGCCGACAACGCCGGCGGCAACGCCGAGATGTCCTCGCTCCCGCCGCACGTCCGCGAACGCACCGACGCCCTCGACATGCTCGGAAACACCACGGCCGCCACGGGCAAGGGGTTCGCCATCGGATCAGCCGCGCTCACCGCTATGGCGTTGCTCGCCGCCGAGATCCAGGAGATCGAAATCTGGGGCGGCAAGTTCAACGCGTTCCCGATGGAGGTCAAAGCGAGGCTTCTGATGGATTCCGACCACTTCGCCATCCTCGTCGATTTCTTCAAGATCAACATCATGAACCCGCTCTTCCTCTGCGGATGCTTCCTCGGAGCCATGATGGCGTTCGTCTTCTGCGCGCTCACCATGAAGGCAGTCGGACGCGCCGCCGGTCGCATGGTCGAGGAGGTCCGCCGCCAGTTCCGCACCATCCCCGGCATCATGGACGGTACCGGCAAGCCCGACTATACCCGCTGTGTGGCGATCTCCACCAAGGGCGCGCAGCACGAGATGATGCTCCCCGCGCTCCTCGCCATCATCATCCCGGTCGCCACCGGACTGGTCCTCGGCGTGCCCGGCATCATGGGTCTGCTCATCGGCGGCCTCACCTGCGGATTCTCCCTCGCCTGCATGCTGAACAACGCCGGCGGCGCGTGGGACAATGCCAAGAAGCACATCGAAAAAGGCAATTTCGGCGGCAAGAAGCTCCCGGACGGCACCAAGAACCCGGTCCACGGCGCCGCGGTCATCGGCGATACCGTCGGCGACCCCTGCAAGGACACCAGTGGTCCCGCCCTGAACATCCTCGTGAAGCTCATGAGCATGGTCGCCGTCGTCTTCACCCCGCTCTTCATCAAGGTCGCACCCGTCCTTCAGGAATGGCTCGGCCTCATCCATAAATAAGCGCCGCGTTCAGATTTTCCGAATTCGCTTCTCTTTCGCCCTCCGGTGATATGACCGGGGGGTCTTTTGTATATTGGCTTGAGACAGTTAGACCGATCCGGCGTTCCAGACAATACGCGAAAAAGGCTCCCGCCGCGGGAACGGAGGGAGCCTGAACTGTTAAAAAAACTCCAGTTGATTATTGGTTTGTTTTGCCTTGGATGTCAGTTTTCTTTTTTATAGGACCTAACGATTGCTTATTATTGCTGTCCAATATAATAACAGCAAGAGCTTTCTTCCGTTTAGGGGAAGGTTGCGACAGGAAAGGCGATTTCTTCTTCCCCTTGCTTATTGTTTGAGATTCCTTCTTTGCCTTACGGCTCTCACCTATTTTAAGGCAGTACCATAAAATGTGATCAAACGCATTCCTGGATATTTTGTCATGTTTCCTTGCAAGAATCTTATCTATAATTATTTGATAGTTTTTATAATACTGTGCGGGAGATTCTTTTGTCGATTCTTTATCATAGCGAGGAATTTTTTCCTTATTCTTCCTATAGTCCGAAATGGTATTTATTACATTGTTGTCATAGATTGAGTAGTTATCCTGATACTTTTTTTCTTTTTCTTCATCAAACAAATAAAAGCACATATAATGGCAAAACTTTGTCGCAAAAGAAAAGTTTGCGCGTTTATCTTGCTTTGTTTCCCTTGCTAGAATGTCAATCAGCTCGTATTCCCCATTATCATTTTTAAGCATTTTGAGCAAATCATCCTTAGGAATGCCAACAATGATATCTCTGAGGTCATCCATATCATTCGTACTCATTCGCGTTGAGTTCTCAGAGTTAATACGTCCAATAATGTTCCTTATATGTTCGCCGTCTTTGTAAAGCCTCTCATCTGTTTTCAATTTTTTAATTAAACTCATTGCACATTTGTCGTTTTCTTCATTTGTGGTTTTTCCATATCTTGGATTAAAACGAATCAATGCTTCGATTTTTGTTGCATTATCCTCTGTCAGGCGAACATGCCCCTTTTTATCTTTTTTGATGAATCTGTCCAAATACTCTTCGACACGTTTGCGTTCCCGTTGAATTAATGTCTCATTCGTTTTTTTCGATTGTCCGCGCATTTTGTCTTTCTCCTTAGTTGATGTTTTGTCTTACTACAAGGGCATAGTTCTAATGAAATAATATGCTGTCGTTTTGCGCTTTTTCAAGACAGGATCGAAAAATAATAAATCAAAACCAGAAAATATACATACAAAAGGAAGGCTCCCGCCACGGAAACGGAGGGAGCCTGAATCTTTTGAGCTGTTTGTGCAGAACCGGGAAGAAGATCAGCCTTTGAAGGCGGCGAGGGATTCCTCGACGCGGGCGAGTTTGTCCTTCAGGTCGGCGAGCTGCGTCTTCACATCCTCGACGACTTTCGCCGGGGCGCGGCTGACGAACTTCTCGTTGTTAAGCTTCGCCTCCGCCGCCTTGATCCAGCCGGTAAGCTCGGCTTTCTGCTTCGTGAGTTTCTCGCGTTCCGCGGCGGGATCCACGAGGCCCTTCAGCGGCAGGAAGATCGCGCCTGCGTCGCAGACAATGGACGGTGCGGGCGTGCCGTCTTCGCTGGCGTAGTTTTCCAGCGAGATGCTGATGAGGGAGGCGTTCAGCATGGCTGTGAGGGAATCCATCTGTTCGCAGAGGGAATCCAGGATCTCCTGCGAGGCGGCGCGGATGTGGTACTCGATGCGCTTGCCGGGGGCGATGTTGTTCGAAAGACGCAGGTTGCGGCCGGCGGAGATGAGTGCGTATTTGTCGGCGGTCATCTCGGAGATCTTGTCGGCGTCTGCCGGAAGCTTGAGGTCGGCTTCCGGGAACGCCGCGGTCATGATGGATTCGCCGTCGGCAAGGAATCCCATGCGGTGGGCGAGCTCCTCGGTAATGAACGGCATGAAGGGATGCAGGAGGCGGAGGAGCTTCCAGAGCGCGTAGTCCAGCACGGCGAGCGCCTGCTGCTTCGCGGCTTCGTCGGCGTTGAAGCGCGGCTTGCACGCCTCGATGAACCAGTCGCAGAAGTTGTTCCAGACCAGCTCGTAGATGTCGTGCGCGGCGGAGTGGAACCGGAACTCGCGGAGGGAGGTGTTCACGTCGGCACACGCCTTTTCGAGCGTGTTGAGCATGTGGATTTCGTCCTGCGTGAGCTTTTCGACCGGGATCGCGAGCTTGTCGAACGATGCGGAGACGGGTCCCTGCATGGTGCGGAAGCGGCAGGCGTTCCAGAGCTTGTTCGCGAAATTGCGACCGAGCTCGCACTTCTCATTGGAGTAGCGGATGTCCATGCCGACGGGCGCGATGTAGACGATGGAGAAGCGGAGGGCGTCGGCGCCATAGGTCTCGATGACCTTCAGCGGGTCGGGCGAATTGCCGAGCGACTTGCTGAGCTTGCGCCCGAGCTCGTCACGGATGATGCTGGTGAAGTAGACGTTGCGGAACGGCAGGTCGCCTTTGAACTCGTATCCCGCCATAATCATGCGCGCGACCCAGAAGAAGATGATGTCCGGACCGGTCACGAGGTCGTTGGTCGGGTAGAAATACTTGAGCTCGGCGGTGTCCTCCGGCCAGCCCATGATGGAGAAGGGCCAGAGCCAGGAGCTGAACCAGGTGTCGAGCACGTCCTCCTCCTGGTACCAGCCGTCGCCTTCGGGCGGATTCACGCCAACATAGACCTCGCGCTTCTCGTCGTTCACGTCGCCGCGGTACCAGGCGGGGATGCGGTGCCCCCACCAGATCTGGCGGCTGATGCACCAGTCCTGGATGTTCTCCATCCAGTGGAAATAGGTCTTCGCCCAGCGGTCGGGGTAGAACTTGATCGCGCCGGAACGGACGGCTTCAATGGCGGGCTTGGCGAGCTCGTCCATGCGGACAAACCACTGGTCGCTGAGGAGTGTTTCAATCTCCACGCCGCCGCGCTCGGAGAAGCCGACGTTGTGGACGATGTCCTCAATCTTTTCGAGGAGACCAAGGCTTTCCATCTCCGCAACGCACTGCTTGCGGCATTCGTAGCGGTCGAGACCGGCGTATTTGCCGCACTGGGCGTTCATGGAGCCGTCGCGGTTCATGACGTTGATGAATTCGAGGTTGTGGCGCTTGCCGACCTGGTAGTCGTTCGGGTCGTGCGCGGGCGTGATCTTCACGCAGCCAGTCCCCTTTTCCGGATCGGCGTGCTCGTCCTCGATGATCGGGATCTTCCGGTCGGTGAGCGGCAGGTTCACGGTCTTGCCGACGAGGTGCTTGTAGCGCGGATCGCCGGGCGGGACGGCGACGGCGGTGTCGCCGAACATGGTCTCGGGACGCGTGGTGGCGACGACGAGGTATCCGGAGCCGTCGGTGAGCGGATAGCGGAAATGCCAGAACTTGCCCTTGACTTCCTTGTAGATGACTTCCTCGTCGGAAAGCGCGCTCTGGGCGGCGGGGCACCAGTTCACCATGCGCTTGCCGCGGTAGATGTAGCCTTTTTCATAGAGCTGGACGAAAACCTTGCGGACGGCGGCGCTGAGCCCCTCGTCCATGGTGAAGCGCTCGCGGTCCCAGTCGCAGGACGTGCCGAGCTTGCGGAGCTGCCTGATGATGGTGCCGCCGTAGAGTTTCTTCCATTCCCAGACGCGTTCGATGAACTTCTCGCGTCCGAGCGTGCGGCGGTCGATGCCTTCCTTCTCGCGGAGGACCTTGTCTACCTTGCTCTCGGTGGCGATGCCGGCGTGGTCGGTGCCGGGAAACCAGCAGACTTCCTCGCCCATCATGCGGTGCCAGCGAATGAGGATGTCCTGGAGCGTGTTGTTCAGGACGTGGCCCATGGTGAGGATGCCGGTCACGTTCGGCGGCGGGATGACAATGGAATAGGGCTTCTTGTCGGGATTGGGTTCGCCGTGGAAGCGCTTGTTCGCCTCCCACTCGGCGTACCATTTCTCTTCGATTTCGGCGGGCAGATATGCTTTCGGCATTTCCGGCATGATGACGGTCTCCTGGGTAGTATCCTTGATTCAAAAATAAAAGTCAAAACATAATATAGCACGGTTTCAGACATTTTCCTATAAAATAATGCGAAAACCGGCGTCTTTTTTTTGAAAAAACGGCGTTTCGGGGATATAGTATGAAGATATTATTCTTTCATCCGGGAAAAAACACAATGGATCAGAACTTCGCCCAGGGCGCAAACCAAAGTCTGGAACAGACCCACATTCTTTCGCCTCAGCACCTCCAGGCGCTGAGGGCGCTGCAGGCGCCCGCCATGGAGCTTTCCGGTTCCTTCGCGGACATCCTGGCGGAGAACCCCCTGATCACGACCGAGGACGACGAGTCCGACTTCGGCGACGACGATCCCGAGCAGGATGACCTGTCCGGGCTGGACGACGGTCTGCTTCCGGAGGATGCTCCGTTCGAGAACCTGGACGAGAACCGTCAGGACTACGAAGAGACGCTGGACCGCATCCTGGATGGCGAAGACGAATGGTTGTCCACGAATCCGGAGGGAAAAGCCGGCGGGGAAGCGTCCGACAGCGAGGCGGAGAAACGCCGCGAATACATGTTTAATTCCGTGGCGCAGGAAGTTTCGCTGCAGGAAACCCTGCTGGAACAGCTCAACGCCGAAAAATGCACGCCCGAAGTGCGCCGCGCCGCCGAAGAAGTCATCGGCAACATCGATGACGACGGCTTCTTCCGCAGCGTCCCTGCCGAAATCGCGCAGGCGGTGCCGTGTCCGCTGGAGACCGCCGAGACCGCGCTCCGCCTCGTGCAGACATTCGACCCGCCCGGCATCGGCGCAAGTTCCCTGCCGGAATGCCTCCTGATCCAGCTCGAACGCGCCGGGAAGAAAACGGACCGAATGACCGAGTTCGTGACCCGCCACCTGGACGACCTGGAGCACAACCGCCTCCCGAAGATCGCGAAGGACATGGGCGTGACCGTGGCGGACGTGAAGGCGATGGCGGACGAACTCCGCCGCACCTGCAACCCGCGTCCCGCCGCCTCCATCGCGCAGTCAAAAACAGACTATTGCCCGGTCGAGGTCACGGTCGAGCGCTCCGGCGACGAATACACCGTGCGTCCGAACCGCGAATACGAGCCGCGTTTCCTGATCCCGAACCGGTACATGAAAATGCTCGACGATCCGCTGACGGACCAGGAAACCCGCGACTACATCCTGAAGAACCTGAAAAGCCTCATGGAGATCCGCAAGGCGCTCGCCGACCGCGAAAGCACCATCGTCCGCATCGCCCGCATCATCGCGGACCAGCAGCACGATTTCTTCGAAAAGGGTTCGGAACACCTCCGCCCCATGACCATGCGCGACGTCGCTGACCGCCTCGGCGTCCACGAGACCACCGTGAGCCGCGCCATCGCGAACAAGTACATGGCGACGCCCGTCGGCACGTTCAAGTTCCGCGACTTCTTCACCGGCGGATACCAGAACACCGACGGAGAGGACGTCTCCAGCTCCGCCGTCAAGGAGTACATCCGCGAGGCGGTCAAAAACGAAAATCCCGCCCGCCCGCTCTCCGACCAGAAAATCGCGGAGGGGCTCAAAAAGAAGGGGCTCGACGTGGCGCGCCGCACCGTTGCGAAATACCGCGAGGAACTCGGCATCCCGTCTTCGCAGGGAAGGAAGCAGTACACGTGAAAAACAAACTCTTTTCGTTCATATCCGGGCACAGACGCCTCTGGAACACCTTCCTTTTCCTCTTCATCCTCCTCACGGCGTTCGCGTTCCGCACTTACCACTACAACACCTCCGTGGAGATGCTGAACGAGATCATCGGCGAGGTCCCGCAACGGGAACGTGTGCACCGTTCTTTCTTCGAGCGCTTCCTCCCGCTCCGCCATAACAACTTCTCGCCGTTCACCATCGAGAGCGCCATGATGTATTCCTATTCGGAGGACATCGCCGAGGGAAAGGGCGTACCGGAGCGAGACGAGACACTGAAGCACATGGAGGACATCCCGCCCTACGCACAGATGAACATGGCGCTGGAATGGTTCCTCGGCTGGGGCTGGCGGCTGAAACAGACGGTCGCGCCCGATCCGGAGAGCTCCCCGCGCGAAAAGCTGTTCCAGGACCATCCGTACATGGCGCAGTGGATGAGCGCGCAAATCAGGCTGTGGGCGTCGCTCACGTCCGCGCTGATCTTCCTGTGGCTCCTGCTGCTGAAATGTCCGCGCAGACTGGCGTTCTGCGGCGGTTTCCTGCACGCCGTGGCGCTGTCGGCGATCGCACGTTCCACCGGACAGGACCTGGTGCGCGGTGAATTCTGCATCCCGCTGATCACGATGACGTTCGTGCTGGCTGCTTGGTGCGGAGCCCGTCCGCGCTGGTGGAAGACGCCGATCATCTTCTGCGTGGTGTTTCTGGCGTTCATCGCTTGGGACCTGTGCCAGATGATCTTCTCCGCGTGGGCGCTGACCGAGGTCCTGCGGGCGGTCTGCGGATACCGGATGAAACGCGGCCTGCTGTATTCCTGGATCGCGATCGCCGCCGCCGTGCTGCTGAATGCCCTCGTCGTGCCGTTCAATATCACCTACGGGCTGATCCACGCGCCGATCCTCTGGGTGGCGATCCCGTCGCTCTTCTGCTGCTATGCGCTTCAGCACGTGTCCCGCCGCCTGAATCTGTCCGGCGGACGCAGACTCGCGCTGCGCCTGGCGGCACCGCTGCTGGCGACCGTCCTGTACATGAACTGGGCGCAGTTCGGCAACACCCCGGAATATGCCTCGAACTACAGCCATTTTTCCGAGGCGATGAAGGCGAAGATCCAGTTCAACAACGTGAAGCCCGCGAACGCCCTGCTGCTGAACTACGACGCCCGCATCATGTGGACTCCCTCCATGCACTCCGCCACCTGGGAGATCGCGTCGTCGTTCTTCCCGAGCCTCGTTTTCGGACGCCGCCTCCAGTTCGGGCTCGCCCGGTTCCTGTTCGGACTTCTCCCGGTCACGCTGGCGCTGTACGCAGCGCTCCTGCTGGGGCTGACGCTCTTCCGCATCCCCAGGGAGGAGTTCATGAAAACGCTTTCGCGGACGTTCCTGCCGAACATCTTCACGGTCGGGTTCATCGTCGGCTTCGTCTACATCGTGCGCTACCACGAGTTCGTGATCCTGTTCCTCTGCGTCTCCCTGCCGATGCTCGTCTGCTCGTACCTCCGGGCGTTCCGGCACGCCCCGTGGAAGGTCGACCCCGCCGAAGCGTGCACGGTCGTCTTCGACCGTCCGCGCCTGCTCCGGCGCATCCGCCGCGTGTTGATCGGCGTCTTCGCGTTCGTTATCTTTTGGGAGACCGTTGTGTCGGTCGATACGCCCCGCCGGTATACGGGCGACGTCCCGCTCAAGGAAACCGCCCTGCTGGTCATGTGGTTCCGCCAGCACAAGGAGGCCGTGGCGGGCAAGGGCGTGGCGGCGAACTTCACGGTCGGACCGATGCTGAAGGCGTACGCGGGGACCGGGCTGGTCATGAACCCCCAGTTCGGCATGAAGCGCATCCGCGACGCCACGGAAAAATACCTGAATGCGCTGTTCCACGGGTCCGAACTCGACCTGGCGCGCTACTGCGGCGAATACGGCGCGGACTATCTGGTCTACAACAAGGGCGCGGTCTTCACCTATTCGATCTACTCGAATCGCTATATCGCCGGCGCGAACGAGATCAAGCCAGAGTCAATCGTCAACCTCATGATCGTCGACCCGGACAGCCTCCACTGGTTCTACCGGCTCGACGTCCCGCGCGGGATGGAGGGCATCAACCGCGTCTACACGGTGTTCAAGGTGATCTCGCCGGAGGCGAAACGCGAGGCGGCACGTCTCGGCGCGCTCGGGCGCAACGAGCTGGCGCTCGGCCGGAAGGAATCCGCCTCCGAACTTGCGAAGAAGGCGGTCGAGCTTGACCCGACCGCCGAAGGTCCGAAGCTCCTGTACCTGGAAACGCACGGCTGCCTGCCGCGCGTCACGCTATCCGGCGTGGAGGACGCGAAATAGTTCAGCGCGCCGCTTCCGGAGAGGCAAACGGGCGTCAGAAGACCTGGACCGCCTCACGGATCGGAACAATCCAGCAGCACACGTTGTGCAAATCCGCCCGCGGGATGCGATGTTCCGCGGCGGAGCCCTGAAGCGGCTTCAGCACGACCGCGTCGTCCTTGCGGGTATAGACAGCAAAGAGATAATCCTTTTTGTTCCGGAGCTTCACGAGCACCGTGTCGCCGTCGCCGGGCGCGTCCAGCCCCCGAAGCAGAAGACGCGTTCCCACGGGGAAGAATCCGCTTCGCTTTTTGTCGACCTCGACCGCGAAGAACCCCGCCTGGACCGGCGATGTGAACGAGACGATGCGTTTGGACTTCTTCCGGATAATCTCCTCGATCGAATCGATCTGGGGGTCAAAGTCCTTCAGGTCGTTCAGCAGGAGCAGCGGTGCCGGCGCATTCTGTACCGTGCCGTACCGTCCGGCGTGTTTTTCGCGGAAGGCATAGGCCGGATTCCTGACGGCGGGTTCGTTCGGATAGGAATAGGAACCGTCGGATTCCTGCTCCATATACTCCCGTATCAAAGGCAGGAGATTGTCCCACACGGTGGAATTGATCTTGCGCGTGCGGCCGTTGAGCCAGAAGGCGACGGTCGTATGCGAGACCCCGACCGAACGGGAAAAACTGAGCAGGCTGCCGCATTTGTCGATTGCGGACTGAATGGCTTTTTGAATGGATTCGGTGATGACCACGGTTAGCTCCCGTTAAGTTTTTTTGAGATGGAAAGACCCGGTGCAGACGGAGGATGCGAAAGAAGCATATCACTATACACCGTTTTGAAAAGAGTTTCAAGTATCTTTCAAAAAATAAAGCAAAAATTTTCAAGGGCATCCGCATCCTTTCCCCGCCGACGGGGACGTCGGCGCAGGAGCCGGATTACTTGTTCCGCATGTGCTTCACGAGCCAGGCGTCGCGGAGTTCCTTCCCGCGGGCGAATTCCCGCTGGAACGCGTCGTAGTCGCCGGACGCGATTTCGCCGCGCAGGACGTCGAGCTTCTTCTGGAAGTTGTCGAGGGCGGTCAGGATCGCGGGGGTGTTGAACTCGATGATCTCGCGCCACATGACCGGATTGCTGGAGGCGATTCGGCTGGTGTCGCGGAACCCGCCCGCGCAGCCGGCATCGCGGAGCATCTTTTCGCGCGGGTCCTCGCTGCCGAGGATGGTGAGTGCGAGCGCGGACGCCACGATGTGCTGCACGTGGCTGGTGTGCGCGACCAGGTCGTCATGTTCGTCCGGGTCGATGCGGATCACGTTCGTCTTCACCGCGCGCCAGAATCCGGCGACAACCTCGACGTGCGCGTCCGTCGCGTTCGAGGCGGGGCACAGGAAGACATCCGCGCCGCGGAACATCGTGGGGAACGCATGGACATGCCCGGAGTATTCGGTGCCCGCCATCGGGTGGCCGCCGACGAACACGACGCCGCGCGGCACCACGGTGCGTTCGGCGACCTGGAGGATCGCGCCCTTCACGCTGCCCATATCCGTCACGATGGAGCCGGGCCGCCAGAGCTGCGCGTAGTCCGTGAGGTACCGGACGATGACGGGGAGCGGGAGCGACAGGAACGTGACATCGGCTTGCGGGATGACTTCGGCGGGATCGTCCGAGGTGAAGTCGGCGGCGTGCGATTCGATCGCCCATTCGCGGGCGGCGGCGTTTCGGGTGCAGCAGAGACGGCGGATGCCCGGCACACCGTCGAGCGCAAGCCCGAAGGACGCTCCGAGGAGGCCGAAGCCGATGATTGCGACGTTCGTCATGCCGGAACGGTCATTCGTTGACATATCGGACGATGCACGCAAGGATTTCGAGCGTGTCGGCGCCTTCGCACGCCACGGAGTGCCCCTCGCCGGATCGCGTGATGACGGAATCTCCGGCGGACGCGATGACCTCGGCGCCGTTGTCGTCGATCCGCGCCTGTCCCGCGAGGATGTAGAATATCTCCTCCTCGTTTTCGTGGACATGCCACCCGATGGAGCAGCCGGGGCGGAGGACCAGGCGGGAGAACATGCGGGCGGGGGACCCCATTTCCACGCCGGGTTTCCAGATGTGTTCGAGGGTGACGGAGCCGTCGCCGCCGCGCATGGCGGTGCGGACTTCGGACGAGAAAGCGGCATGCTTTTTGAACATGGCGGGAATCCTTGAATGATATGGGAATTGTTTTTATGTGAGTCAGACCTAAAACTATAGCACGGGAAAGAGGCGATTCCAAACGGAAAACCGAAAAAAACGCGCGAAAGGGCGAAAAAACAGCGGAAAAAAACGCGGATCGGCTTGAAAGTTGCGTTTCGCGTGATAGATTATTATAATTACGGTATCCAAAATAACTGTTTCCGGCAGATGCGAATCATCCGGACTGAAAGGAATCCAGCCATGTTCAAACATATCGCAGTTTTCGCGGTCGCCATGCTTGTCTCCCTTACCGCATTCGCGGGCAAGCCCTATTCCATCCTCGTCTTTGACGACCTCTCCCGCCCCATTTCATCCGACCAGCAGGACAACCGCACGACGTCGCTCCTGATCGAGTATTTGAAGTCGGAGCTCGTCACGCATTCCCAAATCGCGCTGTGCAACGCCGAGACCGTGGAAAAGACCATGAAGGAATTCCGCATCAAGCACAAACTCGGCACCACGATTTCGGAAAACGAAGTCAAGGAGATCCTCTCCGGTGCAAAGGGCGATTTCCTGGCGCTCCTCACCATCGTCCCGGAGAAGGATGCGAAGAACGTCCGCGTGACCGTGTACGACAAGACCGGCAAGAAGTATGATCCGCTGACCGTGCCCATTTCCTCCATTCGCGAGAGCGAACTGCCCGCGGTCATCCTCGCCACGGGCGTCGCCCGCCTCATCCGCGGCGAAAGCGACGTGGACCGCCTCTCCTTCGAGCGCGAAAAACAGCTTCTCGCCGAGAGCGCCGAGGACCGTGCCCGCGAAATCGCCGAGAACAAGGAAAAGACCGAGGCGCGCAGCCGCGAAATCCAGCTCCGCGAGGAAGCCGCAAAGAAGACTTACGAGGACATTACGAAGAAAGACGGGACGAAATAACTCGTCTTTCCTCCGAATGGACAGAATTATTCTGAAAGGTCTGCCAGTCGGTTGCGTGATCGGGACGTTTCCTGCCGAACGCACTGCGCCGCAGACCCTTTTTTTTGACCTCGAACTGTACGGGGACTTCTCCCGCGCCGGACGGACCGACGACCTCAATGACGCCGTCGACTACACTGCGGTCGAACGCTGCGTGAAAGACTATGCCGCCGGAACGTCGTTCCATCTGCTCGAACGTCTCGCGTACGCCTGCGCCGGAAAACTGCTGGAGCACTTCCCGCTTCTCGACCGGATCACGCTCAGGATCCGCAAGCCGGACGCCCCGGTCGAATCGGACTGTGTTGAGCTGGAAATCACGCTCGCCCGTTCCTGACAGGTTGCCTGAAGCATTGAAATCGGGCGGAGAGTTGCCCCTTAGAGGGGTAATCTGATTGGATGCACCCGGCACTCGCAAACTGAAATATCCTGAAAAAGCGGTTCACGTCTTGAAAAAAAGCAAAACCTCTGCTATATTAGCTCGTTCGTGAAACGGAATGGAGGATTCCACGATGAGATTGTACCACGGAAGCAATATGGCTGTTGAAAAACCGCGCCTGATGCCAGCAAAGCGATTGCTCGACTTCGGAGCGGCGTTTTACGTGACAAGCGATTTCGAACAAGCTCGCAAGTGGGCCATGCACACCGTGAAGACCCGGGAAACGGGGAGCGCTATTGTCTCGGCTTTCGAGTTCGATGATTCGGCTCTGTCGAAGTTGACGGTGTTGAAGTTCGATTCTCCGGATCTTGACTGGCTGTATTTCGTCGCCGCGAACCGTACCGGGAAAACGATGAATGAACAGTACGACCTCATTATCGGACCTGTGGCAAACGACCAGGCGATCCGTACCGTCAACGATTACCTGAAAGGCTATTTTTCTGAGGACATCGCCATTCGGATCCTTCAACCTCAAAAGCTGAAAGACCAGTACGCATTCAAAACGGATGCGGCTCTTGCCTGTCTGCAATTCAAGGAGGCGATTCGATGAAAAAGCTCGATCCGGCTATTACAGACTATTACGACACCGAGGTCGTCAGGATGATTTCGGAGAAGTACGGCTATTCTCCGATGGAGGCGCTGCGCCAGTTCGTATTCTCCCGGACTCACGAGCTGCTTGAGGACGAGGAGACGGGCATGATATCTTTCGGCGCGGGGGCCATATTTGAGATATGGGAAGCGGAGAAGATCACGGGGAATCCCCGGAATTCCGTCTACATCAGGGGAGAGTGAAAATGACTGAGGAAATGGCGTTCTTCATTTATCTGCTCGAGCACTACGCGGCGTACCGCAATGCCGGGACCGGGGACATTCTGAAGGAATGGGACCGGAAGCAGATCACGCAGACGATCTATGACAACTACTGGGGCTATCACACCGAACGCATCGAAAACGCCTTTGCGGACATCGACAGCAGACTTCAAACGGGAAAAGCCGCCTGGTGACTTCTCCTTTACGGTGAGGGGATAGACACGCGCGGAATCTGCGTTACGCATTACGGCCACGGCTGCGGGGCGGGGCTGTCCAGCACGTCGAGCATGGCTTTCGCGTCGGAATCGCCATTTTTCGCTGCCTTCCGGAACCATTCGATCCCGGCGGCCTTGTCTTCCTGTAACACAATCCCGTAGTAATAACACTTGCCGAGCTGGTACTGCGCGGCGGCGACTGCCGGGACCGCCTTGAGGGACGGATTCTTCCATTCAGCGGCGCGGCGCCAGTATTTGACGGCTTCCTCCACATCGCCGGGACGACCTCGTTTCGCGAGCTGCATGCCCGTCGTGTACAGGACGACCGGAACACCTGACTGAAGATACATTTCCTTCCATTTTTTCGCTTCGTCCGGATCCTTCGCCACGCCGATCCCTTTTTCATAACAGATGCTGAGGGCGTTTCGCGCGAGGTCGTGTCCCTGTTCGGCGGCCTTGCGATACCATTTGACAGCCTCCGCCTCGTCCTCCTCCACGCCGGAGCCGCCGAGGCCATCATACCACAAGCCGAGTTCGTACTGCGCCTCGGGATGCCCTTGTTCGGCAGCCTTGCGATACCACTTGAACGCTTCCTCATCGGAATTCCGTCTGCCGGCGAAAAACTCTCCCACCGAGATCTGCGCCTCCGCGTCGCCCTGTTCAGCGGCGGACAGGTTCTTTTCGTATGCGAGGATTGCGTCCAGCATCTTTTGCGATTCCGACCCGAAATACTGAACTTCATCCTCCGCGTCCTTTATTTCAGCCGCGCGGCGGAAGCATTCCCTGGCTTTGTCGCAGTCCATGTCCACGCCGATGCCGTCCAGATAGCATTCGCCGAGGCGATATAACGCGAACTGGTCGTCCTGATCGGCGGCTCTGCGCCACCATTTGACCGCTTCGGCATCGTCCTCCTCCACGCCCATGCCGTCGAAATAACACAACCCGAGCTGGGCTTGCGCCTCGGCATGCCCCTGTTCGGCGGCCTTGCGAAACCACTTTGCCGCTTCCTCCTCGTCCTCTTCCATATCGGTTCCCCAGAAGCAGTGCTCGGCGAACCGGTACTGCGCCTCCGCGTCGCCCTGTTCGGCGGCCTTCCGGGTCTCCTCAAGTTTGCGCAGGTCCTCCATCCGTTTCACGGATTCGGGATGCCCCTGTCCGGCTGCCTTGCCCCACCAGCGGAACGCCTCGTCCCAGTTCATGGGCACGCCCTCGGCTTTCGCATAACAGCATCCGAGCTGGTATTGCGCCTCCGCGTCGTTCATGTCCGCGGCGGCACGGTAGTGCTCCACCGCTTTCGCATAATCCCGCGCGTAATAGGCGTCCACTCCCTTCTGGAGCTCAGATTTCGCGCCCTCTTTTCCGCAACCCGCGAACATGGCGGCAACCAACAGGATTACGAGGATCCCGGCGAATAATCCATGTCTTGTTCCGTTTGTTTTCATGGTCGTTCTGACGCTCCGGCTTGAAATGAGCGCGTTTTTTGCTTTGTTGTGTCCGTTTCCGGGCATCAGACAATACTATAGCTCAGTGATCCGCAAAAAGCAAGATAACACCTGACAGAAAAAAGGTAAAAAAAGAGCGACGCGTTACACCGTTAGGGCGACCAGGATCGAGAACATCAGCCACGCGCCGAGCACGAGGATGTTCAGGATGCGGAGCCAGAGTTTTTCCTCGTGCCGGACGAAAAGGACCAGCGCGGCGCACGTCAGGAAGACGAACGCTTTCCACGGCAGGATCAGCGCCATCATCAGCCCGAAACACAGCAGCATCACGCCCGCCGTGGCGAGAAGCGTCCAGTCCTCGGTGAACATCGCCTCAAAAAGGAAATAGAAAAAGATGTACTGGACGAGCGTCGGCACATCACGGTGCAGTTCGATCCCGACCGACACCAGCAGGACCGCCAGGATCAGGACCAGGACACCCTTGATGATGTTCCGGCGGAGTTTCTGGCGCTTGCGTATTTCCTTCCGCCGCGCCTCGTCCATCGGCGGTTCTGCACTCTCCTGTGCGGAGAGGTCGTGCCCCGGAATGTACTCGGAGATGTCAAGTCCCGGTTCGGCGAAGTTCTTTTTGTCACGGTCTGGCATGAGATATTTCCTTTCTTCGCGGGGCGTTTTCAGTGGGTCAGCGGAAATCGACGGGACTGTTGCCGTATCCGAGCGAAAGCCCGCGCGCGAGGGCGTCGGAGAGGCGTTCCTTGGCGCGCCGGATGCTTTCGAGCATGGGCAACCCGGACGCCAGGCCGCACGCGATGGAGCTGGACAGCAGGCAGCCCGTGCCGTGGTTGCCGCACGGCGGCGCGATGCGGGTCGGAAGCCACACGCCGTCACCTTCGAGCGGCAGAAAATAGTCGTCGAACGAACCATCTGTGCGGTGTCCGCCCTTCAGCAGGACGGCGGTGCGGAACCGTTTCACAAGCTCGGCGGCGGCGGATTCGATCTTATCCGGCGTGGCGAGTTCCGACGGATCGCGACCGAGGAGTTTCGCGGCTTCCGGCAGGTTCGGCGTAAGGAGCGACACGCAAGGCGCGAGGATTTCGACGGCATCAATCGTGCCGAGCGGCGCGCCGCCAGTGGACGCGAGCACAGGATCGAACACGACGTTCGTCGCCTTGAATTCCCGCAGGAAAAAATCGGTCACGCGTGCATGTGCCAAGCCGGGCATCGCGCCGATCTTCACGGCGTCCGGGGGGATGTCGGACAGCACTGCGCAAAGCTGCTCCCCCAGAAAACCCGGGTCAATGATCTCCACCCCGGTCACGCCGAGCGTGTTCTGCACGGTGAGCGCGGTCAGCGCCGTCATCCCGTACAGTCCGTGCGCTGTGATGGCGCGCAGGTCCGCCTGGATTCCGGCGCCGCCGCTCGGGTCGGACGCCGCTATGGTCAGCACGGTCTTCATGGGCGGAACCATTCATCGAGGCGTTTCAGCACACGGTCGGCTCCGGCGAAATCCGCCTCGGTGAAGAACATGTCCGGCACGCCGGCGGTGCGGAGTCCGCACGAACGCGCGGTATCGAGGCAGGCGGGGATGTCGTCGAAGAGCCACGTGGACCCTTTGCGCGTGCCGAGGCGTTCGATCGCGAGCCAGTAGAACGCGCGGTCCTTCTTGTCGAGCCCGGTCTCGCCGGTCGTGATAATGTCGAGGAAGAGGTCGAGCAGGCCGTTTTTCGCGAGGATGGCTTCGACAGACCTGCGGTCGCTGGCGGTGCCAATCACGAGGCGGAATCCGCGCCGCCCAGCCTCGCGCAGGAACTCCTCCGCGCCGGGCTTGAGCTTGCACGCCAGATACCGCGCGTTCAGCATGTCGAGCAGTCCGTGCAGCGCCTCCTCGGGCGTGATCTTCAGTCCGTAGTCCTTCTGGAGATACGACGCGCCGGCAATCAGGTCGGTGCAGTTCGCGAGCTGTTCGTCGAGGTCGGGCTTCGGTTCGGCGCCGTTCGCGCGGAGGAAATCCGAGGCAAGCCCGAGCCAGACGTTCATGGAGTCGAGCACGGTGCCGTCGAAATCGAGGATCATGCCGGTCTCGTCCGGGAGCGTGAAATCCGCCCGATCCACGAGCGATCTGAGCTCACGCGCCGCAGCTTTCACGTCCGGCGCGCCGAAAATCGCGGACACGACCGAAACGCCCGCGATCCCGCTGTGTTCGAGCTGGAGCAGGTTGCCCGCGTGAATGCCGCCGATGGCGACCGCCGGGATGTCCGCCGCGCCGCAGATGCCCCGGAGCGCGGTATGCGTCACGCAGGTCGCGTCGAGCTTGGTCGAGGTCGGGAAGACCGCCCCGACACCAATGTAGTCCGCGCCATCCTGTTCCGCCCGAATCGCCTCGGCGACCGTGGCGGCGGAAACACCCAGAATCGCGTCAGGACCGAGCGCGCGGCGCGCCTCTCGGGCGGCGGTGTCGCTCTGCCCAACGTGCAGGCCGTCCGCACCGATCGCCAGCGCGAGTTCGAGCGAATCGTTTACGATGAACGGCACGCCCGCTTCGCGGCAGAGCGCCTGGATCGCGAGGGCGTCGACTTTGGCGGCATCGAAGGACGCGCCTTTCGCGCGGTGCTGGATGCAGGTCGCACCGCCCTCAAGCGCAAGGCGGACGCGTTCGACGAGGTTCGGACCGTCGTCGGTAATGGCGTAGAGTTTGAGGTAGTCAGGCCTGACGGACTTCATAATTGAGCCTTTCATGGAGCGTGGTCACGTCCAGGTTGCCGACGGCGTCGAAGAGGCGCACCGCGAACGTGCCGCATCCTTCGCCCGGTTTCAGGGATTCATAGGCGATCTGTCCGCAGACGCCGTATGCGGCGAGCGCGGCGGCGACCGCCTCGAAAATGAACTTCGGTTCGGCTCCGGCGTATGCCGCCGCCAGTGCGGACAGCATGCAGCCGGATCCCGTGACTTTCGTCATGATCTCGTGGCCGCCGCGAATGACCGCGACGCGTCCGTCCGTGCCGCCGACGAGGTCGATCGCGCCGGTCACAGCCATCACGCAGTTGTACCTGGCGGCGAGCGCGCGGACGTCCTCCACGGCACGGTCGAGCGTTTCCTCCGTAATTGCGTCGTCAGCCGAGGCGTCGACGCCGCGCGTGGCGCTTTTCAGACCGAGCAGGGCGTTCGCCTCGGAACGGTTGCAGCGCACCACGGAGACGCCGCGTTTCAGGATTTCGTGCGAGAGTTCATCGCGGGACGGCGCACACCCCGTTCCGACCGGGTCGAGCAGGACCGGGATGCCGCGGCGAAGCGCGATTTCCTGCGCGCCGCGGATGGCGTCGCGGAAGGTCGGCGTGAACGTTCCGATATTGATGGAGAGCGCGTCGGCCTTCTCCGTGAACTCAATTGCGCCGACCGGGTCGTCCGCCATGACGGGCGAAGCTCCGGCGGCAAGCAGCATGTTCGCGCATCCGTTCGTGGTGACGACGTTCGCGAAGCATTCGACGAGCGGGCGTTTCTCCCGGACGCGTGAAAAACAGCGGATCAGCATCGGTGTCACCTCATTTGTTCATTTCTTTGAGCTTGTTCGAGAGGCGGACGGAGCAGAAGTCCGGGCCGCACATCGTACAGTATTTGCCGGACGCGGCGTCCTCGGCGCAGTGGCTTTCCTGAAGCGCAGCGCGGCGGTATTCGCGGGCGCGGTCCGGATCAAGCGCGAAGCCGAACTGGCGCTCCCAGTCGAAGTCGGCGCGGGCGTCGGAAATGGCATTGTCGCGGTCCTGCGCGTGGGGTCTGCCGAGCGCAACATCGGCGGCATGGGCGGCGATTTTGAACGCTACGACGCCGCGGCGCACGTCCTCGTTGTCCGGGAGTCCGAGATGCTCTTTCGGTGTCACGTAGCAGAGCATGGCGGCGCCCCAGTACGCGCCCGCGAGACCGCCCATCGCGGCGACCATGTGGTCGTAGCCTGGGGCGCAGTCCGTGACGACCGGACCGAGGATGTAGAACGGCGCGTCGCCGCACACGATCTGCTCGCGCTTCATGTTCGTCTCGATCTGGTTGAACGGCACATGACCGGGGCCTTCGACCATCGCCTGGACGTTCGCGGCGCGGCAGCGCTGGACCAGTTCGCCGATCACGTCGAGCTCGCCGAACTGCGCCTCGTCGGAGGCGTCGGCGATGCAGCCTGGCCGGAGCCCGTCGCCGAGGGAAAGCGTCACCTCGTAGTCACGGCAGATCTTCAGGATGTCGTCGAACGCGTCGTAGAACGGATTCTCCATCTTGTGGTCGCCGATCCAGGCGGCGATGAGCGCGCCGCCGCGGCTCACGATGCCGAGCTTGCGCTTCAACGCGACGGGGATGTGTTTCGCGAGAAGCCCGGCGTGGATGGTCATGTAGTCGACGCCCTGTTTCGCCTGGTCCTCCACGACCTCCAGGATGGTGTCGCGGTCAAACTTGCCGGCGCCGGCGCGGGCGGCGATCTCGTAGACCGGCACGGTGCCGACCGGGATCGGGGACAGCCTGATCAGCTCCTTGCGGAAAAGCGCCAGGTCGCCGCGCGTGCTGAGGTCCATGATGGTGTCAGCGCCGTATTTGAGGGAGGTTTCGAGTTTTTCGAACTCGTTTTTCGGGCAGCTGGACGTCTGGGAGTTGCCGATGTTGGAGTTGATCTTGGTGCGCAGGGCGCGGCCGATGCCCATCGGCTTCAGGCTGGTGTGATTCACGTTCGCGGGGATCACGATCGTGCCGGCGGCGACGCCTTCGCGGATGAACTCCGGCGAGAGGTATTCCGAGGCGGCGACCGCCGCCATTTCCGGTGTTACGACGCCCTGTTTCGCGGCGTCCATCTGGGTCTTGTCTGCTTTCATGCATGACTCCTTGTCGTTGTTGAGCAGGAAAGCATCCATCGGCAAATCCCTTCGCCGGCATGATCCGGATCAGGTCTCATGCGCCGTCCCCGGCGCATACGGGTCGAAGCCCTACGGCTTCCTCTCAGCCCGCCTCGGCGGACTCCCCTGCTCATGTGGTATGTTGATTGTGTCTGGTTAAGTTCAGTCTGTGATCGAGTCGGTCGGCTCCTTCTGGTGGTTCCGGAAACTGCCCGGCTGCGGATAGAGAAGGCGTTCGTCAAGCGCGAAAATCCAGCCCTCCTCCTCGCCCGGTTCGAGGTACGACTGGACGATCTTCCAGCCGTGTTCGTAGAGGTAGGACGCCTGGGAGACGCGCGGCCAGAGCAGCACGGCGTACTTCGAGCCGAACGCCCTGTAGACGTCCTCCGGGTACGGGTCGCCGCCGAGGCCGGGCGTGGTCGAGGTCAGCAGCAGCGTGCGGCGCGGATCCCGCGAATACGAGAACATCGGATCCATGCCCCATTGCCACAGGTGGTCCTGGTCGTTGTAGAAGAGCGCCGGGAAATCGCTCCAGTCCAGATTGACGACCGGACGCCCCTCCGGCACTTGTTCCTTCAGGAACGCGACCATCTTCGGCAGAGGCTGGACCAGCACCTGCGGGCATTCCTTGGCGAAAAGCCGCGAGGAATACACGCCCAGTCCGACCGACAGGAGCGCCAACAGGCACGGCACGCCCCAGCTGAATCTGCTCAGGGGCAGATGGAACCCTTCGCGCGTCATGTGCTCCAGAAGAAGCAGAAACGCGATTGCGACGAACGGACCGGCATACTCCACGGAGCGCGCCGCCACAAAGATGCCGACGGTAAAACCGCCCGCAAGCACCGTGACCGCGATGATGTTCGGGTCGATCTTCCAAAGCCCTTTGCGTTCGACCAGCCGGATGAACATCATCAGGATGCACCATGCCATGACGTAGAGCGGAGCGGCGGTCTTGTGGAATCCGAAGCGGGGCGAAAGCATTTCGTTCGGTTTGGCGAGGCGGACGCCCGCCATCATGGGCGCGATCAGAGCGTCCCATGACTGGACCTTCCAGATGATAAACGAATTCGGGAACTGCGGATGCAGCGTGAGACCGAGCAGCACGCCCCCGAGCGAAAGAACCGGCAGCCAGAGCTCGCGCCGGCCGCCGCTTTTCAGGCGCGACAGAGCGAACACCAGCGGGATGATCACGATGAAGTGCGGATTCGAATAGCTCCACGCGAAGCAGAATGACAGCACGCCGACCATCGCCAGCCGGAACCGGAACGAACCTTTCGCCAGAAGCCCCGTCGTGAACGTCAGGAACGCGATGGACAGGATGTGCGGACGCAGCACGGACAGGCGGAACGTGTAGTTCGGAACGATGACCGAGAAGAACGGCGCGCCGAGCAGAAGATAGAGGGGACGCACCCCGAGACGCCGCGCCGCGAACAGGCAGCCCAGGATCGCCAGCGCGGAATAGAAGAGCGCGGCGACGTGGAACGGCGGATTCACGACCGCGCCGAACGCCTTTTCCATCGCGAAAATGACGTTCAGTCCGGCGTGGTACAGCAGCTCCTTGTCCGCGAAATGGTCCTTCCATACGGACATCTGCGTCCAGGGAAACTGTTTCGCCGCGTACACGCCAGGCCCGAGCTTCGCCATCATCGCGTGGTACAGCGCGTCCTGGGAGTTCTCGCCTGTCTTCATCACGCAGATGCGGAGCGCGCCCAGCCATGCGGCGGGAATCAGAAACGCGAATATGAGCATGATCCGTCCGGCGCGGCCAAGTCCGGCGCGCGGATGCGGGGACGCCTCCGAAGCCGAAACTTCCGTGGAAGGACGCGAGGACGCCTCCGGGACCTGAACTCCGGTTTGCGGCGTCTCCGCCGTTTGAGCCTGCTGTGTATCCTGCTGATCCACGGAACGTTCCTTTTCCCCGATGCGGGCTTTTCTCATGTATTCAAAACGGATGCCCGATACACGGGCGCGAAAACTATAGACCTATTAAAATACAGCCGGAACGGATGAACTTCAACCGGAAAGCGGAAGATATTCGTGCTTTTCGCCTTTTTTTCACGGATATCCGATGTTTTTTTGAATGCCTGACAAAAGGGCATCCCCATTCCATACGAGAATCTGAAAAGAGTTTTCCTCCTATGAAAAAGCGGTCCGGCGGCCACTGGGAACCTGTGTTTTGCCGCGCACCGCGAAACGGCAAAAATACGCAAGGAATACGAACTGTTTCGATTTTAATAAATATTTTCTGAAAAAAAAGCGAAAAAAAGGTGAGCGGGTTTGAAAAAGATGGGGGCGGGGTGTATAGTATTAGCTCATTTGTGTATCGCGGCAAATTGTGGTGATTGCCGCGCATTCCATAGCACAAACCGCACGTATGACAGTCCAGACCGGAGCATGACCCCCGGACCGTACTGTCATGGACTCGAACAATACAAGATAAATCGGAGTACGAAAATGAAAGTCTCTTCGTCCATCAAGCGCAGATGTGAAAACTGCCAGATCATCAAGCGCAAAGGCGTGGTCCGCGTGGTCTGCTCCCGCAACCCCCGCCACAAACAGAAACAAGGCTAAGCCCGGAGACAACGAACCATGCCCAGAATTTTAGGTGTAGACATCCCGATGAACAAGCGCGTGAAATATGCGCTCCAGGCCATTTACGGTATCGGTCCCGCGATCGCGGAAGAGATCATCGTCAAGGCGAACATCGACCCCAACCTGAAAGCCAGCCAGCTTTCCGACGAAAACATTTCGGCGATCACCACCCTCCTTCAGAACGACTACACGGTGGAAGGCGACCTCCGCCGTGAGATCATGATCAACGTCCGCCGCCTCCAGGCGATCGGATGCTACCGCGGTCTCCGCCACAAGAAAGGTCTCCCGACCCGCGGCCAGCGTACGCGCACCAACGCCCGTACACGCAAAGGCAAACGCGTTACCGTCGGCGCCATCCGCGACAAGACCCAGCGCCGCACCGCCGCCTCCGACAAGGCTGCCGCCGCCGAAGCCGCCGCGGGCAAAGCCAAGAAGTGATCCGCGTGAGATCAGCAAACGAATCAACAAAAAGGTCATCGATCCACTATGTCTGACGAAATCAAAGAAACCGCGGCCGCGCCTCAGGCTGCTGCCGAAGCCGCCGCTCCGGCCGCAGAGGCCGCCCCGGTCGACAACAAGCGCAAGAAAACCGGCCGTTACATCCCCAACGGCATCGCTTTCATCCATGCCACGTTCAACAACACGAAAGTGGCGTTCACGGACCTCCACGGCAACGTGATCGCGTGGTCCTCCTCCGGCAAGAACGGCTTCAAGGGCTCCCGCAAAAGCACCGCGTACGCCGCCCAGGTCGTCGCCGCCGACGCCGCCAAGAAGGCGCAGGCATTCGGCATGAAGGACGTCGAAGTCCGCATCAAGGGACCGGGCGCAGGTCGCGAATCCGCCGTCCGAGGCATCGCCTCCACCGGCATGGAAGTCAGCTGCATCAAGGACATCACCCCCGTCCCCCACAACGGCTGCCGTCCCCCGAAGCGCCGCCGCAACTGACGGTTCTTCCGTTATTCTGTCCGGGTCGGACGTCCGGCCGCCCAGTTTAACCCTGAACCGATAACCCAGTCAATATTACATACCGGAGGTACTTCAATATGGCTTCTGTACTCACATTCCCGATGCCGCATGGAATCGTCGTCGACGAAGAAACCGCTTCGAACACCTATGCCAAGTTCACCGCCGCTCCGTTCCAGAGCGGATTCGGCCACACCATCGGCAACGCCCTCCGCCGGGTGCTTCTCTCCTCCCTCGAGGGCGCGGCGATCTCCGCGGTCCGCTTTGACGGCACCACGCACGAGTTCTCCACGCTTCCGCACGTGATCGAAGATGTCACCGAGATCATCCTCAACCTGAAGAAGGTCAAGCTCAACCTGAACTCCGACCAGGTCAAGGTCCTCGAAATCCGCAAGAAGAAAGCCGGCCCCGTCACAGCCGCCGACATCATCACGGAAGGCACCGTCGAGGTCCTCAACCCCGACCAGCTCATCTGCACGCTTGACAAGGATTTCCCGTTCCATTGCGAACTTGAGGTCTCCAAAGGCCGCGGCTGGCAGCCCGCCGAACGCAACAAACGTCCCGACCATCCGCTCGGAACCATCGCGATCGACTGCCTCTTCAGCCCGATCACATACGTCCGCTACCAGGTCAGCGCCACCCGCGTCGGCGAAGAGACCGAAATGGACAGCCTCACGATTGAGATCCACACGGACGGACGCGTGACCCCGAACGACGCCTTGGAAAAGGCCGCGAGAATCCTCAAGGACCATCTCCGCCCGTTCCTCGGCAGCCACGCCGCCGACTCCGACATCTACAACCCGATCTCCGAAGAGGATATGAAGCGCTTCAAGCTCCTCACGCAGGACGTCGACGTCCTCGAGCTGAGCGTGCGCGCCCAGAACTGCCTCAACAATGCGGACATCAAGCTCCTCGGCGAACTCTGCCTCAAGACGGAATCCAAGATGCTCAAGTACCGCAACTTCGGCAAGAAGTCCCTCGACGAAATCAAGGAAAAGCTTGCCACGTTGAACCTCTCCCTCGGAATGACCCTCTCCGAAGAACTCGAAACCGCCATTCTCGCCGAGGCCGAACGCGCCAAGGCCGTGAAGAACAAAGCGGGAGACTAATATCATGCGTCACCTCGTACATACTGCCAAACTCAACCGCAACTGCGGCCACCGCAAGGCCATGCTGGTCAACCTCGCATGCAGCCTGATCGAACACGAATCCATCCAGACCACCACGATCCGCGCGAAGGAACTCCGCCGTTTCGTGGAACGTCTCATCACCATGGCGAAGGCCGGCGGCGACCACAAGCGCCGTCTCGCGTACGCCAAGCTGAAAATCAACACCCCGTCCGAATTCGCCCAGACCAAGAAGCTCGTCCTCAAGAAGCTCTTCGATGAACTCGGACCCCGCTTCGCGGACCGTCCCGGCGGATACACCCGCATCATCCACATGCCGGCGCGCAGAGGCGACTCCGCCCCCATGTGCCTGATCCAGCTCCTCAACGAGCCCGTCAAGGCAAAGGCGAAGAAGGAAGAAGCGCCCAAGGCTGAAGAAGCCAAGGTCGAAGAAGCCAAGGCCGAGTGAGTTTTCACTTGTTTTGACAGAATGGGCGGTTCGCCCGCCCGTCCCGTGTCCGAGCGCAGCCGGACACTTCTTCAGCACCGCTTGCGTAGTGCTCTCGCGCAGCAGAGCACTACATCAGCACACTATGTGTGGCTCTCCCGTCAAACGGAGAGCTTTTTTTCGTGCCCCGTTGTGCCCATGTCCGAACGGCTTCGGTACCGTTTGCGTTGTGCTCTCGCGCAGCAGAGCACTACATCAGCACACTATGTGTGGCTCTCCCGTCAAACGGAGACTCTCGCGCAGCAGAACACTACATCAGCACACTTCGTGTGTCCCGTCAAACGGAGGGCTTTTTTTGCGTGTACGCATTGGTCAGTTGATGGAGGACCTATGTGCTCTTGTCAAAAGGGACGGCCAGCGAAAACAAGGGCATCCGCGAGGTGATTGAGCCACCATGAAAGGAACAAGCCTGCAAAGGTGGTAAAAAAAAAGACGGCTGCCCGCTAAGAAAGGAGCAGCCTCCGGCTCGATTGTCCGGAAACAACCGGGAATCAAAGGATATTGAGCGTAACGGGGATGGTCACAGACTGAGGCGGCACGGGGACGACCTTCAGGTTCGCGAGCAGGGCATCCACCGCGGCGTCGATCGCCTTGTTGCCGGACTTGCTGACGATGACGACTTTCGTAATGCGGCCGTCTTTCGCGATCGTGAGGTTGACGACCGGCCAGTTGGAGACCCTGCCTTTCAGCTCGACGTCGGACGGGGAAACGGCGTCCCATCTCGGGCGGATATACGCGTTCAGCTGTTCGTAGTATTTGCGCATCTCGGCGGTCGCCAGGATGCCATCCTGTCCGGGGTTGGTCGTGCCGTAACGCCCCTGGACAGCGCCCGCCGCGGCATTGCGGGCATCCGCAAGAGCCTGCTGACGGGCCTGCGCGGCGGCTTTCGCCCTTTGCTCGGCGGCCTCGCGCGCTTTGCGGTCGGCGTCGATCTGAGCCTTTGTTCTGGTGTTCTGAGTGACATTGATCTCCTTCGCGTCCAGGAGCGTTTTCGGCTTCGGCGGATCCTGTTTCGTCTGCGTTTTCGGCGGATCGTTCTTCGGCGGCTTGACGTTCGTTTTCGTGTCGGTCTTCGGTTTCGGCGGCGGAGGTTCGACCTTCGTTTCGGTTTTCGGCGGAGGCGGCGGCAAATCAGGCGGCAGGTCGTCGACTTTCTGCGGATTCGGGATGTCATCCACGGAAATGTCCGGTTCGGGCGTCTGAACTGGAGCGGCATCCGCGGGCGCTCCGGCGTCCGGGGAATCACCGAGGGGGAGGTCGGCGAGCCCGACCTTCATGACGATGAGCGGCGGATCGAAGTACTCCGTGAGCGAGGAATAGATCAGCGGGACGGCGATGACGCCGATGTGCATCAGCAGCACGCCGAAAAGGATCGCCCGGGCGCGTTTCTGGTTGAAATAGGGATCTTTGAACTGGCCGCCCATTATTGTGCCTCCTCCTGCATGACAAGGTTGACGTTGCGGAATCCCGCCGCGCGGATGAGCTTCATGACGTTCATCACGATGCCGTATCTGAGGTCGCGGTCGCCCCGCAGGAAGATGGCGGTCTCGCGTCCGCTCTGCTGCTCGATGCGTGACAGGATAATCTGGAGCTCGGCTTCGCTGACGGTCTTTTTGTCGTAGACGATGGAGCCATCTGCCCTTACGTTTATGATCTTGGAGTCGGAATCCGGCTTGATGGGGTCGGCGTTCATCTCCGGCGGCGTGACGTCGACGGAATACTCCAGCAGGGGCGCCGTGATCATGAAGATGATCAGCAGGAAAAAGAGCGTGTCGATCAGGTTCGTGAGATTGATCTCATTGTAGACCTTGACCTGGGTTCTTCTGCGTTTCTGCTGCATGGGACCGCTCCGTTACTCCCGGTCCCCCGCCGCCGCGCGGTAGGAGTCGAGCTGTTCGATCTTGAACTTGGCGTAGACCTCCTCGACGAAATTGTCGAGATGCACCGTGATGTCGTTGATCATGCCGGAGATGAAGTTGGATCCGACCATGGACGGGAGCGCCACGAGCAGCGCGATCACGGTGGTGAGCAGTGCGCCGGAAACGCCGGGCGCGAGTGTCTGGACATCGGCCTTGCCCGCCTGCGCGAGCTTCGTGAACGCGACCGTAATGCCCCAGACCGTGCCGAACAGACCGAGGTACGGGCTGCCGCTGACCGCGGTCGACAGGATCATGGTGCGTTTCGCCAGAATCACGAGCTGGTCTTCGACTGCCTGGTTCATTGCCGAACGCATCACATCGAGCTCGTCGTCGCTCATGGCGCGGCGTCCGCCGCCGGGGAGTTCCAGGTGGAACGATTCGATGCGCTCGCAGGCGGCAAGGTAGACCGCCGCCGCCGGGGAGTTGGATTCCTGCGCCTTGTCCTTCATGCCGAGCGGATTGCGCTTTTCGCGGAATGCACGCAGGAACGCCTGGCTTTTCTTCATGGCGGTATGCAGGGAGAACAGCTTTTCGCCCATGATGAACCATACGATGACGGACGCGATAAAAAGAATGATGCAGATCACCTGCCCGACAATATCGCTTTCCCGGAAAGCATAGGCGATACCGCCGGACGCGAGGAGAGGAGGAACGGACGAAAAAACACCGGGAAACATGAAAGACACCTCATTTTGGAAAAAAAATCTTAAAAACTCTATAAAATACTTTGCCAAGACCGATTTTTCAATGTATATTGTATCGGTTTTTCTGTTTTTTTCACTATTTTTCCGGAAGGAGCCATAATCATGGAAACGCCATTCCCGATTCTCGGTTTCGACGTGGGCGGCACGAAGGTCGCCGTCTCGCTCGTCCTCAGCAACGGTACCCTCGTCGCGTCCACGCGCGTCCCGAACAAGGAACGCAACCCGGACGACGTGCTCCCCGCGATGGTTTCCGCAGGGAAATCCCTGCTCGCGGACGCGAACATCCCCCGGGAGGACCTGAAGGCGGTTGGCGTCTGCACGCCTTCGCCGCTCGACTTCAAAAACGGGATTGTGATGGGGCCGCCGAACATGAAGCTCTGGCGGCATGTCCCGATCCGCGACTACCTCGCCGACGCGTTCGGCGTGCGCGCGTTCTTCGACAATGACGCGAACGCGTCCGGGCTTGCCGAATGGCTCTTCGGATCCGGCGTCGGCGTGCAGGACATGCTGTACATCACCATGAGCACCGGCATCGGCGCGGGCGTCATCGCGAACGGCCGCCTCATGCGCGGCGCGACCTGCGACGGCGGCGAGGTCGGGCACATGATCCTCGACGTGGACGGTCCGCTCTGCAACTGCGGACTGCGCGGCTGCTGGGAGGCGTTCTCCGGCGGACGCGCCATCGCACAGCGCATCCAGCGGGAACTCGCGGATAAGCCGAACAGCTTCATCATGCGCCTCGTCGACGGCGACACCGGCAGCATCGACATGAAGGTGCTGTCCGATGCCGTGCTGGCGAACGATCCGTACGCGTGCGCGGTGTGGGACGAGATGATGGAACGCAACGCCCAGGCGATCGGCATGCTCCACAACATCTTCAACCCCTCGGTTATCGCCCTCGGCACCATCGCCATCCAGTGCGGCGCCCTCTTCATGGATCCGCTCCTCGAACGCGTCAAGAAGTACGGCTGGAAGCAACCGCGCGAGGCGTGCTCCATCGTACCCGGCAAGCTCGGAAGCAAGCTCGGCGAATACGCCGGCGCGTCCGTCGCGCTCTATGCGCTCCATGAGCTCGGCGAATGGAATCTGCCCTGGCAGAACGACTGAACGGGTTTCCACCTGGTATTTGACGGAATACATGCAATGGGCAAGTTCAACATCAAAGAATACTACTCCACGAAACGGAAGCGCGACGTCGTGACCGGCGCCGCCATCGCCCTGTTCGGCGTCCTGATCGTGTTCCAGCTCTACATCACCATCCTCTTCCCGCTTCAGCTCCGCCACCAGAAGCTGCTGATCGCAGAAATGGAACGGGACGAGATGTACGAGCAGATCGACCGCATCCGTGACCTCATCCACGGCACCCGGGGAAAGGATTACGCCCAGGACGGCGAGATCAAGCTCGTCGAGGGCGTCATGGACCAGTTCGCGCTGCACGTGCGCGAGCACGGCAAGGAAATGACGCCGGAACAGGTGGGCAACCTCCGGAACGTGCTGTCCCGCTACGAGCTGATCGTGAGGACCTGGCGGGAAAAGAAAAAAGACAACTACCATATCCGCCAGAACGAGCTCGACACCGCGCCATACGCGAAAAAGGTCGAAACCGATATCCTGAACACACACTGAGGTTATTCCAAATATGTCCCCCGCCATCTCCCCCGAACGTTTCAACACGCTCGTAAACGCCTCCAAACCGCTCCGCATCGCCGTGCTCGGCGACCTCATGCTCGATACCTACATCTCAGGCAGCGCCTCCCGCCTTTCCCAGGAAGCGCCCGTCCCCGTGCTCCGCGTCCGCGACAAGAGCATCCGCCTCGGCGGCGCGGCGAACGTCATGCGCAACCTGAAGGCGCTTTCGCCCGAGGCGAAGATTTTCGCATTCGGCATCGTCGGCGTCGACGAGCCCGGCGAGAAGCTCCGCGCCCTGCTCGCCGGAGCCCGCATCAACACCAACGGCATCGTCGGCGTCCCCGGTCGCGTCACCATCGAAAAGCAGCGCGTGATCGCCGGGAACCAGCAGATCGTCCGCATGGACTTCGAGGAGACCGCGCCCGTCGACACCGAAATCCGTGACAAGCTCATCGACACCCTGACCAAGAAAATCCGCCTGCACGAGCTCGACGCCGTCGTGATCGAGGACTACGCAAAGGGGCTGATCGGGCAGGAAATGCTTGACGCGATCGTCTCGACCGCGTCCCACGAGGGCATCTTCACCGCGCTTGATCCGCACCCCGGAAACCCGGTCCGCACCAAGGGCATCTCCCTCATGACGCCGAACCGCATCGAGGCGTTCGCGCTCGCCGGCGTCTACCATTCCGACCCCGCGGGCGATCCGGCGAAGGATGCCGCCCTGCAGGAGGTCGCGAAGAAAATCCGCAGGGAATGGGCGCCCGACATCCTGCTCGTCACGCTCGGCCACCAGGGGATGGCGCTTTACTCCGAGAAGGAGCCGCGCGGGTTCGTGATCCCGACCATCGCGCGCGAGGTCTTCGACGTCTCCGGCGCGGGCGACACCGTCATCTCCGCGTTCACGCTGTACCATGCGGCGGGCGCGACCGACCGCGAGGCGGCGCTCATCTCGAACCAGGCGGCGGGCATCGTCGTCGGCAAGGCGGGCACCGCCACGACCGATCCGGCGGAGATCGCCGAGTCGTTCAAGCTGGAAGCGGAGAAACGCAATGCCTGACCTGGCGGACGGAACCGGCTCCGGCGCGCGTCCGGTCATCCTCGCATCCGCCTCGCCGCGCCGGTCCGCCCTGCTCAAGGAGGCGGGAGCGATTTTTGCGGGCATGAAGGTCATGACCTCGCACGTCGAGGAGGGCAATGATCCGCTGGAGAACGCCATGCGGAAGGCGGAGGCGGTCGCGCAAATGAACCCGCGCGCGTTTGTGATCGGCGCGGACACCGTGATCCGGTTCGAGGGGAAAACGATCGGCAAGCCCGCCAACCTCGAAGACGCGAAGCGCATCCTCGCGATGCTGTCCGGTCGCACGCACGATGTGGCGACCGGGGTCTGCGTCCGCTGTGTCGAGGCGGACATCCTCGTCCGTTTCGAGGATATCACGCACGTGAAATTCCGTACTCTGACGCCCGAAGCCATCGACGGCTATGTGCAGGCGGTCAACGTGCTGGACAAGGCGGGAGCGTACGCCATCCAGGAGCACGGCGAGGACATCATCGAATCCATTGACGGCTCACTCACGAACGTCATCGGCCTCCCCGTGGAACGCCTGAAAGAGACGTTCGAATATCTGCTCAAGCTCGCCTGACGCGGGCCTTTTTGATCTTTCCTGAACTCAGCCGGGAAAGAGATTATTATTGCGCCGCGACGGCTTCCGCGAACTTCACGATGCCGTCCGCGTAACGGCTGATGGAGTCCAGCACCACGTATTCGCCTGCGGAATGCTCGTTCGCGCCGGTCACGCCGAGCACGGGGACCGGGACGCCGAGCTTGCGCCAGTGGCGCGAATCCGTCGCGCCGCAGATGCGCGCCAACGGTATCTCCTGTCCGCCTTTAACCTCGTCGGAGAGCACGCGCTGGAGAAGGAGGAACACCGGATGGTCCCTGTCGAACGAAACAGGAGGGATGTCCTCGCCGAGCGTGACCTCGCACCCGGTCGTCTCCGCCAGGTCGCGCAGGATGACGCCGCGGGACGCCTCGTCGACGAGCCGGAAATTGATGGTCATGGTTGCCTCGCCGGGGATCTGGTTCGGCGCGGTCCCGGCGGACATCATGCACGCCGCCATGCTGTTCCGCCAGTCGTTGTCCGAGGTCGGGTTCTCCCACTTCGCGCGGAACTTCGCGTACCCCGCCATGAGCTTGTCGATCGGGTTTTCGCATTTCCACGGATACGCCGCGTGCCCGTCGCGCCCCTTCGCGGTCAGATGAACGATCAGGATGCCCTTCTGCTCGTAGATGATGGTCGGGTCGTCGCCGGAATCCAGGATCAGGACGGCGTGTTTCGCGGTATATCCGAGATCGACCATGTGCTTCGTGGTCCTGCCGCCCGTCTCCTCGTCGGCGGAAAACACCGCCGCGACGTGCACGTTCGCCTTGAGCAGGATTTCTGTCAGGCAGACCGCGTTGCCGAGGCAGTCGCAGGCGCCGCGCCCGAACATCTTTCCGTCGCGGATGACCGGCTCGAATTGTTCCTCCATGGCGGGCACCACGTCCAAGTGCGAGTTCAGGATGATCTCCGGCGTGCCGGATTCGCGGTTCGATGCGTACAGGATTTTACGACCGTCGAACTCCTCGACGCGGCAGAAGACGCCGCGCGATTCGAGGTAGCCGCGCATGATGTCCGTGGCGGCGTTGACGCGTTCCGGGTCGGACGTGACGGGACGGGTGCGGATGAGTTGTTCGAGCAGTGTGATCGAATCGTTCATGAGGCGGATTCTCCGGTTTTCGAGGGTGAAAATGATATTGCCAGAATACTATACCCTGCCGGACGGAAAAATCAAGGGAAACACCGTTGATTCCGCCGCACGCGGCACGGATTATTTCTGTTCGCTGGACAGATCATTTCTGTTCGGGCGCGGTCAGGACGACTTCACTCCATTTCTTCAGCGGGATGGTGAACGACGTGCCGACCTCGCCGTTCCACACCATCGGGGTGCGCGTGCGGAGCTTCATCTCGCCGTCGCGCCGGGCGTCGATCTTGACTTTGACGAGGCGGCCGTCCTTCCATTCAGCCGAGACCCAGTCGCCGCCGTGGACGCGGATGTCGCGGAACGAGCCGTCGGGCCAGTCGGGGAGTTCGACCGGGAGCACAAAGACGCCGCCGGAATCGTTCTGCACGAGCATTTCGCAGATCGCGCCGACGATCCCGAGGTTGCCGTCGATCTGGAACGGCGGATGCGTGGTGAAGAGGTTTTCGAGCGTGTTGTAGCGGAGCAGGCTGTTGACCATTTCGGTGGCTTTCCCTCCGTCGCCGAGCCGCGCCCACAATGCGGCGCGCCAGGGCCAAGTCCACGACCGCCGGGCGTCTCCAGTGAGCGCGCGTCCCTCCAGCGCCACGCGTGCGGCCTTGAAAAGTTCGGGCATCTTCACAGCGTCGATGGAGCTGCCGGGGTAGACGGCGAAGAGGTGCGAGGTATGGCGATGGTCGTCGCCCTTCCGGTCGCGGTCGGTCTCCCATTCCTGAAGCTGGCCCCAGGAGCCGATCTTGTTTCCGAGCAGATGCGCGCGGATTTCCGCCGCCTTTTTCGTGTCGGCGTTGTCGATCTTGAGTTCGCGGGCGATGTCCAGATACTGGTCGAAGAACTCCGCCACGATCTGCTGGTCGTGCGTCACGCCGTCCTCGGTCGGGCCGTGTTCGGGCGACCACCCCTGCAGGACGACATACGTGCCGTCGGCGCGTTTCTTCAGACGCTTGAACCAGAATTTCGCGACGCCCTCATAGAACGGCCACGCCTTCTGCTCCAGGAACTTCCGGTCCGCGCCGTACTGCCAGTGCCGGTAGAAATGCTGTGCGATCCACGCCGCGCTCGGCCAGTTCCAGCGCCAGCCGCCCGCGCCGTAGCTGTTCATGCTGGTGCGGAACGTGAAGCCGCTGTCCTCGCCCAGGACGGTTGCCGTGTCTTTTGCCGCGACCGGCATCGCCGCCAGCACGAAGTCGAACAGCGGCTCGTGGCATTCGGCGAGCCCGGCGGGCTCCGCGCCCCAGTAGTTCATCTGGATGTTGATGTTCGTGTGGTAGTCGCTGTGCCAGGCGGGCGAATTGCTGTTGTTCCAGATGCCCTGCAGGTTCGCGGGGAGCGTGCCGCGTGCGCTGGACGAGAGCAGCAGGTAGCGGCCGTACTGGAACATCAGCGCGACCAGGCCGGGGTCGGATTTCCCTTCGCGGCAGCGTTTCACGCGCTGGGCAAGCGTAAGCTTCTCCAGCTCCGGGTCGCCGCCGAGGTCGAGCGCCACATTGTTGATGTAAAAACTGAAATTGATGCTGTTGCGTCGTTTGAGCTCGTCATAGCCGAGTTTCGCGGCGTCGGCGATGCGTTTGTCCGGCAGCGCGAGTTTCGCCGCCTTTTCCTTCTCAGTGAATGCAACAAGTTTGGGATTGTAGTCGGACTCCGCGGCGAACAGGACCGTGATCTCGCGGCAGTCCTTGAATTCGACGCCGTCCTCCGCCGTGCGGAGCCAGCCGTCCGCGATGACCCTCGCCCGGACCTCGTAATTCAACGCGTTCTCCTTCTCGAACCTGCGACCGAGGTAGTGATCCGGCACGTTCGCATGCTTGAACTCCTCCGGGATGATCCCGGAGAAAGCGAACCCGTCCGCATAGTATTTCGTGGTACGGGTGGAAAGGTCAACGTCCAATCCGGGTGGCGCGTCGTATATAATGCCTTCAACGACGGTGATCCCCTCGCGGGCGTCGCGGTACGTGACCTTGCCGGAGACAGGCGTTTCGGAGGAAACGTGGTAGACGATCGCCTGACCGGCGGCGCTGGCAAACGCCGTGCGGGTCTGTTTGCCGCCGCCCGCCTCGAATTCGACGATGTGAACGCCGGAGGTGATGTTGAGGGCGCGGCTGTAGTTTTTTACCTCGGATTCCTTCATGCCGTCGAACTTCACCTTCAGCGTGCCGAGCGGCAGATAGCAGCCCATTTCCGCGTAGTTCGCATCCGGGTTGTCCTTCAGCTTTTCGGTGGAGTACGCGCTCCCGCTCCACAGCGAATCCAAGTTCAGCTGGAGTTCGTCGACCTCCACGCCGCCGTTGAGCATTGCCCCAAGCGCGCCGTTCCCGATGGGGAAATACTGCGATTCCCAGTCCTTCGCGGGGGCATCCTGCCGGAGCAGGAGGTCTTTTGCTGAGGCGGTATAAAAAACTGCGAGGAAAGCAAGCGCGGCGAGCAGTGTCTTTTTCATGGTCGGAGGTCCTTTTTCAGCGGGTGATCATCTCATTCCCAAAAGCCGGGAGCGCGGAGCTCAGGCGGAGGGCTTTTCACGGTGAATCGCGATGGCTGCAAGCAGGCAGACGCCGAGGAGCATCGGGTAGAACAGCGATCCGACGAGCCCGAGCGACGACACGTCCAGGTTCGAGGTCTGCGCCACGCCGGCGGCGATCAGGATCTGCGCTCCGTACGGGATCATGCCCTGCACCACGCAGGAACCGGTGTCCAGGATGCTCGCGATGCGCTTGGCGGAGCAGCGGTACTGTTCGGAGAGCTCGCGCGCGATGGGTCCGGCGATCACGATCGCCACGGTGTTGTTCGCGGTGAAGAGGTTGATGACGGCGACGAGGACCAGCACGCCGAACTCGCAGCCGCGCGCGGTCCGCACCGGCTTCCGTATCTTTTCCATGAGGTAGCCGATGCCGCCGTTGCGGCGGATGGTCTGGAGCAGTCCGCCCGCGAGGATCGCCACGATGAGCGTCTCCGACATGCCGAGCGTGCCTTTCCCGATGAGGTCGAGCATGCCCCAGAGATCGAACGCGCCGTTGATGATGCCGATGATGCCGGAGAGCACGGTCCCGGCGAAGAGCAGCAGCATCACGTTCCAGCCGAGGAGCGCACAGACGAGGATCAGGAGGTAGGGCAGCACTGCGAAGGCGTTCGACCAGGTCACCGCCTGCGCCGCTTCGCCCGTCTGCGACGCCGTCCCGCCGCAGAAAAGGTAGATCGCCGAGGTCGCGGCGAACGCCGGCAGGACCAGCAGGATGTTCTGGCGGAATTTGTCGCGCATGGGGATGTTCTGCGTGCGTGTGGCGGCGATGGTCGTGTCGGAGATCATGGAGAGGTTGTCGCCGAACATGGCGCCGCCCACGATCGCGCCGAGCAGGATCGCCGGGGAGATGGACAGTCCGCCCGCGAGTCCGGCGGCGATCGGCGTCAGCGCCGCGATGGTGCCGCAGCTCGTCCCGACCGCCAGCGAGATGAAGCTCGACACCAGGAACATCCCGAGCAGCATCAGCGAATCCGGCACGACCGCGCGGGCGATCGTCACGGCGCCGTCCACCGCGCCCATGCCCTTCGCCGTGGACGCGAACGCCCCCGCCAGGATGAAGATCAGGCACATGATCATGATGTTCGGCTCGCCCATGCCCCGGGCGTAGATTTCCACCTTTTCGGAGAGCGGGCGCTTGTGGTCCAGCACCAGCGCCGCCGCCGACGCCACCAGGAACGCGGTCGGCATCGGCACTTTGTAGAAATCGTGCGCCCAGATCGAAAGACCGAGGTAGAACACAACGAAGACGAAAAACGGGATCAGGGCGCGGAACCGCGGCGCGCGGCATTCCATCTGCTGTAAACTGCTCATGGCATAAATTCCTCTGTTGACAGAGAATACTATATCATGTATTTCCGCGTTTTTCAACACGCCGGGACAACATATCCACCTCTTTTGCCGCTTATGTTTCCGCATTTGTCCGCCCGGCACGGTTTTTCCGGCACAAAACCATGATTTCCATTTGTAAACACATGCGGATGTGTTATATTAATAATTACCCCTTCTTTGCAACAGACACAGGATCGCCCCATGCTTCGTTTCGCCTGCCCCTTCTGCCATTTCCAGATATCCGTCTCCGAGTCCGACGCCGGAGGCCGTATCGTATGCCCGGCGTGCGGCAAGACGGTCGCGATCCCCGCCACGCGGTTCGACAACGGCTGCATCATCGGCGACTTCATCATCCAGAGCCGGATCGGGTCGGGTTCCGCCGGGATCGTCTTTCTGGCGCAGCAGATCTCGCTGGAACGCGAGGTCGCGCTGAAAGTCCTGTCCCACAAGAACATGACGGAAAAGGGCGTGGCGACGTTCCTGAACGAGGCCCGCGCCGCCGCCAAGCTCAGCCACGTCAATCTGGTGCAGTCCTACGCGGTCGGCGAGGACGACGGCTACAGCTACATGGCGATGACCTACATCAAAGGCGAAACTCTGAAATCCCGCCTGAAACGCGAGAAGCGCATTCCGATCGACGAGGCGCTGCACATCGTCCAGCAGGTCGCCGAGGCGCTGTGCTACGCCTGGAACGAAAGCCGCCTGATCCACCGCGACGTCAAGCCGGACAACATCATGCTCACGGACGACGGCATCGCCAAGCTCACCGACCTCGGTCTCGCCATGAACCAGAAGGACTGGTCCGAGGACATGGACATCTCCGGCAGCCCGTCCTACATGAGCCCGGAGCAGTTCGCCGGCGAGCCGCTCGACACCCGCAGCGATATCTACAGCCTCGGCGTCACGCTCTACCAGATGATCACCGGCTCGCTCCCCTTCCGCGCCGTCTCCATCAGCACCCTCGCCAACCAGCATTTCAACCAGAAACCGGAGCCGCCGGAGCATTTCGTGCCCGGCCTGCCGTCGACCGTCTCCGCCCTCATCCGGAAGATGATGGCGAAGAAGCCGTCGAAGCGCTACGCCGACATGGAGGAGCTGCTGGACGCCATCTGGCGCCTGCGCCAGATCACCGCACCGAGCCGCAACCTCGTCCCGGACGTCCATACCATTTCCATCCGCCGCCTGAACTACGAGATCCAGACGGAGTACATGAACAACCGGCGCAAGCAGGAGCGCATCCAGCGGAAGCAGCGCGCCGAGGCGAAAATGCCGTGGTTCACGCGCGTCATGCTCGTCCTGGTCCCGCTCGTCCTGCTCGCCGTCGCCGGCATCTATTTCTTTACGGACTACCAGCGGCACGCCCTCGAACGCTCCATGTTCGCGAACGTCGACGCCTTTGAGCGCCTCGCCGCCAATCCGGACATTCCCGTGGAACGCCTGAACGCCGAATCCGCGGAGCTGATCAAGGAGTTCACGAAAAAGGACGCCGTCCGCAGCGACCGCATCGACCGCTACGTGCTGTCCCACATTAACTACCTGCTCAGCCAGCGCACGGACAAGGAGAAGCCCGCCGACGGCGCCGCCCCGGCCACCGCCGAATCCACCGCCGTCCTTGAAAACCAGATCAGCCTGCTGAACGACGAGATCGCCAACCTGAAGACCAAGGTCGTGCCGCGCCTCAAGGACGAGATCGACGCCGCGATCCGGGAGGGCGAAGCCTACCATTCCGAACTCATTTCCGCACAACATGACCTCGTGAAAAGCCGCGCGGACTACAACGCCCTGAGCAAGACCCGCGAGGAGGAGCTCGCCGCGGCGGATGAACTGAAACTCAACACCCTGCGCCAGCGCCTGCACCAGCTCATCATCACCCAGCGCTTCTCCCTCGCCAGACAGATGCTCACCACCGAAATGCTCCGTTCGCCCCGCCTTGAGGAATGGTGCACGGAGATGATGCGCAGGATCAATTTCCTGGACCGCGTCTACGCCGTGTTCTCCGGCGACGAAGTCGACATGGAGAAGATCACGCAGGAGGAGGCGAAGGCCGCCTACGCCGAGCTATACGGCGATGACGGACGGTCCCCCGAGACGATCCTCTGTGCGTTCGAAAGCCTGCGCGGCGACTACGACAAGGCCGCCCGGCTGAGACCGGAGGACCCCGAAATCCCCGCCACCGCGAACGCCGTCGCGGAGGAGCTTGTCATCGCCGCCAGGGCGCTTCACGCGATGGGCGAGAAGAAGCTCCCGGCGATGTTCGCGAAGACCATGTCGCGCCTGCCGAAAACGCCCCAGACGACCGCGGCGGCCGCCACCATCAACGTGCTCTTCGCCGGCTTCCCTCAGAAAAACTGAGCCGGCCTGTCCAATAGGGACGTTTAGAACCTATAAGTCCAATAAGCTCCATAAGTTCCAAAAGTCCTTGCCGTGCTTATGAGATCACGGCGATGTTCTGCCAGGTGGTGAGCTGTTTGTCGTTGATCTGCCAGTAGCCGGTGAGTCCGGTGCCGGTGTTGCACCACGCGATGTCGTCGGTACCGTCGGCATTGAAGTCGGCAACGCCCGCGAGCTTCCATTCGCTGGTCACGGCGCTGAGGATCGACCACGAGCTGAGGTAGCCGTCCGTGACGCCCCAGATGCCCACGACGCCGACGTCGTTGATCATGGCGATGTCGTGCGATCCGTTGCCGTCGAAGTCGCCGGAGCAGAGGAAATTCCATTCGTCGGGATTGGCGACGCTGACCATGCGCCAGTCGATCGGATCCTCGACGATCCACGTGCAGTATGCGTTGTAGGTCAGACCGCCTTCGCCCTCGAAGCTGTTGCGCCACAGCATGTCGCATTTGCCGTCGCCGTTGAAGTCGCCCGTGGAGACGCACTCCCATTCGGGCGAATAGCCGTTGATGAGTGTCCAGGTGACGCCGCTTTCCCAGTATCCAAGCAGTCCGACCGTCTCCGACGCGCCGGTCGGGTTTGCAATCAGGATGTCGTCCGAGCCGTTGCCGTTGAAATCGCCCGTGCCGAGGATATCCCAGCCCGCGTTCTTCAGGTTCAGGACCTGCGGCGTGAACGTGCCGTTTCCATTGGACATTTCGCCGACCACGTAGCCTTCCGTATTGACGCGCAGGAAGTCGTCGAGGTTGTCATTGTTGAAGTCGCCCGTACCGACGACGTTCCAGCCGGGATCGAGCGTAAGACCGAGCCCCCACGGTTCGCCGTTCATGTAGATCGTGACCGTGCTGTCCTTCTGCGCGGCAAGCGTGTCGAAGAGGTCGCCGTTGAAATCGCCGGTGAAGAACGGCATGGTTGCGGGCTGCGGACCGGGCGCGCCGCCGACCGTGACGGACAGCGTGTTGTCGCCGCCCAGGTTCAGCGTGTACTCCTGGCCGCCGATGGTCGCGGTCCCGCCGACCGTGAGCGTACCGAGTTCATCGCCGGAGGTGCTCACGACGGTGATGGTCTTGCTGAATCCCGCCGCGTTCTCCGCCAGGCTGTACGTGCCTTCCGTCTGCGCGCCGCCGACCGTGAGCGTGTAGGTCGGTGTGCCCTTGACAACCGAAAGATTGGTCATGATCACAGGTTTTCCCGGACCGAGGGCGGAAATATCGAAATCAATAATGCCGTCATCGTAAACATTGATCGTTGCTCCGTCCGCGACCTTTATGCCGCCGGTAATCCTGCCGCCGGAGTAGATATGCATGGAACCACCTGTGATCACGTTGCAGTCGCTCGCCACTCCATGTATGATCAGCCCCCCGCCGGAACGGACGACAGCGAGACTTGCAATGCCGCCGGAACCTATGACCATCAGGCCGCCGCTCGCAACGGGGCAGTTGCTTGCGACACCGTCGTTATCGCAAAAGCCGTTGATGATCACATTCCTCATCGAACCGCCCGAGGAGACAGTGATGCTGCCTCCGGCATTGAGCGCGCACTGGTCCGCGAGTCCGTCTTTCAAAACAAACAGCCTGCCGCCGGAAAGGACCGTGGCCGCACTTCCCGCCGTGCCGCCGGAGAGGAGGACCAGAGTTCCGCCGGAAGAAACCCACCCCTGGAACGTCGCGGAACTGACAACCGCGTAGCCGCCGTTGTTGAGCGTGACCTTAGTCACTCTCATATTCCCATCCACACCCTTGACCCACATGGACGCGCCGGAGTTCAGCGTGATTTCGTTCGCGCTTACGGCGCTTCCGTAGAATGTGAGTCCGCCGCCGTCGTTGAGCGTGATATGATCCACGGCTCCGCCGGAAGAAACGTATACGGTGCCGGAGTTCACGACGGTGGAACGGATTTCGCCGCCGGAGAAGACATGGACGATCCCGCCCGAATCGACCGTGGTGTCGGTCGCCGCCCCGTGGTAGAGGACGTTCATGGACCCGCCGTTCATCACGGTCAGATCCGCACTGCCTTCGCCGATGTCCATCCTGCCGGATTCGTTGAGCGTGGTGTATTGCGCCGCTGCACGGGACAGGATGGTCAGGATGCCTTCGTTGACGGTTGTGACGATGGCGGAGCCCCGGGAGGTGACCAGCATGGATGCGCCGGAGTCAAGCAGCACCTTGCTCATGATGCGGTTGTTGGCGAATTCGATTTCGCCGGAGCCGATGAACGAAACGTCCGTCATCATGCCGCCGTCGGCGGCGACGATTACGGAGCCGCCGGAGCCCAGGAGCACGGTGGTGTGCGAGAGTTTGCCGCCGGAAGAGACCGCGAGCAGACCGCCGCCGTTGACCTCGACGTCGGCGAGCGAGCCGTTTCCGGTCAGGTTGACCGTGCCGTTGCTGTTGACTGTGACGCCGGCCGCGGAACCACCGCTGGAAACGTTCATCGTGCCGGAGGCATTGACCGCGATGTCGGTCGCCACGCCGCCGGAGCGGACAGTCAGGATGCCGTTGGTGTTGACGTTGACTTCGACGGCGACGATGCCGGAGGAGATGACCTTTTCCGCATTGGTCAGGTCGCCGGTGAAGACCTCCGTTTTCTCGCCGACCGTGACGGACAGAACGCCGTCATTCGCCAGGTCCAGCGTGTAGGCGGTTTCGCCGATCGTGACGGTATTGCCGACCGTGAGCGTGCCGAGCTTCGTTCCGGCGGTGTTCACCACGGAGATCGACCGGTTGAATCCGTTCGCGCCGGACGCCAGGGTGTAGGTCGCGTGCGCCTGGGCGGCGCCGACCGTGAGGGTGAAGACGGCGGTCGACGCGGCGTTGATGTTGTTCATCCCGCCGATGAGCGCGGTGTTCGCCGCCGCGATGGCGGAGATGTCGAAGTCGACGATGCCGCCTGCGGAGACGGTGAGGGAATAGGCGGACCCGACCGGATTGGCAGCGTCGAACGCCCCGGTGACCTTGCCGCCGCTGAAGACCGTAATGAGGGTGACATCCGCGCCGCGCACGAGCGAGAGGGTCGCGCCGGACGAGATGCCGCAGCTGCGGAGGGAGCCTCCGGACAGGACGAATGCCTTTCCTCCGGAGAATACGTCGCCCGTGAGGAGTTTTCCGCCGGAGGAGAGCACGATGGAACCGCCGGAGGAGACGGTGCAGGACTGTGCGCTGCCCGCCACGTTGAGTTTCCCGCCGGCATAGACCGTGATGCGGGTGGCGGTGGCTCCGGCGGACAGGGTTTCGACGCCGCGGAGCTCGCCGATCGTATGCCCCCCGCCGTTTTCGACGGTCATGGTCGCGCCGGACGAGATAACGACATTGTTCACCCTGCCGCCGGACTTGACGATCTCCGTTCCGCGGATGGTCCCGTGGTCATGGTAGCCGCCATTTTCGACGCGGATCAGACCGCCGACTCCGACGTTGGCGCTGCTGGCACGGTCATAGAGATAAAGCGTGCCGCCGCCGTTGACCGTCGCGCTGTTCAGCGCACATCCGTCGTTAATTACGGCAGACGCGTTGCTGACGGTCAGGTTTTCCACGCGTCCTCCGGAAGTGCCGCTGGTCCTGATGTGCATGATGCCGCCGAGCAGTTTGTCGTTGATGGATGTGCCGCCCGAAACCAGGATGTAGCCCGCGCTGTAGGTGTTGCCGACGGCGCTGCCGATCACCGTGACGGAGCCGCCGCTCACCGTGAACGAGGAGGCGCTGGCGCCGGAATGGATGTAAAGCGAACCGTCTCTCATAATGTTGGAGCCGAGGGCGACGCCGGCCGTCATGAGCACCATGGAGCCGCCGCTTATGACGGTATTGGACGCCACGCCCGCCCTGGAAACGCGCAGGAGGCCGCTGCTCACCGTCGCGGAGACGGCGGACCCGCCGGTCAGGATGTCGATCACGCCGCCGGATCCGTAGGCGTACAGGAGGACGCCGCCGCCGTCCGCGATCGCGGACCCGCCTTTCGTCACGGTCGTCGTCGTGGCGGTGCCGCCGGAACTGACGACCAGGATGCCGAAGGAACCGACGGTGTTGCCATGCCCGCTGCCGCCGTTGTGGATCGTCACGCTCGCGATGCCGACGCCGTTGCCGATCTGCGCCCCCTGCAGGCTTCCGCCGCTGGAAATGCTCGCGATCCCAGATTCCAGGTTAACCGCGCTCGCCACGCCGCCGACGGTCAGCGCCAGCGTGCCGCCGGAGATGATGCGGACGGAGCTCGCGTAGCCTTTCACCAGCGCGCTGCCGATCATGCCGTTCCCCGTGAGACCGAGCGCGCCTCTCCCCGAGATGACCGCGTTGAACACGCGTCCGCCCACGGCGGCGACGACCCCGCTGGAGCCGATGGTGGTGTTGTACACAGTGCCGCTGGTCAGGATGGCGAGGCTGCCGCCTGAAGTAATCCTGGCGGAGGAGTCCACGCCGCCCGCCTGGATGTTTTCGAGGCCGCCGGCATAAATGCTCGCGCCGCTGACGAGACCGCCGCTGAGGATGTTCACGACGCCCTTGCTCAGGATGATGGGGGAGTTTAGCGTTGCGCCTTTTGAAACGGTGCTGGTTCCGCTGGAGATCACGACTGCCATAGTGTTGACCTTTCTTCCCGGTATGAGAGATGATTATGTGATTTTGAAAAAAGTCGGATAATGGTTTGCGGACGCGGGAAAATCGTTGTCCTGTTCAGATGCTATTGTTTTAGTTGGGATTTCCCGTAATATATCACGCTGAAAAAGAAAATACAAACATTTTTTTGGGAAATTAAGGAAAAAAGCGACAAAAAACGGGCGTGAAAAAAAGCCGGAATCCACGGCGGACTCCGGCGCGTTTTTACAGGAACATGCAGGGGAGCGGTTACTTCAGCTTCTCCTGGAACATCTGGATTGCAAGCTTCGGGTTCGCCTTGCCCCGGCTGAGCTTCATGAGCTGGCCGACCAGATACTGGAGCACGGCGGTCTTGCCCTCCTTGAACTGCTGGACCTGCGCGGGATTCGCGGCGATCACCTGGTCGACGAGCGCGAGGATGGCGCCCTCGTCGGAGACCTGCACGAGCCCCTTCTCCTCCACAATGGACTTCGGCTCCTTGCCCGTCTCGAACATCTCCTCGAAGACCTTTTTGGCGGTCTTGGAGTTGATAGTGGAAGCGTTCACGAGGTCGGCGAGCGCGGCGAGGCCGGCGGGCTTCACCTTGCAGTCCGCGAGCGTGCCGCCGGATTCACCGAGCTTGCGGAGGAGTTCCGACGTGAAGAGGTTCGCGATGATCTTGGAGGCGGAGGATCCTTTCGCCGCCGCCTCGAAGAATTCCGCGTAGGAACGGTCGGAGGTCAGGACCTGGGCGTCATAGGGCGTCAGACCGTAATCGCGGACGTAGCGCTGGCGCTTGTCTGCGGGGAGCTCCGGCAGGGCGGCGCGGAAGGCGTCGAGCTCGGCGTCGGTGAACACGATCGGCAGGAGGTCGGGCTCGGGGAAATAGCGGTAGTCGTTGGCGTTTTCCTTGGTGCGCTGGACCACGGTCTCGCCGAGCTCGTCGTTCCATCCGCGGGTGTCCTGCTCGATCTCCTGGCCGTTTTCCAGCTCGACAAGCTGGCGTTTGATCTCATACAGGATGGCGCGGTGTGCGGCGCGGAAGCTGTTCAGGTTCTTGATCTCGACCTTGGTGCCGAATTTTTCGGTGCCGTGCGGCCGCAGGGAGATGTTCACGTCGAAGCGCATCTGCCCCTTCTCCATGTCGCAGTCGCTGACGTCGGCGTACTGCATGATCTCCTTGAGGGAGGAGAGGTAGGCATAGGCTTCGTCGGCGGAGCGCATGTCCGGCTCGCTGACGATCTCGATGAGGGGAACGCCGGAGCGGTTGAAGTCGAGGCCGGTGCAGTTGGAGAAGTGGGTGGACTTGCCGGGGTCCTCCTCCAGGTGCATGCGGGTCATGCCGATCCATTTGTCGGGGAGCGGTTCGCCGGAGAAGCCCGTGCCGAAGATGTGGATGCGACCGTTTTTGCAGATGGGCAGGTCGTACTGCGTGATCTGATAGTCCTTCACGAGGTCCGGGTAGAAATAGCTCTTGCGGTCGAACTTGCTGAACTTCGCGATCTCGCAGCCGCACATCATGCCCGCGACGACCGCCTTGCGGACCGCCTCCTTGTTCACGACGGGCAGGACGCCTGGCATGCCCATGCAGACCGGGCAGGTGTCGGTGTTCGGCGGCGCGCCGTAGGTGTTTGGGCAGGAGCAGAACATCTTGCTTTTCGTGCGGATCTGCACGTGCGCTTCGATTCCGATCACGGGTTCGTACATCGTCATGAGGGTGTCTCCGGAGAAGAATGGGGTTTCGCGGGCGGCTCCCGGTCCGGCGCAAAAAGGGAGGTCCATGGAACCGGCGGCCCGCGGTTTCAGGCATATCGTTCTAATATAGCATAAAAACAGGGATTCGTCAAGAGGAAAGGCGTCCAAAAGCGGAGCATAATGTCGGCGGAGCGCCGAGGAAGCGTGTTTTTGCGGAAAAAAACAAGAAACATAGTTTCTTTTTCCGAGAAACGTGATATAGTATTTTCAGCATTTTTTCGCAATCGGGGACTACTCATGCAAAACAGATTTGATCCTATTCATCCTATGGGAACGGAGGCCGTCCGGAAATGAGCCGCCGCGCCATGATCATATTGATCCTCGCGATCCTCGCCGTGCACGGCATCCTGCTGTGGCTCGTCGTCGCCACCGGGGAGAACGAACAGCAGAGCGCCGAAATCCGCAAGCAGATCGCGGAAGAAAACGCACTGCTCTCCGAAATGGACGGCGAGGTCCGGTCTGTCGAACAGACCGACCCGGCGCCGGACGTCCGGACGCCGGACACGGGGGGCTCCGCCGGAAAACAGGATGCCGCATCCTCGCAGGGCGCGGCGTCGCAGCCGAAAACGGGTTCCGCATCGCAGGGCGCGACGTCTTCCGGGAGGGACCCGGTCGCCGGACTGCCCGCAGTGAAGGACAAGCCCGTGCCGTCCGTGCCGTCCACGACCTACGTCCGCAGGTCGAAGAAAACCGCCATCCCGAAGCTGGATTTCTCCGGCGCGGCGCGGGACGACGTTTCCGGGCTGAAGGGAATCGCGCTCGCAACGACCGGGATTCTGGTCGACATGGACACCGGCAAGGTCCTTTGGGCAAAAAACCCGTCCAAGCCCGTCCCGATCGCCTCCCTCACGAAGATCATGACCATCATGCTCGCCTACGAAATCGCCATGGACGACGCCTCCCCGTACACGCTCCAGTCCCTGATTCCCGTCACGACCGAGGCGATCAACACCGAGGCAAGCAAGGTCTACTTCAAAAAGGGCGAGATGTTCACGATCGACGAACTCCTCGTGGCGGCGTCCGTCCGGAGCGCGAACGACGCCGCGCACCTGCTGGCGGAGCACCTCGGCGGCGGCAAGGCGGACAAGTTCATCGAGGACATGAACCGCAGGGCGAAGGAGGTCGGCATGACCCACACGACGTATTTCAACGCGCACGGTCTCCCCGGAAAGACCAAGGCACTCGACAACCAGAGCACGCCCGAGGACCTCGCGCGCCTCTGCCTCGTTTTCCGCAACTACGAACCGCTCATGACGCTCGCCGGAAAACGCACAGCGCCGTTCCGCGACAAAAGCTCGCCGGACTACATCCTGCTCCAGAACCACAACAACCTGCTCCCCGGCGCGAAGAACGCGACGACGGGCGTGAACGGCATCAAGACTGGATTCACCAACCGCGCGGGTTTCTGCGTGGCGGCGTCCTGCCGGCGCGAAGGGCGCAACCTGCTCGCCATCGTGACGGGCTTCCCGTCGGCCGCCGACCGCGACGTCTTCGTCCGGGTGCTTCTGGACTGGGGCTACGAGAAAATCGGCGTGGCAAAGCCGAAAGCGGCGGCTTCGACGAAATCGACTTCGACGAAATCATCCTCGTCTTCCACGAAAACGACCTCGAAAACCACCACAAACAAAAAGGGGCGCTGACCGTACAGCGCGGCCCGGCAAGGCGGATTCCCATGCATAAACAAACGATCCTCGTCACCGGCGGAGGCGGTTTCATCGGCTCCCATCTCTGCGAACTGCTGCTTTCGCGCGGCAACGACGTGATTTGCCTCGACAACTTCTTCACCGGCTCGAAAAACAACATTCGGCACCTGCTCTCCGATCCCTCGTTCGAGCTCATCCGCCACGACGTCACCATCCCGATCGAACTCGAAGTCGACGCAATCTACAACCTCGCCTGCCCCGCCTCGCCCATCCACTACCAGCACGACGCCGTCCAGACCATCCGCACGAACGTCCTCGGCGCGATGAACATGCTGGAGCTGGCGCGCCGCCTCCGCATCCCGATCCTCCAGAGTTCGACCAGCGAGGTCTACGGCGACCCGAAGGAGCACCCGCAGCGCGAATCCTACTGGGGCAACGTGAACCCGATCGGCGTCCGCAGCTGCTACGACGAGGGGAAGCGCTGCGCCGAGACGCTCTTCTTCGACTACCACCGGCAGTACGGCATCCCGATCAAGGTCGTCCGAATCTTCAACACCTACGGTCCGCGCATGCTCCCGAACGACGGACGCGTCGTCAGCAACTTCATCGTGCAGGCGCTGAAGGGCAGCGACATCACCATCTACGGCGACGGCTCCCAGACGCGCAGTTTCTGCTGCGTCACCGACCTGGTCGCCGGGCTCGAGGCGATGATGCGGACACCGGACGACGTCACCGGTCCCGTCAACCTCGGCAACCCCGGCGAATTTACCGTCCGCGAGCTCGCCGAGACCATCATCCGCATCACCGGATCGAATTCGAAGATCGTCTACAAGCCGCTCCCGCAGGACGACCCCGCCCGGCGCAAGCCCGACGTCTCGCTCGCCCGCGAACTCCTCGGATGGACCCCCGGGATCGGCCTCGAGGACGGGCTCCGACGGACCATCGACTATTTCCGCAACCTGGAGGAACTCTGATGTTCGACGTCTCATTCACGCTCCACGAATTGCTCCGCGCCACGGAAGGCCGCCTCGTCGGCGACAACGCGCCCGCCTCGGTCGATTCCGTCTTCACGGACACCCGCGAAACCGCGAAGAACGCCCTCTTTCTCGCGTTCTCCGGCGAATCGTTCGACGCCCACGACTATCTTGCGCAGGCTGTCGCGAACGGCGCTTCGCTCCTATGCGTCGAGGAATCCAAGCTCGGCAAGCTCCCGCCGGGCGTCCCCGCCATCTCCGTGCCCTCGACCGTCACCGCCTTCCAGCGCATCGCACGGTTCCACCGCCTGCGTTTCCCGGACCTGAAGGTCATCCTGCTCTCCGGGTCCTGCGGCAAGACCAGCACGAAGGAATCCCTGCGGGCGATCTTCACGCACGCGCTGGACTCCATCAGCGTGCTGGCGACCGAGGGCAACACCAACAACCAGATCGGACTGCCGCAGAACCTGCTCCGCCTCAACGCACGCCACCGCGTCGCCATCCTGGAGGCCGGAACCAACCATCACGGCGAACTCGAACCGCTCTCCTACTGCGCCATGCCCGACCTCGCAATCATCGTCTCCATCGCGAACTGCCACCTCGAATTCCTCGGCTCGCTCGAAGGCGTCGCGCAGGAGAAATCCAAGCTCTTCACGCACCTCGCGCCCGGCGGATTCGCGGTCATCCCCGCGCAATGCCCCGGACAGGACATCCTCGCTCGCGCCGCCGCGCCGTTCCGCACCGGCACGTTCGGATTCGCCGACACCGACGCCGACCTCACGGCGAACTACCTGGGCGGCAACCTGCACGGCGCGAAATTCACGCTCACGCGCACCTCGACCGGCGAGACCGTCTCCGTACAGTGGGGCATCCCCGGCCGCCACCAGGCGGGCAACGCTGCTGCCGCCGCGCTCGCCGCGCTGACAATGGGCATCCCGTTCGAGGTCATAGCCGAGGGACTTTCGCGCACGACGCTCCCCGGACTCCGTATGCGCGTCACCGAACACGGCGGCTCGACATGGATCAACGACGCCTACAACGCCAATCCGGACAGCATGGCAGCGTCGCTGAACTGGCTTTCCGAATTCGCCGATCAGAAGAAGCTCGTGCTGATTCTCGGCGACATGGGCGAACTCGGCGAATCCAGCGCCGAGGGACACCGCTCCGTCTGCATCCTCGCGAAACACCTCTTCCCGGACGCACGTTTCCTCCTTATCGGTCCGCACATGACCGCCGCCGCGCAGGAAACCAGCCTGGACTGCACAGCATACCCGTCCGCGCGGAAAGCAGCGGAAGCCTCTATTCAGGTCGAGGCGGGAAGCACGGTCTTCCTGAAAGCATCCCGTTCGACGCATCTTGAGCTTCTGGAACCCGCCGGAGCCTGACGTCATGCCGCCGCTCCCCCTGTCAGCTTTCGCCGAAGCGCTGAAACCGTTGCTGGTCGCGCCGTTCGTACCGGCTGAAAACCCGCTCATTTCCGCAGTCGCGAACAATTCGTCGAAAGTCACGCCCGGCACGCTCTTCCTCGCGATCAGGGGCGCGAAAACCGACGGCCACAGGTTCCTCCCCGACGCCGTCCGGAAAGGCGCGTCCGCGCTCGTCGTCGCGGCGGACTACGACGGTCCCCTGCCCTCCGGCATTCCGGTTCTCCGTGTCGCGGATTCCTATTTCGCGTGGTCGGTCGTCTGCGAGACGTTCTTCCGGCGTCCCTCGGACGCGTTCCGTGTGCACACGGTCACGGGGACCAACGGCAAGACTTCGACCGCGTATTTCATGCGGCATTACCTTGATTCGGTCAAATCCGGCGCAAAGACCGCGCTGGTTTCGACCGTCTGCTGCGACCTCGGCGCGGGTCCGGAGCCGTCCGAGCACACCACGCCAGACGCTTTCACGCTCCAGGAGATGTTCGCCGCCATGAAATCCAACGGCGTCACGGACGCGGTCATGGAGAGCTCCAGCCACGGACTGCACCAGCACCGATCCGGCACGCTAAAATTCGCCTCGGCGGCGTTCACGAACCTCACGGGCGACCACCTGGACTACCACGGCACGATGGAGAACTACTACCAGGCGAAGAAGATCCTCTTCCGCGAGCTGCTCGCCGACGGCGCCCCGGCAGTCATCAATACCGACGACCCGTCGGGCGCACGGCTTGTTTCCGAACTGGAACACGAACGCCCGGGGCTCCGCATCCTTCCTGTTTCCTTCATGGGACGCCCGGACTCTTTCTGCTCCCTGCGGAAGCTCCGCCTCGCCCCGGCTTTTTCCGACCTCGAATTCACGCTCGACGGACATGATGCGTCTCTGCGCCTGCCTCTGCCCGGCGCGTTCAACGCGGCGAACTGCCTGACCGCGCTCTGCATGGCGTACGGAACCGGACTGCCGCTCGACGCGCTGCTGGAAGCCACGGCGTCCATGCCGCACGTTCCGGGCCGGCTTCAGGCGGTGCCGCTGGCGTGCGGCGCGACTGGATTCGTGGACTACGCGCACACGGACGATGCGCTGGAACGCGTTCTGGGCAGCCTGCGCGAGGTTTTGACAAAGGGCGGACGCCTGATCGCGGTCTTCGGGTGCGGCGGCGACCGGGACCGCACGAAACGCCCCAGGATGGGCGCCGCGGCGGCGCGTCTCGCCGACCTCGCGGTTCTGACCAGCGACAATCCGCGTTCCGAGGATCCCGTGTCCATCATCCGCGAGATCGAATCCGGCATCCCCGCCGGGACGCGCTATCTCGTGGAGCCCGACCGAGCGAAGGCGATCGAACTTGCCGTTGGCGAAGCGCGCAAAGGCGACATCCTGCTGGTGGCGGGCAAGGGTCACGAGACCTGGCAGGAGACGCGCGAGGGAAAGCATCATTTCTCGGACATCGAAATCCTGAATCGTTTTCGTCCATGACACTTGAAAACACCTGTTTCGCGGTGTAAATTATTTACTCTTTTATTTCCTGATAACCATGGACGGTCCGTCTGTGCCAGATGACGGATTCATGTCCGCATCATCCGCATCATGACAACAGACAACCACGACAAAAAACTTCTGCGCTATCTCATCGCCTTCATGGCGGTCTGGCTGATCCTCCTGACCGTCATTCCCTCCGTCTTCTACACCGTCCTCCCGCTGGACACCATTGAGACGATCATGTGGAGCCATCCGTTCTCCATGGGCAACGCGAAGCATCCTCCGCTGGCGGCGTGGCTTGCCGGCGCTTTCACGGTCGTGTTCGCGCACAGGGATTTTGCGATGTACCTGCTGAGCCAGACAATGCTGGTCGTCGGGTTCGTGTACATGTACCGGCTCGGCAAGGAGTTTTTCAGCACGGAAAAGGCGGTCTTCTCCGTCATCCTGCTGAGCACGGTCGTTTATTACACGTTCGACTCCGCCAAGTTCAATGTGAACCTGCCGCACATGGCGCTGTGGCCCATGATGACGTTCTACTGCTGCCGCGGGGTGAAAAACGACCGCATGTCCGACTGGATCCTGTTCGGCGTCGCATCCGCGCTCGCCGTGCTCAGCAAGTTCTTCGCTTTCGCGCTCCTGCTCGCTCTGTTCCTGTTCATCCTGACCGGACGCGACACGCGCCGGTATTTCAGGCGACCCGGTCCGTACATCGCGTTCGCGGCGTTTCTGCTCGTGCTCGCCCCGTACATCGTCTGGGTGGTGCGGAACGATTTTCTTCCCCTCAAGTACATCACAGACCGCGTTTCCGAGGAGAAACTGAACCCGGTTGTCAATTTACTGACGATACTGGGCGGATCCCTGTATCCGTTCGCGATGCCGCTGCTCCTGCTCTGGCTCACGATGGACCATCCGCTCCGCTCCCTGCGCAATTTCCGCATGGGCAGCCTGCGCCCGTCCGATCCCGTTGCGGCGCGCCTCGCCGTCTGCGTCCAGTTCACGCCGATCGCGCTGCTGACGCTGATGGCGGGCACGGGCATGATGATCGACTCGATGTGGACATATCCGGTCTATTTCATCACCGGTTTCCTCCTGATGGCGTTCTGGAAGGACACGGTTTCGTTCCGCGAGTTCAAAAAACTCTTCTTCGTGCTCATGACCCTGTTCATCCTCGTGCAGGCGTCCGACGTTTTCTACTGGTTCACCAAGACGCGCAGCCGCGGGCACTTCCCCGCGCGCGAGTTCGCAGCGTCGGCGCAGGAGTTCTACCGCGGGCGGACAGGACGCGACATCCCGCTCGTGTTCGGCGACATGTGGTACTCGGGATGTGTCATGCAGTATCTGCCCTCCCATCCCTACGCGGGCACGTTCGAAGATCCGCACGACGAGTTCAGGTTCCGTTCGATCCTGGACAAGGAGGGCGCGCTCGGCGTTTTCATTAACGAGGAAGATGCGTCTGAACTTGCCGATGCGCTCGGCATTGATGCGGATGAGGTCAGGAGGAATGCAGAGGAGCTCGTTTTCTCCTACAGTGCGCCGTACGGGAAGGAAAAGACCCGCAGTATCTTTCTTGTCGTGATCCCGCCCCGGAAACCATCGCCGGACGCGGCCATGCCTCAAGCACAGAACTGAGCTCATCCTGTCCCGGAAAGTCACGCCGGACGCCCCCCCACATTCAAGCTCAGAATTGCGCTTGTTTCCCCCTTCGTTTTGAGCATGCGTCGACTCAGTCCGTTCGCGCGGTCCCGGGTTTCCCGAATCTCCACGCGGCGGAGTGCCGGAGCGAGCTCGTTTGAGTTCGCTTCAAGCTCAAAAGATGTCCTCGAATGAATATGGAGGATTCATCCATTTCCGTGCATCCTTCCGTATCGGCATACGGCATCCCGCCATTTGCGCCGGATCCGCCGGGAAATCGTGCCCGCCGTTTTTTGTTTCAAGACGCGAAAAACCATTGAAAATGCGCCATTTTTCCACGAAAAACGTTTTTTTTTAAGGAAAATCGCATTTTTTTTCGATTTTCCGCTTGACAATGCTCAACTGTGGGGGTATATTGAGCTAACCCTTAACCTGGAGGAGTGTCCATGAAACACAATTTCTACGACGTCAAGATGAAGAAGAAAGTCCAAGCCGAAGTCACCGATGCGGTCAAGTTCGGCAAGAGCACCCGCACCCGCTACGCCTTCAAGGCTGTGACGAAAGATGGTCGTTCCCTGACCGCCTTCGTCAAGAAGGAAGACTGGGACAAGTTCAAAAAGGCGAAATAATCCCGTCTTTTTGCGAGACGCCCCGGCAACGGGGCGTTTTTTTTTGCCATTTGTTTGCAGAGTTCCGAGTTGACCGTATCCGGTCTCGGAAAAAATATAGTGCAAGAATGTACGACGAAAGGGTGAATGAACATGAAATTTGTCAGATTCGGTTCACTGTCCCTGCAACGACAGATCCATTATGAAGCGCCGGTCACGGACATGTACCCATCCAGTCCGCCGGCAAAAAAGGGCGTTTTCGCTTTCCCCGCCGGTTACTCGGACCCGTTTTATCTCCCGCTCAGCCGTCCCCCGGAGGACCCCCATTCCCTGCTTCAGTATCTCCGTGACGACAACGGTGCGAAGATCACCAAAAAGGACCTCTATGACGCAATTCCCAAGGAAGAGTACGGACTCAAATATGATGAGCTGGTCCTTTCCGAAAAGGGGCTCGCGTTCCTGAAAAAAAAGAGGCTGAAGGAAAAAAAGCTTTTCTGGGTCAAACGTCCGTCCTATGTCATGGTCTACCCCGATCCGAAAAAAGATTTGACGTTTTATGGTCTTGATACCCCCCGGGAAAACCGCGGTCGCCTGAACCAGACGCTGACGTTCCTGCTTGATCCTGATGGAGATAAGATCGAAACGAGCCGTTTCTTTTATTGGGACTTTTACGGCAGGCGTTTCCCCGAAATGTACGAGGGCGGATACCGCGCCCCCGAACCGGAAGAGGACTTCAATCCGGAAAAGGAACTGTACTATGGCAACGGGAAAACGATAACGGTTGCGAAATGGCTGAAGAAGAATCATGTGCGTCCTGAGCAGCTCTGTGTTTGGCCATGTTATGCGAAACACGAAGATGAACATGCCGCGACGCTGAAACGATACCGCGTGTTCGAATACAACGGCTGCCTGTGGCATCACCTCGGCATGTACCTGAAACGAAGCGAGATTCTTTCCCAGTTCGCCGACACCTGGTACTACACGGACATGCACGCGTATGAACGGGCGCTCAGAAAATCCGACGGGATGCTTTTCCGGAAACGGAAGAAGTATCAGCGCGAAATGACGGGAAACGGGTATTTCTGCGTTACCACCTGGAACGGCACGTTTGACCTGTCAACGATGTACGAGGTCTTTTTCGACGAAAAGCTATCCTGAACGACCACGGTTCCAGGATGAGCCGCAACAGTTCAAAAAAACATCCGCCCTCGTGAGGAGAACGGATGCCGGGGAGGACAAGTCCTCCATTCAGGTTGTGCCGGGCTTCGCTTCCGGCACACTGGAAAATGACACAGGAAAAAACGTTCAGAGCCCGAAGGGCTTGAGCTGTTCGGCGAGCGTGTCGTCGTCCTTTGACGCCTCGACCTCTTCGATCTGCCAGGTCTCGATGTGCTCGGCGAAATCGTCGGGTTCGACCGGAGCCTCCGGTCCAATGGATTCGACCTCAAGCATGCCCGGCTCGGTGTAGAATTCGGCGTTGCAGCCGTAATCGGTGTACGGCGCGCCGTCGATGAACGGGAAATGCTTGATGAAGAGTTCGGCTCCGAACGAGTACGCCGCCCAGCCGGGCTTGATGAGGCCGCCGAATTTCTGCTTGGTCGGATACGCGTCGTCCTGGCTCATGCGGATGAAGCGCTTGCCCCAGACGAAGCGCGGGTCCGCCATGTTCGTGAACTGCCACAGCACGATCGGACGGCCGGCGGCGAATGACTGGCCAGCGCCCGGTCCGTGCGGCACGAAGGGTTCCTGCGGGACGATGACGGTGCCGCCGGGAGCCATGACGGAGAGCGCCCACGGAGCGAATTTGGCAGCCCAGGGACCGCGGTTCCAGATGCGGTGCGTGACCTTCACGAGGCTGCCGGAGGCCGGGAAGTCGATGACAATTTCCTTCTGGAGGCGGGAGGTCGTCTCGGTCTCGCAGGTCAGCGTGAGGCGGGAGCCGTCCCATTCGTACTTGACCGGCTGGACGTCCGGATAATAGGTGCGCGTCCAGACTTCGGGTGCATGCCACAGGCGGTGTCCGCCGTAGCTCTGCCAGGTGTCCTGCGAAATGTTCGCCATCTGGTCGTCGAAGTTCTTGAAGAAATTTGCGCCGCCTTTGCGCTTGAAGGAGAGAACGCGGGGACCGAGGCCGACGGAGACGACGAGTTCGATGTCGCCGTTTTCGAGGAGGAGGCAGTCTTTCCAGCCTTTGTATTCGATGGTTTGGAGGCTCATGGTCGGAGATTCCTTTCTGGTGTGATAGGTGATAAAAACTGAGTTCAGGACTGAAGATGTTTCAGGGCTTTCTTCGCGATGTCGCGGCGGTACCGCATGTTCTCCCAGGAGATCGGCGCGAGCGCCTCGTAGACGGCGTCGATCGCCGCCTGGATGGTCGGCGCGCTCTTCGACACGACCAGCACGCGGCCTCCCTTGTTCACGAACTTGCCGTCCTGCATGGCGGTCCCGGCGTGGAACACGACCGCGCCCTTCGCCTCGGCATCCTCGATGCCGCTGATGACATGCCCCTTCACGATGGGTCCGGCGGGATATTCGCCGGAGGCGAGCACCACGCAGACGCACGGATCGGGATTCCAGTCGAGCTTGACCTCGGCGAGACATCCGGTCGCGGTCTTGTAGAGGGCATCGGCGAGGCTGGAGCGCAGGCGCGGGAGTACGGCCTCGGTCTCGGGGTCGCCGAAACGCACGTTGAACTCGAGCACCTTCGGACCGTCCTTCGTGACCATGATCCCAGCGTAGATGAGGCCGCGGTAGTCGAGCCCCTCCGCCTGGATTCCGGCGAGGAAAGGATCAAGCACTTTCTTTTGCACCTCCGCCATGAGGGCATCGGTCACGACCGGGGCGGGCGAATACGCGCCCATGCCGCCGGTGTTCGGGCCCATGTCGCCGTCAAGCTGGCGCTTGTGGTCCTGCGAGCTGGCGAGCGCGGTGATCGTTTTGCCGTCAACGAGCGCGAAAATGGACGCTTCCTCGCCGACGAGGAGTTCCTCCAGCACGACGCGCGCCCCGGCTGCGCCGAACGCCCCGCTGAAACACGCGTCCACGGCGGCGAGCGCGTCGGCGCGGTCCTTCGAGACGATCACGCCCTTGCCCGCGGCGAGTCCGTCCGCCTTCACGACAAGTTCGCGCCCGGCGTCGTACTGCGCGTCCACGTATGCACGGGCGTCAGCAGCGTTGTCGAACGTGGCGAACGCAGCGGTCGGGATGCCGTATTTATCCATGAATTTTTTGGAGAAGTCCTTGCTGCCTTCGAGCTGGGCGGCTGCCTTCGAGGGACCGAAGACCGGAATGCCTTTCGCGCGGATGAGGTCGGCGGCGCCGTCGCACAGGGGCGCTTCCGGACCGACGACCACGAAGTCGATGCCGTTCGACGCCGCCCAGTCGGCGATGGCTTGCCAGTCGGAACCGGGGACGTCCGCCGGGCATTCGGCGATCTGCGCGATGCCGGGGCTGCCGGGGATGCAAACCAGGCGTTCCGTTTCCGGGCTGAGCTTCAAACTGCGGCAGATCGCATGTTCGCGACCGCCGCTTCCGAGCACGAGGATATTCATAATCGGGGGGTCTCCTTGGATGATTCGGGCGAAAAAACGCCGTTATGTTTTTATAAAAAGAAACACGTTAATCTACACGCGGAAACGGAAAAAGTCAAGACCGCGCGCGTGAATCGCCGGAAAAAGGAGAAACTGACAACTGGGGGATCTACACTTTTTCCGCCTGGTTCTGCAAGGGGAGGAAGAGCGAGAACGCCGCACCGGGGGATTCCGGGACAGCGGGATCAAGCTGGAGCCATCCTTTGTGCGAGATCAGGATGCCGTACGCCATGGAGAGTCCCATGCCGGTGCCCTGCCCGACCGGCTTCGTGGTGAAGAACGGCTCGAAGATGCGCGCGCGGAGGTCGTCCGGCACGCCGTGCCCGGAGTCCTTGATGCGGATCACGCAGTAGCGCGCGTCCGGGGAGACGTCGGCGTCCGGGGGCGGGAGCGGGTCGACGCCGAGCGCGGCGGGGGTGCCGAGGGAGATGGTGATGCGGCGGTCGTGTTCCGGGATCTTCCGCACGGCGTCGCGGGCGTTCATGAGCAGGTTCAGGATGACCTGCTGGAGCTGGACGGAGTCGCCGCGGACGACCAGCTGGGCGTCGCCCGTGTGTTTATCCGGGAGGTCAAGCTTGAAGTCGATTCCGGCGGCGGACGGCAGGAACATGGCGGCGGAGGTGCTCAGGAACGCCGCGAGGTCGATTTCCGAGGCGGTGAAATTGCCGCGCCGTGCGAATCCGAGCAGGTCGCGCGTGAGCGTGGCGGCGCGTTCCGTGATGGTGTCGATGACCTCGATGTGGCGGCGCGCGTTTTCCTCGCGGACGGGGTACATGTACTTGATGAGGTCGAGGTGACCCTGGATCGCCTGGAGGAAGTTGTTGAAGTCGTGCGCGATGCCGCCCGCGAGTTCGCCGATGGATGCGAGGCGCTGGCGGTGGAACGTCTGCTCGCGCCAGATCTCGCGTTCACGTTCCAGGCGCGTCCGTTCGGTCACGTCGCGCCCGTGGACCAGCACCATCGGGGTCTCGTCGATCACGACGCGGTTGATGGCGAGTTCAAGGATGCGGTCGGTGCCGGGCGGCTTGGCAGTGTAGCGCGCCTCGGGTTCTGCGAGCAGCGCGTCCCACTTCTCCCGTTTGATCCCGGCTAGCTCAGGGAACGACTTGTCCTTGAGCCCGTCGGCGGAGGTATGGAACATGGTGGCGGCGGCGTCGTTGACCTCCGAGATAACGCCGTTCTGGTCGGTCAGGAAGATGCACGCGACGGCGTTGCGGAACAGCACGCGGTAGCGTTCCTCGGTGTCGCGCAGCGTCTTTTCCAGCTCGACGCGCTTGCCGTAGTTGCCGAAGAACGCGATGACGATGTCGAGCGCGCCGCGCCCCTCGCCGGGCAGTTCGTAGCGGATGCGCGAGATGTAGAACGTGATGATGACGCTGAGCCACAGCACCATGAGCGTCTTGTAGAGGTAGGACGCCTCCAGGTCGAGCCACCAGTCCGGGCGCCCCCAGCGGTACACGGCGGAAAACACCAGTGCGTCGCTCAGCTGGACGGCGATGAGCGAGGCGGCAACGCAAAGGAAGAGGTTGATGCGGCGGTTGCGGAGCCCCTGGTAGAAGATCGGGATCAGGAAGATGTCGACCGTGAACGACAGCACGTTTGCCGCCATCACGCGCAGGCTGCTCCGCATCATGGCGGCGAACGCCACGGGGAGCTGGTCGGCGGCGGTGTCCTGCGGCGGGATCATCTCCGCCTGCGTCACGGTCAGGTGCGCCAGGTAGAGGTACAGCGCCAGCGAAATCATCAGCCCGATGATCACGCGCTGCGCCGACAGCGTGCCGTCGGCGATGTAGATGACCGCGAGGATGCCCAGGAACGGCAGCATGAGCACGCCGGACGACAGCGGGATGTCAAACCCGGAGTACCCCGTGACGATGGTGATGCCGCCCGCGCCCGCAAACTGCGTGAAGCCGAAGAGCAGCCCCATGGCGACGTAGGACGCCGGGGCGCCGAGCTGTTTTTTCAAACCGTGAAGCAGCAGGAGCGTCACGAAAAGGAAGGTCATTTCGAGAACGGCGAGTGCGATGCTGAAAAATGTGGTGTCCATGTCTGCTCGTCCGGGGCGGTTTATGCTGTGCGGCGGGTCGCGTCCGTTTTATGCGCCGGAAGGCTCAGGGTTCCGGTTCGGTTCCGGTTTCGGCGGCCGCCTCCGGTCCGTGGAGTCGTTCGCGGAAACGTTCGGCGCGGTACTTGCCGCGTTCCATGGGCGACAGCGCCATGTTCATGCGGCAGCAGAGATGCGCGGGCTGGCATTCGAGCAGGAGCTCCGCCCAGTCCTGCCGCGTGAAATCCCGGAAGACGCCGGAATCCGCGCCGAGCTTCATGATGGAGAGGGCGTCGAGCGCTTCCGAGGTCGGGATGAGGTAGGTGTTGCGGAGCAGTCCGTAGGCGCGGCCGCAGGCGTTCAGGAACAGCAGTTTCTGACGGCTTATGAGGTCGGCGCGGGTGCGTTCCTCCTCGTGGGAGATGGCCGTGACGATCTCCGTCATGCGGAGCCCCAGGTCCTCCTCGCGCTCTCCGAGCGTGGTGCGGTTGGAGATGAGGAAGAGGTTTCCGGCGGCTTTTCCGTCGACCGGGAAATACGGCGCGGCGGTCAGCCCGGCGTCATCCAGGCGCTCAAGGATGCGCTTGCGGCGGCCGGAAAGCCCGAGCGCGGGCAGATGGACCAGGAAGGTGATCCTGAGGCCGGTCCCGGCGAGCGCGGGTGCGCCAGTCAGGTAGCCGTACCGGGGATGGAACGCGAACCGGAGGTGGCGTGCGAGCGCGGATTCCAGTTCGGACATGCGGTCCCAGGTCTCGCGGAACGCCGACCCTGGCGCGGTCATGTGAAGCCAGATGTGGTCGTCGCCGTTCAGGAGGACCGAGGTGGACCCGTCCTCGGCGCAGACGAAGACGCGGCACGCGGCGATGTCCGTCTGCGAACGGTCCATCAGCTCGCGTTCCACGAGCAGGTCGCGGTCGGACGTGGTCAGCAGTTCGTGCTTGATCTGGAACATGCTCGGGAGCAGACCGTGCACGTCCTCGTGGTGCATGGCGGCGAGCGTGAGCTCGGCGACCGACTCCAGGATGTTCGCGGAGGCGGTCGCGGGGAACTGGAACCCCTCAATGTTGCGCGAGAGGGAAAGGAACGTGGAAAGGATCGGTCCCTGCCCGATGAAGACCGGGCCCTTGCTTGCGAGGTGGCGGATGCGCGGATGGAAGATCATGGGTTTTTCCTCCTTCCGCGGGCACGCGTTTTCTTCGCGGGCGTTTCAGGCGCGGATTCGTCCGGGATGAGTTCAGCGGACTTGAGCTCGGCTTCGATCGAGGCGATCTTGTCGCGGATTTCGGCGGCAAGCTCGAATTCCTCGCGCCGGACGGATTCGTCGAGCCCCTTGCGGAGGCGTTCGAGTTCGCGCCGGAGTCCGATGCGCTCGGAGACCGCCGGGTCCTGCCACTGCTCGACCGTTTCCGGCGGCGTCTTGCCGCAATGCACGCTGCCGTGCTGGTTCAGTTCGATATCCTCCAGCAGGAGCTGGCTGAACTGATCGTAGCAGGCGGCGCATCCGACTTTCCCGTTCTTTTTGTACGCGTGCCAGCTCGCGCCGCAGATTTCGCATTGAAGGTCCTGGTCTTCCTCCTCCTGCGGCTTCGCAGGCTCGAACAGACCGGCGAGCTTCAGTTCGGCGCTGTTCGCGATCGCCTGCGTGAGGCGTTCGAGCATTTCGTGGAAATGCGAGTTTGCGCCTCCCTCCGCCAGGTTGCGTTTCTTCGCGCATTCCGGACAGATGTGGAGGGTGTTGGTCTCGCCGTTGACGATCTCCTGTATGTGAATGGTGGCGGGATTCGCCTTGCAGATCTGACATAACATCATAGTTCTCTCCGTTTTCTTTCTGTGCAATAGCCATGGAGTCTGAAAACAATGTATCACGCGGGAGGCAGGATTGCAAACCGCGGATCAAAAAAAGTCTGAAAAAGCCTCCGTCTTTTCCCCCGCCGGCGCGGACGCGCCGCATCCGCTCTCTTCCCCGCCCCGTTCCCGCCATTCCGCTCCGCACCGCGCGGCAGACCTCTTCCGCACCGAAAAACACGAAAATGATTTGCATTTTTCGCGTGCGCATGATATAGTAGATGCGTGAACTGCAACGGCGGCCGCTTTGCTCTGCAAAGAGGAAAGTCCGGACTCCACAGGGCAGGAAGTCCTCCTTCAAGGGGGATGTCGCGGGGGCAACCCCGCGGGAAGGAAAGCGCAACAGAGAACAGACCGCCGGACGTTTTCGGACGTCCGGCAAGGGTGAAACGGCGGTGCAAGAGACCACCGGGCTCCGGAGCAATCCGGGCCGCATGGCAAGCCCCTTCCGGAGCAAGGCCAAATAGGGGACGATGCCGCTGCCCGCGGCGTTATCAGTTCCGGGTTCTGGCCGCTTAGACAGATGGTCGCCCCCGCGGAAACGCGGAGACAGAATCCGGCTTATGTTGCAGTTCGCTTTTTTCGGGATCAAAACGCAATGAAAATCGTATCGCTTATAACAGACCTTGATCCGGCGGGGGCGGAACGCATCCTGACCGATCTCGTGTGCAGCCTGATCGCCCGGGGGCATACGTGCGACGTGCTGTCCCTGATGGCTCCGCCGCGCGACGACTGCCTGGTGGACGCGCTTCAGACCGCCGGGGCGCGCGTAGCGTTTCTGAACGCCACCAAGCTCGACTTCTTCGTGCTGCCGTTCCTGGTGCGGTATGCGCTCCAGCGCCTGGAGCCGGAGATCGTCCATTCCCACATGATGCACGCCAATCTGCTGGCGCGTTTCGCGCTCGCCGGCAGCGGGATCCCGCTCGTGAACACGATCCATATCGCCGACCGACGCCGCACGCAGGGGTTCTACTTCATGCTGGACCGCATGTCCGTGCGGCACGCGACCGCCCTGACCGCGGTCTCGAAGGCCGCCGCGCGGTTCCATTCCGCCGTCTGCCGTATCTCCCGGAGGAAATTCCGGGTGGTGTACAACGGCTGCGACGCCGTCGAGCCCGCCACGCCGGAGGAATGCCGCGATTTCCGCAAATGGTGCATGATGGAGGACTGCACGAAGGTGATCGGTTCCGTGGGACGGCTCGACAGGCAGAAGGGCTACGACCTGCTGTTCGACCGCATGAAGGCGTTGTCCGACCGCGTGCCGGAGGGCGAACGCTGGGGCGTCATCATCATCGGCGACGGTCCGGAACGCGACGACCTGGAACGCCGTGTGCGGGAGATGAGCTTCCCGAACCTCACGTTCGCGCTGCCGGGGTATCGTTCGGACGCCCGCAGCCTCATGGCGGCGTTCGACGTCATGGTCGTCCCGTCCCGCTACGAAGGCTACGGTCTCACGCTCACCGAGGCGATGACACTCGGGCTTCCCGTGGTCACCTCCACCGCCGACTCCCTCCCTGAACTCTGCGAGCTGTACAAGGACGGATTCGCGCAATGCATCAATTTCGACGACGACCCGGATGGAATCCGGCTGGCGAAGGCGCTGTCCGAAGCCGCCGCCGCGGGCCGTTCCAAGCCTTTCGTGCTGTGTTCCGTCGCGCACATGGTCGAAGAATACGAATCCATCTACAACGAACTGACAGGCAATTAAGACAGGAGACACGCTCCCATGCTTCAGATTCTCGCCGCCACCACGAACAAACACAAAATCCGCGAATTCCAGGCGATGCTCGACGCCTCCGCCGATTCCGGACGCGTCTGCATCATCTCGCCCGACACGATCAAGGGCTTCCCCGAGATCGTCGAAAACGGCAACTCCTTCGAGGAAAACGCCCGCATCAAGGCGGGCCAGGCGGCGCGCTACGCCGACATGGCGGCGTTCGCCGACGATTCCGGGCTGGAGGTGAAGGCGCTGGGCGGCGCGCCGGGCATCTATTCCGCACGCTATGCCGGAGAGAACGCCTCCTACCCCGAAAAGATGGCGAAACTCCTCGCCGAGCTGAAAAACTTCGACGACCGCCGCGCCCGCTTCGTCTGCGTCATTGCGCTCGCCTACCGCGGCGACATCGTGGAGACGTTCCGAGGCGAAGTAAACGGCACGATCGCGCCGGAACCGCGCGGCGCCGAGGGGTTCGGCTACGACCCGATCTTCATCCCGGACGGCTATGACAGGACATTCGGCGAACTCGGCGAAGAGGTCAAGAGCAAGCTCAGCCACCGCGCCCGCGCGTTCGCTCTCGCAGCCGATTTCGTGCACCGCGAACTTCAGACCATGGACGACTTCGAGTTCGTATGATGAAACTGAGACTCCGCACCGCCTCATTTTTGTTCTGCTGCGCCGCCGTCCTCCTGACGGCGGGGCTGTTTCTGCTTCCCGCGCATCTCGGCGCGAAGGACGCAAAGGAGGTCGAACTGAAGTTCGACGGACGCCCGAAGATCGGCGAGCCGTACGTGATTTCCGTGAACACGCGGCAGGTGCGGACCTACCGGATGAAGCTGGTCGGGATCAGCAATCCGCCGCGCCGCCGCGAGACGCACGAAATCCACGCGGTCGGCGAGCTGGTCTACCAGTCGCTTGATCCGCTCGTGGTCCAGTTCAAGGTCGAGGCGCTGAACCAGATCGTCGACGGCGTGAAGACCGACTACGCCCCGCTCGCGGGCATGACCGCCATCGTCCGCACCTCCGGCGTGAACCTGCGTGACATCCCCCTCGGCACGGACGAGGACGCGGCGGAATCCGTGCTGGGCGGAGGCAGCGGTTCCGCCCCGGAGTCGTCCGGCGCGAAGCTGAAGACCACAAAGGAAATCCGCGAGATGCTCCCCGGCGCGCGCCGCCTGATCGCCTCCATGTTCTCCGCGCCGCTGGACCGCCCGGAGGACTACCTCGGCAGGTCGCGCAAGGTCAAGCCGGGCGAAAAATGGACCGCCTCGGCGAAGCCGATGCTGGAGGCGATCAAGGCGAACGGGCTTGAACTCGCCGAAGACAAGGTCACGGCGACCGCGACCTACAACAACCCCTCGAAACTCCTGGAAGGGAATGTCTCCGCCCAGAACGTCTCTTTCCTTGCCGAATCCGCCACGATCCCCGGCTATGACTTCAAGCTCGAAGTCCACTTCCAGTTCCCCGAGGACGGCGACGATCCGCCGTTCCGCGTCGAACGCTCCGCCACGGAGGTCGTGAACCGCCCGATCCCGGAAGGCGTGCCCGGCTTTTCCGGGTCCGTGATGGACTGCGTGACGACCGTGCAGAGCGACCTCGCCATGGTCCGGAAATCCAAAATCAAGGCGAAGAAAAAGAACTGGTTCCTCACCCTCTTCGATTGAAAAACGACTCCACGCCGAGACCGGGATGCGGACAGAACGAATCGGGGAGAAAACAAAAAAGGAGGCTCAGTCGGCCTGGCCGGTCTCGACGCCGTGGCTGCGGCGCTTCATGGAGAGCAGTGCGAACCCGCCCGCGATGACTTCCCTCTGCACGATCACGTCGTGCGGGACCCGCAGGCACACGTTCGCGAAGTTCCAGATCGCCTTCACGCCGCACTGCACGAGCTCGTCAGCGACCATCTGGGCGGTGGACGACGGCACGCAGATGATCCCGATGTCCGGCGGCGCGGGCGCCAGGTACTCGCGCATCTTCCGCACGTCCAGCACCTCGTGGGCGTGAATCAGCATCCCGTGCTTGCGGGAGTCGGCGTCGAAGACGTATGTGAACCGCAGACCATACTCCGCGAACTCCTCGTAGCCGAGCAGGGCGCTGCCGAGCGAGCCGGCGCCGACGAGGCACGCCGTGGTGCGTTCGTCCCAGCCGAGGTACCGCCGGAGCGAGGCGATCAGCTCCGCCGTCCTGAAGCCGACGCCGGGCGTCCCCTGGATGCCGGTCAGCTCGAAGTCCTTCCGCACGATGATCGGGTCCAGCCCCATGTAGTCCGCCAGCTTGGACGTCGACACGAAGCCCTCGCCAGCCGCGTGCATGAGCATGAGCTTGTGCAGGTAGGTCGGGATGCGCCGGATGGCGGGGGTGTTCAGGACTTTGTGTTTTCCCATGGCTGGCTCCGTTCTGGGGTTGCTTTATCCCGCTAATATACCACGTTTTCGCCCGAAATCAAGTTTTCACGCCGTTTTTTCACGAAAACGCCTTCCCATCCCGGCGGTCCGTGCTTGACAAACCCTTCCTGCGCGTGTATATTATAACTTGCATTTTTTTAACAGACACATTGCAGTCATTCGGGGTTTGGTGAGAGTCCAGACCGGCGGTGATAGTCCGCGAACCGGCGCAGGCCGGCCGACGTGGTGGAATTCCACGACCGACGGTGAACGGACCGCACGTGCGCGCAGACGGCGCGGCGGGCGGCGAGGCAGTCCGGAAGAGAGAATCATTGCAGCGTCGCAGATGTTCTTTAGGCGAAAATCCCGATACCGCAGAACAAATTACGAGGTCAATCGAGAATGGACAGCAGGTTCGACACCGTGGAAAGCGTCCTGGAGGACGTGCGCGCAGGTCGGCTCGTGATCGTCACGGACGACGAGAAACGCGAGAACGAAGGCGATCTGGTGTGCGCGGCGGAAAAGATCACGCCGGAACATGTGAATTTCATGATCACCCATGCGCGCGGACTGGTCTGCGCCCCCATCACCGAGGCGCGCGCGAAGGAGCTCGGCATCTACCGCGCGCCTTCCACCGACCACTTCAAGACGGCGTTCACCGAGAGCGTCGACGTCCTGACCGGAACCACCGGCATCAGCGCAGCCGACCGCGCCGCCACCATCAAGGCGCTGCTTGACCCGGCGGCGAAACGCGAGGACTTCGGCATCCCCGGGCACGTGTTCCCCATCGCGGCGCGTCCCGGCGGCGTGCTCCAGCGCACCGGGCACACGGAGGCGTCCGTGGACCTCGCGCGCCTCGCCGGGCTCCAGCCCGCGGCGGTCATCTGCGAGATCACGAAGGACGACGGCACGATGGCGCGCCTGGACGACCTTGCGGCGTTCAAGGAGAAATTCGGGCTGAAGCTCTGCTCAATCGCCTCCCTCATCGAATATCGCCGCAAAAAGGAAAAGCTCGTGGAGGAGGAACTCTGCGTGAAGCTCCCGACCGCGTACGGCGACTTCATGCTCCACATGTTCCGCTCCAAGCTCGACGGCGCGTGCCACCTGGCGCTGACCCACGGCGACGTCGCAGCGGCGAAGTCCGTGCTCGTCCGCATGCACAGCGAATGCCTCACGGGCGACGTCTTCGGCTCCATGCGCTGCGACTGCGGCGACCAGCTCCACACGGCGATGCGCATGATCGCGCAGGAGGGCGCGGGCGTGCTCGTCTACCTCCGCCAGGAAGGACGCGGCATCGGTCTCGCGAACAAGCTCCGCGCGTACAAGCTCCAGGAGGAGGGCTGCGACACCGTCGAGGCGAACATCCGCCTCGGATTCCCGCCCGACCTCCGCGAATACGGCATCGGCGCGCAGATTCTGCTCGACCTCGGGGTGAAGCACCTGCGCCTGCTCACGAACAACCCGATGAAGGTGGTCGGCATCGACGGCTACGGGCTCGTCATCGACGAACGCGTGCCCATCGTGATCGAGCCGGGCGAATACAACAAACACTATCTGGACACGAAACGCGAGAAGATGGGGCATCTGATCTGACCCCGCCGCTGCGAATGGAAACAAACTGAAACTACAACAAACTATCACATACATCAGGAGAAACCATCATGGCAAAAGACGAAATCACCGTACTGGAAGGCAACCTCAGCGCCGCCGGGCTCAAAATCGCCGTCGTGTGCGCACGCTTCAACGAATTCTTCGTCTCCAAGCTCTTCAGCGGCGCGGTCGACGCGATCGTCCGCCACGGCGGCAGTCGCGGAAACATCACCCAGGCATGGGTGCCGGGCTCCTTCGAGCTCCCGTTCGCCGTCTCCAAGCTCGCGAAGAGCGGCGGCTACGACGCCGTGATCGCACTCGGCGTGGTCATCCAGGGCGCCACCGCCCACGCCTCCACCATCTACAGCCAGGTCTCGAAATCCCTCGCCCAGATCGGCATGGAGACCGGCGTCCCGGTCATCTACGGCGTCGTCACGGTCGAAAACATCGAACAGGCGATCGAACGCTCCGGCACCAAGGCGGGCAATCGCGGCGCGGATGCGGCGGTCGCCGCGATCGAAATGGCGAACCTGAACAAGAAACTCTGAGGCGCCGCCCCGTTTTCCTTTCTCTCCAGAATCCAGCCCATCCCACGAATTGCTATGAACACAGAATCTGATTTTGAACACGAAGCCGGAGACGACGCCCCGGGAAAACACGCCGCGAACGGCAAAAAAACGCATCAGCAGCATTTCCAGCCGCACCAGCACTTCAAACGCCTTGGCCGCGAGCTCGCGATGCAGTACCTTTTCGAATGCGACATCCGGGACAGCGTGACCGAACCGAACACGATGGAGGATTTCTGGGCGCAGGCCGAGGAGTCCGGCGAGTTCACCGACGCACGCGTCTTCCGCCGCGCCAGGGCATACGCCGAAAACCTGATCGCCAACGCGCAGGCGAACGACGACGCGATCACGGACTACCTTGTCAAGTTCTCCGAAAAATGGGACGTGGAACGCATGTCCGCCGTGGACCGCAACATCATGAAGGTGGCGGTCGCGGAGATGCTGTACAGTCCGGAGATCCCGCATGTGGTGAGCATCGACGAGGCAATCGAGATCGCGAAGGACTTCAGCGACGAGAAATCGGGCGTCTTCATCAACGGCATCCTGAACGGCATCAAGAACGACATCGAAAAGAAGTCCGCGGGCGGAAAAACGGAGTAACGGAGCATGTTTTCCATTTTCTCCAAATTCAAAAACGGCCTCCAGAAGACCGCGGTCGCCGTCAACCGGAAAATCGCCGGACTGTTCACCGGGAACAAGGAGTGGACCGAGGAGGACTTCGCCGAACTGGAAAAGACCCTCATCGGCACCGACCTCGGCATGTCCGCATCACGCACCATCGTGCAGAACATCCGCGAACGCTACAAGCTCGGCGAGCTGAAGTCGTCCGACGACATCTCCCGCGTGGCGGCCGCCGAACTGAAAAAGATCCTCTCCGAGGGCGCGCGCCCCATGCGGAAGAACCCGGACGGCGTGACCGTGCTCCTTTTCGTCGGCGTGAACGGAAGCGGCAAGACCACCACCATCGGCAAGCTCGCCGCCGCGCTCACACAGGACGGCAACCGCGTCATGCTCGGCGCGTGCGACACCTTCCGCGCGGCGGCCGTCGAACAGCTCACGCTGTGGGCGGAGCGCACTGGCAGCCAGATCGTCGCGGCGAAACAGGGCGCGGACCCCGCGTCCGTGGCGTTCGACGCCGTGAAATCCGCCGTCGCGAAGGACGTGGACTACCTGCTCATCGACACCGCCGGACGCCAGCAGAACCGCAAGAACCTGATGGACGAGCTGGCAAAAGTCACGCGCATCATCAACAAGGTTCTGCCCGGAGCGCCCCACGAAACTATCCTCACCATCGACGCCAGCCACGGCAGCAATTCCATCACGCAGGCGCGCGAGTTCGCCTCAATCTCCGGCGCATCCGCCATGGTCCTCACCAAAATGGACGGCACCGGAAAAGGCGGGGCCGCCTGCGCCGCGCAGCGCGAATTCGGGCTGCCCATCCTCTTCGTCGGACTCGGCGAACAGCCGGACGATCTGCAGGTCTTCGACCCGGAGACCTATGCAAACGCGATCTTCCCGCCGGACGCCGGCGCCGGGACGGAATCCGAACCGTAACACCAAGCCGGAACCACGGAGCAAACTTATGCACTTATCCGTCAGACACTCGCAGATCAACGGCGAAACCGCCGTTCCGGGATCCAAATCCCATACCATCCGCGCACTCGCCATCGCCTCCCTCGCGAAAGGCTCCTCCATCATCAAGGCGCCGCTCGTCTCCGACGACACGCTCTCCTGCCTCTCCGCCGCCTGCGCCCTCGGCGCCTGGGTGCGCCGCGGCGACGACTCCATGTGGCAGGTCATCGGGACCGGCGGACACATGATCGAACCGGCGCGCCCGCTCGACATGGGAAATTCCGGCACCGGGCTGCGCATCTTCAGCGCACTCTCCGCGCTCTCCGGTTCGCCCATCTCGTTCGGCGGCGACGAGTCGCTCCAGAAACGCCCGATGGAGCCGCTTCTGGCGGCGCTGAACGACCTCGGAGCAAAAACCGAATCCGCAGAAGGCGGGCACTGCCCGCTCACCGTCACGGGTCCCATCCGAGGCGGCGAAACATCCGTCGACGGCACGTCCTCCCAGTACCTCTCCGCGCTACTGCTCGCCGCCCCGCTCGCCGAGGGCGACACCATCCTGAACGTCCCGTTCCTGAACGAGGTCCCGTACGTCGAGATGACGCTCGCCTGGCTGAAGCGCCAGAACATCAACCTGAAATACAACAAGAACTACACGCGGTTCCAGGTGGTCGGCGGACAGCAGTTCAAGCCGTTCAACGAGACCATCCCCGGCGACTTCTCCACTGCGGCGTTCCCGCTCGCGGCGGCGATCGTGACCGGCGGAGGCATCCTGATCCGCAACCTCGACTTCAACGACCCGCAGGGCGACAAGGCGTTCGTCGAGCTCGCCGGGCGCATGGGTGCGCGCATTGAGACCGGTCTCGGATTCGCCCGCGTAAAGCCCGGTCCCGTGAGGCTCCACTCTGCGGAACTCGACTTGAACGCCACGCCCGACCTCCTGCCGGTCCTGTCCGTCGTGGCAGCGTGTGCCGACGGCATCACCGTGCTGAAGAACGTGGCGCAGGCGCGCCTGAAGGAGACCGACCGCATCGCGGTCATGGCGCACGAGCTCAGGAAGATGGGCATCCAGGTGGAGGAATTCGAGGACGGCATGGCGGTCACCGGCGGCAAGCTGAAGCCCGCCCACGTCGACAGTTTCCGCGACCACCGCGTGGCGATGTCGCTGGCGATCGCCGGCATGACCTGCGCGGAGGACGAAGAGGAACCGACCCTGATCGATTCCGCGGAGTCCATCGGCGTCACGTACCCATCCTTCGTCGACGATTTCTCCAAGCTCGGCGCGGACTTCTTTGTCGTGTAACACGGCTGGCTGTGCTGAAGCCGTGCCCGGTCGACGACCGGACGCGGGAACAAGCCATCCATTGTTGCAGTGCCGGGCTGACGTCCGGACGCGTCCTGCCGGAACGGAGCTTATCCGTCTGCTGGAACAGGTCGCGTCCTTCTTTCCGTCTTTTTCCCGGGTTTTCCGGAAAGCCGTCTTGAAAAACGACCCGGATGATGGTATAGTACGGGATGGCGCGGAAAATGCACCTTTTTCTTCCGCCGCCCGAACCACCAGAACCGCCGGACTAACATGAACGACTCCTCTTTCCTGATCCTCTTCATTGCCCTGACCGCGCTCATGGCGGTATTCCCGTTTCTGCTCCGCAAATACCATATCCCGAACGTGATCGCGCTGCTGGTGGTCGGCATGCTCATTGGCTCGAACGGTCTGCTCGGGTTCGACCTGGTGGCGGTCCTCTCGAAGTGGCTGAGTTTCCTCGGGACGCCGGGCGAGGAGGCGCAGACAGCGGCGAACACGGCGGCGCAGTTCAAAACGTTCGTGGATTCGCTCGGCTCGCTCGGACTGATGTTCCTGATGGCGCTCGCCGGGATGGAGGCGGATTTCCGTCTGATCCGGTCCGCGCGCAAGGCGGTCGTGATGCTGAGCGTCCTGACGTTCTTCATCCCCGCCGTGGCGGGCTATCTGATCTACCGGCATTTCTGCCCGGACGAACTCGCGGGCAAGGTGCTGTACGCCTCGCTCTTCGCCTCGCACTCGGTCGGTATCGTGTTCCCGGTCATCCGCGAGCTGAAACTCTCGCACACGAGGTTCGGCGCGGCAGTCCTGATCTCCACGGTCATCACGGACATCGCCTCGATCATCCTGCTGGCGGTCAGCGTGCAGCTCTTCCGGCAGTCCCAAAACATCTCGCACATGGTCGGACGCGGAACCCTGTCGATCTTCGACCATATGGACACGCACCTGCTGGGGAACAGCTTCCTGCCGGTCTTTCTGCTGATCGTACTGGTGTACCTCGGCGCGATGATCCTCCTGACGAACAGCTTCGGGCGCTGGGTGCTGTCACACTTCAAGCTCAGCGACGACATCGTGATCACGCTCCTGCTGCTCATGATCCTGGTCACGGTCATCGTCGGCGAGCTCTTCGGCATCAACCTGGTGGTCGGCGCGTTCATCGCGGGCCTGGGGCTGGCGCGCGTGGTGCGCGAACGCGACCAGTTGCTCTTCAAACGGTTCGAGAGCATCGGCTACGGGTTCCTGATCCCGTTCCTGTTCATCTCCATCGGTATGAAGACCGATTTCAGCGCGTTTTTCCAGATGGGCAATATCGTGATCGTGCTGCTGACCGTCGCCGGTCTGGTCGGCAGCAAAGTCGGCAGCGGATTCACCGCCATGAAGCTCTCCGGCTACAGCAACAAGGCAAGCCTCGCCGCCGGGCTCATGACCGTGCCGCAGCTCTCCGCCACGCTCGCCGCCGCCGCCATCGGCAAGGACACAGGCATCCTCGACGACCGGTTCTTCAACGCCATCATCATCCTGTCGATCATCACCACGCTGCCGATCCCGTCGCTGGTGCGCGCCGTGCTGAACTACGGCAGGAACGAATTCGTCGAGCTGAGCGATTTCCAGGTGCCGAACGTCGTAAAGGACGACGAGCTGCTGTAACCGCGGGTGGGGGGCGCGTTCTCGTTTCGCCTCGGACCGCCGTTTCCCGACCTTCCTTGGTCCACGAAACCGTCAAAACCACAAAGAAAAGTATCATTTTGTGTCAAACCCGGTTTGACATACGCGGAAAGACGTGCTATTATTAGAGGATGAAAAATACAGCCGCATTCTGAAAGGGGCGTCGCACGGGTATTCTGCCCCTGCGGACCCCAGCACGTTTCGAGCTCGCGGTCGTTGCTTTCGCAAACAATTCAAACTCACATAAAGGAGCATACAACCAAATGAAGATCACCAATTCCGCGCAGATTCGCAACTTCGTCGTCGCCGGTCATAACGGCTGCGGCAAAACCACGCTTTGCGACCTCATGCTGTTCAAGGCCGGCGCAGTCGACCGCCTCGGCTCCGTCGACGCCAAGACCAGCGTTTCCGACTTCACCCCCGACGAGCAGGACAAGCGTTCCAGCATCTATGCCTCGTTCATGCACTGTGACTGGAAGGACCACAAGCTCTTCCTGACCGACACTCCCGGCTACGGCGAATTCGTCGGCGAGGTCATTTCCTCGTTCCGTTCCTGCGGCTTCGCCGTGATCGTCCTCGACGCCGTCGACGGCATCCAGATCGGCACCACCCGCGCCTGGTCCTTCTCCCGCGACTTCCTTCTCCCGCGCATGATATTCGTGAACCGCCTCGACCGCGAGCGCGCCAACTTCGATACCGTGCTGGAGCATCTCCAGGAAGCCTACGGCAAGACCGTCTGCGTTCCGATGACCCTCCCCGTCGGCAAGGAAGGCAGCCTTTCCAAGGTCATCAGCGTGCTGGACACCCCGGACAGCGAAATCCCGGCCGACCTGAAGGACGCCGTGGAGGAATACCGCACCCAGCTGAAGGATGCCGCCGCGGAATCCGATGAGGCGCTCATGGAACGCTACCTCGAAGGCGAAGAGCTCACCGCGGAAGAGATCGCCAAAGGTCTCCACAAGGCCATCTTCTCCGGCAGCCTCGTCCCCGTGTTCGCCGGCTCCACCGCCAAGGACGTCGGCGTCGCCGAACTCATGGACGGCGTCGTCTCCCTCATGCCGAACCCGCTCGAACGCGTCCGCAAGGCGGAAGACGGCACCGAGATCGTCCCGGCGGAAGACGGCCCCGCCGCCGCCTACGTCTTCAAAAGCGCGCTCGACCCCTTCATCGGCCAGATGGCATACCTCCGCGTGCTCACCGGCAAAATCGCGTGCAACACCGACATGCTGAACCTCAGCAAGGGGACCAAGGAACGCGTCGGCCAGCTCGTCCTGCTCCAGGGAAAGAACCAGATCCCGGTCGAGGAAGTCTGCCCCGGCTGCATCGTCGGCGTCGCCAAACTCAAAGGCACCACCACCGGCGACACCCTCGGCGCCACCAAGGACAACCACGCCATGCCGCGCCAGGTTTACCCGAAGCCCGTCATCTCCTTCGCCCTGTACGCCACCAAGAGCGGCGACGAAGACAAGATCATCCAGGGCCTCCAGCGCCTCTCCGAATGCGACCCGACCCTCTACATCGAGCGCAACGACGAAACCCACGAATCCCTGCTCAAGGGCATGGGCGAGCAGCACATCAACATCGCCATCAAGAACCTCAAGGCGACCGCCAAGGTCGACGTCCGCCTCGAGCTCCCGAAGATCGCCTACCGCGAAACCATCCAGGGGCGCGGCGAAGCCGCCTACCGCCACAAAAAGCAGTCCGGCGGTCACGGTCAGTTCGCCGAAGTGCACCTCCGCATGGAGCCCTTCGAGGGCGGCTATGAATTTGTCAACGCCATCGTCGGCGGCGCCATCCCGAAGAACTTCATCCCCGCGGTCGAAAAGGGCATCCACGAGGCCATGGAACGCGGTCCGCTCGCCGGCTGCGTCGTCGAAAACATGCGCGTGACCGTGTTCGACGGCAAGTATCACGAAGTCGACTCCTCCGAAATGGCGTTCAAGATCGCCACCCGCCGCGCCTTCAAGGACGCCATGGCGAAGTCCCGTCCCGCCCTGCTCGAGCCGATCATGGACATCAAGGTTATGATCCCCGACGCATTCACCGGCGACGTCAACGGCGCGCTCAACCACAAGCGCGGCCGCATCCTCGGCATGAGCATGAAGGACGGTCTCCAGGTCCTTGAAGCCGAAGTCCCCGAAGCCGAAATCCAGAAGTTCGCCACCGAACTCCGTTCCATGACCCAGGGCCAGGGCTCCTACGAAGTCGACTTCGCGCGCTACGAAACCGTCCCGCCGAACGTCATGAACGACATTATCAGCAAGTTCCACGACGATTCCGAAGAGGACGAATAAGCGGCGTCCCGAAGATTCAGACCGAACTTCATTCACGCGTCCGGAGGCAACCCCTCCGGGCGCGTTTTTTGACAAATCAGGGAATGATGCCGGTGCTCGCGGGAGGCAGAGTCCCCCTGGGTTGCCCGGCTTGCGCCTGTGCAATGGAGGCGGAATCTTCGTACGGAGGGGGATGCAGCGCCCGGTTGTTATGTCCGGGCGCAAATTGTGCGAGTCCTCAGGGGAGTCGCAGGCAGACGGTCTGGCGGAGGCAGAATCCGAGCAGGAGCGCGCCGATGCCGAACCAGCAGAAATACGGGTAGAGTTCGCGCCAGTTGACCACAACGGGCTGCTCCACGCTCGTTTTTTCGAGCTTGTTGATCTCGTCCATCGCCTGCGCCATGCCTTTTGCATCGGCGGCGCGGTAGTAACGTCCCCCGGTCATATCCGCGAGTTCGCGCAGCAGCGGCTCGTCGAATTCGTCCGGGTAGTTCTGGAGGATGACGCCGCCGAGGAGGCTCTGCATGGGGATCCGGGCGCGCCGGGACCCGATGCCGACGGTGTAGATCGTGATATCGAACGTGTCGGCGAGCTTGCCGGCGTCGCGCGGCGAGATCTGCCCGTTGACCGTGTTCGAGCCGTCGGTAAAGAGCACCAGAAGGCGGCTTTTCGCATCGGAGCCCTTCAGGCGTTTCACAGCACTGGCAATCGGCGCGGCGATGCCGGTCCCGTCGCCGATCTGCCGCGAGGAGAGACGTTCCAGGTTGGTGAGCAGGAACGCATGGTCGAGCGTGGGCGGGCACACCACGTAGGGCATGCTGGCGAAGACGATAAGCCCGATGCGGTCGTTCGGGCGTTCCTCGATGAACCGGGCGATCTCCTCCTTGGCGGTCTCGACACGGTTCTTGAGCGTGCCGCGCTGAATCAAGTTGATGATCTGCGTGTCGGTGAGATGGTCCGCGGGCGGGTCGAACGCCTCCATGCTGGGCGACAGGTCGAACGCGATCATGATGTCGATGCCGTCGGCTTTCGAGCGGACTTCCTCAATTCCTTCGCGGGGCTGCGCCAGCGCCACAATCATGGCGGCGCCGCCGAGCGCGAAGAGCACGAACGGAACCAGCTTGCGCCAGTTCACGCGGCGACCTTTCCTGCCCGCGGCGCGGCGGAACGGCGCCAGACCGGGGACGCGGATCGACGGCGCATGAAGCGTCCATGCGTAATACAGCACCGCCGCGTACGGGATGAACAGCAGAAGCAGCCAAGGATATTCGAGTTTCATTTGCGTCCTCCCTCCTGATTGCCCGGCAGGCCGTCCTCGCGCGGAATCGTGCCGGAGACGAGTTCCTCCGCCTTTTCGGACGCCTGTTCGAAGAGGTGCGGATCGGCGGGCATCCGGGCGAATTTCACCATGTCGGCGGACGCCAGGAACGAACGCAGGAACCTGCGGTCCTTGTCCTCCAGCAGGCGGTCGTCGCGTTCCAGGTCCGCCAGAAACTCCGCCGTGGTCTGGCGTTCGGCACGCAGACGGAACCGCGCCTCAAGGTAATGCCTGACGACGTCGGTGAGCCCGGCGATGGCAAATTCGGGCGAGGATGCGCCGCCTCGGACCTGTTCACGGAGCGTCTGAATGGCATCCAAGGCGAGCTCCCAGGCGGTCTTGATGTGTTTGGCGGCTTCGCGTTTCTTGTGCGCCAGAAGCGCCCATACGCCCAGAGAAACGAGGATAATGACCGCCGCGACGATCCCCGCGGTCAGCCAGGAAAGCTTTTTATCCTTTACTTCGATGCGCGGCGCGAGCGAAAGCTCCGTGCCGTTGTCGTCCAGCGGCAGCACCAGGTCGGCGACCTTCAGTTCGGGCAGCGGCGTTTCGATGCTTTTCCCGGCGAAAAACTCCGCGAGGACCGAGCCGCCGCCGGATTCCCCGCCGCGATACGCCTGAAGCGGGATCACGAGCGTCCAGTCATTGTACCCCCAGCGGATGCGCGAACGGCGGAACGCCGGGTCCGAGGTCAACTGAAGGTTTTTGCCGGGTTCGGCGGCGGCGAGTTTGAACGAATCGGACCACGGCAGGCGGTATTTCAGCACCGCGTTGAAGCGCGCGCCGATGGCGGGTTCCCTGCCCTCGAACTCGTAGATGGGTTCTCCGAGCAGGACCGGATCGGCGGCCTCCTTCGCGGACATGTGCCACCGGACCGCGACCGCCGCGCCGGCGGCGATCAGGACCAGCAGGACTCCGCCGAGGATGGCGGGAAGCATCCGGAACCAGGTTTTCTCAATCAGTTTCGACTTCATAATCGGGTGTCAGCCTCTGGATTTGCGTTTGCCGCGCTTCTGGAAGAATCCCATCAGCGGCTTTACGATGTCGCCCGTGCACGGCAGTTCGATCAGGTCGACTTTCGCCTGGCGGCAGTTTTCCTCCAGCTGGCGGTCGAAAAGCTCCTGCGCAGCGGCGTAGCGCGCGGCTGGCATCCTGCCGCCGGGAAACGCGAAGGTCGCGCCGGTTTCCGCGTCTTCGAGTTCGAGCGCGGCGGCGGCAGGCAGGGCGGTCTCCAGCTGGTCCACCACGCGGATTGCCGCCAGGTCGTGCCTGCGGTTCAGAATCCGCAGCGGCTTCCAGAAATCCCCCTCGTCCATGAAGTCGCTGATGAGGAAGATCACTGTCTTCTTTTTCAGCGTACGGCTGAGCGATTCGAGCGCCGCGGCGATGTCCGTGCCGCGTCCGCGCGGATGCGTCGCAACCAGGTCGCGGATTACGCGCATCACGTGGGCGCGCCCGGAACGCGGGGGGATGTAGGATTCCACGCGGTCCGAGAAGAGCAGCAGCCCGACCTTGTCGTTGTTGCGGATGGCGCTGAACGCGAGAAGCGCGGCGGTCTCCGCCATCTTGTCGCGCTTGTCGTCCTCGGCGGACCCGAAGAGCGTGGAGGACGAGATGTCGACCGCGATGATCACGGTCAGTTCGCGTTCCTCGACGTATTTTTTGATGTGCGCGACGCCCGTTCGGGCGGTGACGTTCCAGTCGATGTCGCGGACGTCGTCGCCCTCGGTGTACGTGCGGACCTCGCTGAACTCGATGCCGCGTCCGCGGTACACGCTACGGTACGCGCCGCCGGTCATCTCCTCGACGACCTTGCGCGTTTTGATTTCGATTTTCCGGATCCTGGCGAGCAGGTCTCTGGTCAACATGGGGTGAACCTCGCTGAATTACTGTGAATCTGCGACGGGAAAACGTACTCCGTACGGGCACGGACTACGGCGTGCGGAGCTCGTTCAGGATGCGTTCGATGATGTTGTCGGCGTCGAGTCCTTCCGCCTCCGCCTCGTAGCTGAGAATCAGGCGGTGGCGGAGCACATCGGGCGCAAGCGCCTTCACGTCCTGCGGGATCACGTAGGCGCGCCCCTCCAGGAACGCCGCGCCCTTCGCCGCGAGGGCGAGCGCGATGCCGGCGCGCGGCGACGCACCGAACTGCACCAGCTCGGCGAGGTCGCCCAGCTTCACGCCGTTCTGGCGGCTGGAAAGCTCGGCGTGGTGCTTCGGACGCGTCGCAATCACGATGTCGAGGATGTATTCAAGGATTTTTTCGTCCATGTAGACCTTGTCGACCCATTCGCGGGCATTCTCAATGTCGGAGAGCTTCGCCACCGCCAGCGCGCACAGGTTCGTTTCCGGGTGCGCCATGCGGTCGATCACGGAGCGTTCCGCCTCGCGGGTCGGGTAGTTTACCTTCAGCTTGAACATGAAACGGTCGACCTGGGCTTCCGGCAGCGGATAGGTGCCTTCCTGCTCGATCGGGTTCTGCGTGGCGAGGACCAGGAACGGCGACGGCATGGGGATGGTCTCCCCGGAGATGGTCGCCTGGCGTTCCTGCATGCACTCCAGCAGCGCGCTCTGCACCTTCGAGGGGGCGCGGTTGATCTCGTCGGCGAGAACCAGGTTCGCGAAGACCGGTCCCTTCTTGACCGAGAACGTATGGTCGTTCTGGTTGTAGATCGTGGTGCCGACCACGTCCGAAGGCAGCAGGTCCGGCGTGAACTGGATGCGGGAGAACGCGCCGTCCATGGCCTGCGCCACCGTCTTCACCAGCAGCGTCTTCGCCAGGCCGGGGACGCCTTCCAGCAGCAGGTGCCCGTTCGCGATCAGCGACAGCAGCACACGGTCGACCAGCTGCTCCTGGCCCGCCACGATGCGCCCGATTTCGGTGCGGAGCGGGCGGATGAACGCGGACGCGTCCGAGATTTTGCTTTGGAGTTCCTGAAGTTCTTCCTGTCTCATGCCAAATTATCTCCTCAAAATGGGTCGGTGTTGAAAACTCTGTACCGGAATCCGTGCGAAGGTCCGCACGTCCGCGGGATGTCTTCTGCGTAGCGACGGTTCCGACGCCGCGCATGGCTGACCTCCTGCATGGCATATAGACATCGTATTCCCGGAAAAGTTCCCGGATTTCACGGGGCTTCGCAAAAAAACCGGCTTCTCCGGCTTGTCTGCGCTTGGGCATGAATCGAGGGACACCAGTTCATTGGAATGCCGCGGTTTTTCGCATCCGGGCAAATCCCGGGTGGAATTTTTTGTGGTTTTCCTCAGTCAGATACACTTCAAATCTTCCCGCATCGTCCTTCCTGCCTGTCTGTCTGCTGAAAGCCCATCCGATCGAATGAACAGGCACCCTTGAAAGTTTGAAAGCTTGAAAGCTTGAAAGATCTTCGAAAGTCGAAAGTTTTGCGAGTGCGGAATCATGTTTTGTCCTGGTCGCTTGCATTTTCCTTTTCCGGGTGTATATTATATGCTACGTTTTCTCAACGCATCCGGACCGGTCGTATGCCGGTTCCCCCGCACCAAACCAACCCCGCGGGCGGATGCGCACAACTGAACAAGAAGGTATCTTGCTCCGCGCCAACCGTTAACAACCGCGGAGAAAAAGAGCCGGAACGAAGAAAGGCGGATGGAATTATGGCCATCTCTGTCAAAGACCTGTTGGAAGCCGGGTGCCATTTCGGGCATCAGACGAAGCGCTGGAACCCCAAGATGAAAGATTACGTCTACGGGGCGAAGAACGGTATCTCAATCATCGACCTCACGAAAACCATCCGCCAGATCGGCGACGCCTGCAATTTCCTGCAGCGTGAAGTCATGAAGGGCTCCCGCATCCTGTTCGTCGGCACGAAGCGCCAGGCGCAGCAGGTCGTCCGCAACGCCGCGGAAGAAACCGAAATGTTCTACATGTCCGAACGCTGGATGGGCGGCACGCTCACCAACATCGAAACGATCCGCAAGTCCGTGAAGAAGATGCGCGAGATCGATGACATCGTGAACGACGAGGAAAACTCCAACCTCAAGAAGAAAGAGATCGTCCGCCTGGCGCGTCAGGGCGTCAAGCTCCACCGCAACCTCGACGGCATCGCCGACATGAAGCGCCTGCCCGACGTGGTCGTGGTCGTGGACGTCTGCCACGACGACACCGCCGTGAAGGAAGCCCAGAAGCTCAATATCCCGATCATCGCCATCGTCGATACCAACGGCAATCCTGAAAACATCGCCTACCCGGTCGCCGCCAACGACGACGCCGTCAAGTCCATCAAGATCATCATGGACACCTTCGTCGCCGCCATCAACGACGCCCTCGGGCTCTACAAGGTCAAAGTCGCCGAAGACAAGGCGAAGGCCGACGCCGAACGCGCCGAAAAGAAGGGCGCGGATGACAAGGCGAAAAGCGACGAGCGTCCCGCGCGCCGTCCGTCCCGCCGCCCCGCCGGTCCCCGCAAGGATGCCGCTGCCGCCGCCGACGGCGAGAAGAAGGCCGCCCCGCGCCGCAAGGCTCCCGCCAAGGAAGTCAAAGACCTGTCCGAACTCAAGAAATCCGATGTGAAACCCGAGGAGAAATAATCATGGCAGCTATCACCCCGCAAATGGTCAAGGAACTGCGCGACAAGACCGACGCAGGTATGGGCGAATGCAAGAAGGCCCTCATCGAAGCAAACGGCGACATTGAGGCCGCTGTCGATATCCTCCGCAAGGCCGGTATCGCCAAGAGCGCCCACCGCGCCGACCGCGCCACCGCCGAAGGCAAGATCTTCGTCGCCGTCGACGGCAACCAGGCCCTCATGCTCGAAGTCTGCTGCGAAACCGACTTCGTCGCCAACAACGAAAAGTTCCTCGAGTACGGCAACGGTGCCGCGAAGAAGATCCTCGCGAACACCACCGGCGACGGCGACGTCACCGAGGCCGCCCAGAAATCCGAAGAGACCGAGCTCGCAGCCCTGTTCTCCAAGTTCGGCGAGAAGATGATCATCCGCCGCGCCCTTCGTTACACCACCGACCAGAAGATCGCCTACTACATCCATTTCAACGGCAAGATCGGCGTCCTCCTCGACATCGGCGGCGAAATCGACGAAGCCGGCATCAAGAACACCTGCCTCCAGATTTGCGCCTCCAATCCGCAGTATGTCAACGCCTCCGAAGTCCCCGCTGAAGCGATCGCCCATGAAAAGGAAATCGCCACCGCCCAGCTCAAGGAGAGCGGCAAGCCCGAGAACATCATCGAGAAGATCGTCGCCGGCAAGATCAACAGCTGGTACGGCGAAATCTGCCTCGTGAACCAGCCCTGGATCCTTGACAACAAGACCTCCTTCGGCAAGCTTTTCCCGAAGGCCACCGTCAAGCGTTTCGCCCGCTGGGCTGTCGGTCAGTAATCAATCCGACCGTTTCTCTGAAACACCGAACCCGTTCCGGTCTCCCCGGAGCGGGTTTTTGCGTTTCTGTTTTCGATCAATCGGTAAAAAAACCATTTCTTTTGATTTTTCAATGGAAAAAACGGGAAAGTGCGTTTATATTAATGAATGAACTCAATTGTCTCTTTTCCCATAAAGAGACGATTGAATGAAATATGAGCTTTTTCTGATTTCACAAAAGAAAGGTACAATACTATGAAAAACACCGTGAAACAATGCCCGAACTGTCATCTCAGAACAGAAAAGGAAGATGATTTCTTCTGCAGCCAGTGCGGAACGATTCTGGAGATTCTCCCCAATTCCTGTGAAGTGTGCAAGGCTGAACTGGGACCGGATATGAAGTTCTGTTCGAAATGCGGCGCAAAAGCGCCTTCCCCCGTTCAACCGTCTCAGGAAAGAATCAATCGCATTATGGCAGATTATCTTTATGACAAGGGGAAAGCGATCAATTTAACAAATCCGGACGCCAGTTTCAGATGCATGAAAAAAGCCGCCGAATTGGGCAGGAACGAGGCGATTATTGAACTCGGGATCTATTATTATAATCAAAAAAACTACGAGGAAGCTGTCGAGTGTTTCCGAAAAACCGAGACCTTTGCCCGTTCGAAATACATGCTTGGCATGTGTTATCTTCTCGGAAAAAGTGACGAGAAGGATGAAAAAGAAGCCGTCAAGTGGTTCAAGGAAGCGGCTGAACAGGGGGATACCATTTCGCAACTCGAACTTGGCGAGTGTTATCTTTTCGGCAAAGGCGTCGAGAAGGATGAAAAAGAAGCCGTCAAGTGGTTCAAAGAAGCGGCTGAACAGGGACATGGTACTGCCATATATAGACTTAGGGAAATGGGCGTGGATGTATCTGAATACAAACCCAAACAAAGAAAATGGTCTTGACGTTCGAGACGGCTGTGCCTGATTTGATCTTCCGCCGGACAGGATAATACCCGTCCGGCGTTTTTTTTCGCAAAAACGGACCTGAAAACCGGTGCACAAAGAAAAGCCGCCCATAGCGTTTGACAGTTGAGCGATGGGGCGGCAGAGCGGTGAAATCGTTGCACCCGGAGCCTGCAGCCTGTCCGCGGCAGGTCCGCGGACATGAGATTTTTTCGGCGGCGGCTTGTGTCCGGGCTCATTGCCGCGAGCGCGGTGGCATTGCTGAAAAAGGCGGAAAAATGCCGGATTCCGATTGAGGTTATCGCGCGGAATCCGGCTTGTTTACCGACTTGTTTTGTCAGGTGCGGCGCGGGTTCTGTGCCTCACCGCACCCGGCTGTTTTCAGCGGTCGGAATCCAGAAGGAACTGATGGTAGCCCCAGGTATTCCATCCGCCGGCGCCTTCGAGGTCGGATTCGATCTTCTTCGCCGTCTCGGACGCGACCTCTGGCATCGCCTCTTCCGGACGGACGGGGACGACTTCGGCGACCACGAGGAGCTGCGAACGCTTGGTGGATTCGCTCTCGGTGGAGAAGACCCAGCCGATGATCGGGAGGTCCTTCAGGATGGGCACGCCGCCGGACACGCTGACCACGTCGCGCTTTTCGATGCCGCCAATGAGGAGCTGCGTGCCTTCGTTGTCGATCATGAACTCGGAGGAGATCTCCGCGCCCTGCTGGATGCGGGGGTTGCCTTCGGAGGTGTAGCCGATGAGCGAGCTGTTGGAGACGTTCACGTTCAGGAGGGTCGCCTTGTCGGAGATGGAGGGCGTGAGGGTGAGCTTGAACCCGAACTCGTCGGAAGGATCGGTCGTCACGATGTTGCCCTTGTCGGCCTTGACGTTGTTGCTCGTGTAATCGATCTCGTCGCCCACATCGTCAAGGGCCTCGACGTATTTCGCGCTGACCTTGCGGCCGGCGTTCGCGCCGTCGACCGTGAATTCGCCGCCTTTCAGGCGCATGGAGTAGCGGTCGGCGACCGTGTCGGTCGGACTGGAGAGATGGACGACGTCAAGCGTGACCGTGCCGGTCGCGGAGATGTCGATGGCTTCTCCGCGGTTGTTGACGGCGGTGAGCGTGAAGTCGACGCCCGGGGTCACGTCTTCGAGGTGGATGTACTCCTCAATGTATTCCGGCGCTTCGATAGGCGTCTGATGCGCGAGGAAGACCTGGCTGGTACGCTCGATTTCGGCGGTCACGCCGTTGCGGACCGCGAGCTCGCAGGAGTGCAGGACTTTCGCCTTGCCCTTGCTGGTCAGGAAGTCGATGTACTTGGTGTTCCACTTCGGATTGAAGTTGAGGTACTGGGTGTCGGACCAGCCGCCTTTGCGGACCAGGGCGGAACCGTCGGACGTGAAGTTCTTCATGAAACGGCCGCCGGTGCTGAAGAGGTCAACGCCGTCGTTGTTCTTCCACGCCTGGAAGTCGATGCCGAGCTTGGCGTCGTTTTCGGCGTAGAGCTCGTAGACGGTGATTTTCGCGCGGACTTCGGGATACGGACGGTCGTACTCCTTCAGCAGGGTGTCGATGTTCTTGCGGGAGAACTGCGTGGTATTGAAGACGAGCAGGTTCAGTCCCTCGTCGCAGCGGATGAGGTCGTTGCCGCCGACGTTCTCGGTCTCGTCGTCCGCCACGTTCGCGCCCGCGGCGATGAGCATTTTGCGGAGTTCCTTCGCGGAACGGTATTTGGGCTGGTAGACGTAGACGGCGGTACCAGGGACGGAGGCAACGCCCGGCTTGTCGAGCATCTCAACGATGCTGTCGATGCCCTGGCCGTTTTCGGCGTCCTCGAAGCGGTAGTCTTCGGCGGAAATCATCACGATGCCGGTGCCGTCGTTGTACTTGATCGCCTGAACGCCGGTGTTGCTTTCATCGACCTTGCGGGTCTGCACGAGTTCACGCAGGTAGCCGCGGATTTCGTAGGGGTCGGCGTGCTTCAGCACGTAGGTCTTCGTGACCACGTCCGGGTCGGTGGTGTCCTCCACAAAGTGGACGACCTCGGTGTCTTCCTTGACCGAGACGTTCAGTTTCGCCTGAACGCGGGCTTTCGCGTATTCCTGGGTTGCCTCGGCGGCATGGATGGCGTTGATGGCGGAAACGGCGCAGACGGCCGCCGCCGTGAGCTTGGTAATCGTTTTCATGGTATGAATCATCCTTGTTCTCTGCTGGGGTTATTTCTTCTTCGCGGCGAGCTCGTCGAATTCGGCCATCACGCCGGGTTCGACCGATTCGTTAATCTTGAGCGGGACGGCGCGCGCGGTCACGAGGTAGTGCACAACGTCGGCGTTCGAGGTCGTGGTGCCGAAGATGTACTTCAGGACCGGCAGTTCACAGAGGAACGGGATGCCGATGGTCTGTTCGACGTCGGTCTTGCGTTCCCAGCAGGCGAGGAGCTTTTCCTGACCGAACGGGAGCGAGATTGAACCGGCGAAGCTCGTCCCCTCGGAGATTTCCGCGCCCATGTTGTTGCGCTCAACCACGTTCGATCCGTTGAGTTCGTAGGTGAACGTCACGCCGCCGTTCTCGCTGGTGCCGGCGATGGTGGCGTCGGAGATATTCATCTCAAGCGAGGCGTCCCCGCCGACGTCCACGCTGGTGCGGTGGTCGTCATCCTTCAGGATGTTCTGGTATTCGGGCGAGAAGCTCGCCTTGAACTCGGCTTCCGGGTTATTGGAGACCGTGACGCCGGCGGTGCTGTTGATGGTCGCCCGTCCGTTCTGCTGAAGCAGGCGGATGAAGCTGAAATCGAACGCGGGGGCGGTGTAGAAGCCGCCGAACCCGTAGTTGAACGAGCCGAAGAGGTCGGCTCCGGTCTGCGTGAGACCGGTCAGGATCGTTTCCGCCGCCTTGATGCTCAGCACGTCGTATGCGGCGTCGAAGAGGTTGAGCCCGGGGCCGTTCTTCCACGCCAGGTAGTCCACGCCGACGTCCAGCAGGTCGCTGTCACGCACTTCATAGACTTTCAGTTCGATCTTCGTCTGCGGAATTTCCTTGTCGAGCCATTCGAGCTTAGCCTTGATGTCCGCCACGCGGGTCGGGGTGTCCTTGAAGTAGAACATGCCAGTCGCCTTGTCGAGCTTCACCACTGAGTCGAACGGACCGCTGGAGATGCCGGTCTGTTTGATGACCTTGCGCATGCTCGCGGTGGAACGGTACTGCGGCTTGTATGTGCCGTAGGCGATGCCCGTGCCGGAGATGATCGTGTCGTAGTCGTTCATCTTGCCGGGACGGTCGAGCGCCTCGACCATTTCGTCAATGTAGGGCATCATCGGGACCGTAGTCGACACGATCATCAGTTGGCGCTTGTTCGCCTGGTCTTCCATACAGGTCACGGTGGAGTTCTCGTCGAAGCGGATGGCGGCGCTCTTCACAAACGGGGCCAGGTCGGCAGCTTTCGTGTGCTTCAGCTCATAGGCCTTGCTGACCATGTCCTTCTGCGCGCCGTCCTGCAGGAACGTGATGGTCTGGATGTGCTCGTTCTCTTCGATTTCTTCGGTGGTCTCGTTTTCCGGATTCTCGACGTCGGCGGAGAATACGGGGAGCAGGAGGCCTGCCGCGAACAACGCGGCAAGGCCGGTTTTCACCTTGGGATTCATTTGGGGGGATCTCCTTTGGTTTGGTTGGTTGTTACGGTTTGGTGGGTTATGGTTTCGTTATTGTTTGTTAGGCTGGGTTAACATTCCGTTGTTGTCCGCCGAAGCGGCGAAGGTGGGAAGGACGGTCGGCGGAGGACACCGGGGTCCGTCCGGTGTGGGCACGGCGAAACACAGCCGCCTGGCATAAGCAAATCCCGTGCCAACAGTGTTTTGAGGAGGAACGGAGGGAAACTTGCGACCGGAAAGCGTAAAACAGACGGGAGTGTTTTCCACTGTATGAAAACTCGGTACGAGCAATCCGTGTGCGCGCGAAAGCCACACTCTTTAGCAGTACCGCTTGTGATGTGCGCGAGCGTATGCCGCGCACTGCTACAGCGGAGGACTTGTCCTCCCCTTCCCTTTCCGTACATAAAATGTTCTCCCGCACGGCTTCGTGCCGCGTCCATCCGTTTTTTTCCGGTGCGTTCCGGAATACCCCGTACGGCTTCATGCCGTACCGCGTAGTGTCGGGGATTGCAATTAGTTTGCCCTAACTTTGTTTTCCGGCGAACAAACGGTCGATTGGTTTCTGTTGGAAACCGGATCGTATGCCACCGAATATGCCATATACTATAGCACATCTTTCCTGTTTGTCAATAAGCCTTGCCTAACTTTTTCTTGTTTTTGCTGTAAAACAGGCGAAAAAAACGGATTAATCCCGTGTTTTTTTCTGTTGCGGCTTGATTTTTCTCCTTCTATGTGCTAAGATTTTTGGGGATTTTTCGTCTAATTCATAAACACGCTCAGAACCATTCGCATACAGGAAAGGAATTCAATATGAAATACTCTGTTCTTCTGGTCGCCGCCGCGCTGTTCGGGGCGGTCGGACTCGCTGCCGCCGATCCCAAATCGGACCTCCAGCCGAATCTGCCCGACAAGGACGCCCCGGTGGAAATCCGCGTGACCACCGGCGACGCGAACAAGGAAATCAAGGCGAAAGTCGGCGAGATCGTCGTGGTTGAACTGGAGAGCTACGCCGCGGACGGCTATTACGCATGGAGTGAACAGCCCGGCCGTTCGGATTCCGTGCTGGAACTCGAAAAAAAGGACCAGCAGGTGAGGGATTATGCGATCGGCATGGTCAGAGTCGGCGACAAGTCCACATTCCGCTACCTCGTAAAAGCGCCCGGCAAAGCCGAGCTCACGTTCGGCTGCGGCCGTCCGTGGGAACAGGACAAACCGCCCCTCAGCACATTCAACGTGAAGATCGTCGCGGAAGCCGCCGACGCGAAAGCCGCAGACGCGTCCGATGCAAAAGCCGCTCCCGCCTCGTCCAAAACCTACGAGATGAACAGGGACGACAACGGCAAGACACTCAAGATCAAAGTCGGCGACGTCATCCGGGTCAAACTCAAATCAAACCGAACCACGGGATATTCCTGGGCGCTGGTTTCCGGCAAGACCGATGCGAAGGTCCTGAAATCCGGCGAGGTCGAATATAAAGTCGACGAGCATCCGGCTGGCATGGTCGGCGTCGGCGGCAATGATTTCTGCACGTTCACCGCGCTTGCGCCGGGCAAGACCGAAATCTCGCTGGGCTATGCGCGTCCATGGGAAAAGGACAAGGAGCCCGCCCAATCGTTCAAGCTGACCGTCGAGGTCGAGGGCGATGCCGCGCCGACGACCGACGCAAAAGCCGCGTCCGCCCCAGCGAAGGCTGAGATTCACCTCTTCGACAAGGACAACGGAAAGACCGTCAAGGTCGCCGTCGACGGGACCGTCATCCTCACGCTCGAATCCAACGCTACCACCGGATTCAGCTGGACCAAGGCGGATAAGGTCGACAAGGACATCCTCAAGCTCGAAAAGAACGACTATGTACAAAGCCCGAATCCGAATGGGCTGCTCGGTGTCGGCGGCACGACTGTCATCGTCTACCGCGCGCTGAAGAAGGGCAAGGCGAAGATCAACCTCACCTACATGCAGCCGTGGGAACCCGATTCCAAATTCAACACGAACTACAGCGTCACGGTCGAAGTCGAATAAACGAAACGGGATTTGTCATCCGTACGGGACGGTTCGCGCCGTCCCTTTTTTTCAGGATGAACTGGCTCCGGCGTCGGAAACCGGAAAAAAAACGGTTTTTATTCGTATTTTCCGGAATACGGTGTATATTAATATGTTCACACCTTTCACGGAGACGACCGAAACCATGACACTGGAACTTCTCAAAGGCAAAATTCACCGCGCACGCCTGACCGCGTGCGACCTCAACTACGAGGGGAGCCTCGCCATCGACCCGGATTACCTGGATCTGGCGAACATCCTGCCCTACGAACGCATCCTCGTCGTGAACGCCACCAACGGGAACCGACTGGAGACCTATGCGATCCCCGGCGAACGCGGCAGCGGCGTCTTCTGCCTCAACGGAGCTGCGGCGCACCTCGGACGCGTCGGTGACGTCGTGACGATCATGTGTTTCGGATACTACACGCCGGAGGAAGCCGCCACGCACGCGCCGAAGATCGTGGTCCTCGGCGAACACAACGAAGTCCTCGTGCAGCGCCTCGGCAAAAAGGTCATCGAATCGTAATCCGTTTTTTTCTTCCGCCCACTGAAAAACGGCATCCCGGCGCTTGAAACCGGAATGCCGTATGTTTTTGTGCTGACGGCGGCTCAGATTGAAACGGAACCGCCGTTTTTCAGAATCGGATTACTTGAAGAGCAGCGGCGCGAACTCACGCAGACTGCGGCGCCAGGTGAGCCATTCGTGGTCGGTCTTCGGGGATTCGTAGAAGACGAGGTTTTTGATGCCGTGATCTTTCAGAATGCGGTAGGTTTCGCGGACCGGGTTGGTTTTTTCCGCCTCGCCGACGCTGATGAAGACGAGCTTCATCTGGGCGTTGAATTTGTCCGCGTCCTTGTAGACGCCGCCGAAGATGGTGTTCACGTCGCCGCCGCCGGGCGCCGCGCCCGGACCGGAGAAGTTGCCCGCGCCGGAGAAGCCGCCCATGTAGGCGAACTTGTCCATGTTGTTCGGGAAAATCGTGTTCCATGTGTTCACGCCGCCCATGGAGAGCCCCGCCATCGCGGTGTTGTCGCGGTCGGTCTTCGTGCGGAATGTAGCGTCGACCCACGGTTTCAGCTCCTTCACGAAGATGTCAGTCACGCGGACGCCGCGCGGACGCACCGCGCCATAGTTGCGGACGTTGCCGCTGTCCATGACGACAATCATCGGAACCGCCTTGCCGGAGGCGATCAGGTTGTCCATGATGTCCGCCATGCGACCCTGTTCCTCCCAGCCGGACTCATCCTCGCCGCCGCCGTGGAGCAGGTACAGCACGGGGAAACGCTTTTCGGGATTGGTCTCGTATTCGGCGGGCGTGTACACGCGGCAATGGCGATCCAGACCGTTCATCTCGGACCAGTAGCGGCAATGGCGCACCTGACCGTGCTTGATGTCCTTGTTGAAATGGTAGTAGGCGGCCTCCGCCTCGTCCTCGGGGATCTCGATGCCGGACATTTCGGTGCTGCACCCGTAGAACGCTTCGCTGCCGTAGTCGAACGCCTTGTTGCCATCCACTGTGTAGCTGAAATAGTGGAAGCCTTCCACCAGCGGATCCGTGGTGACCGACCACCAGCCGCTCTGGTCCTTCTTCAACTCGTAGGTCTTGCCTTCCTGCGAGATCGTGACCTTCTGCGCGCCCGGAGCCTGTATCCGGAAGAACGCCTGTTTGGTCTTCGGATTGACCGCCGGGAATTCGGAGTTGTAGATGTTCGTTTCCGCCGGGACGAATCCCTCGGGAAGCGCGGAGCGGGCAGGACCGCCGAATCCACCGAATCCGCCGCCGAACTGGGCGAAAGCGGCCGTCGCAAGCAGGATCGCGCCTGCCGCGATGCAGGTCTTTTTCATTTGCATGGTGAAATTCCTCGTGTTTTTGGGTTGTTTGTTGGTAAGGATGAAAAGCATTTTCGGTTAGGGCATTTGTCCTTTGAGTCCGAGAGGACTTGAAAAGCTGGTGTTTTCACATTACTTTATAGTTCGTCCAAAAACCTTAAAGGAAAGGAAAACACCGTGGGAAACAATACACTCTCAAACGGAGAAATGCAAGCGGAAAGGCTGAAAATCAAGCAAATTGATCAGCAAATGCACAGATATGATGCCCCTGCCAAAAGTGTTTTGAGGTCACCGCGATGCAAAGGAGTTTTGAAAAAGTGTAATTTAAAATATACAAAGTATATTTTAATTTTTGACATATTTCAAATTCGTGCTATATTGAGATGGAGCGACAACCCCCATAACAAAACGGGAATCGGAGATGATTACGAAACAGGATGTGAATCAACCCCGGTTGTGGAGTCGGTTTCAGAATTTGTTAAGCGAAGTCGCGCTGGAAGCGCTGGACCGAGGATGGCAGGGAGTATTTCACCGGATGGTATTACATCAGCTCCCGGTCGAAATCATGGAAGAGAAGTTCAACCAGAACACGGGTCGTCCGACGAAGGAACTGTATTCGGTATGCGGGCTGCTTCTGATGATGAT
>CADCMR010000014.1 GCA_902802585.1 uncultured bacterium
AGTTCGCTCAAACTGGACAGATCGCCAAGCTCGCCGTCCACGCTCAGCGTAGTGTCTCCACCGAGCAGACCGGCAAGCAATTCGCTCAAACTGGACAGGTCGCCAAGATCGCCGTCTACGCTCAGCGTAGTGTCTCCATCGAGCAGACCGGCAAGAAGTTCGCTCAAACTGGACAGATCGCCAAGCTCGCCGTCCACGCTCAGCGTAGTGTCTCCACCGAGCAGACCGGCAAGAAGGTCACTCAGCCCGGACAGCTCGCCGAGCTCGCCGTCCACGCTCAGCGTAGTGTCTCCGCCGAGCAGACCGGCAAGCAATTCGCTCAAACTGGACAGGTCGCCGAGATCGCCGTCCACGCTCAGCGTAGTGTCTCCGCCGAGCAGACCGGCAAGCAATTCGCTCAAGCCGGAAATATCCCCTTCCCCGTTCAAAAGACCGGAAAGCAGTTCGGTCAGGCCATCGACCTGGATCACTTCGTCACTGTCGCCGACGATGTCGTAGTCGTCGTAGGAGTAGTCATCGTAGTAATAGTCGTCGTAGTAGCCGTATCCGTAGTAATCGTCCGAAAACAGATAGCCGAGGTCGTCGAAAAGTCCGCCGAACAGCCCGCCTAGACCGTCCACGCTCAAGCTCAGGCCGTAATCGTCGTAATAGCTGTAGTCGTCGTAGTAATCGTAGTAACCGTAGTCGTCATAGTAGCCGTATCCGCCTCCGAACAAAGAGCCAAGCCCGCTGAACAGATAGTCCAGACCGCCCAGATCGCTGTACCCGTCTACACCAAAGAACGAACTCATGTTGACCTCGCTTTCCCCGTTTTTGAGGAGAAGATGGTTGAAAAGTTTACTGTTGTAAAATTCTTACACTAATATAGCACGCACATGCGCGATATCAAGCCCCGGAATCAACATTTTTTCATTTTTTTGACATTCCAAGCTTCCCAACAGGAAAAGACTCTTCGAAAATCTTTTTCATACAAAGGGAAAGACATGTTTCAAAAAGATGACGCGGGGCTTGATTTCAGGGCAACCCGCGATATATTATCAAAACCGTCCTTGGGGAATCCCATAATGGAACACGCGCCGCAAAGAAAAGGAGGTGGGAATCATGAACAAGGGGAAAGTACTGTTTGTCGTCACGTCGCACGAGCGGATGGGAGTGCTGCGCAACCGGAAAACCGGAGTCTGGCTGGAGGATTTCGCAGTCGCGCACGATATCCTGACAGATGCCGGATACGAGGTGAAGTCAGCCTCGCCGCGCGGCGGGGAAATCCCGGTCGACCCGGACAGCATGAGGTATACGGAACATGCCGCATTCAATCCGGAGGCGGGGCTGGAACGCGGGAAGGAGCTTCTTCTGGAATCCATCCCTCTGGATGAAGTCGACCATGACGAATTCGACGCGGTGTACTATCCCGGCGGATACGGTTCGTTCTGGGATCTCTCGGTCAGCGTGAAAAACGCGGAACTGCTGGAAGATTTCGTCCGTGCCGGAAAACCGGTCGCTGCGATCCGGCACGGCGGGGCGGCGCTCCTCTCCGCGAAAAAGCCGTCCGGACAGAGCATCCTGAACGGACGCCGCGTGACCGGGGCAAGCGATGACGAGGAACGGCAAATGGCGCTGGACCGTGTCGTTCCGTTTTCGCTGGGAAAACGCCTGGCTCGCTGCGGCGCGGAATACATCTGCACCGAACCGTGGAAACCGCACGTGGTCGCGGACGGGATGCTGCTGACCGGGCAGAACACACAGTCGGCGGACAAGCTCGCGCACGCCATACTGTCCGTCATGGAGAAACCGGCGGACGGAGACGGATAACCCCTTGTCCGCGCGTCGAAAACTCAGAGGTATGCGTCGAACGATTCGCCGGGCATCAGGAACGCCTTGCCTTCCTCCGCCGCAAGGAACTGAAGCGTCAAATCCAGAACCCGGTCGAACAGCAGTATCTTTTCCGGTTCGATCCGGCTGAAGAAATTCTGCATGAAACAAGTGTATGATGAGGCGCACTGACGCCTCATGCGAACACCCTGCGGGGTAAGACTGATGCCGGTCACGCGGCGGTCCATCGGCGAAGAAATGCGTTCCACCATCCCGTCCTGAATCATCGCGTTCAGAGTCTGGGACACAACGCCCTGCGAGATTTGAAACCTCTCCGCCAGATTCTTGACCGTGGGCGTTCCTTTCTTATTGCCGGAGAGGTGAAACAGATAATTCATGATCCGGAGCTTGCCGAGCGTCATGCGGCCGCGTTTCCCGTAGTAATACACCATCGCCGGGTTCTTCAGATTCGTCGTGAAGTGGAGGATGAGGCTCCAGACCGGGAGCGTGTTCAGATACTCCCTGCCGTTCCATTCATGCGAAAGCAGCCAGGGGACCGACAGGTCGGAAGGCTGCCTGATCACGGCGAGTTCTCCGCCGGTCCGGCTTTCCGCCAGCATCACGAAAACTTCCTCCGCGATCGCCATCTCTTCCGGCGTCATCCCGCTGTACAGCCGGAACGCGTCCAGCATCTTCTCAAAATGGCGAATCGGCGTCTCGCGGAAAACGCGGAGACGGTCCGTCACCTGAATCAGGAAGGACCTGTGATCCTCTTCTGAGCGGACTCGTTCCAGCAGTCCGTCCTCTATCAGCGAGTCGACCGCCTGCGACACCGCGCAGGAAGACAGCCCCGTGATGGCGAGGAGGTCTTTCATCGCCGGACGGGCGCCCGGACGCTCGAAAAAGAACTGGACGATCGGAAACTCCGCGAAATTGAACTGGACGCTGTTCTTTTCCAGAAGGTGGTACGAGGTATTCCGAAGGATGTCGGAGATATCGAACAACCTTACCCAGAAACTTCTTGCATCGTTTGAGCTGATCATGCGGAAAGCCACTCCATGTGGGGTTCGATTGCGGAAGGATGGCGGTCCTCTCACGGGACAAACGGTGCGAATGATGATCCCGGAGGAAGCGCATGGCGATAAGATTAGTTTTCTAACAAACATTTTAATATACATTCTTTTCAACAAAAAACAAGTTTGGCTTATAAAAAAGCTCGAAGATTTCACAAATATACAAAAAATCAGTCAATTGCGGTTCCGGGACGAAGCAAATATGCATCCCCATCCATCGAAAAACAATCCTTCTTTCGCTTGACTTTTTCAACAAACGATGTATATTTGAGACAAAATGTCGCAAATATCACCGCTTAACCGGAGTGTTATTATGTGTCCCAGAACCATGAAGGACCGCGTCATGAACCGCATCGGCGAACTTGACAGCATCAACCTTCAGAATTTCATCCAGATGATCTCCAAGGAACACAGGTTCCTCAGCTCGCTGCTCGACAGCCTGCGCGAAGCCATCCTGGTTATCTCGCCCGCGCATACAGTACTGTACCATAACGCCGCCGCGCAGGAGTTCCTCGGACTCCCCGAAAACGCCTCCGCGCTCCCCGTGGAAAAACTCCTCCCCGGTCTCAACCTCAATCTCCTGCTCTCTGATTCCGGCATCGGCAGCCGCAAATCCATGCGGCAGGAACTCGAACTGACCTACCCGGAACACCGCATCGTCCAGATGTATGCGCTGCCCATCGACCGCGAGGACGCGCCGTACGCGCTGATCCTGAACGACATCACAGCCACGATGGAACGCGCCGCCGACATGGCGGAATCCGAGCGCAGCAAGGCGGTCTCCATCCTCGCAGCCGAGGTCGCGCACGAGATCGGCAATCCGCTGAACAGCCTCTATCTTCATCTGCAATTCCTCCAGCGGCTTCTGAAGAATCCCGACGCGAATCTCGCCGACGCGGCGCAGGAGGTCGCCGAGGCGCGTTCCGAGGTGGAACGCCTCGACGCCATCATCAACCAGTTCCTGCACGCCCTGCGCCCCGGCAAGCCCGTCTTCGAATCGCTCGACCTGAAGTCGCTCGTGTTGGATTCCCTGAACTTCATGCGGCAGGAGATCACTGACCGCAAGATCCAGCTTGAATTCTACTGGGGCGAGAACGTCCCTCAAATCAAGGGCGACGCCAGCCAGCTCAAGCAGGCGTTCTACAACCTCGCGCGCAACGCCATGCAGGCGATGCCGGCGGGCGGCAGGCTCACGGTCCGGTGCAGCGCCGACGACAATTTCGTGATGCTCTCCGTGTCCGACAGCGGCTGCGGCATCAAACCTGAAAACATGCAGAAGATCTTCCGCCCATTCTTCACCACGAAGAACGCTGGAACCGGGCTCGGGCTTATGATCGTGGAGCGCATCGTCCGCGATCACGGCGGCAGCCTCGCCGTCGACAGCCGCGAAAACGCCGGAACCACGTTCACGATCAGCCTGCCGCGCCAGTTCCGCCTCGTGCGCGGACTGCCTGCGCCCACGGAAAGCAATGAACAGAAGACAAAGGAAGGCTCCCCCGAATGACAAAACAGAACTCCAAACCGTCCATCCTCATCGTCGACGACGAACGCGGCTCGCGCGAAGTCCTCGCACGGTTCCTCCGCCCCGAATACGACGTCACGACCGCCGAAGACGGCGAGATCGGCGTGAACCTGCTCTCGCGCAACACCTACGACCTGGTCCTGACCGACATCCGGATGCCAGGCGCGGGCGGATTCGACGTACTGAAAAAGACGCTCTCCCTCCCCGATCCGCCCCCGTGCATCCTCTTCACCGCCTACGGCTCGATCGACACCGCCGTCGAGGCGATGAAGCTCGGCGCGTTCGACTTCGTCACAAAGCCCGTCGACATCGACCAGCTCGAACTCCGCATCAAGCGCGCGCTGGAGACACGCAACATCAAATCCGAAAACGCCGAGCTCAAACGCAAGCTCGACGAATCCCTCCGCGTGGTCCCGCACATCCTCGGCGACTCCCCCGCCATCCGGCAGGTCATGGACACCGTCCGCCAAGTCGCCCCGACGCGTTCCAGCGTGCTGATCCAGGGCGAAAGCGGCACCGGCAAGGAGCTTGTGGCTCGCGCTCTGCACGAACTCAGCGGACGCAAGGGCGATTTCGTGGCGATCCACTGTGCCGCCATCCCCGAGACGCTGTTCGAAAGCGAGCTTTTCGGACACGAAAAAGGCGCGTTCACCGGTGCCGTCGAACAGCACAAGGGTTTCTTCGAAAAAGCCGACGGCGGCACCATCTTCCTCGACGAGATCGGCGAAGTCCCCCTGCCCGTCCAGGTCAAGCTCCTCCGCGTCCTCGAAACGCGTTCTTTCGAGCGAGTCGGCGGCACGCAGAACATCGCGGTCGACGTCCGCATCGTCTCCGCCACGAACCGCGACCTGGAGCAGATGGTCGCCAGCGGCGCGTTCCGCGAGGACCTCTACTATCGCCTCAATGTCGTGAAGATCCTGATCCCGCCGCTCCGAGAACGCACCTCCGACATCCCGATCCTCGTGCGCGGCTTCCTCTCCCAGATCGCCGCGGAGAACGGCAAGGAGAACATGACCATCTCCGAACCCGCGATGGCGGCGCTTTGCGCCGCGCGCTGGCCCGGCAATATCCGCGAGCTCCGCAACTGCGTGGAAAACATGGTCGTCCTCTGCCGCACCGGCGAGATCGGGCTCGAAAACGTCCCCGTGAACATCCGCGAGTCCTCTTCGCCCGGCATCACGCGCGACATCCTCGCCGCGCCGTCCTGCGACCTCGAGAAAAACGAGCGCATCCTCATCGAACGCGCCCTGAACGAGTGCGACGGCAACCGCAGCCGCGCCGCCGAAAAGCTCGGCATCAGCAGACGCACGCTCCACCGCAAGCTCAAACTCTACAATATCGAATAACTCTTTTCATCGAAAGGAACCACCATGCAAAACTGCCTTTTCTGCCGCATCGTCAACGGCGAAGTCCCGTCCGTGAAAGTCTACGAGGACGACCTCGTCCTCGCCTTCCTCGACCTCTTCCCCATCAACTTCGGACATGTCCTCGTCATCCCGAAGGAACACCACACCAGCGCCGCCACCATCCCGGAAGCCACCGCCGGCCGCATGTTCTACGTCGGCGCGCGCATCGGGGCGGCGCTCCGCCATGGGCTTGAGGCGGACGGCTTCAACTTCCATCTCTCCGACGGCACGACCGCCGGCCAGGTCGTCATGCACGCGCACCTCCACATCGTGCCGCGCTGGGCGGACGACGGATTCCACTGGAACTGGCGTCAGCTCAAGTACGAATCCGAGGAGAAACGCGTCGAACTCTGCGAGAAGATCAAAGCGCGCTTCAAGCTCGTCCGCGACGATGCCGAGCTCGCCGCGAACAACGCCGAATGCGATCCCGAATACCACTCCCCGCTCGCGAACGACGATCCCTCGAAGCACGGCGGCTGACCTGCCGTCGCCCCGTCTTTAGGAAACGTACTCGCATCTGTTCCGTTCACCTCAGCAGGAAGGAATCCCCCCATGAAACACCGCTTTGCCACAGGGCTCATCCTCTGTTTTGCCGCCGCCGTCTCCCTCGCATCCTGCTCGGATTCCAATATGGAACGTATGCCGGAATCCAAAACGGTATCCGGCGCTGTCGACAATAAAGTCGGTTCACCCGAAACCGAGGTCAAATCATCCAAACCGAAGGTCAAGCTCCAGCTGGGAGTGAGCGACATGCGGACGGAATATCACGTCAGCCCTATCGGCATGGACGAACCGAAGCCGCGTTTCAGCTACCGCGTCTATCCGAGCGCCGGAGGAGCCCTGGGCAGCAGGCTTCCTGATCCCGTCCCGCCGAAATACCAGACCGCCCGCCGGATCCATGTGAAGGAAACGGAATCGGGACGCGAGGTGTGGGATTCCGGCTGGGTCGAAACCGGTGAGACCATCCAGATCGAATATCAGGGCGAACCGCTCAAACCGTTCACGGGCTACACATGGTCCGTCGAAGTGAAAGACGAGGACGGCCGCGCATTCGACTCCCGGGACACCTGCACGGGCCCCTATTCCTTCTCCTCCACATTCGAGACGGGATTCCTCGGCACGCCGTGGCAGGCGGAATGGATCGGGACGGAGCCGCACAGCGAAAATCTCCAACCCGTGCCGTGTTTCCGCGGAGAAATGCCCGCCGTCGAGGACATGGCGCAGGCGCGTCTGTACATCACCGCGCTCGGTCTCTACAAGGCGCGTCTGAACGGGGTCGACATCAGCGATTCCGTCTGCATGACGCCCGGCTGGACCGACTACTACCACCGTGTGCAGTATCAGGCGTATGACGTGACGGAGCTTCTCCGCAGGATCGGCGAGCAAGTCAAAACAAACATCCTCACGGTCTGCCTCGCCGAAGGCTGGTACGCCGGGCGCATCTCGCGTCTGTGGAGCGACGGCAATAAGCCGACCTACGGCGACCAGCCCGTTTTCAAGGCGGAACTCCACATCAGGAAGACCGACGGCTCGGTCGTGAAGCTTGTCACGGACAAAAACTGGAAATACAGAGACAGCGCCATCATCATGAGCGACATCTACGACGGCGAGCACTACGACGCCACAAAGGCCGGCGCGGATGCCTACTGGCAGTGCATGCCGTTCACCGAACTCAAAAACCTGGAACCGGAGATCAAGGACGCGGTCGTTTTCAATTCCGACGCGCTGAAAAATGTCGCGATCGAATGGCAGTCCGGCGAATTCGTCCGCGAGAGGCGCACGCTCCAGCCGGAATCCATCCGCAAACTCGACAACGGCACGTGGATCGTCGATTTCGGGCAGAATTTCACCGGACGCGAGCACATCGATCTTTACGGCAACGCGGAAAAAGACAACGTGATCCGCATCCGCCACGCCGAAATGCTCAACCCGGACGGCACGCTCTACACCGACAATCTGCGGTCCGCGAAGGCGACGACCACCTATGTCGGCAGGCAGGAGTATGAGCCGCAATTCACGTTCTACGGCTTCCGCTACCTCGGCATCGAAGGCTTCCCCGAAAGCTTCGGCAACGCCATGCCTCACATCGAGCTTACGGAACGGAACGTCCATGCAAAAGCCGTGTACTCCGGACTGAGGCAGACCGGCACATTCACCTGTTCCGAACCGCTCCTCAACAAGCTCTTCGAGAACATCCTCTGGGGGCAGCGCAGCAACTTCCTCGACGTGCCGACTGACTGCCCGCAGCGCGACGAACGCCTCGGCTGGACCGCCGACACGCAGGTCTTCGCGAACGCCGCCACGTACAACATGGATGCCGCCGCGTTCTACACGAAATGGCTGCGCGACCTGAACCTGTGCCAGTCGTCCGAGGGCGGCTATCCGAGCTTCGCGCCCGACCAGTACCAGTACGCCGCCGCCAAGGACAACGACTTTTTCGGTTACGCCTCTGGCTGGAGCGACGCCGGGCTGATCGTGCCGTGGGTCCTCTACACGAAATACGGCGACAAGCGCGTGCTGGAACAGTATTTCGACAACATGCTGAAATGGCTCGACCTGCAGGAACGCAACTCCGGCGGCACATACATCATCGACAACACCGTCTACGCCGACTGGCTGAACATGGACGCAAACCTGTCGTCCGCGTTCGTCTCCACGGCGTATTTCGCCGCCATGAACACCCTCGCCGCCCGCATTGCGCGCGTGATCGGAAGAGAAGAGGACGAACGCAAGCGCGAGGAGATCTTCGCGAAGACGAAAACGGCGTTCCGCGAGCGTTTTCTCGACAAAAACGGCGCGTTGAAGGAAAAGACACAGACCGCCGCGCTCTTCGTGCTGGATTTCAACTTATGCGAGGAGTCGGAACGCCAGGGCATCCTGGATTTCCTCGTCAAAGACATCACCGAGACGCGCAAAAACCACCTCAGCACCGGATTCCTCGGCACGCCGCTTCTGCTCCGCGTCCTCACCGAAAACGGACAGATCGACCTTGCCTACAAGCTCCTGCTTCAGACGTCGTTCCCGTCGTGGCTCTACCCGGTCACGCAGGGCGCGACCACCATGTGGGAACGCTGGGACAGCTGGAACGAGGAGAAGGGCTTCGGCGACGTCTCCATGAACTCGTTCAACCACTACGCGTACGGCGCGGTCGCCGACTGGTTCTACGAGACGATCTGCGGCATCCGCCCGATTACGGACGATCCGGCTGCACGCGGATTCCATCGGTTCCGCCTGGAGCCCATGCCCGGGAAGGAACTCAAGTCCGCCTCCGCCTCCTATCTCTCTTCGTACGGGAAGATCGAGTCTGCCTGGGAACGGAAGAAAAACGAACTCGTCTGGGACTTCACGGTCCCGTGCAACACCACGGCGGAAGTCGTCTTCCCCTGCCCCGTCGACCGCGTACCGGAAACGCCCGGCATCACGTTCGACGCGGAGAAGAAGGTCTGGATCGCCGTCCCCGGCAAATACACCGTTCGTCTCCCTCAGGAATGAGGAGGACAAGTCCGCCGCCGGAAAACGGTTCAGATCCTTTCCGGCGCGGGCAACGGTCGGGATATCGCGGCCGGGACGAGCGCGAGCCGGAATCCGAGGAAATTGTACTTGAGATCGGAAGCGCGCGAATCGCGCCATGCGACCTCGCATTGATAATCGCCGAAATACCATGCCCCGCCGCGGATCACGCGTCCCCAGCCGCCTTTCTCGTTGCCGCGCTTGAACTCCGGCACCGCCCTGCTGCTGTCCCGTTTCCAGTCGTCGAGGCACCACTCGTACACATTGCCGCTCATGTCGTACAGGCCCAGCTCGTTCGGCGCTTTTTCCCCGACCGGATGCAGCCGGGTCCGTTCGGAGAACACGACGCCGAGGCTCATGACGGGATAGCTCTTCTCGTACCATGCGACTTCATCCGGGTCGTTGCTCCCGCTGTACTTGTAACCATGGCTCTCCGAACCGCCGCGCGCGGCGTATTCCCATTGCGTTTCCGTGGGCAGGGTGAACCGCCATCCCCTCGGCGCCTTCCCCATCTCGTTCAGCCTGTCGCAGAACGCCATCGCATCGTTCCACGTCACCGATTCCACCGGCAGGTCATCGCCCTTGAATTGCGAAGGCTCGCTGTGCATGACGGCGCGCCACTGCGCCTGGGTCACCTCTGTCCAGCCGATATAGAAATCGTGCTCCAGCGTGACATGATGCGGGACGATGTATTCTTTCTCGTACGACGAACGCACCTCGAAAATGCTCTGCTTGCTGGAGACGCTCATCTCGAACGAGCCCGCCTTCACCTTCTTCATCGGGATCATGACATCGCCGGGGAGTTCCACGATCCCGTTCCAGTCCACCTCGTTGATGACAAACGTCCGGTCGAACACGAAGCACATCACCACAAACAACACGGCGACAGCGCCGAAGAAAACATTGCGTACCGTGCGTCTCTTCATGGTCCGGAGCCTTTCGAGGATAGATAACATTGATTCGTCTTATTGCACAAACAATACATCGGGATTGACTTGATTGCAAGCGGCGGACGGATGATTTCCTTCATTTTCTTCTATTTTCCGTTCCACACATACGAAGGTAAAAGAAAACCCGTCCGGTGGTTCGGGCGGGTTTTCGAGGTTGTTGATTGTGGTTTTGAGTTTACTCGGCGATCACGAAGATGTGCTGGTCGGAGTTGCACTTCAGCTCGGGGGCGTACACGCCGCTGCCGCCTGCCGGAAGGGCGATGAAACGTCCGGGGAGCTGCGCCCGCATCCGGTAGAACACGTTGGAATCGCCGCGCGCCATATTGCGGAGGTAGAACTTGGCGCCGCGTTCGCGGTATTCGCGGTAGATCGGAGCCTTTCCGGTCCAATCGTAGCCGCTGACGGGCTTTTCGAACTCGAATCCGGCGGGCATGCTGTCGGCGAAGCAGACGTAGTCGTAATCGTTCTTCGCGGTGGAGATCAGCTCGACCTCGACGAGTTCGCCGGGGCGGATCACGTCGCCGGACTTCAGCGGGACGCGTTTGTACTTATCGCGTTTGAGCGTCTGGACGGAGCCCTGGAGACCCGCGGCGACCGCCTCCTGCACCTCGGGCACGAGGCGGTAGTAATTGCGCTTGATCTTCATCTCAAGTCCGGCGGGTTCGATCTCGTCCTCCAGCGTGAAATAGTTCAGCATGGAGTTCATGTAGAGGACGCCGGGACCGTCGATGGAGATTTCGAGCTTGTGGTCACCGGAACCGAGGGCGTCGGGCTTGGCGAGCGCCACGAACGGGCTGTCCCACATGGAGGTCTTGTCGACGTGGAAGCTCTTGATCTCCTTTCCGTCGAGGCTGACCTTCACGTTCATGTCGGGCGCGTCTTCGCCGGCGGACTTGATGTAACGGGCGAGGCTGCGGACGACCGCGCCGACTTCGCGGTTGCTGTTGCGCCACGGCGAATTGCGAATGTTCGTGACGAGGTAGTTCGCGAGCTTGCGCGCGTTCGGATCGGACGGATCGCTGTCGAGGAGCAGGTCGAGATACGCGGCGTTCGTCTCGTTCTCGTTGCCGTACCAGAAGAACCGGCATCCGGTCGGGATGTTGAGGTAGGAGGTCTGGTTCTCGTCGTCGACCATGCGGAACTGCGTGAGGTTGCGGACGACCATGGCGCGTTCCTCGGACTTGGGTTCGAGCGCGAGACCGAGCATGGCGAGTCCGTATGGTGCAAGCTGGTCGCGGAGTTCGTAGAGGAATCCGTTCAGCTCCTTGTTGGGCTTGCCCGCCTTGGCGAGGACGCGTGCGACGAGGGCGTCGGTATTGGAGACGCCTTTGTGCTTGCGGATTTCGGCGACGCGTTCGGCGGCGTGCGCCTGGAGCCAGTTGATGCCGCGGTTCATGGCGCTGTCTACGGTCTTGTCGCCGAAGGTGCTGACGTCGAGCAGGGCGTCCACGACATAGGCCGTCGTGTCGGGGAAGGAGTGTTCGCGGTAGCCGCCGAACCAGCCCCAGCCGCCGTCGGTGTTGATCATGGTGAGGATCATCTTCAGGTTTTCCGCCATGACGCGGTTGAACGTCTTGGCGTCAAACGACGGATCGACCTTGCCGTCCTTCCAGCAGTATTTCTCCATATACTCGGTATAGAGTTTGTCGCGGGAGGTCTTCGCCGGGTGGACGGTGTCGAAGCTGACGCCGAGCTTGTTGAGGGCGTTCTTCGCCGCCATGGAGGGCACAAAGCGGTTCACGACGCCGAACACGGTGGCTTCGCCGTCTGCGGCGAGATAGGGCAGGAGTTCGACCATCGCCATCGCCGCGCCGGGGGCGAGGTTCACGGTAAGGAACGTCGTTTCGGGCTTGCGCTGTTCCGGAACCTTCAGCGTGACGGTCGCGGACTTGTTGTCCTTGTCGAGGTAGGCGAAGTTGTTCACCTGCTTGTCGATGCCCTTCACGAGGACGGGGAGGGCGAGCTGGAGCGCATCGTCTTCGTCGCCGGCCTTCACGGAGAGCGTGATCTTGCTTTCGCCGACCGCCTTTGCGTTCAAGGTGAACGGGCACGCGGTGTGGCCGCCCGCCTTGACGGTGATGGTCGCGTTGTTCTTCAGGGTCAGGGTGTTGACCGTGTCGCCTTCGACCGTGAGCGTGACGTTCGCCGTGACGTCCTTTTCGGTGTAGTTGTGGACATTCGCGACGGCGTTCACGCTGTCACCATTGACGAGGAAGCGCGGGAGCTCGAGGCGGGCGATGAGGTCCTTGCTGACGACGAATTCGGAGTCGCCTTCGCCGACCTGCGTGTCCGCGGTGAGGGACCACACGTGGACCTTCCACGTGGTGAGGTTGTCGGGAGCCGGGACGTCGATGGTGGTCTGGCCGTTTTCGTCGAGCTTCACGAGCCCGGCGAAGAACGCGGCGTCGAGGAAGTTGGAGCGGACAAAGGAATCGCCGCCCGCGCCGCCGTCCATGCCGCCCGCCTCGGCTTCTTCCGCCATTGCCATAAGACCGTTCGCGGAACGCGCCGCACCCATGGCTTTCATCTGCGGACGTGCACCGGGCGCGGGCATGGCTTCGTCCATCGCCATGTCGGCGGATTCCATCACGGCGCCGCCGACCATCGCGCCGCCGAAGGAGTTCATGGCAGCGCCTCTGCGTACCATGCCTCCGCCTCCGAAACCGCCCATGCCGTCGCCCTTAAAGAGCACGATGTCGTCGTCATAGCTCTCGTAGCCGAGCGAGAAGGGGATGATGCGCCCGTTCATCGCGAGGTTGTCGTGCATGTAGTGAACGCCGGGTCTCGGGTTGGTGCGGAGCGTGGTGTTGTAATTGAGGTTCCAGTCGTTGTTCGCGTAGTAGGACCGCTTCCAGTTCCAGAAGAAGGCATTGATCGCCGGGATGCGGCTGGACGCGATGGCGTCAAGGGACTTGTCGTAGACCGTGAGCGTGACCGCGCCCGTGACGGGCTTGCCGGTGCCGTCCTTGACGGTGATCGTCATCGGGACGTTCTGGCGCGGCTTGACCGCCTTCTTCGGACCGGCGATGTCGACGTCGAGCATCTTGGAGATCGGCGGGACGGCGATCATCTTGGAAAGTTCCTGGACCTCGCCGTTTCCGACCGCGATCACGGAGACGTAGGTATTCGGGCGGTCGCCGGGGAGGAAGTCCAGCTTGAACTCGTGGGAGTATTCCTTTTCACCGAGGCGGACGCACTGGTACTCGGTCTCGCGTTCCTGGCGCGTGAAGAAGTAGAGGGTCGCGCCGGGCTTCTTCATGGAGACGAGGATGCTGGCGGATTCGCCGGGGACGTACTCGCTCTTGTCGGTGGTGATTTCGAGCGGGAGCGTGCTGAAGAGGTCGCCGGACTTGTCAAAGCCCGCGACGAAGAGCGGATAGGAGCCTTCGCAGGTCACGGGGTTCTTGCCGTCGTCCGCCTTCAGCGAGGCGTCGGACGTGATGCTGGAGACGACTTCGTAGACGCCCTGGCGGTCGATCACGAAGCTCACGCCGTTCTCGTCGCCCGCGGTAACATCCATGACCTTCACGGGCTGACCGACGCGATGCGGCACGCCGTTGGCGTCGAGGTCGCGCAGGTAAATGGAGACTTTGCCTTTTCCGGCGACAGGCTTGCCGTCGGGCGTGGTCGCCTTCACGACGAGCGTGACGGGCTTGCCGGTGCGGGCGAATCCGGTCTTCGCGACGGCGGAGACGTAGAAGGGCTGCGCGGCGGTCACGACGGAGCCGGAGCCGCTGACCACGCGGTTGGACTCGTCGGAGACTTCGGCGTCGATGATGTAGCGGAAGTCGAGATTGCCGAAGCGGCGCAGGGCGTCACCCGTGTCGATCGGGACGGTCAGGAAACCGTCCTCGTCCGCGACGCCTTCCGCCTCGGTGATGAGGTCGCGGCCCCAGGTGACCTGGCGGATGCTTTCATCGCGGTAGGCGGTGGAGCAGATCCAGTAGCCTTCGCCGAAGAGCCAGTCGAAACGACCGCGGAACGGGAACACGCGGCGCGCCTGCTCGCGGTGGACTTTGTATTTGATCTTCGCGCCGGACATGGGAGCGCCGAAATAATACTTTGCCTGGATCTTCGCCTCGAAGATGCCGCCGGTCTTCACCTGCGTCTCGGGCATTTCCACTTCGAGAAGGTATTCCGGCTTCTTGTATTCCTCGACGGAGAACGAGACGCCGCCGTTTCCAGTGTTCAGGTTGAAGCTGCCGAGGGAGACGTCGTCCGGGAGCGTGAATTCGCCGGTCGCCGCTGCGAGCAGAGGATCGCCGGTGATGTTCGATTCGTACAGCTTCTTGCCGCGGGCGTCGGTGCCGGTGAGCTTCAGCTTGTAGTCGGCACGTTTCTGCGGGGCCTTCTCGTCGTAGGATGCGCGGCGGGTGTAGACAGTGTACTTGACCGTGTCGCCGGGACGGTACACGGGACGGTCGGTAATCACGTAGTCACGGTCGCGTTCGTAGAACCGGCCCGCGTTCATGGTGGAGTAGTAGGCGTTCGGGAGGAAGGTCAGACCGTCCTCGGACTCGGAGAGGATGAGCGTGCGGTCGTTCAGGCGCTCGGGGAAGATGACCGCGCCGTCCTTGCCGGTCGTGACCTCGAATTCCTTCACGATGATGCGGTAGCGCCTGCCGCCGAACTCGTTCTGGTTGCGGTTGTTGGCGTATTCCGTCCGGTAGTTCATAATCTTGAGCTTGCGGTCGGCGAGCGGCGCGCCGGTCTTGGAATCATTGAGCGTGAGGAAGCGGCCCTTGGTGACGGATTCCTTGGTGAGGATTTCGGGGGTGATCCAGACGAGGTTTTCGTGCCAGGCGTCGGCGGAATAGGTGCCGTCGGAGCCTTCCGGGATGGTGCGGACGATGTACGCGCCGGGCTCGGTGATCGGCAGCGGGACTTCCGTGTCGGTCTCCCAGTGGTGCGGTTTCGGCTTCACATCGAACGTGAACTCGGAGAGTTTTTCGCCGATGGCGGCCGCCCAGCCCTTATAGCTGGGGTCGATCTGGTAGGCGTCGTTCGTGCGGTAGGACTCGTCGCCGCCCTCGCGGAGGCTCTTCAGCATGATCTCAACAGCCTTCTTCGCGTCCGCCTTCGTGACGACCGCGCGGACCTTTGTGGTGTTGCGGCTGTGGTACGCCAGGACGGGCTTCGAGCCGTACGGGACGACCTGGAGGCTCTGTGTGGCGCCCCAGTTGCAGAGGATCTGCTGGACCATTTCGTTGTCGCCCGCTTTCTTGAACCAGTCGGCGGCGGTCTCGTACTGCATACGGGCAAGGTAGAGTCCGCCGAGCTGGGACGCGGACTGCTGTTTATAGAGTCCCGCCTTGTCGTCGTTTGCGAGTTCCTTGAAGATGCGGAAATAGCTGAACTCCTCGGGGAGCGTGATCTTGCGGACGCCGTCGGCGAGCTCGGCGACGGTCTCGACGTCCTTCATCTCATAAAGGAAATCGCGATACTTGTCGGAGGTCTGGTACTCGTTGCGGACGCTCCAGTTGATCTGCGAGAAATCGAACTCGTTGGCGAGGAAGGACGCCCATTCGTATTTACTGCGGTAGTCGCCGAGCGCGATCGCCTGCTCGAACGCCCAGCGGACGCGTTCACCGTCGCTCTTCGCGGAAGCGAAATCCTTCGGGCAGCTGTAGAGAACCGGGGAGCCGTCCTTGTTGACCGGGGGACGGGAAGAGCTGCCGAAGTCGCCGTCGGAGTAATCGGGGAGGTCGGTCAGGTCGGTGAGCGTCTGGAGCTTGTAGGACTGCCCGTCGGTGTGGCCGCGGAGGAGCAGTGCGGCGAGCGTGCGGTAGAATTTGATCTGGAGCGGCTTGGAGACGTTCTTCGCCTCTTCGGAGGCGGACGCCATGAACCGGAGGTTCTGCACGCGGTCGCGTTCCGTGCTGTACACGCGCCGTCCGGCGTTGCCGCGGTTTGAGCCGCGGGTGAACGTGTTGTTGAAGAAGTAGCCGAAGGATGTGACGGAGGCGTTGAATTCGGCGGCGAGCGAGACATTCTTCGGGAAGCGCGCCGTGACGAACGCGTAGGCGTCGTCGTATTCCTTCACGCGGTTGTTGCGGACCAGGCTGGTGCGGTACATGCTCCAGATCGGACCGACGGCCTCGCTCTGGGACTTCGCGGGGATCGCCTCAAGCGCGGCGCGTGCGGCGTCGGCGGATTCCTTGAAATTGCCTTGTTCCATGAGCTTGCGGATCTTGGCGATCGTCTCTTTTTCGGCGGGAGTCTGTGCCGTTTCTGCTTGTGATTTGTCGTCCTGCGCCGACACGGCGGGAATGGCGATGAACGCCGGGAGAACGGCCGCCGCGGTCATAAGGAAGCGGATGTTTCGGTTCATGAAAAAAATCCTTTCTCTGATGTCCGGGGGCCTCGGCGCGGCGGGAAAAAGAAGCGGCCCGCGTCGTGCGAGAGCAGCCGGATGATGAAAAATGATGGTTGATTTCTGGTTGCTTCTGAGAATTTGACGGAAAAGATACAGAAATCTTAGCGGAAAATCACGAAAAGTCAAGTTTTTTTCGGATTATTCTTCTATTTTTTCGTTCTCTTCGGAATCGGATTCGTCATTTCTGCTCAAATCTTCATCGGAAGAACCGTCCCGGTTGTCTTCAGAATCAACTTCCGCATCTTCGTCTTCGGAGTCCGCGGAATCGTCGGCATCATCGCCGTCCGCGACTCTTTCCTCTTCCGGCGACTCGCCCGCGGAACGCAGGATGCGGATGACGGTGTTCACGTCGCGCGGATCGAACATCAGGAGCAGCGTGCCGTCGTCGCCGGGCTCGATACGTGTGAACGCCGAGAGGGCTGTGCGCGTGGAATCGTTCTTCATCGCTTTCCGCGCGAGCTTTTTCGCAGCATAGTTCAGCAGAATGTACGGCAGGGGAAGCTGTCCGGCGGAACCGCCGCCGGGGACGAGCGTGAGCTCGCCTTGTTCGACGACCGGTGAGACCTCGACGGAAAAGTTCACGGCGCATCCGTCGGAAACAATTGAGGAATAATGCAGATGAAGCTTTCCGTCCTCCCAGATTACGGCGTACGGAACCGTTTCATGCTTCAGGTCGTTGGACTTCGCGATCGCGGCGTCCAGCAGGGTCTGCACCTCGCTTTGCGAGAGTTTCAGAACCGCGGTATCCACCACGCGTCCCTCCTTGTCGACCAGCGAACGTGCCAACCGCGTGACGATGTTCGCAACGACGCCCGTGTCCCTGCCCTCGAATACCGGAGCGGGATAGGACGTCGGCGCTCCCGTCGCATAGAGGAAAAGCACAATAGAAACAATAACCAGGACAATCAGGACCAGGAAGAAAAACTTCAGCAGACTGAACAGGCAGCAGCCTTTTTTTCCCGACGCCATGATAAATCCTCAGCACCCCGCGGAAGAACGGAACCGTCCGGGCTCAGTTATTGTCGTCATCGAGACGCATGGACCAGTAGTTGCCGGCATTCCAGCGGCTGAGCATCTGATCCTTGCGGATTGTGGCGCGCGGATACATAATCTTCACATGACCGTCGGCGAACGCGTAGTTCCACATCCTGTTGTGGAGCGTCTCCGTGGCCTTGTCGAAGGAGGAAGAGCCGCCCGAGGATTCGTCGCCGCCCCACTGTTCGGACTGCTGGGACGGACAGGAGATGGAGGACCACCAGGCGGAGAAGAATCCGGTGCGGTTCGAGCGGTCGTGCGTCGCGCTGGGGACGTATTCCGCGAAATAGATCATGCGGGAGGGCATCGGGATCTTGGCGTACTTGAGACCGACCCAGATGCCCATGCCGTCGTTGCTGTCGTTGCAGATGGACTGACCGCCGATCTTGTCGCCGACTTTTTCATCGTTGGTGGTGCTGCCGCCGGGGGAATGGTTCATCGCATAGGTGCGAATCGGCATTCCGGTGGAGACGCTTGTGTTGCGCGGATATTTGTCGGCGGGGCACTGGAAGAGCTTGATCGCCATGAAATCGTCTTTGCCTTTGCAGTTCGGCACGCCTCTGAACCCCACGTCCATGTTGCTCATCGGCGTGTATTTCAGGATGAGGCGCTCCCACAGGGAATCGTTGTTGCCGCCGCCGGATTTCGCCGGCGTAACGTATTTCGTGTCGCCGACATACTGAAGCGCACAGGTCATCAGCTGTTTCATATTGCTGGCGCAACCCGCCGTGTAGGCGCTGCGGCGAGCGGACTGAAGCGCGGGCAGAAGCAATGCGGCGAGAATCGCAATAATCGCGATGACGATCAGAAGTTCGATCAGGGTAAAGCCTCGGAACGTGCAAATGGTATTGCTGTTTGTGCGTTTCATGGGGGTAACTCCTTTGAATGGTTTCTAACATAATGTACGCCCATGGAAAAGAAAAATCAAGAAAAAAAGACTTAAAAACACGGGTTTTTGACGTTAATTAACCAAAACAAACGTTAATAACGTGTTATTGAGGCGAATAGATAAAAATAACGAAACAATATCCGGGTGACGACACCGGCGTTTGCCGCCCCCCGGCGCGCTTCACTTTAAGGGATGTCGCGACGCAGTCACTATCCGTTTGGCGGATCAGGGGGTGCGCAGGTCGAAGAAACGCACCGGTTTGCGCGATTGCCGGGAAATTCTGGCGCGTGCTGCCTCGACCGGAATGATCTCGACCGGGACATGGATGCGAATGCGCTTGTAAAGCTGTTCGGTGATGAACTGCGCTGTACAGGCGGGATTGCGGACGGCGGCGAAGACGCGCACCTCGTCGCTGAGCGCGCTGCCGGTGACTTCCATGTAATAGTCCGAAATGTCTTCGATGCTGTCGAGCACGGTGAAGAACGAGTTCGGGAAGAGCGTGGTCCCGCGTATCTTCAGCATCTGCGCCTTGCGTCCGAGGATCGGTCCCAGGCGGCGCGTGTTGCGTCCGCAGGCGCAGCGCTCCTCCGGGATCAGGAAAGACACGTCGCCCGTGCGGAACCGGATCAGTGGCATCCCGGTCACGCACAGGGGCGTCACGACGACCTCGCCGACCTTGCCCGGCGGGAGCGGATGCCCGTCCGGATCGACGATTTCGACGACCGCGAGATCGGCGGGTGGATGTCCGCCGGCGCACGCCGAACACTCCGTGAAGCTGGTCACGATCTCAGAGGAGGCGTAGGTGGAATGCGCCGCGCCGGGGAAATGCCGGTCGAGCTTCCGTCCGAGCGGGGTGAGCGCCAGGTCACGCGTCCGAAGCGGTTCGCCGATGCAAACGAGCGTATGTACGGACGAGGTGTCGTATCCGGTTTCCGCGAGGTATTCGCCGAGCTTCGCCAGGAACGACGGAACGCCGACGATGGCGCCAGGGTGGGTGAGCCGCATGATCTCGGCGTGGCTTTCCAGCGTGTTCAGACCGTTGCGGATGGCGGTCGCCCCCATCTGGATCACGCCCGAATAATAGGCGAGCCCGGCGATGAAACACCGGTCGATGGTGCAGGTCAGCAGAACGCGGTCGCCGGGCTTGATCCCGGCTGCGAGGAAGCCCTTCGCGTCGTTGTAACCGAGGCGGCGCAGATCGTTTTCGCTGTAGGAAATGCGGCACGGACGCCCCGTGGTTCCGCTTGTGAAGCTGATGTCGGCGATCTCTTCCGGCGGCAGCGCCACGAACAGGTCGTTGAACTCCGCCAGCTCGGTTTTCCCGGTCAACGGCAGTTCGGCGAGCGATTCGAGCGTGACGGACCGGTCCGGGCGTCCGCTCAGGATGCGGCGATAGTACGGCGATTTCGCGCGGCAGTACGCCAGATGCTCGTTGAGCCGACGCGTCTGTTCCGCGCGGATGACTTCGGGTTCGGCGAAATCCAGCCGCCCGTGCACATCAAAATCCATAATTCCGCCACCGGTTCCGCAAGCAGGCACACCAAATCACGGGTCAGGCGCTTGCCGGACCTGTTCCCGCGAAAAAAAACGAACAGGAAAAAATTGATTTTTCCCTGAAAACACGATTGATAAATATACATCCGTTCACGCGTTTTGCAAACGGCGGAATTTATTTTTTTAGCTCAAAAAGATGTTTTTTTGACTCGGTTTATTCCGGCGTCCCGGTCCCATCTAAGGAAAGATCGAGGACAGTCCCGTCGGGATTCACTGACTTGAACACCCGGTAGAGGTCCGTTTCAAAGACCTGGACGAATCCGTCCGGAACAGGAATGCCATCCGCCCCCACCCCCGTCGGAATGAGCAGATAGTCCACAGGATCGTCCGGGAAAAACTCATTCCAGTACGTGCCACCGACCATATAGGACAGCTGGAACGGCGCGCCTTTCAGGACGGGGCGCGCAGGAGAACGCGGCTCGTACCACCAGACGGGAAGCTCGCCTCTCGTTTTCCCGCCTTTGAAGTCCTCCAGGATGAACTCAGCGATGGCATCGTTGCTGGCGTTCTGCGCGATGTGTTCCGGGGAGTAATACTCCTTGACGATCGGTCCGGTGGCGTCCCAGAGGAGCGTGAGAACCACGAGGACCGTCAGGATTCCGAACAGGACCGGGCACTTGATCCGGTCCTTGAATTTCAGCACGCCGATGGCAGTATACCCGAACAGGAGCGGCGCAAACGGCAGGAGATACCGCCGGGACACGAAGAGGACATGATCCGCGATCACGATCTGCGCGACCGTCCCGACGTAAAACGCCAGGAACAGGAACAGAAGCAGGGATTCGGATTTGGTCCAGCGGTCCGAGGTGAGCCGATACACGATCACGGCGAACGCGATGAGCGCATAATGGGGATAGGTCCCGCCGAGGCATGTCCGCAGGAATTCGCTCATGGCAGTTCGACCTCCGGCATCTTCATGGGCTGCATCCCCATGCGTTTCAGGAGCTGGGCGTGACGGGCTTCCGGCACGGGATACCCAAGCTTTTCATAGTTGTAATAAAGTTGCGGCGAGATCAGCACGAGCAGCAGGATTCCGCTGAGGAACGACCGGACCGGCAGCCGCCGGAACATCCCCATCTCGATCTTGGCGGCGGCGAGCAGAAGGACCAGCGCATAGAACGCACCGTCTCCGCGCACGGCGATCAGGAACGCTCCGCCGATTGCGGTGACCAGGTATCCCTGCCAGCGGCGCGGCGCATGGAGGACCGCCATGACGCCCCACACGCCCAGCGCGATCCCGAACGTCTTCGAAGTCTCACGGAGTCCGAAGTATGCGTAGCGTGTCAGGAAGGAACACATGAGGTACAGGAAGCATCCGGCGGCGGCGACGCGTTCTCCCCAGATGCGCTTGAAAATGCGCCAGAGCGGGAACGCCGTCAGCAGGAAAAACAGCAGAGAAACGACCTGGCAGCTGCGGAAACCGTCAAGTCCGGTCAGGCGGCAGACTGTGCCGGTCACGGCGGAAAACAGGATCCCGAACCGAGGATGGAACGCCACGCGCCAGTCCCCGGCGGCAAAGGCTTCCGCCATCGGAGCATACCGCGCCGCCATGTCATTGCCGGGAAACGGGTACAGGTACGCCATTACGACGTCCGCCACGGCGACAAGCGCGAACACGGTCCAGATCAGGATCCGGTTTTTGCGGTAAAAGGACTGTTTCGTGGTGAAAAAAGCGATTCCGGGCTCGACGACAGCGGATGAACCCGGCGAGTCCGTCGGCAACGGTGTCCCGGCGGACTCGGCAGAGGAGGAATTATCGGCCGGGGAGGTCACTTTTTCAGCATCCTTGCCGGAATGCCGACGTATGTCCCCGGCTCCGTCAGGTCGCCGACCACGACGCCGCCCGCGCCGATCACGATCCGGTCGCCGACGGAGACTTTGTCGATGACGGTCGCACCAGCCCCGAACATGACTTCGGAGCCGACTTTGGAATACCCGGCGACCGAGGCGTTGATGGAGATATGGGTGTGCGCGCCGATCACGGTGTCGTGTTCCGCTATGGCGTGGGTGTTGATGATCGTATTCTCGCCGATGCGGGCGTTCGGTCCGACGTATGCCCCCACGCCGACGAATGTCCCCGTCCCAAGCTCCGCGCCTTCCGCAATGATCGCGCCGGGCGCAATCAGGACCGGCAGGGAATACCCGGCTTCCAGCAGGGATTCAAACACGGCTTTCTTTTCCGACAGGTCGCCGATCGCGACGTGATGCGCGGCGGATTCCGCGCCGATGATCTGGTCGAAAGAACGAAATACAGGAAAGCCGAGAATCCGTTCGCCCGGACGCGCATTGGCGTCGACGAAAACGATATTCCAGCGTTTTCTGACCGCCGATGCGACGCTTCGGGCGTGTCCGCCGCATCCGTGGATTATGAGCGTTTCGAGCGTTTCCATGGCTTGCGTTTCCGTTTGGGCAGCTTTCTGCGGAAGGAACAGCGCATGGCTTTGTAGTATTCATCCGCCACGGTGTCCCACGACCGCTGGGCGAACTTCTCGAACAGCGGCTTCTGCATTTCCAGCAGTTCTTCCCGGTGCTCCAGCGCCCATTTCACCTTCGCGGCGAAGTCTTCGTAGTCGTACGGGTCGAACAGCATCCGCTTCGCCAGTTCGTCGTCGACGTATTCCCGGGTCACGGGGATGTCGGACATAACGGACGGCGTGCCGACCGAATACGCTTCGTCGAAAGTGAACGGGAAACCGCCCTCGAACAGGGTCGGGTTGACATGCAGGAGCGCAAGCGCGTTCAGCGCGGCGAGCACGTTTTCCGGAACATGCGGCATGAAGATCACTTCGCGTGTGAGATTCATCTTTTCCAGTTCCGGCATGAGCTCGTTGTAGTTGGAGCAGGTCAGGACCAGGTTGATGTTGATATGCTCGCGCCGGAGCAGGATCTCCAGCACATGAAGCAGTCCGATGATGTTCTTGTGGAAGCGGTACTGGGAGGAGTAAATGATGTACCTGCCTTCCGCGAAATTGTAGTTCCTCACAAATGAGAAATTGGGTACGTTGCCGCGCCCTTTCCTGCGCAGATACACCTCGATGATCTCTTTCGGCGGAAGTCCCATTTTCAGGTGTTCGGAAAGGTCCACGACGCCATGCGGAATCACCGTGATCCGCTTCGGGCTGATGTCGCGCAGCTGGACCAGGTGGCGCTCTTTCACATGATTGCTGTAGCAGATGACCGGAGGCTTCTTTTTCAGGAAGTATTCGATGTTCTTGGCGTTCATCGGAACCACGGATTCCGAGTAGTAGCACTGCGGAAACTCCGCATAGACCAGGTCGGGGACGACGATGACGCGTTTTTTCCGGATCTTCAGCGCTTCCTTCCAGAAAACGCTCGGGACATACCAGTAATCAATATCGCCTTTGTTGACATACTTCACCATCTTGGTGATCTCGTAGGAACGGGCGGAGTTCATAATCCCCAGCGCGATCGCATCGGACCGCAGGTTCCGCGGCACGAAGCTCAGATACGTATTGATCTTTTCCTTGATGTACCGTTTGGCTTTGCCCCGACCGGAGTCCGGGTCGTACTCGTAGGAATACCACTTCTTCAGCAGCCAGAACGGCGCGATGATGAGAAGGAAGGGGAGAAGAATCAGATAGACCGCGATGATAAAAACCGCATAGAGCAGGAACATAAGAATGGAATAGGTCGACAAGCAGGCGAATGTGGACTTCCGGAGGATTCCGAGCAGAGTGAGTTTTTCCTTCGGATCCTCATCCTCGTCCTTTTCGATTTCCGTGTCATTCCCTTCGGCTTTCCTGATCCGCCACCAGAGCATCATATCATAAATCATGATCATGACGGGCGGATGCTTCCGTACGGTTTTGATCTTGATGCGCTTTTCCAGGGAGTGTTCCTTAAGCAGTTTTTTTACTTCCCTGCGATGCCAGCTCGGGGTCAGGATTGTCACCTCGTGCCCGTTGTTCAGCATCCCCTTCATGATGAAGACCAGGAGACGCCCGATTCCTTCCTGCCCCAGAATGACATGGGGCTGATACGCGGTAAATACGCCGATGTGACTCATGTCCATGCCTCGCGAAGTGTTTTCTGAATGGATTGCTGGTGGTGTTCGTAGGACTGCGCCTCCAGGCTCTCACGGGAAGGAAGCATTTTCCGGTATTCCTCCGAACACCGCGGCATCATGTTCAACGTGTCCGTGATGCTGTCGATCTTTTCGCCCTTGTACCACAGGGGGGTGATCCCGTAATGCTTTGCCATATACCGCATGTGCGGATAGTCGGATGACGCGCAGGGCGTCCCGAGCCACGCCGCCTCGACCGCACCGAACGCGCCGTTGTCGCTGAGCGAACTCAGCAGCAGGAACTCCGCGCCGGAGAGCAGGTCGAAATAGGAATAGCGGTCCATTTCGCCCTTGATATGGACGTTCTTTTTCAGGATCTCCTTGTTCTTCCGGAAGAGCTCCCGGAACTCAATGATGTGCTGGGGAAGAAAGGGTTTCGGCTTTTCCTTCTTTTTCTCGCCGAAAAGGGACGACAGGGCGGAGCTTTTCTCTTTTTCCTCGTCCCGGTCGCGCTTGTTTTTCTTCTTGTAGTCCAGGTCCGACGTCTCGACGCCCGTGATGTAGACTTCGAGCTGTCCGCAGAACTCGCTGTAGTAGCGGATCAGCGCATGAAGGACGCGCACATGGTTTTTGTGCCAGCCGCGGTTGCACGCCCAGACGATGTAGGGGCGTTTGCACTTGAACGGAACACGGTTGAGCGCCGTGTACTTCTCCATCTCGTCCGCGGTGAATTCAAACGGAAGCAGGAATATTTTCCGGGACTGAACGCCGTTGTAGACGATCATGTCGTTGGCGGTTTCCGGGTTCGTGACGAACAGGCTTTCCGCCTGGCGCGTGGAGTGCGTGTAAAGGTTCTCGAATTTGGGCGGGAGGAGCTGGAATGGCATGTAGCGCTGCAGAAAATCGTAAACGACCACGGAGTACGGGCGCAACGGGATCGGAATGCCAGAGAAGAACCGGTCGGACACGAACAGCCACCGGTCGCACTCGCAGAAGCAGTTCACATGGTCGTCCATGATGGCGTTGGCAAGGCTCTGGTCCCTTATTTCAGGGAGACGGGACAACTCGCGGATCGTGCTGTTTTCCTCCGGGGACATCTTTCTCCACTCGTAGAACCGGATGGGAATGTCGCTGTCTTTGTCGAGGATGCGCAGGACGTCGTCCATGATCGTCGGGAAGTAATAGATGCCGTCGCGGTCCAGATAGTCTTCCGGCAGTCCGATCGTCACGCGGTAGCCGCATGCCTTCAGCATTTTCGCGATCTGGAGGAACGCGTGGAGCGTGCCTCCGCGGTATCCGATCGGCAGAATCAGCCCGACATGCTCCTTCTTCTCCGCCACGATGGGCGACGGAGCGGGCTTCTCCGCCGTTTTTTCCTGTTTCTCCGCCTCGTTTTTTACGGGCAGGTTCAACGTGACCGGAGCATTCGCGGGATCCTTCGCCCCGTCTTCGATCAGCGGCATGAAGTTCTTCAGCCAGAAGCTCTTGACATATTCCGGCGTAAAGAACTGAAGAAGCTCCCTCTGGGATTCCTGGATGTCGCGGATGAACCGGCGGTCGTTCATCAGGACGCGCCCGACCTTGATCTTTGCCTCCAGGATGGAATCAGCCGCACCGGGATACTTGACTTTCGGCGTCAGCTGCCCCAGCATTCCCTGGGACATGAAGATGAGCGGCTGGTTCGCATAGATCGCTTCAAGAGGATGGTAGTGGAGATGGCGCGGCTCGACCGAATGATAGTACATCACGCGGGACTCGCAGAAAACGCGGTCAAACTCCGCGCGCGGCAGATAGCCGAGCAGATGCCGGTCCGCGATCTTGCCGAAAGGATTGCCGGCGATCACGTACGGGAACCCCCAGAAATTGCGTTTGAATTTCTTGTAGGCATTGTAGTAGTATTCGACCGCGCAGATTTTCGGGCAGACGAATAGGATCTGGCGCCTCGTGCCGGTGTATCCGTCCTTCAGGCGCTGTGCGAACGTCTCCGGCAGTCCGAGCGGCAGGAACACCGCGTTCTCGCGGAACAGGTTCTTTTCCACCTTCAGCATGTTCCGGTACGACATCGCGAAAAAGAGGCGGTCCCGGATTGATTGCATCTGGTCCAGGAAATGAAGCCCCCAGTCCTCGCGCGCAACATTCCAGTAGGATGCTTTTCCCGCCAGCCCGAACGCCCGGATGAAAATCTGTCCCGGGAAATGGCGCACAAGCATTTTCAGCGGTTTTTCGTAGAACGTGCAGAATGCGATGTCGAAGTTGCGGTTGATCGCGTCGATGACTTCGTCGCTGAAATGGTCCTCGTAGAAATCCACCGTATTGAGCAGCGCCAGGTCTTCCGGCGGAATCGTCAGGGACGGGTCGTAGATATCCTTGGAAACGCAGCTGACGAACTCGCTTCCTTTGGGGAACTTTTTCGGGACGTACACCTCGAATCCGAGCTCCAGGAGGAGCGGGACTTCGGCATCCATCAGGGTAACGTGGTTGCAAATCCAGAGGATTCTTTTCTTGCGCATCATTGTTTCTCCGCTTCCAGCAGTTTCAAATACTCGTTCACCGTATCGTCGATCGGACCGTCGAAGACTACGCTGCCATGCGAGAACAGCAGACCGCGTTGGCAGAACGACTTCGCCGAGCCCCAGTCGTGCGTCGCGTACACGACGATCTTCGCCTGGTCGATCAGCCCGGTGATCCGCTTCTGCGCCTTCTGCATGAACGCATAGTCTCCGGCTCCGAAGACTTCGTCCAGCAGCAGGATGTCTCCTTCCAGGCTGGACGTGATCGCGAACGCCAGGCGCACCATCATGCCCGCCGAATAGGTCTTGATCGGGTAATCGATAAAGTCGCCAAGTTCGGCGAACTCGATGATCTCGTCCGTTTTTTCCCGGACCTGCTTCGGTGACTGACCGAGCATCAGACCGCGGTACAGGATGTTTTCGCGGCCGGTCGCTTCCGACTCGAACCCGAGCGACAGCTCAAGGAGCGGACGGATATTGCCGTGCACCTCACGGATGCCGCTGCGGATCGGATACAGGTCCGCGAGCATTTTCAGAAACGTGCTTTTCCCTGCGCCGTTGCGCCCGAGGAGCGCCACGCGTTCGCCCTGCTTAATCTCAAGTGTGATCTTTTTCAGCGCGTGGATGTCGCGAAGTTCCTTTGCGTTATGCCGTTTCCAGAACGAAAGGACCGTAGCCTTGAGGGAGCGTTCCTTGAACGCCACGGAGGAATAGTACAGGTCCACGTTCTTGAGTCTGATGCCGATGGGTTCCGGCTTCCTGGGATTGATACCGTTCTGTTCCATGGCGCTCACACGTAGTAAATGGTTTTCCGTTCAAGGGTGCTGATGGAGAAAATGGCGAGACCCCACAGGATGATCATCGTCCAGATGCTCCATTCCCAGTGCACGCTCGCGGGAAAATTGCCGTCAAGCAGAGGTGCCCGGAAGAGCTCAAGAATGTGGTAAACCGGATTGTAGTCGAGGAGAAAAGTCATTTTCCCGTTCCGGAAAAGGTCGAGCGGGAAATAGACGGGGGAAACGAACCAGAGCGCCTGCATGAGGAGGACCAGGAACTGCGGCAGGTCGTGGAACCGGACGCCGCTGAACGAACAGATCGTGGCTCCAGCCCAGCACCAGGTGAAAAGGATAAAGCAGGAAACGGGTAGGACGATGAACGAGATCCAGGCGTATTCCCCCGGCGCGGCGATTCCGGCGGGCGACGGCGTGATCTTCCACGGCATTGCAATGACGCACCAGAGGATCAGGCCGATCATCGCATAGAGGAAATTGACGAAAAGCGCCAGTACGCTCCGCAGGGAATAAATTGCCATCGGGTGGTTGAAGAGGTGGATATATGCGCCGGAATTGACCAGCGTCGTGCAGCCAGCCATCACGGAAGCCAGCATCAGTTCCCACATGATCATGCCGGAAAAGATGTACGGCGCGAAATAATGCATCTCCATCTTGAACATCCGCCCCATGACGAAGCTCAGGAGCAGCGTCATCGCGAGCGGCTGGAAGATGCTCCACAGGACGCCGAAATAGGACCTGCGGTATTTGAACCGGAGGTCGGCAAGCGCGAGGTTCCACCAGAAATACCGGCTGGAGTAGATCCGGAAAAGATAATGCCCCATTCGATGAAACATGATCGCTCAGTTCCCCGTGCGGTTGCCGGTTATTTCAGTTCCTGCGTGATGGAGTCGATGACCCAATCCTGCTGTCCGTCCGTCATGCCGGGGAATCCGGGCAGGTTCATTCCTGCGTAGGAGAGGGTTTCCGCGCCGGGGAATGCCTTCCCTTCCGCATATTTGACATACATCGGCATCGTGTGGACCGGGTAGAACGCCGGACGGGTTTCAATCTCGTGTTTTTCCTTGAGGTCGACCATGAGCGAATCGCGCCGGGCGCGGTCGTCAAGACGGATCGTCGGCAGCCACATGCTGTTATGCGAATGCCCGTCCTCCCAGAGGACCGTGAGGGGCAGGCCGCGTTTTTCAAATTCGTCCTTGTAGCGTTCGGCAATTATGCGTTTGCGCGCCATGATCTCGTCGACCTGTTCCAGCTGCGCCAGCCCGATCGCCGCCTGGATGTTCGTCATGCGGAAATTGAATCCGATCACGTCGTGCCAGTAATAGCGCACGGGAGAGACGCCCTGCCCTTTCAGGCTGGCAAGGCGTTTTGCAAGCTCGTCGTCGCCTGCGACCACCATGCCGCCCTCGCCGGTCGTCACGGTCTTGTTGCCGAAGAAACTGAAACATCCGATGTCGCCGAACGTGCCGACATGACGTCCGTTCCAGGTGGTTCCGAGCGCTTCCGCGCAGTCTTCCACCAGCAGGAGATGATGCCTCCGGCAGATCGCCGTCAGGCGGTCCATGTCGCAGACATTGCCGTAGAGATGCACCGCCACGACCGCTTTTGTCCTGTCCGTGATCTTTTTTTCCAGGTCGTCCAGATCCATCTGCCAGTTACTGACCGTGGAGTCGACAAATACAGGCGTCGCGCCGAGATACGAGATCGGGTTCACGCTCGCGATGTATGTCAGGGACGGGACCAGGACTTCGTCGCCGGGACCGATTCCGAGTGCTGCCAGCGCCAGGTGGATCGCCACTGTGCCGTTCGATACGGCGACGGCATGAGCGGCGCCGACGTACTCGGCAAACCTCTCCTCGAAAAGATTGACATATTTTCCTCTTGAGGAAATCCAATTCGTGTCAAGGCAATCGTTGACATACCGTTTCTCGTTTCCTTTGAGATACGGCTCATAGACCGGAACAAACAAAATCAGGCTCTCCTTCTGAAGGATTTTGCCGCGATTCGACGGTGTTTCACGCAAGCTGGGGTTTATCGTTGATCCACCGGAAAACCGGTGGATTGATTGTACGGGCGGAAAAGTCAAATGTCTTTTTTTTGTCTAAAAAACCGTATGACTCTATATACTATATCCTGTCTCATGAAAAAAATCAAGAGAGAGTCTTGAAAATATCGGCTTTTCTTCTTCTATTTTCTTTAGAAAAATCCGTTACGTAACGGGTACGGGTTCCCCAGAAAAAAGATGCCGCCCATCGCTTAAAACATTTCCGGAATCCCGCGGATAAAATCCTCCACACGGGACCGCACGGATTCGGGCAAAACAAACCAGGCGACAGCGCAGACATTCAGGATTACATACAGCCAGAAAACGACCATGTAGGAGAGCTTTTTCCACTTGTGCCGGAATCTCCTCTGCGCGTACAGCGCTCCGGGCCAGCCGCACGCCAGCTCCCAGAAATGCAGATAGAACTCCGGAATCCGCCAGTTTCCCTGTTCCGCCAGGCGTTTATCCTCCCGGTAAAACAGCACCGTGAGCGGACTGTTCAGCACAAAGGCAAGGATGACGCAGGGAAGAGGTTGTCCCAGCCACAGGAATATGCCCAGTGCTGGCACAACAGCCAGCGGCCAGAAACACGCCAGCCGGGCAGGAAACGGAAGTTTCTTTTTCGTTCCGGTTCCGTCCCGGCATGAGGACGCGGCCCTCTTCACCGGACGCGGACGTTCTTTTGGCGCAGCCATGATCCGGTCACTTCGGCTGGTTGCGTTTCCATTCCTGGTAGGCGTCAAGCTCGGACTGGAACGAAGAGACGACCAGCGCAAAAACCGCGGCATCGTCCACGAAGCCGAGCACGGGCAGGAAATCGGGAATGATGTCGAGCGGAGAAACGAGGTATGCCACGGCGAAACCGATTGAGGCAAGCAGTTTCCACGGGACATTCTTGTAGTCGCCGGCCCAGTAGTCCTGAAGCAGGCTCCAGGTCAGTTTGAAAGATTCAAACTGCTTTCCGAGGTTGGATGATTTCTCTTCCGCGACGGCGCCGTCTTTTCTGACTTTTTCCAGGTCCTCTTCGGTGAAGCCTTCAACGCCTCTTGCAAAGGATTCATTGACGCGTTCCTGGTCATTCCTGTTCATCTCACTCATACTGTTCTCCTTCCGTTGGTGCTTGTTGATCTGTTTTGATTCCGCGACGTCCGCACAGGCGCGGACGGAACATCCATTAGTATATCCTGCCATCCGCAAAAAGTCAAGCCGCAAATGCTATTTCAGGCGTCTTTCGAGAATGCGCCGGGCAGAAACATGTTACGCGGACATGGAAAAGCCCCGGGGGGAACGGATTCCCCACGGGGCGGATGAGACTCTTTCAAACAAATCTCGAAACAGAACTCAGTCCTGCTTCAGGTCGAGGTTGTCGAGGGAGTTGCCGAAGATCGTGCCCATGTCGCCGAGGGCTTCGCCCGGCTTGAGCAGGGCGGAAACTTCCTCGTCGGCGGCCTTGATGGACTCTTCGCTGAAGCCTTCCTCGAGCGCCTTGATGCTGAGGCCGATGCGGCGTTCGTCCTTGTCAATCTTGATCACGACGGCTTCAATCTCGTCACCGAGGTTGAGTTTGTCTTTGACCTTTTCGACGTGGTCGCGGGAGATCTGGGAGATGTGGACGAGACCGTCGATCTTGTGGGAGAGCTCGATGAAGGCGCCGAACGCGGTGACCTTCGTGACTTTGCCCTTCACGACGTCGCCGATCTTATAGATCTGCTCGATGTTCGCCCACGGATCAATCTCTGTCTGCTTCAGACCGAGGGAGATGCGCTGCTGGGTCGGATCGATGTCGAGGATGACGGCTTCCACTTCTTCGCCGACCTTCAGGACTTCGTTCGGATGGTTGATCTTGCGGGTCCAGGACATATCGGAGACGTGGATCATGCCATCGATGTCGTTTTCGATCTCGACGAACGCGCCGTAGGTGGTCATATTGCGGACTTTGCCCTTGATGTGGCTTCCCGGAGGATACTTCTCTGCGAGGACTTCCCACGGATTGCGGGTCTTCTGGCGGAGACCGAGGGAGATCTTCTTGTCGGCCTTGTTGACCTCAAGAATGACGGCTTCCACTTCTTCGCCGCTGCTGACGACGTCGCTGGCCTTCGTAATGCGCTTGGTCCAGGACATTTCGGAGACGTGGATGAGACCTTCGACGCCCTGTTCGATCTCGACGAACGCGCCGTACGGCATGATGTTGACCACATGACCCTTGACGGTGGAGCCGACGGGATACTTGGCTTCGACGTCATCCCAGGGGTTCGCGGACTTCTGCTTAAGGCCGAGGGAGACGCGCTCCTTGGCGAAGTCGATGTCGAGGACCATGACCTCGATCTCCTGGCCGACTTCCAGCATTTCCTTCGGGTTCGTGATGCGGCCCCAGGACATATCGGTGATGTGGAGGAGTCCGTCCACGCCGCCGAGGTCGATGAACGCGCCGAAATCGGTGATGTTCTTGACTTTGCCCTTGCGGAGTTCGCCGACCTTCATTTCCTTCAGGAACTGGGCGCGCATATCCTTGCGGGATTCTTCGAGCAGTTCGCGGCGGGAAACGACGATATTGTGGCGTTCCTGGTTGATCTTGAGGATCTTGAAATCGTATTCCTGGTCGATGAGGTCGTCGATGTTCTTGACGGGACCGATGTCGATCTGGGAGCCGGGGAGGAAGGCTTCCACGCCGTCGAGGTCGATGAGGATGCCGCCTTTGACTTTCTTCTTCATCTTGCCGCGGATCACGCTGCCTTCACCGAAGTCGGAGGTGATCTTCTTCCAGGTCTGGATGAAGGCCGCCTTCTGCAGGCTGATCCCGGGCTGGTTCTGTTCGTTCTCGAGTTCTTCCAGATAAACGTCGATCTGGTCGTTCAGATTGACTTCTTCCCAGTTCTTGAACTCGGTGTAGGGGATGAACCCTTCGGCCTTCAGACCGATGTCGACCAGCGCGCCATCCTGGCGCTTCTCGACGATCGTGCCGGTGACGATCGAGTCGACCTTGAAATCGGTTTTGGTCTGTCCGCTCAGCAGATCTTCCATCGTCAGCTTGTCGTCGATGATGACATAGCTCTTCTGCACGGGGGCATCCTGTTTCTTTTCTTCGCTCATAGTGGTTTGGTTCCTGGTTTGGTTGTTGGTTTATTGGTTTCCAATCCGCCCAAAAGCCCATTCGCTTTTCGGGTTTAAGTACAATTACTTAATATACTTCGCGGCGCATGTTTTTTCAAGTAGTTTTCTTCAGAAATCTAAAAAATCCCAAAGATATCCTAATCTTTTTAATGCAAATATTGCATATTGATTCGATCAGATGGAGTTTCAGCAGACCGCCTGACAAGATGATGCCGGGAGATAGGATACCCTTCGAAAAAAAAAGCTCTTTCATTCTTAAAGAATAAGACGTTGAAACACAAGTCTTTTTTATTTTTTCAAAAAATTTTCGGTTTTATTTGAAAATTGCGCTAAGAAAACGTATCTTTTTACCGTCTAATTCTCGTAATTGCTCCAGTTTTCAAAAAAACTTTTACTTTTTGGAAGGACTCCGGAATGAATAAAAAAACGATTCTCGCAGCGGCTTTCACGGCCGCACTCCTCACCACCGTCACCATGTTCGCACAGGGCAACCAGCAGGGCAACGGTTTTGTCACGCTCGACCTGAACTGGACCGAACCCGGCGCACCGGCGGCATCCGAATCCGATGACGGCGATGCCATGAAACAGATGCTTGAACGCGACGAGGCACGCGTCAAGTGGATTCAGGAACACCAGAAGGCGAAAGCCCCGGCGATCAAGCCCGAACTCGTCAAGGGCGACGCCCCGAAAGCCGACGGACAGAAAGCGGACGCGCCGAAGACCACAACGATCACCGTGCCCCTCACAAACGGCGGCAACACGCTCACCGGCGACCAGATGCGCCAGATCCTCGAACGCGACCGCGCCCGTGTACAGGGAATGCAGGAACGCGTGAGAGCCGCGCAGGAAAAGGCTGAGCAGGAAAAGAAAGATGCGCCGAAGACCGAGGCAACGACGCCCGTCGCGCCTCCGGATTCCACACGCACGACGACTTTCACCTCGGACCAGATGCGCCAGATCCTCGAACGCGACCGCGCCCGTGCAAAGGCAATGGGCGAACGCATCCGTGCCGCGCAGGTCGAGGCGGAAGCCGAGAAATATCTCAAGGAACATGATGTGGAATTCACGCCCGGCAAGACGCCCGCGGGATGGACAGATAACTTCACCGCCGCCGTCGGCAAGGCAAAAGCGGAAAAGAAGCCGGTCCTCGCACTCTTCACCGGTTCCGACTGGTGCCCGCCATGCCAGAACCTCGAAAAGAACATCCTGCTTCAGCCCGCGTTCAAAGATTTCGCGAAGCAGCATCTCGTGACCCTCTTCCTGGATTTCCCGCGTGACGCCAAGATCGACGAAGGCGTGAAAAAGCAGAATGACGACCTCGCGAAGAAGTTCTCCGTCGAAGCCTACCCGACCATCCTCGTCCTCTCCTCCGACGGAGAGAAGGAACTCTGGAAACAGGTCGGCTACACCGCGCTCTTCCTCGAAAAGCTTCAGGAAGCCCTGATGGGGCTCGACAAGGATTTTCCCGAGGTCGCCAAGGCGCTGAAGGACGCGAAGGAAGCCGAGGCAAAGGCGAAAGCCGAGAAGGAGAAAGCCGAGCTGGAAGAGTTCGAAAAACAGCAGAAGGAACAGGAAGAGCTTGAGAAAGCCTGGGATCAGTATTCCTCCCCCGGCATCATTGATCCCGCCACGGCGAACCAGACCCCGTGGGGAGCCGGTCGCATCCGCCGCCGCGGAGACAATCCGCTCAACAGTCTTTCTGACGAGGAACGCGAGGCGCTCTTCCGCGAGCTCGACAAAAACGGTCCGATCAATGGACCGGACGTCCTTCCGAATGGCGGTCCCGCCCCGCTCCGCAACCACGTCAAGCGCGACTGACGTCATCCCCAATTATCCTCCAGTGAACCGGACAGCGTCCCTGCCCGGTTCTTTTTTTTACGATTGTTTCGCGGTCACATCCGCCTCGTTTTCACAAAAAACGCAAAAAAACGCGTGTACGTTTGATTGTTGCGGATTCCTGATGTATATTAATCCAAACGACAACAAAACAAACTCATTTTTCAGGAGGAAAATCATGCAGGAATCTCTCAGGAAACGCATCGAAGCAGCCGGGCAGGCGCATCTGCTCGCGCACTACGACGCCGCCGACGCCGCGGCGCAGGAAAAACTCGAAGCCCAGTTCAGCGTGATCGACTGGGAAGCCCTCCCCGGTCTCATCGCCGGATATGTGATGAAGCGCCCGGAAACCGCCATTCCCGCCGACCTCGCGCCCGCCCCGTTCTTCCCGTTCCCCGCGAAGACCGCCGAACAGGAAAAACTCTACGCCGAGGCGGCCGCGAAGGGCGTGGAAGTCCTCCGCGCGGGTAAAGTCGCGGCGCTCACGGTCGCCGGCGGACAGGGCACGCGCCTCGGATTCGACGGACCGAAAGGGACCTACCCGATCACGCCCGTCCTGCACAAGACGCTCTTCCAGTATTTCGCCGAATCCATCGGCAGGCTCTCTGAAAAGTACGGCGCGCCGCTGACCTGGTACATCATGTGCAGCGAGCTGAACGCCGCCCCGACGAAGGAATTCTTCGAAAAGAACAAGTTCTTCGGGCTCGCCGACGGACAGGTCCGCTTCTTCGTTCAGGGCACCATGCCCGCCATCGGGCTCAACGGCAAGCTCATCATCGGCGCGAAGGATTCCCTCGCGCTCTCCCCGAACGGGCACGGCGGCACGCTGCTCGCGCTCCGGGCGTCCGGCAGCCTCGACCGCATGGCGGCGGACGGCGTGGAATACCTTTCCTATTTCCAGGTGGACAATCCGCTCGTCCCGATCGCCGATCCGCTCTTCATCGGCCTGCACATCCTCGAAGGCTCGCAGATCAGCAGCCGCATGCTTCCGAAGACCTGTCCGACCGAAAAACTCGGAAATTTCTGCCTCTCCGGCGGACGTCTCCACGTGATCGAATACAGCGATATGCCGCTTGAACTCGCCGAACGCCTCAACCCGGACGGCACGCTGGCGTTCCTCTCCGGCAGCCCCGCCATCCACGTCATCAGCCGCACGTTCATCGAATCGCTCACGCAGGACGGCACGCTGAAGCTCCCGTGGCACCGCGCGGACAAGAAGGTCCCGTACCTCGCCGCCGACGGCACGACCGTGAAGCCCGACGCCGTGAACGCGGTCAAGCTCGAATCCTTCATCTTCGACGCGCTTCCGATGGCGGAACGCGCCATCGTGGTCGAAGGCTCCCGCAAGGAGATGTTCGGACCGACCAAGAACGCCACGGGCGTCGACTCCGCCGAATCCTGCCGCGCCATGCTCGTGGAACGCGACGCACGTCGCCTAGCGCTCGCCGGAATACAGGTCCCGCGCAACCCGGACGGCACGCCCGCCGCGATCGTCGAAATCTCGCCCCGTTGCGTCGTGGATGACGCCGACGCTGTGGAATACTTCCGCGAGAATCCCGTCTCCGATCCCATTCAACCCGGACAAATGAAGGCTTTCGGAAAATGATCAAGATCGTCCCACTCAGCGAAGACGACATCCTGTTCGACGCCGAGGCTGCGGGCGAAGCCCTCGACAAGGCGGCGCGCCGCCTGAGGCCGGTGCGTTTCTCCGGGCTCTGCCCCATCGGACGACAGGTCCTCTTCGTTTTCAACGAATGCGACGCGGACGAAGACGACTCGGACGCGAAATTCGTGTTTTCCAGGCTCCCGTCGTGCGACATCAACGAAGTTTCGGCAGCCTTCCTCAGCCGTTTCACAGGCGGATTCGACACGCTTGGCACCTTCTTCATCGGCGACGACCTCTGGGGGCTCTTCAAGCGCCTCCCGCGCAATGCCTGAAAACGGAACAGGTTCGGATGCGCCCCGGCAGTCCGCCCGGAAACGTTCCTGGCGCAAACGTCTCGGTGCGGCGGGAGAACGCGATGCCGCGCGGTTGCTCGCGCAGTTGGGATATACGGTCCTGCTGCGCGACTGCCGCACGCCATACGGCGAACTCGACCTGGTCTGCCTTGACGGAGCCGCGTTCGTGTTTGTCGAGGTCAAGACTCGCTACTGCCATCCGCGCAGGTTCGGCAAACGACCCGAGCCATGGCGTGAGCTCTCCGACGCGCAGAAACGCCGCAACTTCCGCGCCGCGGTCTCGTTCCTGCACGACCTCGGCGACGCCGCCGCGAACCGCCGTTACAGATTTGACCTGATCGAAGTCCTGCGCGGTCCGTTCGGTCCGCTCGCCATCCGGCACCACGTCAGTTTCATGGGGCGCCCGTCCTACTCGAAACAGGGTATCCCCGGACGCGTTTTCCGCCGCAGGTCGAACGCCGCCACGCAGTCCATGTTCTTCCCGGTGGAATGACCCCGGCGACCGCATTCCGCTGTTTTCCGCATGTTTCCTGTTCGCTTTTTTGAGAAAGACGCAAAAGATATCGCGTCTTCCGGTTGAAAAAAACGAAAAAGGTGGTACAGTATATAGATATCCACGCGGCGCACGCACACTGCGCCGGAACTCTATTTTTTTAAGGCCCTGTTTCGGTTTATGACATCGGATCGTCTCGCTTTCATCATCGGCGCATCCCGCGGCATCGGGTATGCGTCCGCATTGCGTCTTGCCCAGGACGGCTTCGACGTTGCGGCTTCGTGCCGCGGCGACACGGCACGTCTCAACGGACTGCGCACACAGATCGAGGCGCTCGGACGTTCCTTCCTGCCTGTCTCTCTCGACGTGACCGACCGAGCCGGAAGCATCCGAGTGATTACGGAGCTTTTCGTCGACAATCCGCCGTTCGCGGTCGTATACAACGCCGGAATTTCCAAAGATGACCTCTTTGCATGGATGACCTCGGCGGAATGGGACGACGTGGTCCGGACCGGGCTTGACGGTTTCTACAATTGCGTTCAGCCGCTGGTCCAGCCCATGATCTCCGCGAAAAAAGGTCGCATCATCGTGATCAGCAGCGCGTCCGGCCAGGTCGGACGCCCCGGCCAGGTCAATTATTCCGCCGCAAAAGCCGGTCTCATCGGTGCAGTAAAGGCGCTCGCAGGGGAGCTCGGACGCAGAAACATCCTCGTGAACGCGGTCGCGCCCGGCATCATCGACACCGAAATGACGCGCGAACTGGATATGGAAAAGCTTCTGCCGCTCATCCCGCTCGGACGCAAAGGCACGCCGGAGGAAGTCGCGTCCGTCGTGTCTTTCCTCGCCGGGCCGAACGCGGACTACATCACCGGACAGGTCATCGGCGTGAACGGAGGTCTCGTATGCTGAAGAATATCGCAAACGACAGGAGGACCGCCGCATGAACGGACTGAAACGCGTCGTCATCACGGGTTGCGGCATCTACAGCGCGCTCGGATTCACCCCCGGCGAGCTCTTCGACAACCTCGCCGCGGGAAAAAGCGCCGTCGTGCGAGCCGGCGAAGACGAGCATTTCCTGCCGACCGCGCCCGCTCCGCGCGAACCCGAACGTTTCCGCATTCTCCCGCGCACGCTCCGCCGCGCCATGGCGCCGTCGGCATGTTTCACCGCGATGGCGGGGCTTGCAGCGCTGAAAGATTCAGGATTCACGCAGGATGATTTGATTGAACTGAACGCCGGATGCGCCGTCGGGTCGACCATGGGCTCCGTCAGCGCCCTGCGCGACGGCTATGCGCTGGTTCTTTCCGGACAGAGCGACCGCCTCTCCCCGATGCACTTCTTCAAAAGCGCCTCCCACACCACGGCGTTCAATCTCGCGCGTACCCTCGGTCTCAACGGCGCGGTCTACTCGCCGTGTTCCGCCTGCGCCTCCGGGCTTCAGGCGATGGGGCTCGGCGCGGCGCTCATCTCGGCCGGACAGGCAAAGGTCATGTTCTGCGGAGGCGCGGATGAAACCGGCTCCGAAGTTTCCGGCTCGTTCGCCCTGATGTACGCCCACGCACCCGTCGAAGACGACCCGACGCAAAGCTCGCAGCCATTCTCGGCGCACCGCAATGGTCTGGTCTGCGGCGAAGGCGCCGCCGTCTTCTGCCTGGAGGAATACGGACACGCAGTGAAACGCGGCGCGAAGATCTATGGCGAGATCGTCGGCTACTCCTCGAACAGCGGAGGAAACGGCCTCAGCCAGTCCGACGCGCCCGCCATCGCCCGCTGTATGGCGGACACATGCGCGTCTGCCGGGATCGCCCCCTCGGACATCGACTACATCAGCGCCCACGCCACATCCACCATCCAGGGCGACGCCGCGGAAGCCGCCGCTATCCGCGAGGTCTTCGGCGCGGACGTCCCCGTTTCCAGCCTCAAGGGGCACCTCGGGCATACCCTCGGCGCGTCCGGTCCGCTGGAAATGGCGGCGGTCTTCGAAATGGCGCGCCACGGCGTCCTGGTCCCGACCCGCAACCTCGTCGATGTCGCCCCGGAATGCGCCGGGATCGACCTTTTGACCGCCCCGCGCGGAAAACCAATCCGCCTCTTTTTCAAAAACTCCTTTGCGTTCGGGGGCATCAACGCCTCCCTGATCTGCAAGCTCAACGTATAACAACCTTCCCCGGAGGATCCCGATATGAATCTCACACGCGACGAAATCATCGAAGCCGTCAACGGCACACTCGTCAATGAAATGGAACTCGACCCCGCCGACCTTTCCCCTGAAAAGACCTTCTTCGACGACCTCGGGCTCGACAGCCTCGACATGGTCGACCTCATGATCGGGCTCCAGCGCAAGTTCGGCATCTCGCTCCGCGACAACGAGGAGATCAAGCAGGTCCGCACGCTCGGAGACGTCTACGACTTCTTCGAGAAGAACCAGGCGATGCTCACGGCGCAAGCGGAGGCCGCGAAAGCCGCCGCACAGACCGCGCAGCAGGAGTCCAGTAAATAACCTGAACAGCTGATCCGCCCGCCTTCCACAAAAGAGGAACCGCTGATGTTTTCCCTGATCGTCTACACGCACATGGTCGTATGCATCATGCTCTACTGCATACTCGCCGCGCCGTTTTTCCTGATCGCGGGGATAGTCTGCCTTCTCACTGGAAGACCGTTCAGCATCGCGGTCCTCAAGTTCATCCGCACGTTCGGACGATTCATGATCCGCTGCTGGTACAGCGTTTATGTCCCGGTCCGCCTCGACGACTTCTCCGGCGGCGCGGACCACGGCATTTTCGTCGTGAACCACCGTTCGTCCTCCGACCCGTTCCTGGTCTCGATCATCCCCGCCGCGGGCGCCGCCATGGCAGCCGCGAAGGGCTGGGCGCTCCACATGCCGTTCTTCGGCGTTTTCGCGCGCATGGGCGGCTTCATCGACGTGAACAACCTCACCTACGAGGAGATCGTGGAGCAGACCCGCCGCGCCCTGGACAACTCCGGCACCATCTACGTCTTCCCCGAGGGCACGCGCTCCGGCTCCCGCACCATGGCGCAGTTCCACAGCGCGTTCTTCCGCGCCGCGAAGGAGCTCAACGCGCCGCTGATCCCGGTCGCCATCGCGGGAAACGAAGCCAGCCCGGACCGTTCGTTCCGCATGCGCCCGGGCCGCGTCATCATGCGCGTGCTGAAGCCGATCCCGCAGGAACGCATCGCGTCCGAACCGCATTTCCGCATTCAGCGGGAAGTCCACCGCATCCTCGAGGAGGAAACCGCCGCGCTCGACCGCGAGATCGATGGGTGGAAAGAGGAACGGCGCTACCCGTTCTGCCTCACATCCGCAAAGTCAACTTAATCATAACATATTGTCTTTCATAAGGAAAACACGTATCATGGTCGAATCCGAAACTTCAAAAAAGAATAAACCGGTCCTCAATCACGAGGAACTGCGGGCGAAACTGCCCTACCCCGCCGCCGGACTGCTCCCGCACGGCGAGCCGTTCGCACTCATCGACACCATCGTCGAGGAATGGGATCTGGGCGGCAAGACGTCCTCCGTGGTGCATCCCGACCATCCTCTGGCGGCCGCCGACGGCTCCACCGGCGCGGAAACGTTCATCGAATACGCCGCGCAGACCGCCGCCGTGCTTGATGCCTACCAGCGCCAGGACAAGTCCTTTGGCGGACTCCTGGTCGAAGTCGTCGACTCCGAATACTCCGCCATCCCCCACGTCGGCGACACCGTGGACATCATCATCAATGTCCAGTATGACCTCGGCAAATGGCGCGGCATCGGGTACGAAGCGTTCCTCAACGGCGCGCCCGCCGCGAAGGGAACGCTGAAACTCTTCCTGACCAACTACGAAGAGAAAAAATGACGTGCAAGCCGGCGGTTCGCATCCTGACGGGGCTTCTGTTCGTCTGTGCATCCTTCGCATCCGCGGGGGAAGTTTCCGCACAAACTGAACCGAAGCCGCGGGGGGAGGCAAAAGCCGACATCCCCGACACCGCGGAGCTGCTCGCGAATATCGCGAACTTCAAGACGCTCCGCACGAAATTCGTCCAGACGAAGCACCTGAAAGCGTTCAAAAAGCCGATGGTCCTGAACGGCGAGCTCTGCCTCGACCGCCCCGGCAAACGCTTCGCCTGGCACGTCGAAAAGCCGCTCAAATACTCCTGCATCATCGCAAACGGCAAGCTCACGCAATGGGACGCCGACTCCGACAAGACCGTCTCCGTGCCATTTTCCAAATACCCTATGCTTGAAATGCTCTCCGACGCCATGACGGCGTTCGCGTCCGGCGACGTGAAGGCTCTGGAAAAGGATTTCGAGGCGGCCGCAGGCAAGGACGGCACGATTGTCCTGAAACCGCGCTCCGAACGTTTCGCCGCCTCGCTCATCACCGAAGTCGAACTCACGCTCGACGACGCGAAAACGAAAATCGTCAAGGTCCGCGCCTCCGAGAAAAACGGCGACGTGACCGAGCTTGTCTACTCCGATTCCGTGTTCGACTCCGACATCCCGGACGCCCTCTGGCAGGCGAAACAGAAATGAAGTTGTTGTTGCGGCGCGTCATTCTTTTTGGATTAAGACGCCCGGTCCTCGCGGCGCTCCTGTCCCTTCTCGCGCTCGCATTCACCGCACTCCCGCTCCTCGCAGCATCATTCAGCGCCGACATCACGCGCATGCTCCCCTCCGGCAGCAAGTCCGAACGCGCCTGCGCCGTCCTGCTCAATTCAGGTCTGTTCAACCAGTCCGCCGTGCTGTTCGCCGCCGACTCGACGGATCGGCTCGACGCCGCGTCGGCAGAAATCGACAGCATCGCCGACGAACTCGCCGACGTTCCCGGCGTGACACGCGTCGACAACCGTTTTTTGCCTGACGACCTCGCCGCCACTCTCGCATCCTTCCAGGAATGGATTCCGCAATTCCTGCCGTTCCCGGCGCTTGATCCCAAAAAGATCGTCGCGGAGGTCAAACGCAAAGTATTACTCGGCGGATTCGCCTCGCTTATCCTCGCCGACCCGACCGGATTCGCCGCTTCGAAGCTCGCCGTGCTCGAACAATTCCGCTCCGCCTCATCGTTTCATCTGAAAGACGGAGAAACCGCCATCGTCTCCCCGGACAGTCTCCACCGGCTGCTTCTGCTCGAAACGGATGTTTCCGCCGCCGACACATCAGGCGGACGAAAGCTTATGGGCGAAATTGAAAGTGTCCTCGCAAAACATCCTCTCACCGGCGTCCGCGCCAATCTTCTGCTCGCCCACGCGCACGCCATCGAAAACGAACGCGTCATCAAGGCGGACGTGAAACTCGCGTGCATCCTCTCAATCCTCTTCTTCCTCCCCGCGATCCTGCTGCTGTTCCGCCGCGACCTGCGCGCCCTGGCGATCCCGGCCTTCCCAGCGGTCGTCTCGCTCGCCGCCGTCGGACTCCTCGCGATCCCCGGCGAACCCGTCCTGCTCTTCGTGACCGCCACCGGCGGACTTGTGATCGGGCTGGCTGTCGACTACGGCGTGCATGTCTATATGACCATGCAGACGCCCTGCCCTGTGCGCCGGCTGATCCGCATTGCGCCGTCCCTGCTGACCGGCGCGGCGACCTCGGCGGCGGTTTTCCTGCTGCTCTCGCTGACGCCGATCCCCGGCGTGCGGCAGTTCGGCGTGTTCATCGGAATCAGCCTGCTCGCCAGCCTCCTGCTCACGCTCCTGCTGTTCCCGGCCATCCTTATTCGTACGAAATCGCCCCTGCCGAAACCGCGCCCGCTGAAAACTTTCTCCCCGAAGCTCGCCTGTGGCATCTGTTTCGGGTTGATGGCGCTGTTCGCAGTCCTCGCCGTTCTTCGTCTCAACGTCCGCACCGACCTCCGCCAGTTCGATGCCGCGCAGGAAAAACTCAGCGCCACGGCGGACGCTGTGGAACGCCTTTTCCTCGACGGTCCGGCGCAGGGCGTGCTGACCATTCACGGTACGGACGCAGACACCGCGTTACAGCGCGCGGAATCCGTCTGCACCATCCTCGCCGAAAACGATCCGGAACTCGCGGATTTCATCTTCTCCCCGACGTTCCTGGTTACAACGAAGGTTAAACGCGAACGGAACCTCGCCTCCTGGCGCAAAAACTTCGAATACAATGTCTTCGCGAAGTCGCTCCGCGCCGCTGCGGAAGAGGAAGGTTTCGAGCCGGACGCATTCGATCCGTACCTCGCCTCGCTCAGGCGCGGCATCGAGGTTCCCAACCTTGATTCCTATCCCGAAGTCATCGCGCCTGTCCTGAACCGCATCCTGCGTCCCGCGACGGACGGCAACGGCTGGTACGCGGCGGTCTTCCTGCCGCAGTCTGCCATCTCCATCGCAGAATACTTCCCGCCAGAATTCGAGACCGCCCCGATCTCCCGCACAGCCATCCCCGCGCAGATCGTATCCGACATGAAGTCCGCAGCGACGCTCCCCGTGATCCTCGCCGTGCTCTCGGTCTTCGTGATCGCGTTCACCTTCTTCCGGAGCGTCCGCGACAGCCTCTGCGCGATGATCCCGGTGGCGTTGGCGCTCCTGACCGTATGCGCCGTGTACGCCGTCTGCGGCAAGCCGCTCAACCTCGCCGCCGAAATCTCGCTCGTCCTCCTCTCCGGCCTCGCCATCGACTACGGCGTCTTCGTGATCGGCAGCGAGCGCTCCACCTCGAATCCTTATGTCTTCCGCGCAATCTCAGCCTCCGCGCTCACAACCGCCGCCGGCGGTCTCACCATAGCGTTCGCCGGGCACCCGCTCCTGCACGAAGCCGGATTCGCGCTGATCCCCGGCGTGCTCGCAGCCTGGGGCGCCGCCGCCCTGCTTCTGCCATCCATCCGACGTGGTTTCACCTCGAAAAAAATGCCCGCTCCCCTCAAAACACTTCTTTTCGCGTTCATCCCGGCAATCATCCTGTTCAACACTTCCGCCTGTCATTCCCTGCCCTACGAATACGATCCGGTCCCGCCCCTGTCCGAAACCGAATGGCAGCTCTACCGCGACAAAGTCCAGCCGCCGTCCGAGCCGATGAAACCTTTTGCTTTTCAAGGCAAAGTCACGTTCGAATACAAGTTCTTCAAACAGGCGACGCTGTGCGCCGTATCCTATGACGAATCCGGTGAAATGCGCGTCGCGGCGTTCTCCCCGTCCGGCGGAAAGCTTTTCGAGCTCGCGGGCACGGAGCACGCACTCGCGGACTACTGGTTCATACCGATCGACTTTCTGGAAGGTCATGAGGAAGAGGCCGCCGGATATATCCTGGCTGATTTCTTCCATATCTTCAGCCGTCTGGATCCGTGGCGCGGCGTGAAAAAAGGTGCGACAGAAAATGTAAAAGATGACAGCATAATCATCCGCCGGGAGCCGTTCGGAGACGACGGCGGGGAGCTTGTCAGCGAGTTTTGGGGGAAGAAATTGCCGGTTATGGGAAAATATTACTTTAAAGACGAAACTATCGACTGGCAATCCTGGTATTTCAGGTATATTGTTAATGATACGGTTATTTTTCCCGAAATCATCGTATACGACAATTACAAACACGGATACCGTCTGATCCTGACGGTGTCGGATTTTTTTGAGGACAGCGAATCATGACCATCTGGGATGAAATCGACACGATCTACAATCAGGCCGGCGAGAACGGAGAAGGCTCCTGCACGTTCTCCGTCCCCGGCACGTTCTCCGGCTATCGCGGACACTTCCCCGGCAATCCGATCCTGCCCGGAATCGTCCAGCTTTCCTTCATCCGCCGTCTCGCCGAACGCCGCCTCGGGCGGGCGCTCCGCCTCGCAGGCGTCCGCCGCATCAAGTATCTCCGCACGATCACGCCGGACATGCCGGTCACGCTCGCGCTGACGCTTGAGCCGGGCGAGAAGGAGGACACTTGGGCGGCGAACGCCTCGTTCGTGAATGCCGAAGGCGGACGCGTCTCCGCGGCGAAACTGATTTTCGCCCCCAAAGAAAGTGCAATATGAGACATCCCGAGTTCAGGCACTATTTTGAACGCACACCCGGCGATCCTCCGCCGCTCGAAGTCAGCATCACGCGTCGTCTCCAGTTCAGCGAGTCCGACCCGCTGAAAATCGCCTGGCACGGCAACTACGCGAAGTTCTTCGAGGAAGCATATACCGAGCTCTCGCACAGCTTCGGGTTCGACAACGACCGTCTGGAGGAGGAGCACGTCTCAGCCCTCTTCTACCATGACGAATACGACTACCGCATCCCGCTCCCCTGCGACGCGGTCTTCCACACATCCGCCTCGCTCATCTGGACCGACGCCCCGCGCATCAACATTGAATACGCGGTGCGCCTGGAGGACGGTCGCGTCGCCGCCACCGGCTGCACCACGCAGGTCTTCATCGACGCGCGCGACTTCACCCCGCTCTGGCACATGCCGCTCTTCTGGGAAGAGTTCCTGAAACGCTGGAAGGAAGGAGCGTACCATCATGGATGACCGCACCCCCGTGATCGTCGACTGCGACCTGTACACCGCGTTCGGCCCCGGCGTGGAGGCCTGCTGGAACGGGCTTTTGAACAACCATGCAGCGTTTTCCGACTGCTCCCGGTTCCACAACGACAAATTCTCCACCGCCTTAGCGGCCATGGCGCCCGGCGCTGAGGTGAACGGCACGCAAGAGATCCCCGGATTCTTCCTGGACTACCTCGCCGCGACCGCGAAAAAAATGCCGCACGACGCAGAACTCTTCCTCGCCAGCACCGTCGGCGAGATCGAATACATCGACAACCCCGAACGCCGCTGCACCTGTGACATGTTGCTGGAACGCGCACTGAAGGTCTGCGAAAAGGACCGCGGACGCATCGTTTCCGCCGCCTGCGCGTCCTCGAACTCCGCGTTCGTTTCGCTGAACCGCCACATCCGCGGCGGCCGCCTCGACTCCGCGGTCGTGATCGGCACCGACTATGTCAGCGAATTCATCTTCTCCGGATTCGCCACGCTCCGCGCCCTCGCCCGCACCATTGCGCGTCCGTACGACCGCAACCGTGACGGGCTCCTGCTCGGCGACGCCGCGTCCATCGTGAACATCTGTTCCGCGAAGAAGGCCGACGAACTCGGATTGAAGCCGCGCGCCGTCCTGGCGTCCGGCGGAATGAGCTGCGACGCTGTCCACATCACCGCTCCAATGCCGCACGGCGAAGCGCTCTCCGAAGCCATCGTCCACGCGCTGAACGGGGCCGGGCTCACCCCGAACGACATCGGCGCGGTCATCGGGCACGGCACCGGGACGCGCTACAACGACGACATGGAGCTTCAGGCGATCCACCGCGTCTTCGGCGACCGCTCCGTACCGATGCTTTCCGTAAAAGGCGCATGCGGACACACGCTCGCCGGCGCGGGCCTCGTGGAGGCAGTGGTCGGCGTCAGGATGCTGGAAACGGGCCTGATCCCGCCCCAGACATCGCTGGTTACGCCGGAGCCGGAAGCCGCCCGCTACGTCTCGACCGAGATCCGCAAACTCGAAAAACCGCGCGTTCTGTGCATGAACTCCGGATTCGGAGGGCTGAACGCCGTCATCATCCTGGAGGCAGTATCATGAGCGCGTACCCATGGCACATCATCGGCGGCGTCACCGCCGACCTCCTGACCTTCCGCACCTGGCGGCGCGGCCTCGTCTATGCGGCGGAGGACACCCAGGACGCCAAGGCGAAAGTCTCCGGAGCGCAGGACGAGTTCCCACACATCTACGGGCTCGACAATTTCCGGCGCGGCGACGCGAAGGTCCGCACGTACATCCTCGCCGCCGTCCTCGCGCACCGCGACGCCGAGGTCGATTCTGTCCGCGAAACCGCGATCATCGACTTCGGGCGGCAGGGCTGTCACGAACAGAACCTGAACTATTTCAACGACTATCGCGAGCACGGACGCCACCTCGGGCGCGGACACCTTTTCGTGGGCACGCTTCCGACCACCCCGCCGTGCGAGGCTGCGATCTCCCTCAAGCTCACCGGGCCGTGTTTCTACATGGATTCGCTCGGGCGATGGTCCGTCCTCTGGGACGAAGTCACGAACTTCTTCGAGATGCCCGGCATCCGGCGCGTGATGATCTGCCATTACGAATCGGACAGGCTGACCGTCCTGCTGGCGGAACCCGGCGGTCCGCTCGAAATACCGGACGAATCCGATCCCGAACTCCTCGCCCGGCGCATCTTCCGCGCGGATTGATCCGCGGGGGGCAAGTCAGAGGGTGCCCGATATGCGCTGCTGCTGCGTGATCCCCGTTTACAACCATGCCTCCACGGCTCCCGCCGTGATCGAACGGACACGCGCCGTCATGCCCGACGTCCTCGTGGTCGACGACGGCTCGGAAGACATCAACCTCGCGGAATACTATGCCGGAACGGACGTCGAGGTCATCCGGCATCCGCGCAACCTGGGAAAAGGTGCGGCGCTCCTCACCGCCGTCCGCACGCTCGCCCCGCGCGGCTACGACTATATGATCACGCTCGACGCCGACGCCCAACACGATCCAGAGGACATCACGCGGTTCCTGCCGGTCCTCGAACGGAACGACTGGACGCTCGTCGCCGGGGTCCGCGATTTCTCCGTGCCGAACGTCCCCGGCCGCAGCAAGTTCGGGCGCATGTTCTCAAATTTCTGGTTCCTCGTCGAAACCGGCAAAAAAATTTCCGACTCGCAGAGCGGATTCCGCGCGTACCCGCTCAAATACGTCTCCCGAATCAAGTGCTTCTCTCTGCATTACACGTTCGAGACCGAGCTCCTCACACGCTGCATGTGGGCGGGGCTCGAACTCGCCGAAGTCCCCATCTCCACGCACTACGACCCGCCCGGCGAACGCGTCTCGCATTTCCATCCGTTCCGCGACAACCTGCGCATGACCTGGCTGCACACGCGCCTGGTGTTCCGCCGCCTCGTCCCGTTCGGCATCAGAAAGCTCCGCGTGACGCCCCGGGAATATCCGCGCCTGTGGAAACCAGGGGAACTCTGGGCTTGGCTCGTCAAGGAAAACACATCCTCGCTCGGACTCGCGTTTTCCGCGTTCGTCGGCGCGCTCCTCGCAGTGTATCCGACGTATGGCTTCTGCACGATCCTGATCCTCTACGTCGCTGCCCGGCTCCACCTCAACAAGGCAATGGCGGTCATGGCGCAGAATCCGTTCATGCCGCCGGTCTGTCCGGTCGTCTGCATTGAGCTCGGCTATTTCCTGCGCCACGGCAGATTCCTGCTTCCCGAAGACCTGAACTTCCACAGCACGATTCGCGAAATCCACCTGCGCTGGTTCGAATGGCTCCTCGGCAGCATCATCCTCGCCCCGGTCTTCGCCCTGGTCTTCGCCGTCATCGTGTATTTCTCCGCAGAACTCTGCCGCGCAGCCATCCGAAGAAGGAGCGCACGCACATGAGCCGCAAATCCGCACAGTCCGCCGCGAACCTGAGCGACACGCGCAAAAACAAGCTCGGGTCGGCAATCCTCCGGGGAATCCTCTCCGTCTTCGGTCCGGGCGCGGCGTGTTTTCTTGTCAAGTTCATCGCGCTCACCTACGCACTCACCGACAAACAGGCGGAACAGCGCGCCCTGCCCTACCTGAAGCACCGGTTCCCCGACGCCCGCGGGTTCCGCATGAAACGCCATGTCTGGCGGCTCTTCACGGCGCAGGGCGAGGCACTGATCATGGCGCTGGCGCTTGCCAACGGACAGTCGAAGGTCCGCGAACGCAACCCGGAGGTTTTCGAGCCGATCCGAAACGCCCCCGGCGGACTCGTCTTCCTCTGTTCTCACTTCGGCGCATGGCAGGCGGCAATGCACTGCGTGAACGCCGGAGACCGCAAGGTCGCGTTCGTGGCGAAGCCGGACCGCAACGCTGACGTCGACAAGAGCCGGGCGTTCAACGGCAACGACGCTCCGCTGCACATCATCGACACCGCTGGCACGTTCGGCGGTCTGCTGGAGGCGTTCGAGGTGCTGGACGCTGGCGGAGCCGTCGGCCTGATGGGCGACCGCTGCCTGGAGACCGATTCCGTGCCGGTGCGCTTCTTCGGCGAGACCGCGCACTTCCCGTTGGCGGCGTTCTTCCTCGCGGCGAAGGCGCATGCCCCGGTCGTGCCATTTTTCCTGACGCGCGGAAAATCCCGCCGTGAACTTCTGCTCGAATTCGGCACGGTCATACGACCGGAACGTCCCCCGCGCGGCGCGGACGGAGTCAGGTTCCGGGAGGACGTCCAATCCTACGCCGCCGACCTCGAACGCATGGCAATGGAGCATCCTTACGACTGCTTTCTGTTTGAAAACGCATGGGAGGACCGGAGATGATCCGTCGAATGACGTTTGATCCCGTCGTGACGGGATTTTCTCATCTTTCCTGCGCCGGGACGACCGACGCAGAGGCGCTGGCGCTGTTCCACGGGGAACGTCTGCCCGCCGTGCCGCGTCCCGCCTGCGATGTGATCGATTCGTCCATCAGCGATCCGGTGTTTTGTCTGGATTCGTTCCGGAACGCGCCTGGCGAACCGCGCACGCTCGCGATAATCCGCGCCGTCGTGGCAAAGGCGATGGACGCCGCAGGGCTCACGCCTGACATACTCCGGAACTCCGTGACCGGATGTGCGGTCGGCACGACCATCGCCCACCAGTTCACGGACACTGCATACTACGCACGGCTGCGGGAGAATCCGGACACGGAGGAAAACGCCCCCGTGGAGCTTTTCCTGAACTCCAACCCGACGGAGGCGATCGCCCGCGAATACAACCTGTCGGGACCGCTTCATACCGTCTCGAACGCGTGTTCCTCCGGCGCGGACGCCATGTCCATCGCCGCGCTCTGCCTCCTCTCCGGGCAGTGCGAACGCATGGTCGTAGTCGGCGCGGACGAACTTCATCGTACTCCGGTCGCCGGATTCCATGTACTCGGCGTGACCTCGCCCTTCCCGTGCCGTCCGTTCGACTCCGCGCGTGCCGGGCTGAACCTCGGCGAAGGCGCGGGCGTCGTAATCCTCGAAACGCCCGAATGCGCGCGGAAACGCGGCATCACTAAGCCGGAGTTTGCCCTGCGCGGGTTCGGCATGTCCTGCGACGCCTCGCACATCACCGCACCGGACGCGACCGGCGGCGGCATGAAACGCGCGTTCCGCGACGCCATGGCACGCGCCGGACTCGCCCCCGGCGACGTCGCATTCATCAACGCCCACGGCACGGGAACCGTCCTGAACGACCGGTGCGAGGCCGCGGCGTTCGCCGGACTGGCGGAGGAAACCGGTTTCGCCGCTCCGCCGCCGTTCCTGTCCACGAAACGTTTCACGGGACACACCCTCGGAGCCGCCGGCACGCTCGAATTCATCTTCACCATGCTCATGTTGCGCGACGGCTTCGTCCCTGCAAGTCCGGGCTGCAAAACGCCCGATCCCGCGCTCCCGTGCGCGCCCCTGACCTCGCCGCTGACGCTCCCCGCCGGAACACGTTTCGCGGCATCCACCTCGCTGGCGTTCGGCGGCGCCGACGCCGTTCTCATCGCAGAAAGGCTGGGCTGAACCATGGCGCTTCTTTTGATCGCATCTTCCTTCACTGCGCCCGGCGCCGACCTGCGCTGGGACGACGATTTCCTCCGTGCCGAACGCGCCCGCCTCGGGCTCGGACGGCGTTCCGACCGCATGACGGCGGCAGTCCTCTCCGCGCTCGACCGTCTCGAAGATCGCCCGGACGACGCGCCGCTGCTCTTCGGCAGCATGCACGGCGTGCAGAGCCGCATCACGGCGCTGCAGAACGATCTGATCGACTTCCCGGAAGACCAGATCGGCGCGGTGTCGTTCTCATGCTCCGTCCACAACGCCGTCCCAGGCGCCGCCGCCATTCATTTCGGCATGAAGGTCCCGGTCTTCTCTCTGGCGGGATTCGACCGCCTCCACGACCGCGTCTTTTCGCTCGCCGACGCCGTCCTGGCAGCCGGAGATGCGGACCGTGCGCTCGTGATCCTGTCGGAGGAGCGTTCCACGTTCGCCGACCGCGCGATGCGCCTGTACGGACTTGAGCCGATGGAATTCGCCGCGGCATTCCTGCTGGAACGTGCAGGAAAAGAACGCGGCGAAGCATTCCGCCCGCCGCCCGGACTAGATTATTTCCAGTGGATCCGGAGCCTTCTGTCCGTCTGACGGACCAGGCTCCGCACACCCTTTGGATCACTGTTTTTTCTTCTTTTTCGACTCTTTTTCGAGTTTCCGGCGCGCCCTGGCATCCAGGTAGTCCCCTACGGCACGGCACAGTGTATCCAGTTCAAACCGGCGGACCTTTGCCGCATCCAGATACGCCTGCAGATACGCGCGGCGTTCCTCCGGGGAAAACGGATAGAACCGCAGGAAATTGCCGAGATCCTCCACGATGCGCCGGTTCAGGGCATTGTCCGACGGCTGATGGCACGTGGGAACGTCGATCCAGCGGATTTCCAGCAGATGCCCCTCCGCGTCCGGTTCCGGCAGCCTGCGCCAGAGTTCATTCATCGGAGTAAAACCATGATGGCAGAAACCGGCGTCGTGCATACGCGCCACGAGAGCGAAATTACGGTGAATGAATTCGTCCTGCAGAGCGCGGTCATAATCCGAAGTCACGAAGAAATAACGTCCGTCCTGGAATCCGTCGACGAATTCCGTGACGATAAACGCGCTGCGGATATAGAGAGGATATCGGACCTCGCCAACCGCAACGAGTTTCACCAGCGGCAGACCGAGCCCCGCCAGCCGTCTGAAATTGTATGCCTCCTTCGCCGCGTGCGTCCATGAGACTGCATACGGCGTCTGGCGGACATGCGCATACCACTTGCACGCCAGGTCGAGACCGGACGCCGTCTTCATGCGCAGGACATATTTGGTTTTGGTTTTCCAAAGCACCTCAAGCCCGGAGTCCGTTCCGGGCGGTCCGGCACGCAATGCATCCAGGATTTCAGCGGCATCCTCGCACACCCAGAGCCAGGGACGCAGCATGCTCCGTTCCTGCCCGGTGAACGCCCCGGATATTGTTTCTTTCATTGTCCTTCCACCTTGATTTCTTATGGTAGCAGTGAAGCGGGAACCGGCAAAAACCCCGCCGCGAATGCCCTGGGAAGGATTCGTTTGTGAATCAGCCGTTTCTTGTACATAAATAATGTACTCCATTTTCCCTTTTTTTCAACCCGGCATAATCCAAGTTACGTTTTTTTACAAAAAAAAGTTTTTCCGCCGGAATCAAACGGACAGAAGAAGTCAAATTTCTTCCGGGAAACAATGAAGAATGAAGGAATAATAGATCGGTTATAACGTTATGGAGAACGGACAATCACGTTTTCAGCGGTTTTCCGCACAAAAAGACGGGGCGCCGCCTTGATTTCACGGAAAAAGAACTGTATATTATGGAAATATCGCCCGGTCAACCAACGCAACACGGGAAAATGCGCCGCAAAGAGGCACGTTTTCCATCAGGAGATCGCCCATGTCCATCCGTTCCTCCCTCGCAAGTCATTCCGCCGCCCTCCGCAAACTCGCCCTCGCCTCGCTCTGCGCGATCGGCATGGGGCTCGCTCTCACGGCGTCCGCGGAGAAGCCCTACCCCGAACCCGCCGCGAAGGACCGCACCTGCTATCTTTTCGCCTACTTCACCGGGAACAATCCGGACCAGGAGCAGATCCGGTTCGCGGTCAGCAGGGACGGACGCCATTTCTTTGCGCTGAACGGCGACAAGCCCGTGCTGGACGCGAAGACGTTCGCGCGCACCGGCGGCGTGCGCGATCCGCACATCATGCGCAACGAGGACGGCGGGTTCTACATGGTCGCCACGGACATGACCTCTTCGAAGGGCTGGGACTCCAACCGCGGACTCGTGCTCCTGAAGTCCGACGACCTCATCAACTGGTCTGCCAAGGCGATCAACTTCCCCGAACGTTTCCCGGAAATGCCCGGCATCCGGGACGTCCTGCACGTGTGGGCGCCTCAAACGATCTACGATCCGGCGGCGAAGCGGTATCTGATCTACGTGGCGCTGATGTTCAAGGGCGGCGTCAACAGGATGTACGGCGTGTACGCGAACGACGATTTCACGGATCTCGAGGGGGAACCGATGTACATGTTCGGCAAGCCAGGCGTGCACGTGCTGGACGCGGACATCATCAAGTTCAACGGCAAGTACCACATGTTCTACTGCGGCAAGGAGAAAGTCATCTCCGACACCCTCTTCCCCGGCAAATGGGAAGACCCGGAACCCGATTACAAGCTCGACCCCGGATTCGCCATCGAAGGCTCCAGCGTCTACCCGCTCGTGAACACCGACACGTACGTCTTCATGGGCGACCTCTTCCGCGACGGCCGCTGGTATTTCGCCGAGACCAAGGACATGAAGACGTTCACGCAGGGCGATTTCTCCGTCGACTTCCACGCGCGCCACGGCAGCGTGGTCTCCATCGCGCGCTCCGAGCTGGACGCCGTCCTCAAGAAATGGGGCAAACCCGAGAAATTCGAGCTCCCGCGGCAGAACAATCCGATCATCGAGGCGTTCTACGCCGACCCCGGCACGCTCTACTCCGAAAAGACCGGCAAATACTACATCTACCCCACGCACGACGGCGTGCCCGGCTGGGGCGGAAAGGATTTCCAGGTGTTCTCCTCCGATGACCTGAAGAACTGGAAATACGAACGCACCATCCTCACACTCGGCGAGGACGTGAAGTGGTCCAGCGGAAACGCCTGGGCGCCGTGCATCATGGAGCGCAGGCAGCCCGATGGAAGCTATAAATACTACTTCTATTTCTGCGGCGCGCTGAAGGGCGACGGACGCAAGTGCGTGGGCGTCGCGGTCGCGGACGATCCGCTCGGACCGTTCGTCGACACCGGCAAGCCCATCGTCGACTTCAAGCCCGCGGGCGTGCGCGGCGGCCAGGAGATCGACCCGGACGTCTTCCACGACCCCGTCAGCGGCAAGTATTACCTCTACTGGGGCAACGGCTACATGGCGGGCGGCGAGCTCGCCGACGACATGCTCAGCGTGAAACGTGACACCGTGAAGGTGTTCCAGCCCGGTCGCACCTTCCGCGAGGGCACAAACGTGATCTACCGCGACGGCAAGTATTATTTCAGCTGGTCCGTCGACGACACCGGCAGCCCGAACTACCACGTCCGCTACGCCACCGCCGATTCCCCGCTCGGCGACCTCACCGTCCCACGCGACAACATCGTGATCGAAAAGGACGTGTCGCGCGGCATCCTCGGCACCGGACACCACCAGATTCTGAAGGTTCATGGCACGGACGACGAATGGCGCATCGTGTACCACAGGTTCGCGTGGCAGAACGGCAAGGTCATGGACGGACCGGGATTCCACCGCGAAGTCTGCATCGACAAGCTCGAATTCAACCCCGACGGCTCAATTAAAAAAGTCGTCCCGACCCTCTGATACAAGTTCATTTTCTCCGCATCCAGCAAAAACACGAAAGACACAGACCATGAAGCTCTTCCATCGCATCTTCGCAGCCGCCGCGTTCCTCTCCGCATCGTTCGCCGCAACCTCGGACGCACTCGAACTCGCAAAACCCCTTGAGCCCGGCATTAATCTTTTCGCATACGAACGCGACAACCGCCTGTACTACGCATGGAACGCCGACGGCTCAGATGATGCGGCACAATTTGATTGGCATGTGATCGACCACGGCTGGCTGAGCAGCGACTACGGCACCTGGGGCGCGGAGAAGAAGATGCACGATCCGTACCTCTTCCATGACAAGGCAAACGGCATATGGTACTGCATCTTCACGCCGAACCCGGACGATCCGGTGTTCGCGCTCACGTCCTCGCCCGATCTGGTCCACTGGCACGTGCAGAACTATTACCCCATGGGAAAAGCGCCGCGCGGCTACGCGCCATTCATCTTCTTTGATTCAGATTCAGGGGAGTATTACATCGAGTGGCAGGATGAAAGGCAGCATAGCCTGAACGGAGAAACCCTCTCCACGCGGGATTTCAAGCATTTTTCCCATGTAGAAATCTCCCCTGCACAACTGAAATACACCCCGATCGTCAAGCTCGGCGACCGCGAATGGAAAGGCAGTATCGTGAGAGTCACGAAGGCGGAACTGGACGCCATCCTCGCCGCGAAAATCGAGGCCGACAGGAAAGGCGAACAGAATCGCGAGCGCATCACGGACCTGCCGGACAGTCTCAAGGACGTCTCCCGCACCGCCGAGATCTCCGTCGACCTGAGACGCACCAAGAACATCAGTCCGCTCCTCTGGGGCATCTTCTTCGAGGACATCAACTATTCCGCCGACGGCGGGCTGTACGCCGAACTCGTCCGCAACCGCGATTTCGAGTTCAACGACCTCGACCACGGCGGATGGAACGCCCTCACCGGCTGGACCGTTTCCGACGGCTTGAAAGCGACCGTCGCGACCGACGATCCCATTCACAAAAATAATCCGCACTACCTCGTACTGGAAGGTCCCGGCGCGCTTGTCAATGACGGCTTCCGCGGCATGGTCTTCCGCGAGGGGGAATCCTATCTCTTCAGCGTCTTCGCGAAGTGCCCGGACGGCGGCGAAGCCTCTCTGAATGTCGAACTGCGCGACGACCAGAATAATACCGTCGCCTCCGGCACGGTCACGGCAAAGGGCAAGGACTGGACAAAAACAGAACTTAAGCTGACCGCAAACAGGAGCACGGACCACGGCAAACTGTCGCTGAGACCGATCGGCGGAAAACTCGCCCTCGACATGGTCTCGCTCTTCCCCGAAAAGACGTTCAATGGCCGCAGAAACGGTCTCCGCGCCGACCTCGCGCAGGCTCTCGCCGAACTCAAGCCGCGTTTCGTGCGCTTCCCCGGCGGCTGCGTGGCACACGGCAACGGCCTCGGCAACATGTACCGCTGGAGCCGTACCGTCGGCCCGCTGGAGGCGCGCGTACCGCAGTCCAACATCTGGGGCTATCACCAGTCCGTTGGACTCGGCTACTTCGAGTATTTCCAGTTCTGCGAGGACATCGGCGCGGAACCGCTGCCGATCCTCCCCGCCGGCGTCCCGTGCCAGAACTCCTCGCGCGGCGGCAAAGGCCAGCAGGGCGGCATCCCGATGGACGAGATGGGCGCATACATTCAGGAGGTGCTGGACCTGGTCGAGTGGGCGAACGGTCCCGTCGATTCCAAATGGGGCAAGGTCCGCGCGGAAGCAGGCCACCCCGAACCGTTCAACCTGAAATACATCGGCATCGGCAACGAGGACCTCATCGGCGACGTCTTCAAGGAACGCTTCACGATGATCTTCAAGGCCGTCCGCGCCGCACACCCCGAAATCACCGTGGTCGGCACCGTCGGGCCGTTCTGCGAGGGCTCCGACTACGAGGACGGCTGGGCGCTCGCGCGCAAGCTCGGCATCCCGATCGTCGACGAGCATTACTACCAGTCGCCCGGCTGGTTCCTGAACAACCAGCATTTCTACGACACCTACTTGCGCGGCGCCACCACGCGCGTCTACCTCGGCGAATATGCCAGCCACAACGGCCCGCGCACCAGCACCATCGAGACCGCGCTCTCCGAGGCCATCTACATGCTCTCGCTCGAACGCAACGGCGACGTGGTGGCAATGTCCTCCTATGCCCCGCTCCTCGCGAAGGAGGGCGACACGCAGTGGAATCCCGACCTCATCTATTTCAACAATACCGAGGTCAAGCCGACCACCGGATACTACGTCCAGAAGCTCTTCGGCAACAATGCCGGGGACAAATACGCGCGCACCGCCGCGAACCTCCTGAACCGCGACGGCCGCGCGCTCCCGGACAACGACAGAAACGCCCCCCTGCTGAAGCGCTTCGCGTCGTCCTGCGTGATCGACAGCAAAACGAACACCGCCACGGTCAAGATCGTGAACCTGCTCCCGTTCGAGATGAAGACCACGCTCAAGCTCGACAGCCTCGGTTCCGCCCCGGTAAAGGCGACGATGACCGTCCTCTCCGGCACACCGGATCAGCGTGACGTGCGCCCCGCCGAACCGAAGTACGTCACGCTCGACAACAGCACCGCGCTCTCGCTCAAGCCGTTCTCCCTGACCGTCCTCAGCTTCCCTCTCAATTAACACGGCAAGCCGTGTTGAAACAGTGTCCGGCGCAGCTCGGACACACGGCAAGCCGTGCTGATCCAGTGCTCTGCTTCGCGAGAGCACGATGCCCTCTCGGTCTTTCCCGGCCACGGGGGCTTTTTTGTATCGAAATTGGAAAACGAGCTTGCAAAACGCGCGCATGTGTTTTATATTTAGATGGACTTTTTTCCAAAAAACCAAACCAACCGGAGAATCCCCGAATCATGGACTACGATTTCACCGCCATCGAAGCGAAATGGCAGAAATACTGGGACGAACACCAGACGTTCCAGGCAAAAGACGACACCACAAAGAAAAAACTCTACGTCCTGGACATGTTCCCCTACCCGAGCGGCGCCGGTCTCCACGTCGGCCACCCGGAAGGCTACACAGCAACGGACATCTATTCGCGCTTCAAACGCATGAACGGCTTCAACGTGCTGCATCCGATGGGATGGGACGCGTTCGGGCTGCCCGCGGAACAGTTCGCGATCGAGACCGGCACGCATCCGTCGGTGACGACCGCGAAGAACATCGCGAACTTCAAGCGCCAGATCAAGATGCTCGGGTTCAGCTACGACTGGAGCCGCGAGATCAACACCACCGACCCGAAGTATTTCCGCTGGACCCAGTGGATCTTCCTCCAGCTCTACAAGAAGGGTCTCGCGTACATCGACGAGGTCCCGGTGAACTGGTGTCCCGCCCTCGGGACCGTGCTTGCCAATGAAGAGGTCATCGACGGTCGCAGCGAACGCGGCAACCACCCGGTCATCCGCCGCCCCATGAAGCAGTGGGTCCTGAAGATCACCGCCTACGCGGAACGCCTGCTTGCCGACCTCGACGGTCTCGACTGGCCGGAAGGCATCAAGGAAATGCAGCGGAACTGGATCGGACGCAGCGAAGGCGCGGAAGTCGTGTTCCAGCTCGACGGACACCCCGGCAAGACGCTGACCGTGTTCACAACGCGTCCGGATACCCTCTTCGGCGCGACCTACATGGTCCTCTGCCCCGAACACGAGCTCGTCGACGAGATCACCACGCCGGAGCACGCCGAGGAAGTCGCCGCCTACAAGAAGCGCACAGCGTCCATGAGCGACCTGGAGCGCACCGGACTCAACAACGAGAAGACCGGCGCGTTCACCGGCGCGTACGCCATCGACCCGGTCAACGGCGCGCGCATCCCGATCTGGATCTCAGACTACGTGCTGGCATCCTACGGCACCGGCGCGATCATGGCGGTTCCCGCCCATGACGACCGCGACTTCGCGTTCGCGCAGAAGTTCAACATCCCGGTCATCTGCGTGATCCGACCCGACGAGGCCGCTGCGGCGAAGGAAAAGATTGACGTCGACGGCGTGCTCGCCGGGAAAGTCTGCTGGATCGGTGACGGTCCGCTGATGAACTCCGCGAACGCCGACGGGCTCGACTTGAACGGCCTGCGCGTGAACGAGGCGAAGAAGCGCATCATCGACTGGCTCGAATCGAAGGGCATCGGCAAGCGCACCGTGAACTACAAGCTCCGCGACTGGCTTTTCAGCCGCCAGCGCTACTGGGGCGAGCCTTTCCCGATCATCATCATGGACAGCGGCGAAATCCGCATGGTCCCCGAGGACGAGCTCCCGCTCACGCTCCCGGACATGAAGGACTTCAAGCCCTCCGGAAACGGCGAATCCCCGCTCGCGAACGCGGCGGGCTGGGTGGACTATGTGGACCCGAAAACGGGCGAACACGGCCGCCGCGAGACCAACACCATGCCGCAGTGGGCGGGTTCCTGCTGGTACTACCTCCGCTACATTGACCCGCACAACGACAAGGCGTTCGTCGACCCCGAAAAAGAAAAATACTGGATGCCGGTCGACCTGTACGTCGGCGGCGCGGAACACGCCGTGCTTCACCTGCTCTACGCCCGTTTCTGGCACAAGGTCCTCTACGACCTGGGCCTCGTCTCCACCAAGGAGCCGTTCCAGAAGCTCGTCAACCAGGGCATGATCCTCGGCACGTCCTACAAGGACGCCCGCGGCGCGCTCGTCCCGACCAACCTCGTCGACCTCACCGGACCCGAACCGAAGCACAAGGAGACCGGCGAAAAGCTCGTCGAGTTCCCCGCCAAGATGTCCAAGTCGCTCCGTAACGTCGTCAACCCGGACGACGTGGTCCGCGAGTACGGCGCCGACAGCATGCGCCTGTACGAGATGTTCATGGGACCGCTCGAGGCGGTCAAGCCGTGGAACACCCGCGGCGTCGAAGGCGTCTTCCGTTTCCTCAAGCGCTCCTGGCGCATGATCATGCAAACGCCCGTCGTGGATGAGCCCGTCCCCGCCAACCTCCGCCGTCTGCTCCACGCGACGATCAAGAAGGTCACGGAGGACACCGACACGCTCAATTTCAACACCGCCATCAGCCAGATGATGATCTTCCTCAATGACTTCTCCAAGCTCGAAAAGATGCCGCGTGAAGCCGCTGAGACTTATGTCCTGCTGCTCGCCCCCTACGCGCCGCACATCGCTGAGGAGATGTGGGAAGGACTCGGCAAACAGGCGCCCGTCTCCCTGGCGCAGTGGCCGAGCGTTGACGAATCGCACCTGCAGGTCGAGGAACACGAAATCCTCGTGCAGATCTGCGGCAAGCCGAAAGTCCGCATCATGATGCCCGCCTCGCTCACTGCCGACGAGATGAAGAAAAAGGCGCTGGAGAATCCCGACGTCGCCGCCGCGCTCGCCGGAAAAACCATCGTGAAAGCAATCGCCGTCCCGGGCCGCCTCGTCAACATCGTAGCAAAGTGACCATCCCATGAACACGCCCCAAGATTACATTGAGCTGTTCGAGCATTACGAACCGGTCTGCATCGACCTCGGCCCCGGCGTCCTCACCGACCTCTCCGCCGAGTTCCTGCTCTCCGAAGAAAAACCCGTCGTCACTTTCGTGACCGGAGGAAACTCCCTCTCGAAATCCGGTGCGCGCACCGACATGACGAACATGGTGCTCCACTACGAATTCGAGTCCCGCCTTGTGTGCGACATCCCGGCGGAGCCCGACACGGACGACGTCGCGCGCATCATCGAGGCGCTGAAACAGAGCCAGTGCACGGAAGTCGTCGCCATCGGCGGCGGCAGCGTGCTCGACGCCGCGAAAGCTGCCTGGGCGGCGTACCAGTCCGGGCTCGACGTCACCGAACTCTTCGGCTCGAACAAAATCTCCGAAAAGTTCCCCGGGAAGAAGTTCAAGCGCATCATCGCCATCCCGACCACAGCGGGAACCGGTTCCGAAGTCACGCCGTACTCGAACGTCGTCGACCGCGCCGCCGGCGTAAAACGCCTCATCGCTGACAGGCAGATCGTGCCGCGCATGGCGCTGATCGACCCGTACTACGGACGCTCCATGTCCGACGCACTCACCGCTGCAACCGCGCTGGATGCCCTCACGCACAACATTGAGGCGCTGCTGAACACCGGTTCCCCGGAAACGAAGTTCGCCACGAACCAGAACGCGGTCTATGCGGTCCGCCTCATCCGCGACAACCTCCCGCTCGTCTTCTGCGACCCGAACGACGTCAACGCACGCGAACGCCTCTGCGCCGCCGCGACCATCGGCGGCATGATGATCGCCGACCGTCCGACCTCGCTCCCGCACCTCGGCAGCTTTTCGTTCTACGGTCAGATTCCGCACGGGATCGCCGCCTCGATGCTCCTGCCGCCATTCTGGCGCTACTACCTCGCGGAAAAGGCGGTCGCGGAACGCACCATGCTGCTCGCGGACGTTTTCCCGTCGAAGGCTCCGCAGAAGACCCCGGAGGACGTCGTGGACGCCGCTGCTGCATTCATCGCGAAGTACGCCGGCGCGCCGAAACTCTCCGCGCTGCCCTGCTTCGACGCAGCGATGGTCGACAGGATCGCCGCCGACGCCGTCAAGAACCCGATGAAACTCGCCTCGGCGCCGCGCCCGGTCTCCCCGGAAAACGCCGCCGAGATCATTTCCGGAATCCTCAAGAAGGAGTTGTGACCATGAAAATCGTGTTCGCGCCCGACAAGTTCAAGATGTGCATGAAAAGCTCGACCGTCTGCCGTGTCCTGGAAAAGGCTTTCCGCACCGTCTTCCCGGACGCCGAACTCGTTTCCGTGCCCGTTTCCGACGGCGGCGAAGGCATGACGCACGCACTCGCCGACGCCCTCCACGGAGAAATCCGCACGGTCACGGTCACAGGACCGGACGGCAAGCCCGTCCAGGCGGAATTCGCGCTCATCAACAATGGCATGACCGCCGTTTTCGAGATGTCCTCCGCCAGCGGTCTTTACCTCGTCGAGCCGCTCAAACGCGACCCGATGACCGCCACGACCTACGGCACGGGCGAAGTCATCCGCGCCATCCTGGACCTCGGCGTCCGCGACATTCTGATCGGTCTCGGCGGATCCGCCACGGTCGACGGCGGCGCGGGCATGGCGCAGGCGCTCGGATACGGACTGCTCGACCCGCGCGGACGCGAAATCCCGCGTGGCGGCGGCGCGCTCCACATGCTCCACAGCATCGCTGTCGCCGGTGCCGACACCCGACTCCACGACACGCGCATCACGACCGCGTGCGACGTCCGCAACCCGCTCTCGGGACCGTTCGGCGCAGCGCAGGTCTACGGCCCGCAAAAGGGCGCCACGCCCGACATGGTCGCGAAGCTTGACCACAATCTCCGCCACCTTTTCACCATCTGGGAACGCCAGTCCATGCTGCTGCCGAAGGAAATGCCCGGCGACGGCGCGGCGGGCGGACTCGGCGCGGGCCTCCGCGCGTTCTGCGGCGCACAGCCGAAATCCGGCGCGGAGCTCATCCTCGACGCCATTTCGTTCCGCAGGCAGATCGCCGGCGCGGACCTCGTCGTGACCGGCGAAGGCCGCACGGATTCCCAGACCGCCGAGGGCAAGCTCTGCTGCGCGGTCGCCGATGCGGCACACCGCGAAGGCATCCCCGTCCTGCTGCTCTCCGGCGCGGTCGAGGGAGCGCCCGAGGAGCTCGCAAAGACCTACGATTTTTCGTTCAGTACGTCCACAGGTCGCCGCACACTCGAAGAAGCCATGTCGGCGGGCGCGGACGACCTCTATTTCACGGCGGTCAACGCCGCCAGGCTTTTCCAGCACACAGCACGCCCATGAACACCTCTTCCGACGCGCCGGGCCGCACCGGCATGATCCTGATCCTCTCCGGTCCCAGCGGCTCCGGCAAATCCTCCATCTACAAAGCCGCCATCGGCGACCTCGGCGCAATCGAGTTCTCCGTGTCCTGCACCACGCGCGCGCCGCGCCCCGGCGAGGTCGACGGACGCGACTACTATTTCATCACCCGCGGGAGATTCGACGCGCTCGTCGCCGAAAACGCGTTCGCGGAACACGCCGAGGTACACGGCAACTGCTACGGCACGCTCAAATCCGAATTGCTCGGCCGCATTCAGCGCGGGATCGATGTCCTGCTCGACATCGACGTCCAGGGCGCGGCGCAGCTCCGCGCACTCTGCGCCGACTCCGCCGAATTCTGCGAGGCGTGCGAGTTTATCTTCATCATGCCGCCGTCGTTCGAGGAGCTGGAACGCCGCCTTCGCGCACGCGGCACCGAAACCGAGGAATCCATCCTCCGCCGCCTCGCCAACGCGAAGGGCGAAATGGAGCACGCGCACGAATACGACCACATCATCGTGAACGACGACCTCGCACGCGCCGCGAAGGAGTTCACCGAACTCATCCTCGGCCTCCGCAACCATCCAAAACGCAGACGCACCGTCTGACCACCACGGAGTGTACGCACATGACCGGCAAAAACATCATCCTCGGCGTCACCGGCGGCATCGCCGTCTACAAATCCGCCGACCTCTGCTCCAAGCTCGTTTCCGCAGGTTTCGACGTCCGCGTCGTCATGACCGCGAACGCCCTCCGCCTCATCTCCGACCGCATCTTCCTCACACTCTCGAAACACCCCGTCCTGACCGACCTTTTCTCCGGTCTCCAGCCGCGCCCCGAACACGTCGACCTCGCCGAATGGGCGGACCTGCTCGTCGTCGCGCCCGCCACGGCGAACTTCATCGGCAAGTACGCGTCCGGCATCGCCGACGACGCCCTGACCACCACCGCGCTGACCTTCCGCGGCGCCGTGCTGATCGCACCCGCCATGAATGAGAACATGTGGAACAGCCCGGTCGTGCAGGACAACCTCGCGAAGATCGCTGACAAGCTCGGCGTCCGTACCGTTGGTCCCGACTCCGGCCGCCTCGCCTGCGGCACGTCCGGCAAAGGACGAATGGCGGAGCCCGCCGACATCCTCGAAGCAGTCCGGAAGATTGTCTCCGCATGAACCTGCTGATTGTCGAGGAGCGCGACCTGTCGCCTGAACGCGAGTTCACGGTCGGCGGCGAACACGCCGAACACATCTTCTGCATCCTCCATGCGAAGCCCGGCGACTTCATCCGTGCAGGCATCCTCGGCGGCGGCATCGGCACGGCGCGCGTGCTGGAATCCACGCGGCATTCCGCACGGCTCAAACTGGAGGACGCATCCAACCCGCCGCCCCCGCCGTCAAACATCCTCCCCGTGATCGCCCTGCCCCGTCCGCAGAGTTTCAAGAAAACGCTCCATTTCATCGCGTCGTCCGGCATCCGCCGCGCCGTGTTCTTCCACGCCGCAAAAACAGAAAAAAGCTACTGGACCAGCTCCTGCATGGCGCCGGACGCCATCCGGTCCGTGCTGATCGAAGGGCTGGAACAGGGCTGCACAACGATACTCCCCGAACTGACTTTTGTACGCTCTTTACGTGAATTCTTCCATTCGGGGCTCTCCGCCCGGCTCACAGACGGCGCGACCGCGATTATCGGGCATCCCGTGGACGCCGCGCCCTGCCCCGTCGCGCTCCCCGGCGAAGTCGTGCTCGCCATCGGTCCCGAGGGCGGATTCACGCCGGACGAGGTCGCCGCGTTCCGCGCAAACGGCTATGCGCCGGTCACGTTCGGACCGCATATTCTCCGCGTCGAATTCGCGCTCTCCTTCCTCGCCGGTCGCCTCGCATCCGTGGAGCGGAACGCATGAAAACGCCGCAGGAAACGCCCGGCGCGAGCCTCACCGCCGCCAACCTCGAACGCGCCATGCTCGCGCAGGCGAATCCCGCCGACGCAATAATCCTCATGTCATTTTTCAAGACCGGGAAAGGACAATACGGCGAAGGCGACAGGTTCCTCGGCATCCGCAATCCCTTGACCCGCCGTACGGCAAAAGCATTTCGGGACCTCCCCGTCCGTGAAGCTGTCCGAGCCGCGCATTCCGAATGGCACGAAATCCGCCTCTGCGCCCTGCTCATCCTGGCGGATAAATATCAGTCAAAAAAAGCAAAAGAAACGGATCGCGCCGCCATCTTCGGACACTACGCCGAACTCGCACGGGGCGGATTCGTCAACAACTGGGACCTGGTCGACCTGACCGCGCCCGACATCACCGGAGCGTACGCGTTCGAGCACGGCGCGGGCACGTTGGAACGCTTCGCCGCGTCCGGGCATCTCTGGGAGGAACGCGTCGCCGTCCTCTCCATGTTCCCGTTCATCCGCGCAAAACAAATGGACGAACCGTTCCGCATGGTGGACCGTTTCCTGCCGCATCCGCACGACCTCATGCACAAGGCGTGCGGCTGGATGCTCCGTGAGATCGGCAAGCGCGACCGCGCGATGCTGACCGCCTATCTGGAGAAAAACAAAGCCGTCATGGCGCGCACCACGCTCCGGTACGCGATCGAGCATTACCCCGAGCCGGAACGCAAAGCGTTTTTGAGCAAGTAATCCTTACTCTTTTTTCGAGTCCGTCTCCGAAGATTTCTTTTGGGCGAATGCCTTCGCGGCTTCCGCGAGAAGTTCGCGGATTTCGAGGTGCTGCGGACAGACTTCCTCGCACTTGCCGCATCCGATGCACTCCACGGCGTCTTTCTTGCCCAGATTCGCGACAGCCCAGAAGATCTGCACCTTCGCGCTTTCCACGTTGCTGTACAGCGTCAGCAGGTTCCGTCCGTTGAACGTACCGGAGATGCCGATGTTCATCGGGCAGACCTTCGCGCAGTAGTCGCAGGACGTGCACGGGATCATCGGGACCTTGGCAAGCGCTTCCTGCGCCTTGAAGACCGTGGCTTTCTCCGCCTCGGTCAGCGCCTTGAACCCTTTCATCGACTTCAGGTTGTCGTCCATCTGCTCCGGCGTGCTCATCCCGGACAGCACCGTGATCACGCCCGGCAGGCTCGCGCCGAACCGGATCGCCCACGCGGCCGGGGAGACGTCGGGATTCGCGTCGCGGAAGATCTTCACGACGGATTCCGGCGGCGTCGCCAGCATCCCTCCCTTCACGGGCTCCATGATGATGACGGGCACGTTGTGCTTGCGGCAGACCTCGTAGTTCAGGCGCGACTGGATGAACTTGTGATCCCAGTCGGCGTAGTTGATCTGGAGCTGCACGAACTCCGTCTCCGGATGCTTCGTGAGGATGTCGTCGAGCTGGTCGGCGGTCGAGTGGAACGAAAATCCGACGTGCCGGATCCGACCGAGTTTCTTCTGTTCCAGCACGAAATCCCACAAGCCGAGCTGCTCGAACAGCTCGGTACGCGCATCGCCAAGGTTGTGGAGCAGGTAAAAATCAATATAGTCGGTCCCGAGGCGCTTCAGCGAAGTCTCGAACTGAGCGACCGCCGCCTCGCGCGTCTTGTTGTCGACCCAGGCGGCGTTCTTCGTCGCGAGCTGGAAACTCCCGCGCGGGTAACGTTCCACCAGCGCCTGGCGCGTGGCGTCCTCGCTGCCTTCGTAAATCCATGCCGTATCGAAATAGGTGAACCCCGCCGCCAGGAACTTGTCGACCATGGCTTTGGTTGTTTCAATGTCGATCGTTTCGCCTTTTTTCGGCAGACGCATCATGCCGAATCCGAGTTTCGGAATCTCTTCGCCGAGGTACTTTCCCATGGGGGTTCTCCTGTGTTGCTGTGTGTAGGGGATTTGTTTCGGGATTTATCCGCCTATACCATAGCACGCCATTGCGCATTCTGTCAAGCCTTATTCTAAAAAAAACGGAAAAAACGGTGAAAAAACGGTAGAGACGGAACTGCCAAAAGTCGGGTGCAAGCATTTTTTCAACAGATTTGTTCCCATTTTTGAGCGTGGAGTCTGTGGAAACTTCTGCGGTTTTTGGGGCTTTTTTGGCAGTGGCATCGGTAGAAAGGAAACCGTGAGGAGTATCGGTTCCGCCCCTTTTTCAGCATTTTTTCGCGGCGGAGCTTGATTTTTTACGGATTTCGGGGTATTGTATTAGATATTCCGTTGCCGGAGTGGCGAAATGGCAGACGCACTAGACTCAAAATCTGGCGCCAGCGATGGCATGAGGGTTCGAGTCCCTCCTCCGGCACCATTTTTATTTTAAATTTGAGCTCGGAATTTTGCGAAATGGGAGAAACAGGATTTAATCTTATGTGCCAAATCCTGTGCCAAGTTCCAGTTGTCAAGGATTGCTTGACTACTCAAAAGGGGCAGTTGGTGACAAATTGTAACCAACTGGACGGGGCAACCGGTTACAAAATGTAACGGGTTGAGGATCATTGACGCATACAAGCTGCGGACGCCGATGCTGGACGAGAACGGCGAGGCGATCTACAATCCGGACGGGACGCCGCTCTTCGACGATATGACGGACGCGCAGAAGGCCGAAGCCGCGGAAGAGTTTCTGGCATTCGCGGCAGAGACGTACGGCGTGCCGATTGACGAAATCTATGCGGACAACCGTGCGGAAATCGACAGATGGGGTCGCGAGCATGGACGCGACACGCATGACTGGAACGAAAAGCGGCGCATGACGCGCGAATGGATGGCCGAGACGGGATTCAAACCGGAACGTCCCGGCTGGTGGAAGCAGCTGATCTCCCAGATTCGCGTGTGGCTGGCCGAGCATGGATTCGGGCATCTGCGGGAAGCGGACATCGAGACGATTATTCAAGATGCTTTCCGCGGCGCGAATAGGACGAATAGGACCAATAGGACGAATGGGGAAGCGAGGTACAGCGCGGAAGAGGCGCTGAAGAATGCGTTCCTGAACGAGAAGGACGCTGACATCCGGCAGGCTTATCCACAGAAAACTAATGTGGAAGTTGACGCGGCGCTAAAGGATATTGCCGGGACTGATCTGGTAAACAGAGACAGCAACGACACGGCGCAGGTCAATGCGAATCAAGCGCGAAAGCTCGTATCTGCAAGCGCTGTAGAAAAAAGCATCAAAGATGGCACGTTTACCAGAAGACAGCATTTAACAGCGGTCGCGAATATTAAGGACCTGTACGAGAACGCCGTTCTGATCTGGGAAGGGAAAGATGAAAAGAACGAAGACCCGAATCTTGTTGTTCGGCGGTTCGTTGCTCCGATTGTTTTCGGTTCGGATATTGCCGGGGCGCTTCTAACAGAAAAGATGAGCCTAAATAAAAACAACAACGCCAAGCGGATATATTCCCTTGAGCTTGAAGCGTTGTTTAAGGCGGAAGAAGAAAACTTGGGAGGGCATGTGCGTCTAAACCTCCCGTCTCTATCCGGGATTGAACGCCTCACGCACGAGGGATTTCGCCCGGATGGATGGAATAAAATAGAACGCAAATACGAGAAAGTCAAGCGTTTTCTCGAAAAAAATCAAAAAAAATCTGACGGCGCGCGATTCAGCGTGTCGCCTGTCTGGACTGGAAGTGCGGCGGACTACGAGCAGCCGGATCTTCATTATGTCGGGACAGGCGAAGGCGCGCAGGTGTACGGTTGGGGGCTGTATGGGTCTTCCAGCAAAAATATCGGGCGGTGGTACGCGGAAAAAGATGCGGAGAGAAAAAGTTCCCATACTGTTACATTCCGCGGCAAAGATGTGACGCATGCCCTTGATTTTGCTGTGGTAGGGGATGAGCTTCAGGATGAAGGTCCGGACGGAAAATGGAAACGCCGTGCTCTCCGCCAAATTCGTGTTATTGCTGACGCGTTTCCCGACTATTCGCTCTCGGAAATCGTCGATCACGTCAAGGACCACATGATTTCTTTCGAAGACGGATTTACCTACGAAGATTGGGGGAAGGTTGTCGAAGAAGTTGCTAAAGACGTTGTGGTTAATACGAACAAGGCATCCAGAAATCTCTACAAGCAGACGTTCTGGCCTGGGAGGGAAGAAGATTTGCTGGATTGGGATGTTTCATTCGCGCCTGAACAAGCAAGGAAGATTCTGGATCAAATGGAGAAAGAAAAACTGTTTGATTCCATTCCGAAAGACGAGGAAACAGCGCAGGATGACGCTTTGGTGCAACGGCTTATTTATCTGCGCAGATTCCTCGGATATGCGGCAGAAGGACAAAGTAATATCTCCGGGCAAACTGTGTATGAAACTCTCGCGAAGATTTTCAAGTTTGAATATGCAGACGGCGATCCGAAGGCGGCGAGCGAATTCTTATACAGGGCTGGCATCGACGGTGTGACCTATATCGGGGATTCATCCGGCGTGCGGAACTATGTCGCGTTCAGCGACAAGGATATCCGGGTGGATGAGCATATCCGGTTCAGTGTCGGCGGGGTGGACGAGAATCTGATCGTCGTTCACAACGTGAGCGAACAGAAGCTGCGGGACGCCGAAACAAGCAGCGGGCTTTCCGGCTGCTTCTCCAACAACTTCACCGGCGATACGCTGGTGCTGGATCCGGGCGACCTAACCAAGGGCAGCGAATGGGCTGTGATCGCAAACGGCAGTGCGTCCACCTTCAGGGGCTTTGACGCTTTCTCTTCCGTTACGATCGGAGAGAACACCGTGACCGCACCCGCCTCCGGCGAAGGTCTTTCCGCTGTCTGGACATACGGCGATTACAAATTGTTTGTCCGGGACAACAGCATGATCCTTGCCAGACTTGCATAACCATAATACCAAACAAAACATGGATTTCCCGAATAGGAAAGAGTAAAAAAGAAAAAACGTTTACAAATCTCCCATCGTATTGGATATACCCCCGACAGTTGTGTCAGAGGGTACACAGGGGACCCGGGAAACAAATCAGGTCCTGGAGATCCCGATCCTGAATGGGGTTAACATGAAGGCTCCGGTTGGCGGCAGTCCTGCATGACGGCGGAAGCCTCGTAATGCGGGCGGACGCCCCGGAGCAGGAAATCGCTTTCGCCGGGTTTTGTGAGTTGCTCTGTCTGAAGCCTGACGAAACGGAATTGACCGTTTCCTGGTGTTTGACTTAAAAAACAAACTGCCCCCGGAATCGGTTGGGCTCCGAGGGCGGAAGATGAGTCATGTATGAAGGAGTATGAAACGTTGCTTTTTCGTTACGGGGACTACGCCCCAGCCGGAGATGGATTCGGTGAACTCTCGGGCGGAGAAGCACCAGATGACGACTTTCTTGTTCTTAATCCACGCGGCGTCCTTGGCGGTCTTGCGATAGAGATTCGTGCGGACTACGGTCAATGCGGATCCCTTTACCCCAATGCGGTCGACGGGCATCCTCAGTTCGGATGCGAGATATTCAGCAAGACCGGCATTCTCCGCGAGCATATCGCCGCGTGAAAACGGCATATTTGCCGGTCCGGTTCGGAGGCTATCCCCAAATCCCGGCATAGAGTTGCCGAAGCCCCGTTTTTTTCATGGTTTCTCATATCTTTTTCTGTTTTTTCCTTGAAGACAAGCCCAATTCATGGTATATTATATCTTACCATTTTTGGAAAACCATCAACCCACCTCAAAACCTCAACAGGAGCAGAGAACGATGAAAGTTTTCAATTTCAACGCGGGTCCGGCGATGATCCCGCAGGCCGTCATGGAAAGAGCACAGAAAGAGTTTTGCGACTACAAGGGCAGCGGATGCGGCATCATGGAGCACTCCCACCGCCACAAACTCTTCGACGAGATTCTTGAGCGTGCGATCTCCAATTTCAAGGAGATCATGGGTGTTCCGGACACGCACGCGGTCGTCTTCATCCAGGGCGGCGCGAGCATGCAGTTCGCAATGATCCCGATGAACCTGGCAGTCGCGGGCAAGCCCATGGAATTCGCCGACACCGGCACGTGGTCCAGCAAGGCGATCAAGGAAGCCAAGCTGTTCGGCGACGTGAAGGTCATCGCCTCCAGCAAGGAAGAGAAATACACCCGCATCCCCGCGGTCGACGAGATGAAGATCGACGAGGACGCCGCGTTCTTCCACATCACCTCCAACAACACCATCTACGGCACGCAGTACCAGGCGTTCCCGAACTGCCCCGCCAACGTCCCGATGCTCGCCGACATGTCCAGCGACATCATGTCCCGCAAGCTCGACGTCTCCAAGTTCGCCATGATCTACGGCGGCGCGCAGAAGAACCTCGGCCCCAGCGGCATGGCTGTCGTGATCATCCGCAAGGATCTCGCGGAACGCACCCCGGCGAACGTGCCGACCATGCTCCGCTACTCCACCTACATCGACCATAACTCCCTCTTCAACACCCCGCCGACCTTCGGCATCTACATCTTCGGTCTCATCACCGAATGGGTGAAGGACATGGGCGGTCTCGAAGTCCTCGAAGGCGTCAACAACAAGAAGGCTGAGACCCTCTATGCCGCGATCGACGGCTCCGACGGCTACTACCGTAACCCCGTCTGCCCGTGCAGCCGTTCCAAGATGAACGTTGTCTTCCGCCTCCCCTCCGAAGAACTCGAAGCGAAATTCCTCGACGAGGCGAAGGCGGCCGGCATGATCGGTCTGAAGGGCCATCGTTCCGTCGGCGGCATCCGCGCCAGCATCTACAACGCCATGCCGCTCGAAGGCGTCGAGAAACTTGTGTCCTTCATGCAGGACTTCAAGAAGAACAACTGATCTGACCGGAGGGCGTCGTCATGCTCCACCGTTATTCAGTTTACGACGGCCGAATCGCCCACTCGGACGAAGGCACCATCCCCGTCGACGTGTATGTCATGCCCGACGGGGAGGAACGCGCCTACCTGACCGATGGACTGGGCATCGACCCGCACACGCTGGCGTCGTCCATCGACCCGGACGAAACGCCGCGTATCGAGTTTGAAGACGACTACATCGCCATCATCCTCAAGTATCCGAAGAACTACTCCGCTGACGACAACTTCCTCTTCCGCGTGAAATCCATGGGGATCTTCCTCTTCGCCGACCGCGTCGTGCTGGTCATCGACGAGGAGTTTCCCCAGCTTTTCACCGGCAAATTCGCCACGAAGGTCTACACGCGTCAGGACGTCCTGCTCCGCGTGCTCACGCAGACCATCCGCCACTTCGAGAGCCACCTGCGCGTGATCAACATGTGCAGCGACGAGATCGAGACGAAGCTGACCGAATCGAACGACAGCAGCAACCTGCTCGACATGTTCACGCTCGAAAAAGGACTGGTCTACTACGTGAACGCCCTCAGCGGCAACCGGCGCGCCTTCGAACGCATCCGCGCCGGCGCATACAAATTCCAGTTCACCGAGGAAAACATCGAACTCCTCGACGACCTCCAGATTGAAAACCGCCAGTTCCTTGACCAGGCGCAGGTGTACTCGCAGGTTCTGTCCGGACTCATGGACGCCCGCGCGAGCATCATCAACAACAACCTGAACGTGCTGATGAAGAACATGAACGCCATCGTGATCGCGGTCGCCATCCCGACCTTCTTCACGGGCGTCTTCGGCATGAGCGAGTTCACCGATTTCTTCTGCGGCGAGAAGGGGAAATACTGGTTCATCTCGTTCCCGATCTTCTTCATCCTCATGACCGGCATGGCGTTCTTCGTCTTCTGGCTGATCAAGAAATTCGAGAAACACTGAGCTGAATTATGCCTATTTTCGAGTACGAATGCAAAAAGTGCGGCAAACAGTTCGAGGCGCTGCTTAAGTCCGCCTCGTCGCCCGCGCCCGAATGCCCCGAATGCGGCGCGACGGGCGCAAAACGCCTGCTCTCCCGCTTCGCCGCCGCATCCAAGACGGAGTTCGGCTCCTGCAGGATGTCGAATGACTGCATGGCGGCGTCGCAGGGCGGTTGCGGATGCGGTTGCGGCTGTGGCGGACACCACCACCATTGAGCCGGGGGCGGCTCTGTTTATTGAAGAGGCGCACCCATGGTCAAAGCCGAACTCAAACCGCTTCTCGAACGCCTCGGCATCGTGCCGAGCAAGCGCCTCGGACAGAACTTTCTTGTGGACGACCAGTTCCGAGCGAAGATCCTGCACGAGGCCGATCCGAAGCCCGGCGAGACCATCCTTGAGATCGGCCCCGGGCTCGGCGCAATCACGCGCGGCCTCGTGGCATCCGGCGCCGACGTCACTGCGATCGAGTTCGACCGCAAGATCGCCGAATACCTCCGCACCGCCGTTGTCCCGCTCGGACTCCACCTCATCGAAGCCGACGCGTGCCGCGTCAAATACGCCGAACTTTTCCCCGGCGATTTCCGCGTCGTCTCCAACCTGCCCTACAGCGCCGGAACCATCGTCATAGCCAAATTGCTCGACCTCGAGACTCCCCCCGCCGACATGCTCCTCATGCTCCAGAAAGAAGTCGCGGAGCGTTTCCTCGCGGGACCCGGCACCGCCGACTACTCCGCACTCACCGTACGCATTTCCGCCGTCTACGAAGGTCGCATCGTCCGCATGGTCCCGCCCGAGGTCTTCTATCCGGAACCCACGGTCGATTCCGCCCTCTTCGCGCTCGTCCGCAAACCGGTCATTCCACCTCAGAACATCCGCATCATCCTCTCCCGCCTCGCACGCACCTCGTTCGCGCACCGGCGCAAGAAGATGTTCAAGCAGGCTGCCGCGGTCTTCGGCGCGGACGTGATCGCCGCCGCCATGGCGGACGCCTCGGTCGATCCCGACATCCGCGCGGAACGCGTCACGGTGGACCAGTTCATCCGCATGGCGGAATACATCGCCGCACACGCTCAGAATCCGCCGGAAACGCCGCAGGATGTCGAAACAGACGCAGACGAGGACACGAAGGAATAAATCCGCCTCGAATCCACCTCAAACGCACCTTCGACCATGAGCAAAGCATCCGAATTCAAAACCAATGTCATGCGCATCCTGGAACAGGCAAAAGTCCCGTTCAAACACCACTGCTACGTGGATTCCGGCGCGGTCTCCGGTCTTGAGGTCGCCGCTGCGCTCAACCAGGATCCGTCGCATGTGTTCAAGACGCTCGTCACGGTCGAAAAATCCGGCGAGCACTTCGTCTTCGTCGTGCCAGTCGATTCCGAGCTCAACCTCAAGAAAGCGGCGAAAGCTGTGAACGGGAAATCCATCGAAATGATCAAAAGCAAGGATCTTTTCCCGCTCACCGGATACATCCATGGCGGATGCTCCCCCATCGGCATGAAAAAGCAATTCCGCACGGTCATCCACGAATCCGCCGCCGCGCTCGACGCAATCTTCTTCAGCGCGGGCAAGATCGGCTACCAGATCGAGATCGCGCCCGCCGAGCTCGCGAAAGTCCTGCGTTTCACTTACGCCGACATCACCGACTGACCGTCTTTTCCAATCAGGCAAGGAAAACGGAAACGGCATGGAAAAACCGTCCTGCCCACCGCATCCCATCCCCCAAAAACAACATTGGATCGTTACGCGCCGTTTTTGAAAACTTTTTTCTTCCGACGTGTTTGAAACCGGGATTCGTCTTCTCCCCTTTTCCGGCCAGTTTCCCGCTTTTTTTTGACCTCCGTTCCCCTAAACGCGGACATGCCCGGGAATTTTTGTTTATTTTTTGAATTTTTTGGGTTTTTACACTTGATTTTTCATCGCTGCCGTGTATCTTTTATGCGTCCTTTTCCCACCCCCCCTTCCCCATAGCCCATTTTATATTTTCCAAGGCCAGAAGAAAACATGAAAAAAGCAGTCAATGCCACCACGTTCGTCGCCCTCGCGCTCGCAGCATCCGTCACGTACAACATCGTCCAGCACCAGCGCGCGAAGGGTATCCGCCCCGAAAATCACAATCAGGAAGATAACGCCGTCCAGTCCGCCGCGGGCAAAGAAGAAGCCTCCGCAGGGTCCGCCGCGACAGCCGCACAGAAATCCGTTTCCGCAACCGGTTCCGCGTCCGCCGCACAGCAAAGTTCGACCATCACGTTCCGGAACGCCAGTTACGACAGGGACAACGATGAGCTCGACGTCTTCTTCACGACTTCCACCTCGTTTCCATCCAAGGTCGCAAAGGACGCCATTGAGTTCACGCCCGAGGTCCCGAACCTGTCGTTTTACGCGTCCGGCAACAGGATCACCGCGAGCGGCGGATTCAAGCCCGGCGTCACCTATCGCGCCCGCGTGAAGAAAGGTCTCATGGACCGTTCCGGCACAGCCACGCTCGAAAATGACGCGGTGTTCGATATCACGGTCCCCGAGCTCACGGAGAAGATTTCCTTCCTCACCGACGGCAGCGTGTTCCCCATCGTCTCAAATAAGATCGAGTTCCCATACTCCGTGCGCAACCTCAAGAAGTTCACCGTCAAAATTTACCGCGGCTTCGAAAATAACCTCGCGTTCGCCTCGGGCAACGACAACATCTACTCCATGGACTTCATCGGGGAGAAGACGGTCACGCTCTCCGATCCGCGCAACGAAATGGTCAACCACATGCTCGATATCTCAGATGTCATCAACGGTATGATTGAAAGGTCCGAAGGACCGCATTTCCGCCCGGGACGCTACGTGATGGAGGTCGAATACGACCAGAAGTCCAGCTGGGGAGATTACTACTACCGCGAGACCGAACGCCGTACGTTCACGCTGACCGATTTCGCGATGGTCGCGGCGTCCGTCGCCAATCCCCAGGGCGGCATGGCGGTCTTCGTCCGCCGCATCTCCGACGGCAAACCCGTCGCCGAAGCCGAAGTCGAGCTCAGGACGGACAAGAACCAGTTGATCCAGACGGTCAAGACCGATTCGACGGGCAAAGCGCTGTTCAAGATCCCCAACGGTCAGCTCTTCTCCCAGCACAAGGGCGAACTCTATTCCGCAAGCATCCGCAAGGGGGACGAATTCGCGTGGTTCCCCGTAGACATGTACGGTCTTGCCGCGACTTACAATTCGAGCAAGGCGTTTGTGTTCACGGAGCGCGGCATCGTCCGTCCCGGTGAAACCTTCCTCGCCGCCGCGTTTATCCGGAGCGAACAGGACCTCGTTTCCGATTCGAGCCTCTCCTCGGGCGCCATGGGCAAGCCGGTAAGCGGTGGCCCGAACGGCGTGCCGAGGACAATCTCCCTCATTTCTCCCGACGGGAAACAGATCGTTTCGGAGAAAGCCAAGCTGGATGAAATGGGCTTCCTTTCCCAGATGATCCGCATCCCGGACACCGCGGTTTCCGGCGTCTACACGGTCCGCGTCGACGGCGCCACGCAAAAGAGTGAGCCAATCGGCGAAACGACCATCCGCGTCGGCGCATACGTGCCCGACCGCATCAGGACCAGGGTCGAGCACGCCGCCCTGCCCGCCGGTCCCGCAGCCGTGAAGGAACCGATCAAGGCGGTCCTCTCCGCCGACTATTATTTCGGCACGCCCGTGCCGTCCGCGTCCGGCAGGATTTCCCTCGACTGCACGCCGTCCGGGAAACGCCCCGACCACTGGAAGGACTGGACCGTCGGCGACGCCTCGCGCTTCAATTTTGACGACTACGAGACGACCGCCGCGGTCGAAAACGGCAAAACGAACCTCTCCCTGCCGTCGTTCGCTTCGCGCGGCGTGACGTTCGACCCGGTGCGCGTCGTGATCCAGGCGTCCGTGCAGGAGCCGGGCGGACGCGCCGTGACCGGATCCGACAACTTCACGTTCTATCCTTCGGACTGGTTCATCGGCCTGAAGCAGAAAGACGGCGCGGGTAAAGAATGCCTGCTTGACGTGGCGCTGCTCGCGACCGAACAGGGCAAGGCCGCCTCGTTCGGCGACGGACGCGACATCCGGTTCACGGTCTACAAACGCTCCTGGGACTATGTGCTGGTGCAGGAAGGCAACAACTACCGCAGACGCTGGAAGGAGACCGTTTCCGAGGTGGAAGGCGCCTCGAAGACGTTCACGGTCCCGCAGGACGCCGACCTCGCCGCGTACACCGCGCAGATTTCGTTCGATCTCGCATCCGGCTGCTACGACATCGTCGCCGAGTACGGCGAAAACATCCGCACGAAGCTCAACGTGTGGCATTCCGCGGGCGAATCCGGCCGCCGCACCGGCGATCCCTCCGAACTCGTCTTCAAGACCGACGCGAAGACGTACACGCCCGGTCAGACCGCGAAGATCACGTTCACCAGCCCGGTCGACGGCGAGGCGTTCGTGACCGCCGGCGCACTGCGCATGGACACCGCGGAGGCAATCAAGGTCAAGGCGGGCGAAAACACCGTCGAGGTGAAGGTTCCGGCGGAATGCCTGAACGGACGCTACCACGTCGGCGTCTTCGCGATCGGCAGGGACAAGGACGAGTACATCCGCGCCTCCGGATATGCCAGCCTCGAACTCGACCACTCCGCCGCGCACAAGCTCGACGTCGCGATCACCGTCCCCGGCATCGTCCGCCCCGAAACTGAAACCGATGTGACCGTGAAGCTCGCCAGCCTCGCGGGCAAGCCGCAGGCGGGACAGGTCTGCCTCTTCGCGGTCGACGAAGGCGTGCTCGCGCTCACCGGCTTCAAGACGCCCGACATCTACAAGTTCTTCCTCCAGGACGACAACGCGTCCCTCACCATGTGCGAGACCTACAGCGACCTCTTCCCGAAGCTCAAGATCCGCCCGGACGGCACCATCGGCGGCGGCGACGACGCTGCCGTTTCCAAATCCGCGCTCGCAGCGTCCCTCGTGAAGATGAAAGACGCCGCACGCGTCATCGTGCCCATCGTGAAGGTCCCGGAATCCGGATCCGCCACGGTCAAGGTAAAAATCCCGGACCACTCCGGTTCGCTCCGCTTCATGGCGGTCGCGAACGCGGTCGACGCGGTCGGCTCCGGCGAACGTGAAATGATCGTCCGCACCCCGGTCGGTCTCACGGTCTCCGCGCCGCGCGTGCTCGCCCCCGGCGACGAGGCGGTCATCACCATCCGCGCGTTCAACCACGACGCGAAGGACGGAGCGGTCAAATTCACGCTCGCCCTGCCCGACACGATTCAGGTCATGGGCGACCAGCCGCGCATCGATGCGCTGAAGGCGGGCGAATCCAGGGATGTCTCGTTCCGCGTGAAAGCGCTCGACAAGCTCGGCGAAGGCACGCTCGCAGCCACGATCTCCGTCGGCGCGGAATCCCGCACGGAAACGACCTACATCACGGTCCGTCCCGCGGTTCCGCCGCAGACCGTCACGAAGTTCGCGTCCGTCGCCGCCGGGAAGGACTACACGCTCGACCTCTCCTCGGAATTCGTCTCTGTGGAAAGCGCCGACCTCTCCATCTCCTCCTCGCCCGCGATCAGCGTGAAGGACGCGCTCGACTGGCTCAACGGTTATCCCTACGGCTGCCTGGAGCAGACCGTTTCCGGCGCGTTCCCGTTCGTCGCCACGCCGTCGCTTGTGAAGGCGGGACTGCTTGACGCCGAGGTCGCGAAGACCATGCAGCCGAAGGTCGCCGCCGCATACGCGCGCATCCTCGGCATGATGGTCGGCGACGGCGCGTTCGCCATGTGGCCGGACGTCCGCAAGGAATGGCCCGAGGGCACAGTCTACGCCTCGCACTTCGTCTTCGAGGCGAAAGCCGCCAAGCTGGTCACCGTCGATCCCGTCGTCGAACGCAGCATCACGGCGTATCTGCTCCGCCTCGCGAACAGCGCGGGCAACTACAAGCCCGAACTCCGTGCCTACGCAACATACGTGCTCGCCGCCGCCGGGAACAAGGATTTCGTCGTCCCGGCGCGCAACGTCCTCGCCGGAAGCAAGCCCGGATTCGCGCAGTTCCTCGCCGCCGCAGCCCTGGTCCGCGGCGGTTACGCCGGGGAAGGCGCGACTCCGCTCCGTGCGTCGCTCGCGGAACCCAACTGGCTTTACAAGACATCCGACCTCGTCGGCATCACCGACACCGCCTCACGCGCGGGCATGGTCCTGAACATCCTCATGAAGTGCGACCCGAACGGCGGCAAAGACACCGCCGCCGAGCTCGCGTCGTTCCTCGCCGGACGCATCCGCAAGGACGGCAACTGCTGGGGCACCACGCAGTCAAACGCCTGGGCGGCAATGGGTCTCGCGGCGTTCGCGGAATACTATCCGCCCGCCGATGTGAACGGTGTCGTCTCCCTGCCCGGACAGACCAAAAAGGACGAGTTCTCCGGCGTTCCGAAGAAGGACAGCGTCGCGGTTGACCTCAAGGGGAAGACCGTGGTCGGCAACACCGGCAAGTCCGACTTCTTCGTGAAGGCGGTCGTCAAGGGAATCCCGAAGGACGCGAAAGCCGCCGCAGGTCCGATCGTGCTCAAACGCGAGTTCTTCGATGAGAAGGGCAACCCTGTCAACTCGCTCAAGCACGGCGAACTGGCGTTCGTCCGCATCACGGCGGACGCTCCGGACGTGGTCGAAAACGTCGTGATCTCCGACATCCTCCCCGCCGGACTTGAGATTGAGGACGAGGCGCTCGCGACCCGAATGAACGCCTCCGGACGCATCCCGAAAAAACTCCTCATGAACAACCGCCAGGAGTTCAGCCGCACCGAAAAGAGAGACGATCGTTTCCTCGTCTTCGGCACGCTCTGGGAATCCGCCTACGCCATCTACTCCGTGCGCGCCGTCACGCCCGGCAAGTTCCTCATCCCGGCGCTCCAGGCCGAGGCGATGTACGATCCCGACATGAACGGCACGTTCATCCCGCCCAAGGGCGAAGATATCTTTGAGGTGAAATGAGCTTCGTTTTCCACAAGCTGAACAGAAGGAAAGCCGTTCGCTTCGCCGCGGCGGCTTTCCTCGTTTTCGCGCTTCTCGCCCTCGCCGCCTGGTTCGCCGCTCCGTACTGCGTGGACGACCCGATGATCAGCCTGAGGCGGATCACCCCGGCGCACACCTACCTCGACCGCAACGGCGTCCCGGTCTTCTACGAGACCACGCACGACTACGAATGGCGGTTCCCGGTCGAGCTGAAGGACATCGCCCCGGACGCCGTGTCGATCATGCTCTCCGCCGAGGACTATGCGTTCTACGAGCACGGCGGCGTCAACTATCTGGCGATCCTGCGCGCGCTGTGGCAGGATATCCGAAACTTGAAGATCATCTCCGGCGCGTCGACCATCACCATGCAGCTCGCCGGATTCGCCCTGCCTGACCACAAGCCGAGCCTCGTCCGCAAGTTCAGGCAGGCCGCGATGGCGCGCCGCCTGGAACAGCTCTACACGAAGGACGAGATCCTGACCGAATATCTGAACCGCATCCCGTGCGGCGGCAAGGTGTACGGGATTGAGGCGGCGGCGCGGTTTTATTTCGGGCTCCGCGCATCCCAGCTCAACCGCGCCGAGGCCGCGCTCCTCTGCGGCATCCCGCAGAAGCCGAACCGCTACAACCCGAACATGCACGCGGAAGCGGCGAAGAAACGCCAGAAAATCGTGCTGGACCTGCTCGTCCACCACGAACTCATCACGGCGGACGAGGCACGCACAATCTACGACTCCGAACCGCTCCGCTACCGCGATTTTGCCCAGCCCTCCGATTTCGAGTTCAAATCCGCGCCGGACGAAACGATCCACGCAGTCCGGCGCGCCCGTGCCGAAAAAACCGCCGAAGGATGGTCGCCCGCGCAGGGCGAAGCGGTTCTCTGCTCCATCGACGCCGATTTCCAGCGCGACGTGCAGGCGATCCTGAAACGTCGCCGCGACGCCCTGCCCGAAGTGAACGACGCAGCCGCGGTCGTGCTCGACAACGCCTCCGGCGAAGCGCTGGTATTCCTCGGTACGCTCGACTTCAACGAGCCCGGCACGGGCCAGTACAACGCCGCGAACGCGATCCGGTCCGCCGGATCCACGCTCAAGCCGTTCCTCTACGCCGAAGCAATCGAGGGCGGTCTCGTCACGGCGGATACCCGCGTGCTCGACGCTCCCCTGCGCTACGGCAGCTACGCGCCCGGCAACTTCGACGGGGCGTTCCGAGGGACGGTGAAGGCGTCCTACGCGCTCGCGCATTCGCTGAACACTCCGGCGGTCCGGCTCGCAGCCACGCTCGGCGAACCGCGCATGATCGAACTTGCCGATAAACTGCGCATCCTCGCCTCGCGCCGTCCGGAAAGCGGCTTCGGGCTCTCCATGGCGCTCGGCAGCGCCGGGCACACCCTGCTCTCCCTCACGAACGCCTACCGCGCCCTGGCGACGGACGGCATACTTCGCCCCATGTATTTCCGGCACGAACCCGAACGCCCCCTGCCCGCGGGCAAGCGCGTATTTTCCGGAGGGACAGCGCAGACCGTCATGCGGATGCTGACCTCGCTCCCGCTCGCCGGATTCGAGGGGACGGCGGCGTGGAAGACAGGCACGAGCAACAATCTGCGCGACGCGTGGTGTTTCGCCTGCACGGAAACGCTCACGGTCGGCGTGTGGTTCGGCAACAAGGACGGTTCCGCCTCGGAATCTCTGGTCGGCGGCACGGCTGCCGCCCCCGCCGCAGGTGAAATCCTTTCGCTCGCCGCCTCGAAATACGGCTTAACACCGTTCAGGAGCGCCTGGCCGAAGGAAGACGCGCTGGAATCCGTCGCGGTCTGCGCGAAGACTGGGCTTTCCGCCTCGCCTGACTGCGAAAAAACCGAATCCGCCGTTAAACCCGCCGGAATCCCTCTGGCGTCCTGCAAATCCTGCGGCAACGCTTCCGCCGGAACCGCCTTCCGCATCGTCTCACCAACGCCCACCGTGTACGTCGCGGAAAAAGACGAGGGCGTCCGGCTGGACCTGGTGTCGAACGAAGGCGCATACTGGTTCGCGGACGGCGTCTATCTCGGCGAAAACCCGGCGCCCCGGACGTTCGCGCCGGGGCTGCACCGCGTAGAGGCGGTCCGCGCCTCGGATTCCACCGCGGACGCCGTGGAATTCACGGTCACGCGGAAAAAATAGGCTTTTTCGCGTCTTTTTTATTAAAAAGCCAAAAAATCCTTTTGCTTTTTCAGCAAGGCGGGCTATATTTTGAGAAACATTTTTGTTTTCTCAAACACCAAAATAACGGAAAGTGTACGCAAATATCATGTCGGAACAACCGATTGACACCTGTATGGAAAAAATCGTCAGCCTGTGCAAACGGCGCGGCTTCGTATTTCAGAGCTCCGAAATCTACGGCGGCTTCAACGGCTTCTGGGACTACGGTCCCTACGGCATCGCCCTGAAGCGCGCGGTCGAACGCCAGTGGTGGCTCTACATGGTCGAAAAACGCAACAACGTGGTCGGGCTGGACTCCTCCATCATCTGCCATCCGAAAGTCTGGAAAGCCTCCGGACACGTCGACCGTTTCGGCGACATCATGTGCGACTGCAAGAAGTGCAAAACGCGCTTCCGCGTGGACCAGATGCCCGACCCGACCACCTGCACGAACTGCGGTTCGAAGGACCTTACCCCGCCGCGCGAGTTCAACCTGATGATGAAAACCTACGTCGGTCCCGTGTTCGACGAGGAACATATCGCGTATCTCCGCGCCGAGACCTGCCAGCCAATCTTCCTGGACTTCCACTCCATCCGCATCGCCACGCGCATGCAGCTGCCCTTCGGCATCGCCCAGGTCGGCAAGGCATTCCGCAACGAAATCACGCCCCGCATGTTCACGTTCCGTTCCCGCGAATTTTCGCAGATGGAAATGGAGTTCTTCTGCGCGGACGAAGGCTCGATGGAATGGTTCGAGTACTGGCGCCAGGAACGCTGGAACTTCTACCTGAACGTGCTGAAATTCCCGGTCGAAAAGCTCCACCTGCATCCGCACGACAAGCTCGCCCACTATGCCAAGGCGGCGGTCGACATCGAATACGAATTCCCGTTCGGCTGGGGCGAGCTCGAAGGCATCCACCACCGCGGCACCTGGGACATGTCCCAGCACCAGCAGTTCTCCGAACAGGACCTCCAGTACCTCGACCAGTCCAGCAACACCCGCTATCTGCCGACCGTCGTCGAGACCTCCGTCGGACTCGACCGAATGGTCCTCGCCGTGCTCTGCAACGCCTACGACGAAGACCGCGCTCCGACCCAGAAGGAAGGCATGGAGGACGATGTCCGCGTGGTGCTCCACTTCCCCGCCACGGTCGCCCCGGTCCAGGTCGCGTTCCTCCCGCTCTCCAAGAAGCTCAACCAGAACGCGCAGGACCTCCAGGAAAAATTCCTCGGCCGCTACCGCACCGAGCTGGACGTGACCGGAAACATCGGCAAGCGCTACCGCCGCCAGGACGAGATCGGCACGCCGTATTGCGTCACGTTCGACTTCGATTCGCTCGAAGACAACGCCGTGACCGTACGCGAACGCGACTCGATGGCGCAGGAACGCATTCCGATCGAAGGTCTCCGCGCCTATCTCGACGAAAAGGTTCTTGGCTGATCTTAAACCACCTCGGATAACCTCAACGGGAGACAACGGGACCATGAAAGGCGCAAAACAAATCCTGCTCGCGGGCTTCGCCGCCCTCAGCATGGTCCTGCCCGCGTGCCAGTCGACAAGATCGACGTTCGTCGAAAACGTCGAGGCGCCGAATCTGGTCGTTTCCTCAACGCCGCTGGACACGGTCTCCTACACCGCCGACTACACGCAGGACGGCGGTCTGCCCTTCACCTGCGAGGTCAAGCTCGGCACGGACGGACGCATCCGCCGCGACTATGTCTGGAAGGACGAGAAGGGCGCGGAAAAGAAAGCCTCCGTGGTGTTCGACGGCAAAAAGACGGTCAAACTTGATGACGGCAAGTCTTCCGTTGTCGAGGATGTCGATGTCGCGAAGGCGCGTTTCTTCGCCGGGCTTATCCTTGCTCCCGGCAAGGTCGTTTCCAACGCGAGCAGGAAAAAAGAAACCGTTGTGTTTCCCGAAGCGGACGGCAAGCCATGCGACGCCTACGTCCTGGAGCTTGCCGGCGTCCCCGACATTGAATCCACCCTTGTGGCGGTCGAACCGGAAACAGGCCGCTGGCTCGTCCTCTTCGTCCGCATGGGCGACGATCCGAACACGGTTTTCACCTCAAAATTCCAGGAATACAAATCGGAATCCGGCGTAACCTACCCGTCCCGCATCGTCAGCACGACCGACGGCGGCGCGCCCGTCACCTGCACCATCCGCGACGTCAAGATCAACCCCGAACTCCCGGACGAGCTTTTCCGGCTCGCCGAACCCAACGGATAATCAACGCTTTTCAGCTTTAACAACAGGATATTCTTATGAAACTTCAGACCATCCTCCTCCTGACCGGAATCGCCGCCGGTCTCATGACAGTCTCCTGCCAGTCGTCGGTCGAATCCGAAGCCGAAGCATTTTTCGGTCCCCCGCCAAAAGGCAAAGCCGCGGTTGAAGCCGAGAACAAGATCGACTCCGACTTCTACGCCCAGGTCAACGCCCACATCGACCGCAGAATGAACGAGTTCAACGAGAAGGAAGAGGCGAAGCTCCCGATTTTCTCCTCAAGAGAAGTCCGGGACGAATTCCTGTCCCTCTCCTTCGTCCAGTCCGCGATGCAGATCCATTCGCTTTCCATGGACTTCGCCGGTCCCCAGGACATCAACCTGAACGTCTTCTTCGACCGCGAATCCCGTACGTTCACTCGCACGGTCAACGGCAAGACCGAATCCTACACGTTCGAGCCGTTCACGAACGGCGTGCCGCCCGCCATCCCGTACGACGCCCATATTCTGTACGCGTTCGTGATCGACTTCAGCCGCATCGCGGAAACGGTTTCGGTCCGCAGCTACGAGAAGCTGGAAAAGGGCGAGAATCCCGGAATCGCCAAGCTGGAAAATGAGGCGAACATCGACGAGAAGGGCAGAAAGAAAGACAAGAATTTCGTCGAGATCAAGCCGAAAGTCACATACGAACCGGTCGAATACCGCATCGACAACCGCTGGTGCAAGTGCTATGACGTCAAACTGAAAAACGTCTGCGCCCCCGCGACCGCCCTCGCGCTTTATGTCAGCAACGAGGAAAAGACCCTTTCCCGCGTCGACGTCATCCTCGACGACGACTCGAAGATTTCTTTCAACATCGACTGGCGAGAACAGGACGGCATCGTCCTCCCGCGCGTGATCCGCCGCCTCAGCGACAACGCCGTCTATTTCCGCGAGGACGCCAAGATCATCCAGGAAAGAGACATCATCGAGGCTGAAATGGAAGCTGCGAGGACCGCGGAAGCCGCCGCCGAGGAAGAGGAAGAATCTTCCGAAGAGGAAATGGTCGAATTCGACGCCTCCGGCAATAATGCCGAAGCATCTTCCGAAGAGGATGAATCCGTCTCCGGCGAAGATGACGAGGGGTTCGAGGAAGAGTAACTCCCGCCTCCCGCATTCATTCGGGAGTCCTGTCCGCGCGACACATCGTCCGGTTCCCGCCGGGCGATGGAAACCGGGCAGGATTTTTTGTGCCGTTCCGGCATTTTTCGCCTGATTTCCGGTTGATTTTTCCGCAGATGGATGTATGTTATCATATTTGACAAGACATCTTCATTGAAAACTCCTACGAACCGAAAGGAATGCCACGTGAAACTCATTGTCGACGCAAACAACCTCCAGGGGCGGATCAGCCGCCATGTCTACGGCCAGTTCTCCGAACACCTCGGACACTGCATCTACGACGGTCTGTACGTCGGGGAAAAGTCGAAAATCCCGAACATCGATGGCGTGCGCAAGGACGTGATCGAAGTCCTCCGTCGGATCCGGATCCCGAACCTCCGCTGGCCAGGCGGCTGCTTCGCCGACTGCTACCACTGGCGCGACGGCGTCGGCCCGCGCTCCAAACGCCCGTACATCGTGAACGACACCTGGGGCGGCGTCGCGGAAGACAACTCCTTCGGCACGCATGAATTCCTCCGTTTCTGCGAACTCATCGGCGCGGAGCCGTACATCAACGGCAACGTCAGCAGCGGCACCGTGCAGGAGATGTCCCAGTGGATTGAGTACCTGAACGCCAAGGTTCAGGGACCGATGACCGAGCTCCGCCGCAAGAACGGTCGCAAGGAGCCGTGGGGCGTCAAGTTCTGGGGCTTCGGCAACGAACCCTGGGGCGACGGCCACATGCGCCCGGAATACTACGCCGACCAGTTCCGCCGTTACACCACCTACGCCCGCGACTACGGCGACACCAAGCTTGTCCGCATCGCGGCGGGCGCCAACGGCGGCGACCTGAACTGGACCGAGGTCCTGATGCAGAGCGCCGGACAGTGGCTCGACGCCGTTACCCTCCATTACTACACAGTGCCCGGTGTGTGGGAACACAAGGGCTCCGCCACCAAGTTCGACGTGCCGGAATACTATACCACGCTCGAAAAGGCCGGCAACATCGAAAACATCATCAAGGCGCAGTCCGTCATCATGGACAAGTACGATCCGGAAGCCCGCGTCGGTCTCTTCGTCGACGAATGGGGCACCTGGTTCGACGTCGAGGAAGGCACCAACCCCGGATTCCTCCACCAGCAGAACACCATGCGCGACGCCATGGTCGCCGCAATCTCCCTGAACATCTTCCACCGCAACAACCGCCGCGTCCGCATGGCGAACATCGCCCAGCTCGTGAACGTACTCCAGGCGATGATCCTGACCGAAGGCGAGAAGATGCTCGTCACCCCGACTTATCACGTCTTCGACCTTTACAAGGTCCACCAGGACGCCGACCGCGTCGAGACCTTCGCGCAAGCCACGGCGATCGACGGGTGCAAACTTCCGGCGGTCACCCACACAGCGTCCGTCAAGGACGGCGTCCTGCACGTCAGCGCCGCCAACATCCACGCGGACAAGGCGCTCCCGGTCGAACTGGACGTCTGGGGCTTCGATGACGCAAGCGTCTCCGGCGAAATCCTCGGCAACGGCGACATCCACGCGCTCAACACCTTCAAGAAGCCGAACGCCGTCAAGATCCGCAAGCTCGACCTCACCGTCAAGAGTGGCAAAGTCCTCTTCGAACTCCCGCCCTGCTCCGTCGCCACCATCACGCTCCAGCCCGCCGCCGCGAAGAAAGCCCCGGCGAAGAAAGCACCTGCGAAGAAGGCGTCCAAATAATCAAACGAAACGACAACACGCGAACCACGGCGTACAATCCATGAAAGAATCCGTTCCCATCTCTCCGGATTTCTCCGGATACCGCGGGAGGCTCCGTTCCTTCCGCGGCCGCCGGTTCGCGCTTGTCCTCTCCCTCGTCGTCGCGACCGCCGCGCTTTTCGCAGCATGTTCCCCGGTCGATTCCGCCGGGACCATCCCGCGTTCCAACGTGCGCGCCCCCCGCGCCGCGCATAGCCTCACGGTCATGAACACCATGCTCTTTGAGGTCGGGGACAACCCGCTGGAAAAGAAGTCGGTCAGGATCCCGGTGGGGGAATACATCTTCGAGGGAGAGGACGACATCTTCCTGTACTTCCGTTCGCCGCAGGAAATGGAATACCTCGTCTACCACAAGGAAGGCTATGCGGAAGGCGCATTCCAGCTGGGAGGGCTGGCGCTTGCACGCAGAGAACAATGGGACAAGGTCGAATACCCCGCCTGTACCTATATCGACGGGGAAGAACAGACGCAAAAACGACTCACGTGTCCGCTGGAAGTCACGTATTTCATGAACAAACGCGGCACAGACTGGGAAAGCGATTTCGACAGGGAATAAGCGGCGGGCTCACGGATCAGGCTGATTTTCCGAGCGCCTGAAACGAGGGGGGAAGGAAATCCGTACACCGGAGCACATCGAAAGCCTGGAGTACGTTAAAAAATGGAGCGGGCGACCGGAATCGAACCGGCGTAGCCAGCTTGGGAAGCTGGAGCATAACCATTTTGCTACGCCCGCAAAAAAGGTGTGTGTAATAACATACCTCCGAATGCCGAAAAATCAAGCGCGGAACGGTTCATTTTATCAAAAAAGTTGAAGCCTGACGACGGGAGGAAGTACAGAGGGGGATTCTTTTTTTCCAACACTGTCTGAAAAATATTCGTAATCCAACATAGCGTCAAATCGCCCGGAAAGGCGGTTTCCGGGCATTTTCACATTTTTTTCGTTTTTTCCTCGCACACGCGCACACGCGCGCTTGAAAAGAACGCCGTTCCGTGATATATTATATTAATAAAACATCAACATCATATCCCCTCTTTTTTTGAAAGGTCAAAGCATGTCCGACACACCACACAATGTGTTCCCGATCAACATCGAAGACATCATGCACACAGCGTACCTACAGTACTCGCTGAGCGTGAACGTCGGCCGCGCCATCCCCGATGTCCGCGACGGCATGAAACCCTGCAACCGCCGCATCCTCTACGCCATGGGCCAGCGCGGACTGACGAAGTCCCATAAGACCGTCAAGTGCGCCAAGGTCGTCGGCGACGTGCTCGGCAGCTACCATCCGCACGGCGACGCCTCCGTCTACGACACGCTAGTCCGCATGGCGCAGGATTTCTCCATGCGCACGCCACTCATCGAGGGTCAGGGCAACTTCGGCAGCATCGACGGCGACCCGCCGGCGGCATACCGTTACACAGAGTGCCGCATGGAGCGCATCGCGGACGAACTTCTCTCCGACATCGACAAGGAAACGGTGAACATGATCCCGACCTTCGACGAGGAGACGACGGAACCCGAAGTGCTCCCGGCGAAATTCCCAAACGTGCTGGTGAACGGCAGCGTCGGCATCGGCGTCGGCATGGCGACCAGCATCCCGACGCACAACCTCGGCGAAGTTGTGAACGCCACCATCCACCTGCTTGAGAACCCGACCGCCACGGTCCGCGACCTCATGCAGTACCTCCCCGGCCCCGACTTCCCCACCGGCGGCATCATCTGCGGCATCAACCCCGTCCGCGCCCTCTACGAAACCGGGCACGCCGTCCTGAAGATCCGCGCGAAGACCAAGATCGTGGAAAAGGGCGACCGCGAGCAGATCATCGTGACCGAGATCCCGTACGCGCTGAACAAGGAACTGCTCGTCAAGAAGATCGCAGACGTCGTGAAGGAAAAACGCATCACCGGCATCTCCGGCCTCCGCGACGAATCCAACAAGAAGATCGGCATCCGCATCGTCATCGACGTCAAGCGCGGCGCCATGGCGAGCGTGGTCCTGAACCAGCTCTTCGCCACCACCCAGCTCGAATCCGCGTTCGGCTGCAACATGCTCGTGGTCGACCACAACCGTCCACGCGTCATGAACCTCGTCCAGATCCTTCAGGCGTTCATCGACCACCGTTTCGAGGTCGTGACCCGCCGCGCCGAATACGAGCTCCGCAAGGCGCGCGAACGCGCCCACATCCTCGCCGGATTGCTCATCGCTGTCCGCAACATCGATGAAGTCGTGAAGATCATCCGCGAGTCCCGCGACCGCGAGACCGCCGGCAAGGCGCTCATGGCGCGCTTCGAACTTGACGCGATCCAGGCCGCCGCCATCCTCAACATGCGCCTCCACCAGCTCACCAACCTCGCGGTCGACGACCTCGAAAACCAGTACAACGAGCTGATGCGCCGCATCGCCGAACTCGAAGAACTCCTCGCCAGCCGCGAGAAGCGTCTCGAACTCATCAAGTCCGAGCTCGCCGCCATCCGCGACAAATACGCCGACCCCAGACGCACCGAGATCACCTACGACGACGGCGACATCGACATCGCAGACCTCATCCCGCGCCATTCCTGCATCATCACCGTCTCCGACACCGGATACATCAAGCGCGTCCCCGCCGACACCTACCGTACGCAGCACCGCGGCGGCTCCGGCGTCATCGGCATGAGCACCAAGGAGGAAGACCATGTGGCGCGCCTCTTCAGCGCCGACAGCCATGACATCATCTTCTTCATCACCAACCGCGGATTCATGTACTGGCTGAACGTCTACGATATCCCGGAAGGCGCGCGCACCGGCAACGGCAAGGCGATCGTGAACCTCATCAAGTTCGAGAAGGACGAGCAGATCAGCGCCATGGTCACAGTCAACCGCGCCATGTTCGACCAGCCCGGCATGTCCCTCGTGATGGCGACGCGCAACGGCATCATCAAGAAGACCCCGCTCTCCGCGTTCCGGAACCTCCGCAAGGTCGCGCTCCGCGCCCTCGTGATCGAGGACAACGACGACCTGATCGCCGCCGAACTCGCCGACGGGTCCAGTGAGATCATCCTCTCCACCGCGAAGGGCATGGCGTGCCGCTTCAGCGAAACCAAGGTCCGTCCCATGGGCCGCGCCGCGCGCGGCGTCCACGGCATCAAGTTCAAACTTGAAGGCGACTACGTGGTTGGCATGGAGGTCATCGCGACCGGTCTGCCGCCCGTCATCGAAGCGCCCGCGTCCGATCTGGATGTCGATGCTGAAAACGACGAGAACGTCGCCCCGATCAGCGACGCGGACGTCGACGCCGACGCCGCGGAGGAAGCCGCCGCGATCGACGGAGCCGAAGCGCCCGCTGACGAATCCGCCGGGGAATCCGCCGATGAATCCGGCGAGACGATTCCCGAAGACGCCTCCAAGCCGCAGCTCCTCGTCGTCACCAGCAGAGGATGGGGCAAGCGCAGCTACGTCGAGTCCTACCGCCTCACCGGACGCGGCGCGATGGGCGTCCGCAACATCAAGCTCGGCGAAGGCGAAACCGTCGTCGCCGCGATCAAGGTCCATCCCGGCGAAGACATCATCCTCACGACCCAGCGCGGACAGGTGGTCCGCACCCGCGTCGACGAAATCCGCCTCGTCGGACGCAACTCCATGGGCGTCCGCATCATAGCCCTCCGCAAGAACGACAGCATCATCGGCGTTTCCACCGTGATGCAGGTCGAGGAGGAGGAGCCGAAGGAACCCGCCGAGAACACCGGCGTCTTCGCCGCGGCGGGCGAACCGCTCCCCGTCCGCGAGGAGACGGAGTCCGAAACGGAAGAAGTTGTGGAAGAGACCGGCGGCGACGACGATTTCGACGACGACGCCCCGAAGAAACAGTCCGAAGAGGAAGACGATTACGTCGATCCCTCCGACTTCGGCGGAGACGACGGCGGCAATGTCCCGTTCTGACCGTTTCTTTGAAACTCTGAAAAACGCAGCGCGGTCGGGCACTCTCGCCCGGCCGCGTCTTTTCGGCATCCTGAACCTCACGCCGGACTCCTTCAGCGACGGCGGCGCGCACACCGCTTCGCCGGAATCCTCCGCACAATTCGCCGCGCAAATGGTCGCCGACGGCGCGGACGCACTCGACCTGGGAGCAGAATCCACCCGTCCCGGCTCGGAGGCGATCCCTATAGACGAGGAAATACGCCGTCTGCTCCCTGCCCTGAAGCTCATCCGGGCGCGCTTCCCCGACCTTTTCCTCAGCGTCGACACGCGCAAAGCCGAAGTCGCCGACGCCGCGCTTGCCGTCGGAGCCGACTGCGTCAACGACGTCAGCGGGCTTCAGTTCGACCCGCGCATGGCGGACGCGGTCGCGGCGCATCATGCCGCGCTCATCGTCATGCACATGCGCGGCACCCCGGAGACCATGCAGGCCCCGGAAAACCTCGTCTACGGCGATCTGGTCGCCGACGTGTCGGCGTTCCTGCGCGACGCCGCATCGAAAGCCATCCGCGCCGGCGTCGATCCCGCCCGCATCATGATCGATCCGGGCGTCGGCTTCTCCAAGACGGACGAACAGAACATGGCGCTCATCCGCCGCGCCGCCGAATTCAAAAAGCTCGGCTTCCCGCTTTTCTACGGAATCTCGCGCAAAGGCTTCATCGGGCGCATGTACGGCATCCCCTGCCCCGCTGACCGCGACGAAGCCACGGCGCAGCTCCAGCTTGATCTCTGCCGCGTCGGCGTCGAAGCCCTCCGCGTTCACAACGTCGCCGTCACGCGTCGCGCGATCTCCGCTGCAGATATCTGAGCCTCTCAAGGGGCTCCATATAATCGAACGGGCCGGCGGAGAACCCCCGTCGACCCGTTGCGTTTGTTGTGTTTGTCCCGGATATTACTTCCAGCGGAGGATGGTGACGGAGTTCGCCGGGAAGGTGTAGCGGAAGTCGTCTGACTTCACGCTGATCGATTTCTTCTTCGGGCTGACGCGGAGCGGATCCTCAAAGGTGTTCTCCAGCGCCTGGTCTTCGCCCGCGAGCGTGACTGCCGTGCCCTTCAGCGTGACGGACTTCGTGGCGCCGGTGTCGATCGTGAGCGTGATCGGTTCGCGGTCGGAGTTGACGAACTTCAGAATGGTCTCGCCGGTCTTCTGGTCGAGTCCGGCGACAGCGGCAAGCGCGGAGTTCTGCTGGATCTTCTGGTCGAAGACGACCTTGCCGTCGACGCTGCACACCACGTTGGACTTGTTCACGTCGATGCGGATGTCGTACCACTTCCCGGTCTCAATGACGCCGCGGGTACGGTGCGTCGGGGTGTCGGGATGCTCGATGCCGTGGTCGGTGTTGCCCCAGCCGCCGAGGTTGAGCCAGCTCTTGGTCTCGGCATTCGGCATGGCGAAGCCGATGAGGAATCCTTCGTTGCCTTCGAGCTTCTGCGCCTTGACGGAGATCGTGTATTCTTCCCATTCGGGCTCGCCGATAATGGCGAGTGTGTCGGTGTCAAGCGTGGACTGCGTGAGGACGCCGTCCTTCGCGAGCCACTGACCGCGGACGGGGAGGACGCCGTCGAGCCCGTTTTTGAATTCCGGTGCGGCGAGGACCTGGTCGCCGTGCGTGATCTTCAGGTCCTTGTAGGAGACCTTCGTTTCCCAGGAGCCGAGACCGACGAAGCCCTTGAAGGTGTTCTGGTTCTCGTCCGAAACGGTCAGGGTCAGGTCATAGTTCCGGTCGGCGCGGTTGTTCGCGAACATGACCTGCGCCCAGTAGGACGGCGTGCCGAAGACGCGGCTCTGGTCGAAGCAGATCGCGTCCGGGTTCCAGGTCTCCCAGCCGGCGCGGCGGAAGAGCGGCGCGTAGGAGCTCATGATCACGATGTCGCCGTTGCGTTCGAGCCCGGTCATGAACGCGGCCTCGCCGAGCGCGGCGTTGAGGTTGCCCTTGCCGGATCCGCTGGTCACGGCGTATTCGCCGAAATAGATCTTCGGGCCGTTGCGGTCCTGGTTGTCGAAGCGCGTGGCATCGCGGCGGAAGGCGGCGGAATCGGAGTACATGTGCGGATCGAGGATGTCGTTCTTGAATCCGGCGGTGGCTTCATTTGCCACGAGGCGCATCTTCGGGTATTTCTCGAGAATCGCCTTCGCCATGAGTGCATAGCGTTCGGCGTAGGCTGCCCCGCCGTTCTCGTTGCCGATCTCGATGTACTTCATGTTAAACGGCTCGGGATGTCCGTTCTTGGCGCGTTCGGCGCCCCATTTCGAGCTGACGGGGCCATTGGCGTATTCGATGGCGTCGAGGGCGTCCTGCACGAATGGCTGCATCTCGTTCATCGGGACGTTGTACATGGTGTCCCTGCCGTTGCGCGTTTCGTGGCCCATGCCGCAGTTAATGACGAAGAGCGGCTCCGCGCCGAGGTCTTCGCACATCTGGAGGTATTCATGGTAGCCGAGGCCGTTGCTTGCCTCGTACTGCCAGATGCACCACTGCCCGACGCGCTGTTCGATCGGACCGACGGAGTTCTTCCAGATCGCGCGGTTTTCGATGCCGCGCCCTTCCACGAAGCAGCCGCCGGGGAAGCGCACGAACGCGGGTTTCATGGCTGCGACCATCTTCATGAGGTCGGGACGAAGGCCGTTCTTGCGGTTTTTCCAGGTGCGGCGCGGGAAAAGCGAGACCATGTCGAGCCAGTAGGTGGCGGGCTGGGCGTTGCCAATCACGAGCTGGGCGTGCGCGTCGGTGCGCTGGGCGGTCAGGAGGACCGTGTACTTGCGCCACTGCTTCGACGGTGTGACGCTGGTATGCGCCAGGACCTTGCCGTCGCTGCCGACGAGTGAGATATCGAGGCGTTCGCCGCCCTTCTCGGAACGGGCGTACAGCGTGAGGTCATATTCCGCGCTCGCCTCCACAAAGAGCTGGGCGGGCTGTCCGGCGGCGTTCTCCTGCCACCGGCGATCCGCTCCGCGCGGTCTGCCGCCCTGCGGTCCGCCCACGAATCCGCGGTTCATCACGCGTCCGCCCGCCTGCGCCACGACTTTCAGCGAGGTCGGGTTGTTCGCATGGATCGCGGAGGTGCGGTCGAGGGCGATGTCGGCTTTTTCGGAGAACCAGGCGATCGGGTAGGACGTGTTGTCCTCGAACGAACGGTTCTGGATCATTTCGGCGTAGATGCCGCCCTCGCCCGCGCGGTTGATCTCTTCGAAGAAGATGCCGTAGAGCAGCGGGCTGATCTTTGCGCCCGGATGCGCGGTGTCAATGCGGATCACGCCCGCGGACGGCTTGTCCGGGGCGGCTTCGGCGGAGGAGCACCCCGCGAGGAGCGCGGCGGCGGTCGAAGCGGCGAGAAGGGAGGCGGAGATGTTTTTCAACATGCGGATATCATCCTTTCGGGTTGAAGTTATGTTTTTTGAATATTTTTTAAATAACATAGACTCGAAACAATGAAAGTCAACTGTGCCGGGCTGGAAAAATGCGGAAAAAAGCCGATTTCATCCTAGCATCCTTATTCCGGCTTGCGGAAATCCAGCGTGCAGCTCCATTCGTACCGGTTCGGACGAAGCTGGTATTCGTTATGGACGCTGACCGACCAGCCGTCGTCGCCGCCGACGCCCATGTGGAAGCCGTCGAGGATCAGCCAGGTCTTTTTGCCGGGTTTCAGTTCCCAGCTGTGGTCCGCGGCCATCAGGTCCTGCGGAGAGAGGTGCAGTGCGGAGAAGCGGAACGGCTTGCCGCCGTCTTCCCAAACGCCAAGATGCTGTCCGCCTTTTCCGGTCAGATTCAGCTCCACCACGTCGCCGCGGCTGCCGCATTCGGACGGCACGAGATAGTTCTCCAGCATGTCGGAGATACTGTTTTCCCAGCGGCCGATGAGCGAAGCGACGAAACGGTCCGGATAGTTTTCATACGGGCCGCGTCCGAAATACTTCGCGGTTTCGAAGCCTTCGACCAGCGGGAACATCATACCGACGCGCGCCACGGAACGCAGATCATTCTGACGGAATAACGCGTACTGGTGGAAGTTCAGGAGGTGCGCCTTCGCGGGATCGACGGTCCAGACAATGACCGATTCCACAGCGCCGCCAATACGGGTTTTTGCGATGACCGTGTACATCCCGCCGTCTTTTTTCCACTCGAAACTGACCAGCTCGCGTTTCGGGTTGATGATCTTGGGCCAGTCCTTCGCGAACGAGCCGTCATGATCCATCATGCGGTCGTTGCAGGTGGGGGCACGGTAGAAGATTTCTTCAGCGGGCGCGGCAAGGAGTTCCTTGCCTTCGGGCTTTATGGAAACGAGTTCGCCGGTCTTTTTCGACCAGGTCAGGAATCCGATGGTGAGCGTGTCCGCGGTTTCCTTCACGTCGGAATCCGTGATGGTCATCTTTCCGGAACGGGCATCCTGGAGCTTCGAGATCGCGGCGGGAGCCTGAGCCGGAGCGGAAAGCGCAAACTGCGTACGGGTGATCTCGTGTTTCGGACCATCGCAATAGACGTTCAGGAAACTCCATGCGTCGGAGGCGGGCGCATCGAACGGGACTTCGACGACTGCGGATTCGAAGCACTGGGTCACCGGGACGTTCAGGACGCCGGATTTGACGATTTTGCCGTTCGCGGTCTCTTCCCAGCGGAATTTCAGGTCGGCGGTCGAGGCGTTGTTGCGCTCATTGATGACCGTCAGCTTCTTTCCTTCGAGCTTGAAGCGGATCGGAGCCTGGCAGACGCGGACTTCCTGCGCGCCGGGATGCGGCGTGACGGATGCGTCCACGATGCCGTTCAGGACCTGGGTGCGGTTCTGTCCGTTGGCCTGGTAATCGTAGTTTTCGCCGAAGTCGTTGCCGTAGCCGTAGTTGACCTCGCCGGTCTTAGCGATCACGTTCAGGAGCGCCTTGTCCGCCCAGTCCCAGAGGAATCCGCCGTGGTATCCGCGGTTCTCATTTACGAGATCCCAGTACTGGAAGATGTTTCCGGTTGAGTTGCCCTTCGCATAGGCGTATTCGCACAGGATGATCGGGCGGTTGTCGTTCCGGCCGTTCATCATGGAGCGGATGCGGTCGGGACGCGTGTACATGGGGCACAGGATGTCGCTGATGATCGGTCCGGGGTTGCCGCTTTCATACTGCACGGGACGGGTCGGATCGGTGAAGCGGATCCAGTTCGCCATGGCGGCCTGGTTCGCGCCGGAACCGGATTCGTTGCCGAGCGACCAGAACCCGATGCACGGGGTGTTGCGGTCGCGGAGCACCATGCGTTCGGCGCGTTCGAGGTAAACCGGTGCCCAGGCGGGATCTTTCGAAAGCTGCGCGCCCATGCCGTGCGTCTCGATGTTGGTCTCGTCGACGACCAGCAGGCCGTATTCGTTGCAGAGTTCGTACCAGCGGTTGTTGTTCGGATAGTGGCTGGTGCGGACAGCGTTGAAGTTGAGCTTCTTCATCGTCTCGATGTCGAGGCGCATATCCTCCTCTGTCACGGCGAACGCGTGTTTCGCGCTGATGTCGTGACGGTCCACGCCGCGCACGATGAGGCGCTGGCCGTTCAGCAGGACATCCCTGCCGCGGATTTCGATCTGACGGAATCCAACCGGCACATACTGCACTTCCAGCGTCTTGCCGGAATCATCCACGAGGTGCAGGAAGAGTTTGTAGAGATACGGGGAATCCGGGGACCACTGTTCGGGAGCGGCCACACGCATGGAAATGATCGCGGCGCCGCGTTCCGACCGCTGGCCGAACATGCCGGACTGGCCGCTGAAGCGTTCCGTACGGCTTTCGGCGACAAGCTTGCCGTCTGCATCCAGCAGACGCGCCTTCACGCGAACGCCGGGATACGATGACATCGGAAGATCCCCGATGGGCTGACGCGGCAGCGCGCGTGTTTCCACATACGCCATGACCTCCAGATTCGCGTCGGATTTTTCATGACGCTGGTTCTTCGCCTGATCCGTGAACGTGGTCCTGACCGACCAGTCGCGCAGATGCACCGGAGACAGCGCCATCAGGCGGACGTCGCGGTAGATGCCGCTCATGCGCCAGACGTCCTGGCATTCCAGGAAAGTTCCGGTCGAGAAACGGTACACCTTCACGGCGATGGTGTTCTTGCCGGGCTTCAGCAGCTTCGTGATCGCGAATTCGGACGGCAGACGGCTGTCTTCCGCATAGCCCGCGTACTGCCCGTTTACCCAGAAATCGTATGCGCTGTCCACGCCGTCGAACACGATGCGGACGTCACGTTCCAACCAGTCCGCCGGGACATCGAACGTGCGGCGGTAGCATCCGGTCGGATTCGCGGTCGGCAGCAGCGGCGGATTCGCTTCTTTCTGGAACAAATAAATATTGTTGATGTAAACACCGCGATCGGGGACACGCATGTCGCTCTGCCAGTTCGAGGGAACCGTCATATCCAGCCAGGAGGAATCGGCAAAATCGGGACGGATGACGTCGTCCGGCACATCGTCCGGCTTGCCGTACAGCTGAAATTTCCATTTCCCGTTCAGATTGAGCGTGTACTTCGACGGCGTCTTCCGGTATGCCGCGGCGGATGCTTCGTCGAAGAATGTCCCGTAGATCGGGGCATGGCTGAGCTCGCGGTTGACTCCGGTGGTCCGCAGGTCGGCGAAATGATGGGGATGTGCCGATATGGGATCCTGTGTTTCCGCGCAGTACGCGGATCCGGCGGTCGCGCACGCGATGGCGAACGCGAAAAGTGTGAGAGGTGCGTGTTTCATGTCTGATCTTTCTCTGGGGTTAGTGTATAATGAACGTTAAAGAATAAGTTAAAAGTTGGACAGCTTCCGTTTTGCGGTTCTTTCCGGTTTTGATTTTGAACGGAACGGCTGAGCGAATAGCCGCATTCTGCAAAAATATATCCTCATCTTCTCCAAAAGTCAAACACTCTCGTGAGGAAATGCGAAAATAACGTAAAAATAACGTTTTGGCACAGGAATACAGCTCCCCGTGTGATCCGACGCGGACCGGAAAGCTTTCATCACGTCGAGGAAAACAGCGCCACGAGCTTGTCGTAAGTCAGCGGCTTGAGGAGGGTTCCGGAGAAGAGTCTGGTCCGGTCGTCGCGGTTGAACTCCGTGTCGGCGGTCAGCGCATAGACGGGAAGACCGTTGAACCGGGAATCGGCACGGAGCTTCTCAATGAACTCAATGCCGTTCATGTTCGGCATCCAGAGGTCGGAAAAGACGAAATCGTGCGGACGCCCCTCTTTCAAGGCGGAATCAAGTTTCGCGAGCGCCTCCCCGCCGTCGCACGCCTGGTCGATCAAGCCGACGCCCGCTTTTTTCAGAAAGGCGGTCAGAATGGAGCGATTGACCTGGGAATCGTCGACGACCAGCACATGTTCCGGGTGTCTCTTCGGCGCGGCGAACGGTTTCGGCACGGCGGCGGTTTTAGTCTTTTCCCCGGAGACCTTGACGCCGGGGATGTGCGCCTTGAACGTCGACCCCTTTCCGAGTTCGCTCTTGATGCTGAGTTCTCCGCCCATCGCCTCGATCAGGCTTCTGCAGATGGAGAGACCCAAGCCCGTCCCAGTAGCCCTGTCCGGCGCATGGCTGGGGTCATGGACCTGGACGAACGGGTCGAGGATATGCGCCAGCATGTCGGCGGGAATGCCGCAGCCGGTATCGGAAACGGAAAACTCGAGGTTCGTGTCCGTGTAGGACGCGGCAACCGTGATGGAGCCCCGTTCCGTGAACTTGACCGCGTTCCCGATCAGGTTGAAGAGGATCTGGCGGACGCGGTGTTCATCCAGAAGAAGCTCCGGCACGTCCGCCGTCCGGTTGACGAGCTCGACTCCCTTCCCGGCGGCGACCAGCCGGAAGGATGCGAACACGTTGTCCGCCAACCGGGACAGGAGCACGGGCTCGGGGTGGAGCGTCATCTTTCCCGAGTCGAGTTTCGCGAGGTCGAGGACGTCGTTCACAAGCTCCAGAAGCGTCGTGCCGCTTTCGCGGATGGACTCAAGGGCTTCGTCCATCTCGGCCGGACTCTTGATCCCGTTCTGAAGAAGTTCGGCATAGCCGAGAATCGCATTGAGCGGCGTGCGGATGTCGTGGCTCACGATGCTGAAGAACATGCTCCGCGCCTTCTCCGCCCTGCGCGCCCGTTCCAGCGCGTTCTCAAGCTCGGTCATCTGCCGCGCCGCCTGATCGTCCTGGATGACGAAGGTATGGAAGAAGCAGTTGCAGACGAGGCAGCTTAGCGAGGTGAACGGCGTGAGCGGCCAGATGACCTGGAGAAGATTTGCCACCGCTATCGTGACGGAGAACAGCAGCACCATCATGTTCCGCCTGCGGACGGCGGGATCCCGGGATTTGACGGCTTTCGCGAACACGGCGCCCGCGATCAGAAGGATGAATGCGATCAGCAGCGTGAAGGACAGGTAGCGCTTGTCCCCGAAAAGATACGTTCCGTTCTCATCGAACGAGAAAAAGCAGCCGTTGAAGCAATTGAGCGTCAGCATCACGACGTTGAAGGCAAGGAGCGCATACCCGGACCAGGTGAGAATCCGTGACGTCAGCTTGTCGAAGACGAGATAGATGATGACGAAACGGCACCACATGAAAACGAACACGGGAAGGGAAAAGAAGAAGAATATGGTGTCGAGGTACAGGAGCCGCGTCCAGCCAAGCCCCGCAAGGACTCCCCACGCCCCGTCCGCCACATAATAGAACAGGATGCCGTACAGGAATCCGCGGTAGCGACGCCCGCGCTCGGTGACGATCCCGCGCCCGATGAGGGGGTTGAAATTGACGATTAAATGAATCGCGATTGCGACGAGGGAGAATATGGAATAGGAGTAGCCCTGCATAATGTCAACCTTGCTGAATCCGACCTTGTTTCACGTTAGCGTGCCCGCTGAAACAACCCTTCAGTTGAACAACCTGGACAGTTTGTCGGTGGTGACGGGTTTCAAAAGGATCCCCGTGAACCCGTGGTCCTCAAATCTCTTCTGTTCCTCAATGTCGGCGGTGACGGCATAGACAGGAAGAGTGGCGAACCGTTTGTCAGCGCGGATCTTGGAGACCAGATCCTTGCCGTCCATTTTCGGCATCCACATGTCGGTCAGGATCAGGTCGAACGGGGTATCCGATTTCGCAACCTTTTCCCATGCGTCCTGCCCGTCGACGGCAGTCGCGACGTTGCGCAGACCGATCCTTGTGAGGAGCGCTTTCAGGACCGCGAGGTTCAGCGGGACGTCGTCCGCGATCAGGATGCGGTATTCGCCGATCTCTTTCTGCGTGCCGGATATTCTGATCCCGCCGCGCGTGTCGTCGCCGTTCATCCGTTCATTGAGGAGTTCCTGTCCGGCGGCGGCCTTTTTGTCCGCGTCCGGCGAATGCTCGGTGCACTTCACCTCGCGGAGTTCCAGCGTGAACGTGGAGCCCTTGCCAAGTTCGGAGACGAATGTCAGGCTGCCGCCCATCTTGGTGGCTAGCTGCTTGCAGATGGCAAGTCCGAGGCCGGTGCCCTTGGTCCTCGCTTTCGTGCCCGCCTGCACGTACGGGGTCATGAGTTTTTCCTTTTCGGCCTCCGCGATGCCGCAGCCGGTGTCCGAGACGGAGAGCGTGAAAACGCCGTTCGCGTTGCTGATGTTGTTCCGGAACGATGCCCGGACGCGGATTTCGCCGTGTTCCGTGAACTTGACGGCATTGCCGATGAGGTTGAACAGAATCTGCCGGATGCGCTGCGGGTCGATCTCTATCAGCGGCAGCGGACCGTACTCCTCCTTCAGCTTCACGTCGCTGTTCATGGTGGTCACGTCGAAGGAATGGAGCACGGTGGAAACGATCTCCCGGACGTCGGTGAGTTCCGGCTTGATGTCCATCTTGCCGGATTCGAGCTTGGAGAGGTCCAGCACGTCGTTGATGAGCTGGAGCAGCGTGTGCCCGCTGGTGGAAATGGCGGAGAGCGCCTTGGAGCGTTCCTTCTGGTCGTCGATGCCGCCGATCAGGAGTTCGGTATAGCCGATGATGGCGTTGAGCGGCGTGCGGATATCGTGCGACACGGAGGAGAAGAAGTAGCTCTTCGCGCGCTCGGCTTCGATCTCCTTGTCCAGCGCGGTGCGCAGTTCGTCGTTGGCGCGCTTGCGTTCCAGCGCGTTCTCCAGCACCTTCACGCTCATCTGGATAAACTCTTTTTCTATGGCGGAAAGCGTCCGTTTCCCGGCATAGCCGATGACGATGTCGCCGAACCGTTTGCCTGCCAATGTAACGGGCATGGAATAGGACGTCGACGGCCTCCATGTCCTGGTTTCGGGTTCAAAAACGCCATACGTGTGGATAAGCGACTGCGGCGCGTTCCGGTCGATCACGAAAGGCTCCATCGGCACGATGTCTTTCGTGCAGTAACGGAAGTCGTCCAGATCGGCGACCAGGCGTTTGCATGGGGCCTCGTGGATGCGGTGCGCGTGGCAGTCCGGCTCGACGATCGCCTGCCCCAGAGATTCGTCGCAGCGGATCAGGTGGCAGAAATCCGCAGCAAGGCGTCTGCGGATGACCTCGATCACTTTCTGCGGATGGGACACCGCGTCGTAGGACTGAAGCGCGAGGAGGGCTTCTCCGATCGCCTCGCTGTTGCGGTGGGTCTCCATCGCCTCCGTCACGTCCTGCGACATGCCGAAAAGACAGGTGTTTCCGTCCAGGTCCGTGAGTTTGAGTTTGGTCGTCAAAAAACTGTACGGTTTCCCGTGCGCATCCAGTGCATTTTCAAAAAAGGAATTGGGTTCATTCCCCGAAAGCGCCTTGCGGTCTTTCGCCACGAAATCCGTCGCCGTGGCATTGTCGAACAGTTCGGCGTCGGAAAACCCGATCGTTTCGGCGACCGAGGGTTTGCACGCAAAACGCGAAAATGCCATATTGCAGTCCACATAGCGTTCCGTTTTCGCGTCCTTAATGAAGAACATGATCGGGATGTTGTCCAGGACGCTGCGCAGGAATTTGTTCGCCCGTCCGCGCAGACGGAGCAGGAACAGCGTAAACAGCACAAGAAGCGGAGCGAACGCGGTCAGCGCGATCATGTGGTAGGTGTAGTAACGGTGATATCGGTCGAGGACGTCTTTTCGATGCGACGAATAGTACAGGATCGCGTTTCCGAGGTTTCTGTCGATCGCATTGTATATCTGGTCCTTGTAGAGGGAATAGTCTTTTCCGAAGACGATCCCGATCGCCATCTCGCGGCGCTGCTCCGGCGATGCCGCCAGTTCCGCTTCCGTGAGAGGATAATCGTGCACTTCTTTCGGACAGGACGGATCGTCCAAATCCTGATCGGAATCGACCAGCCTCATGGCATGGAATTCCAGCTGCATCAGGTTGACCGAATGTTTCATGCCGTTCACGAGGATCTTTTCGAGCTTTTCCCCGTTCGGAAGACGGGCGGCTTCCTCGATACCTTCCTCGCGATGCTTGTCCACGTATGCTTCCTTGAAATACGCGTCTCGGTATTCCTTATTTCCCGAGACGACATAATTCCGCACGGCGTTCGTCAGGATGTCCGAACCGGTCTGGAGAAGATCGCCCGCCTGATTGCATTCCAGAAGATACTCATCGGTCATCCCCGTTTCGATGGTGATGCGGTTCAGTCGGATCGTGTTGAACACAAGAAAGCCGAGCAACAACAAAGTCAGCAGACTGAAATTCAGGATATAAAGCTTCGCCCGGTGCGCGGAGGTGATTCTGTGATCCAAAGGAGGCTCCTTTCCCATGAAACATTTATCTAATTATTGTGTTTCGGGGAATATAGCACCTTTTTTTGGATTTGTCAAGAAAAAACTGGTCGCAAAAACTCAAAAAGACGTTTTTTTCATCAAATATCAAAATAAACAAGCATAGATATGCGCAGCTCCTTGCGGAAACCGTGCGATGAATATGCGATGAAAATAACGGAATCAGAGGAAGACCTGTCAGGCATCCGTTTAACGACTTTTCGTCTCGATTTCGTGGTCTTTTTCGTGCTTGAAACGGACCAGGCTGTATCCCATCAGGCAAATCCCCGCCAGGACAAGCAGGTCAAGAGCCGCCAGAAAGAATAACAGAACATTCCGTGGAAAACCGGCATCCGACGGATTGGGTTCAAACGGCTCGATCCATTTCCGCTGCAGATGTTCCAGCGTACCGTCGGCGCGCATCGCAAGCAGAGTGTCATTGACCTTCGTGAGAAATTCAGAATTCTTTTCCGCGATCCCCAGGCACATTTGCCCGGTTGCGATGTCCAGGCGTCCGCGGAAACGTCCGGCATCACGGCCGAACGAACGGAGCGCGACCTCTCCGATGGTGGCATGTGCGATAAAGCAATCGCGTTCTCCCCGGAGGACGGCGTCGACGCAGTCCGTAACGGTTTCATATTCGAAACAGTTGCGCCAAAGATGCTGGCGGATCATCGTCTCCTTCAGGCCGCAGCCTTCGATGAGCGCGATTCTTTTGTTGTAAAGATCGGTGAACGATCCGCTCTGTTTCAGTTCGAACGCGACGAATTTCTCCTCGAATGTCGGGATTGTGAAAGAGCAGTCCATGACCGAGGAGTCCTGTTTGTCGCAGCCCATGATCAGGTCGGCCTCGCCTTCCTTGATCATGGCGACAGCCTCGATCCAGCTCGTGAGCTGAATCTTCAGATTGTACTCCAGACGGTTGGCAAGCCAGGCGACAAGTTCGACGTCATATCCGCGCGGCACGAAATCGCCGTGGGTGTATGAAAAAGGCTTGTAATCAATGTCCCCGACGACGCGAAGCGTCTTGTCGAACGTGTTTTTCGGGAGGACGGTCATCTCCGGCTCGACCCATTGGTTCTCCCGGGAATGCCCCGTTGGCAGGGCGGTCGTCAGGATCGCGCCCGTGATGATCAGGAAAAGGACGACCAGCCAGAAGATCAATGTTCCCGGCTTCCGGATTCGTGAAAGAAAACCGTTCATTTTTGTTCGGAGAATGAAAAGAAAAAATACAAATTTCTATAATATACTTCATTCTGCAAAAAAATCAAGTATAAGCATCGACTTTACAGCAAAAAAATGCAGAAAAACGGCATCCGGGTTTCAGGGGGAGGAGGAAGCTGATCAAAACAGTCCGCTTTTTCAGATCTTGTTTTGATCCGGAATCCTGTTTGCGTAATTGAAGAAAAATAAAAGCCATGCTTGCATTTTTCTGTTCAGCGGAGTATATTATACGATATATTGTGTTATGGGCGATTAGCTCAGCTGGTTAGAGCGTCATGCTTACACCGTGAATGTCGGCGGTTCGAACCCGTCATCGCCCATGTTTCTGTTTTTCAACCCATTCAGATACAACGGAGAACGAATCATGCATGAGTTCAGAACGCATACCTGCGGCGAACTGAGAAAAAGCGACGTCGGAATCACTGCGCGCCTGTCCGGCTGGATCCACAGCGTGCGCGACCACGGCGGCATCATCTTCATCGACCTGCGCGACCACTACGGCAAGACACAGATCGTGATCGACCCGACCAAGGATTTCTACCAGGAACTTGAGCGCTGGCGCGTCGAGACGGTCGTGTGCTTCACGGGCAAAGTCGTGGCGCGTACGCCGGAAACCGTCAATCCGAAGCTCGCGACCGGCGAGATCGAACTTGTGGCGGAACAGATGTCCGTGCTCGGCGAGACCGAACAGCTCCCGTTCCTCGTGGCGAAAGACGAGGACGCGCCCGAATCGCTCCGCCTCAAATACCGTTTTCTGGACCTCCGCCGCGAGGATCTGCACAACCATATTGTGATGCGCGCCAAGCTCATCGAATCCCTGCGCCGCAAGATGTGGGACCTCGGATTCACCGAATACCAGACCCCGATCCTCACCAGCAGCTCCCCGGAAGGCGCCCGCGACTACCTCGTGCCGAGCCGCGTCCACCCCGGCAAGTTCTACGCCCTGCCCCAGGCCCCGCAGCAGTTCAAGCAGCTGCTGATGGTCGCCGGGTTCGACCGCTATTTCCAGATCGCGCCGTGCTTCCGCGACGAGGACGCGCGCGCCGACCGTTCCCCGGGCGAATTCTACCAGCTCGACATCGAGATGAGCTACGCCACGCAGGACGACATCTTCGCGATCCTGGAAGACCTCCTCACGGACATCTTCCCGAAGTTCACCACGAAGAAGATCAGCCCCGCCCCCTTCCCGCGCATCCCGTTCCGCGAATCCATGGAGCGCTTCGGTACGGACAAGCCCGACCTCCGCAACCCGCTTGAGATGATCGACGTCACCGACGTCTTCAAGGACAGCGGATTCCAGGCGTTCTCCAAGACGGTCGCCTCCGGCGGCGTCGTGAAGGCGATCAAGGTCAGCGGCATCGCGAAGGCGGACAATCCGCAGCCGCGCCGTTTCTACGACGAAATGATCGCGTTCGCGCAGGAATGCGGCGCGAAGGGCATGGCGTACATCATCTGGAGCGCCGGCGAGACCAAGAGCCCGATCGTGAAGTTCCTCACCGGCAATGAACTGCCCTCTCTCGCCGAAAAGGCGGGCATCCAGGACGGCGACGTGCTGTTCTTCCTCGCCGACAAGCGCGCCCTCGTGAACTCCGTCGGCGGCAAGGTGATCGGCGAGCTCGGACGCCGCCTCGGTCTCATCGACCCGAATGTCTTCAAATTCTGCTGGATCGTCGACTTCCCGATGTTCGAGACCGACGAGGAGACCGGCGCGCTAATCTTCTGCCACAATCCCTTCTCCATGCCGCAGGGCGGGATGAAGGCGGTCGAGACGCAGAACCCGCTGGACATCGTGGCGTACCAGTATGACATCGTGTGCAACGGCATCGAGCTGTCCTCCGGCGCGATCCGCAACCACCAGCCGGAACTCATGTACAAGCTCTTCGAGATGTGCGGCTACTCCCGCGAGGTCGTCGACGACAAGTTCGGCGGTATGATCCGCGCCTTCAAACTCGGCGCGCCGCCGCACGGAGGCATCGCTCCCGGCGTCGACCGCATGGCGATGCTCCTCGCCGACGCCCCGAACATCCGCGAAGTCATCGCTTTCCCGTTCAACCAGCAGGCGGAAGACCTGATGATGAACGCCCCGGCGGCGGTCGACATGAAGCAGCTCCGCGAACTCCGCGTAATCCCCGTCCCGCAGGAGCTCAAATACGAAGAGACCTTCAAGAAACTCCTGGCGGAAGCCGAACGCATTCGCGCCGCGGAAGCCGCGGCCGCCGCCATGAATTCATCCGCGGCTCCGGAGCAGAACTGACCCCGCTCCGGACCGCCCTCTGCCCTGCCTCATCGGAGGACCGGAATGCCAGCAAAACGGACGAAACAGACTATCAAGCGGAAAACCGCCGGGAAGTCCCCGAAAAAGGACAATCCGCAACGCAGTACCCTGCGGATTTCCGTCCACCGGACGCAGGCGGTCTTCCTGCTGCTGATGTTCGCCATCGTCGGCGTCCTGATGGGCGTCGGCATCTGGAAAGCCGGTTCGTTCATCTCCAGCTACATGGACCGCTCCAGCCGCTACGACAAAATGATCGTGGCGGCGGGACGCAGGAACGGCGTGTATCCGCCTCTCCTGAAAGCCGTCATCTGGAAGGAAAGCCGGTTCGACGCCTCGGCGCGCGGATCCAAGGGTGAAATCGGGCTCATGCAGGTCATGCCGCAGGCCGCCGTCAGGGACTGGGAAAAGACGTTTCACCGCCAGGTCCCCTCCGACGGCGCGCTGATGGATCCCGCGCTCAACATCGAGATCGGGTCCTGGTTCCTCGGCAGGGCTTTGGAGCGCTGGAAGGACTACAACGACGCCGAGGCGCTCGCGCTCTGCGAGTACAACGCGGGCATCCAGCGCGCCGACACATGGAAACCGCTCCTCCACGACGGCAAAGTCATGCCGAATATCGACATCGAATCCACGCGCAAATACGTCCGGGACATCCTCGAACGGCGCGACCAATACACCAAAGAATGGAAATGGGAGAAACTCAAATGAACAATCGTTTCCGCCTCATGAAATCCGCCGCCCTGATCGCCGTTCTCCTCGCCCCCTGCGCCTTCCTCTCCTCCGCGCTCGCCGCGAAGAAGGAACCCGCGCGCCACTGGGACTTCCAGACCTCGAAGCTCGACAAGGAAGGCATCCCGGAAGGCTGGAGCTACCGCGGCAAACCCGGCACGCCCGACGTGAAGTACGAGATCGTCGAGGACAAGGAGCTGAAGCACAAGGTCCTGCACATCACCTCCGATAAGGCGTCCGGCGTCATCATGGTCGACTGCTCCGACGTCGACCTGAAGAAATACCCGATCATGCGCTGGCGCTGGAAAGCCGTCACGCTCCCGACCGGAGCGGACGCCACGGTCAAGTCCAAGGACGACCAGGGCATCGCCGTCTACGTCGGCTACGGCAAGCTCACGCAGAGCAGCATCTCCTACAACTGGCAGACCGAGACCCCGAAGGGAAAATCCGGCTCGTCCACCTACAACTGGGTCGTCGACGTCGACTGGTTCACCCTGCGCGACAAGAACGACAAAAAGGACACCTGGTTCGAGGAGGAAGTCAACGTCTACGACGACATGAAGAAGATCTTCAAGAAGATCCCGTCCGACTGGGCGCTCAGCATCTCCTCGAACAGCCAGTACACGGAATCGAAAGCGGACGTCTATCTGGACTACGTCGAGTTCGTCGAAAAGAAGTCCGGCGATGCGAAGAAGGACGAGAAGAAGGAGGAAAAGAAGGACGAGAAGAAGGAGGAAAAGAAGGACGAGAAGAAGGACAAGTAATCCCGTCTTTCTCCTGACAAATTATCGCTCTCTCCGGGCTGACGGATTCCGCATCCGTCGGCCCGTTTTGTTGAATCCCTCTTTTGCCTGAACAGGTCAGCATCCCCCGCGCGCAGGGTGTGCCGAAGACGGCGGGATCGCTTCGGGGAGTTTCCGGGCATTAAAAAAGCCAACCGGACCGTGTCGCGATCCGGTTGACTTCAGTTTGTGTATCAGATCGGGAAAACCCGATTCGGATTACTTGGCGTCGTTGAGCTTGCCCTGGAGTTCGCGCATTTTCGCACGATAGGCAGCAGGATCATCCTGACGAAGCTTCTGCGCAGCCTTGTATTCATCCGGGAACTTTTCCTGGATCTGGGTGAGGGTATTGACGTTCGCGCCGCCACCCTGGCCGCCCATGCCGGGCCCCATGCCGCCGCCGAAGCCGCCCATGCCGCCGCCGAAGCCGCCCATGCCGCCGCCGAAGCCGCCCATGCCGCCGCCGAAGCCGCCCATGCCGCCGCCGAAGCCGCCGCCCTGACCGTTACCGGGACGCTGGCCCTGCGGACGCTGACCGCCCTGGCCGCCCTGGCCGCCGCCGAAGCCGGGGAATCCACCCTGACCGCCGGGAGCAGCACCGGGGGCGCCGCCGGGAGCACCGCCCTGGCCGAAGCCGGGGAAGCCGCCCTGACCGCCGCCCATCGGAGGCATGCCGCCCTGACCGCCGCCGAATCCGGGGAATCCGCCCTGACCGCCGGGAGCAGCACCGCCGGGACCACCCTGACCGCCCATCGGAGGCATACCGCCGCCGAAGTTGGGCATACCGCCGCCGAAGTTGGGCATACCGCCGCCCATGCCGCCCATCGGGGGCATACCGCCGCCCATGCCGCCGAACATGCCGCCGAAGCCGCCGCCGCCCTGTCTGGCTCTGGCGATTTCTTCTTCGGTGAAGACTTTGCCCTTGGCTTTCTTGCCTTCTTCGGTGCGCTTCTGCGCGAAGAGCCACTTGAAGGTCTCAGGATCGGCATACGCCTTTTCCCAGGAGTTGTGCTCGACGCCGGGGTAGATCGTGAGTTTCAGTTCTTTGCAGCCGGCATCCTGGAGGGCCTTGTGCATGTCACGGGAGAGCTGGGTCGGCACGAGGCCGTCGCGGTCGCCGTGGAAGATGCTGATCGCCATGTTCTTCAGGACAGGAGCCTGCGCCGGGTCGGCGCCGCCGCAAATCGGAATCGCAGCCGCGAAGAGATCCGGACGGCGGCAGATGGTGTCCCAGGTGCCGTAGCCGCCCATGGAGAGACCGGTGATGTAGACACGGTCGGGATCGGCGTCGAATTCTTTGATCTTCGCTTCGATCATGTCCGGGATGAGACCGGTGGACTTGGACGGCAGGGGCTGGAGGGCCGCGCCGGAACCGCCGCGATGCAGTGGAGCCCAAAGCTCATTGGAGGGGCACTGGCAGGTGATGAGCACGACCTTCTGCTTCAGGTCGCGGATGTTCTTCACGATGTCGGACACGCCGAGTTCGTTCTGGGCGAGGTTGTTGTCGCCGCGTTCGCCGATGCCGTGCAGGAAGACGAGAATCGCCGGCTTGCCGGGCTGTTCCTTGTTGTAAAGGTGCTGGCAGATGTTCAGCTTGTCTTCACCTTTCGTGAAGGGCTTCTGTTCCAGTTCGGTTTCCTTGAGGATCTTCTGCCACTTTTCAGTCTGGCTCTGCTGCTGGCCCTGCTGCGGAGCGCCGCCGCCCGGGAACTGGGCGTAGGCCTGGCTTGCCGCGATGGCGCAAATGGCGATCGCGATCATTCTGACGGAGCATTTCATTTTGTTGTTCTCCTGTTTGTGTTGTTGGGTGTGTTGGTTATATGTGGTGAAAAGAGCTTGCGTTTCATCGGATCTGCGGCGACATGCCTGCGCACAAATTCGATACTATCCAATATAACGCGAAAAGTGTGGAATTGTATATATACTTTTTTGCATGAAACATGTATTTTTTATATTATTTGATTTAAAATCGAAGCAAAATTCCTGTTTTTTCAAATCTCGGACGAAAAAACGCAGTGAAACAGGCACGAAAAAACAGGACAATCACGGATTGGAACACTGAAAGGGCGCCCGAACAGAAAAATGAACGGCATTTCGCCATTGAAAACCGGAATTTGAGCTTGCAAAAACAGTAGAATGCGATATATTATCCTCAATGTTTGTTTCAAACACTTTTTTGATATGTTTTCACATTTAATCAATACCCCCCTATGCAAAGGAAAAACGCATGAAAAAAAAGAGATTTCCGAACCGCGTGACCGGACTGCTCGCGGGCGCGCTGCTCGCCGCCGGACCGGCGGTTTCCGCCGCTTCTTTCGAGACCATGATCGCCAATAGTCAGAACGCCGCCGAAGACCTGTTCCGCATCGCTTCCGCCGGGCAGACGGTGACAATCGTTTTGAGCGGGGAGGATTATGGACCCGTGATCCGCGCCGCGAAGGATCTGGGCGAGGACGTGAAACGCGTGACCGGAACAGCGTCGCCCGTCGAAACGGACGGACAGGCGCGTCCGGGGGCGATCCTGGTCGGCACGATCGGGAAAAGCCCGCTCATCGACGGTCTCGTCAGGGAAAACAAGCTGAACGTCGACGCGATCAAGGGGAAATGGGAATCGTACCTGATCCAGGTCAAAAACAACACCCTGGTGATTGCGGGCAGCGACAAGCGCGGCACGATCTACGGCATCTATGAACTGTCAAAGCGCATGGGCGTCTCCCCTTGGTACTGGTGGGCGGACGTGCCGGTGGCGCACCGTGACGCCGTGTACGCGGTCCCCGGGACCTACGTGCAGGATCCGCCGAAGGTGAAATACCGCGGCATCTTCATCAACGACGAGGAGCCGTCGTTCGGCAACTGGTCGCGCGCCAACTTCGGCGGCATCAACTCCAAAATGTACGCGCACATGTTCGAGCTGATTCTCCGCCTCAAAGGCAATTACCTGTGGCCCGCGATGTGGGGAAAGGCGTTCAACGAGGATGACCCGCTGAACCCGGTCGTGGCGGACCAGTACGGCGTCGTGATGGGGACCAGCCACCACGAGCCGCTGATGCGCAATCAGGAGGAATGGACGAAGCGCAGCCGTGAGCTCGGCGAGTGGAATTACCGCCAGAACGGCGAGAACATGCGGAAATTCTGGCTGGAGGGGCTGAAGAGGAACGCGAAGTACGACAACATGCCGACCGTCGGACTGCGCGGCGACGGCGACCTGCCGCTTGATCCGGGCGCGAATTTCGACAGCAACAAGGAGCTGCTGCACCAGCTGCTCTTCCACGACCAGCGCGAACTCATCCGCGAGGCGTACGGGCGCGATCCCGCCACCGTGCCGCAGATATGGGTGGTCTTCAACGAGATCGTGATCTTCTACAACCGCGGCGTGCGTCCGCCGGACGACGTCATCAAGGCGATCTGCGACAGCAATTTCGGCTATCTGCTGCAGCTGCCCGCCGAAGAAGACCGGAAGAACCCCGAATCGCTCGGGCTGTACTACCACATCGACATGAACGGCGGTCCGTGGAACGACCGCTGGATCAGCACGCGTCCGATCCCCCAGATCTGGCACCAGCTTTATATTGCGTACCAGTACGGCATGCGCGGGCTGTGGATCATCAACGTGGGGGACCTGAAACCGAAGGAAGCGGAAATCGACTTCATCATGGATTACGCCTGGGATCCCGACAAGATCCCGTATGACAAAATCGGACGCTGGATGATCGACTGGTGCGAGACCATCTTCCCGAAGGAATACGCCAGCGAATGCGCCCTGCTGATCTCGGAATATATCCGACTGAACTACATCCGCAAGCCGGAAATTCAGCAGACTCGCATCTGGAGTGCCGTAAACTACAACGAGGCGGACCGTTTCGCCTCCGACTGGCAGAAGATCGCCGACCGCGCCGAAGACCTGAAGAAAAAGATGCCCGCCGAATACGCCGACGTGTTCTACCAGCTGGTGTACTACCCGGTCGTGGCGGGCGCCGGCACGGCGCAGATCTATACGGAACTCGCCAAGGCGGACCAGTTCGCGAAACAGGGCCGCGCCAGTGCGGCGGCCTCGTTCAAGAAAGCGCAGGAGCTCTTCGAGAAGGATAAACGGCTCTCGGATTACTACAACAGCGCGGAAATGGCGGGCGGCAAGTGGAAAAACATGATGTCGGACAAGCACATCGGCTACACTCAGTGGAGCATGCCGCGCGACAACTCCCTGCCGCGCATCTCGCGTATGCCGGAACCGACGGCGGAGCCCTCGCTCGGCGTCGTCGTGGAGGGCAACGAGAAAGCCGCGCCGCATCAGGTCGAAAGCCTGACTTTGCCGACGTTCAACTCCATGAGCGGTCAGGAGTACCCTGTGACGCTCTTCAACCGTTCTGACAAGGGCAGGATCGAATGTACGGTCAAGGCGGACAAGCCGTGGGTGAAACTCCCCGAAAAGGTGACAGTGAACGGCGCGAACGACAAGACTTTCAATGTTTCCATTGACTGGAAAACCATCCCCGCCGGGACCTCGAACGCAACGATTACCGTATCTGCGGATGGCATGAAGCCTGTGAAAATCGCCGTGAAAGCGGTGTCCGTCAGCAATCCGGTCAAGAACGTCCTTGAATTCTACGGAAGCGCCGTTCCCGAACCGGTCGTGATTCCGGCGTCAGGTTTCGCCGCGAAACGCGGCGCGAACGGCGCAACATGGCAGAAAGTCCCCGGCCTGGGGCGCTGGAACAACGCGATGGCGATTTTCCCGCTTCCGACCCCCGCCGTCCTGCCGCCTGAAACGGCGCCGGTCATGGAATACTCCGTCTACATCCCGGAACCCGGCAAAGTGACGCTCGACGTGGAAATCATGCCGATCTTCCCGGACAAGGACGACACCGGACTGCAGGGCGCGACCTACCGCGAACTCCGCATCGGCACGGCGTTCGACGACGAGCCGGTGAAAGTCACAGACACGCTTTCCCGCGAGTTCAAGCGCCTGAACAACGAGATCTTCGAAAACGTCCGCAAAGTGCGCGTGACGCATGAAGTGAAGGAAGCCGGTCTGCACAAATTCAAAGTCGTGATGGTCGACCCGCTCGTCGCGGTCGAACGCCTCGTGTTCTACCCCGACCTGGTCCGGAAAAGCTATCTCGGCGCGCCGTTCACGCAGCCCTATCCGGTCTTCAGCGCGACGACGGACAAGAAATGAGCAAAAAGGAACAGAATCATTCCATTGCGCCCGTGCCGGAACTCGCAATCCAGAAACAGTGGTCGGAAGTCCGGCGCGGGACGGTTTTCACGCTCCGGAACGGAGCATCCCTGCGGGTGCTTTCGCCCGGTCGCTGGAACCGGATGCCCGGACCGGATTTCCGCAATGCGAAGCTGGAGCTGAACGGTACGCAGATCCGGGGCGACGTGGAGGTCCACGGAAAGACAAGCGACTGGATCGCGCACGGACACGGCGACGATCCTGCCTACGGCGGCGTAATCCTGCATGTGGTGCGCCATGACGACACCTCGCCCAGCAACGTGGCGTTCCTGCCGGAAGCCGCCGTGCTGGTCCTGCCGGAAGCGGATGAGTCCGATGCGAAAACGAATGAAATGCCCCATGCCGCCTGCGCCGCTTTCTTTGCAAAGATGACGCCGGACGAACTTGAAAAGTTTCTGTGCGACGCGGGCGCGGACCGCCTCAGGCTGCGCGCGGACGACCGCCTCCGCCTGATGATCTCCGCCGGAACGACGAAGGCGTTTCTCTCCGCCGTCGCCGAACAGCTCGGCGTGCCCGACAACCGCGAGGTCTTCCGAACGCTCGCGGAACGTTTGCGCGAGTATCAGGAAGACGAGCTGACGGCGCATTTTGAGGCACTCGCATGGGGTGAATCCGGGCTCCTGCCCGACCCGGCGGTGGACAAACGCCTGACCGGTGACGGATGCGCCCTCGCCTCCGCCTGGTGGGACGAATGGTGGCCCCTGCGGAAAAACGGCGGCGAAGGGCTCTTTTTCAAGCGCACGTGCCGTCCCCTGAACAGTCCGGAACGCCGTCTGGCGATGCTCGGCGCGGTCGGACGGACCTTCCTGCCCGATCCGTGCGGACAGCTCGCTGGAATCCTGAAACGCGGAAGTACGGACCTGATTCTGGAGACGATTCAGGAGCGCCTGGGCGGCGGCGAGGCGTTCTGGAACGCGCATACTTCGTTCCGTTCCGCCGAGCTCAAACGCCATGCGGCGCTCTTCGGGCGTCCGCGCGTGGAATCGCTGTTCGCGGACGTGATCCTGCCCGTGCTGGCGGCGTATGCGAAACTCATCCATGATGAATTGCTTGAGACGCGCGTCTTCGAACTCTTCCGCACGATGCCGCCGCTTCAGAGCAATCTTGTGGTGCGCCGGATGCAGTCGCTGTGTCTGCCGGGTCGAAAAAACCCCGCAACCAGCGCCGCCGCCCAACAGGGACTGATTCACCTGTACAAAACGCATTGCGAAGCGCAGTCGTCCGACTGCGGCGCGTGCAAGCTTTACCATTCGTTCGCATCGGAGCCGTAAGGTACGGAAAGGAATCCATTGATCATGCCGTTGAAAAAACTCAAGATCGGCGTCAGCGCGTGCCTGCTCGGCATGAAGTACCGTTACGACGGCACCGACAAGCTCGACGCGCGCATCGTGGAACGTCTCCTGAACAAAGTCGAGTTCGTGCCGGTCTGCCCGGAGGTCGAATGCGGCCTCGAAATCCCGCGTCCGGCGATGCGCCTGGAACGCTCCATGAACGGCACGCGACTGAAAGTCATCGCCACGGGTGAGGACGAGACGCGCCGGATGGAGGAATGGGCGGGCGTGAAAATCGAACAGCTCCTGCGGCGCGGCGTCGGCGCGTTCCTCTTCAAGGCGCGTTCCCCGAGCTGCGGACACGGCAACACTTCCATTTTCGATTCGCAGGGTCGGTGCATCATGAAGACAGCCGACGGCTTGTTCGTGCGGATGCTCCGGATGAAATGCCCGAAGATGGTGATCGGGACGGAGGACCGCCTCGACGAATTCATCGAAAAGCTCAACCTGGATCTCTTCCGGGACTGATCCCGCTTTTTCAGCTCATTCCGGAAAAGATAAACCAAAACGTCCCGGACGGCTTGATTTTCGCATTTGTCCATGTATATTAATGCCGGAACACAGATACGGACAATCCACGCAACCCCCTCGAAAGGAGTTCCCCGCATGAAGAAATGTTTCCTGCCGCTGACCGCTGCAATCGCCACGTTCATCCTCGCCGCATGCGCCAGTGTCGAGTACAGGGGCGAATCCCTGCCCCCCCTTCCCTCGGACGCCCCGGTGAAGTTCTATCTGGCGTCCGAGCTGGACAAGATGCCGGGCGTGGTCGTGCTGGGCACCGCGGAATACACCGCGCGTCCGTCGCTCACGAGCAAGGACATCCGCTCGGTCCTCCAGTCCGCCGCGCGCGATGAAGGCGCGAACGGCATCCGCATCGTTTTCATGGAGAAGATCCCGGACGGAGAAGCGCGGAAGGACCAGCTCAACAACACCGGCGCGCCGCAGTGGAACGTCTCCGACAACAGCGACACCTCGCTCTCGTACATGAAGAACACGATCAACTACTCCGACGTCCGAGACAAGGAAAAGACCATCTACAAGACGTTCGTGAAGGCGGAGTTCCTGTCCGTACCCGAAACCGTACAGCACGTCGAAGACCGACCCTGACTGTTCCATTCAATGAACTGATTATTCCGGGCGGCGGAGTTTGTTTCCTTCAGGAACCGGCACGCCGCCTTTTTCTCCGCAAAAAACATCCTTTTGAAATCAGCTTGAGGTGATCCCGATGAAAATGCCCCGATTGCTCCCAGTGCTTGTTCTGGGCACGCTTGCGCTCGTTTCGATCCCGTCCTGCGTCAGCGAGGATTCGCACGCCTCCGAAAATGCGCCGAAACGCCTTGAGATGTGCGACCTGCTCAGCGACCACGCCGTGCTGCAGCGTTCCGCCGCCACGCATGTCTGGGGCAACGCCACGCCGTTTGCGAAGGTAAAAGTCCGCATCGGCGAGGACGGCTGGTTCGCGAAGTCGGCGACCGCGGAAACGACCGCGGCGGAGGACGGCACGTGGCTGGCGAGCGTGGACGTGCGGAAGCTCGGCGACGGTCCGTACACCATGACCGTAACCAGCGGCGGCGAGACGCTCACGCGTTATGACATCCTGATCGGCGAAGTCTTCCTTGCATCCGGGCAGTCCAACATGGAAAAGCCGCTCGGACCGCGTACCAACCAGCATCCGATCCCCGACTACATGGAGATCGCGAAGGCATCCGCGCTTCAGCCGAACGCCGTCCGCATGGCGACGATCAAGGAAAAGCAGGTCCCCTCCCCCGCCAACACGCTCACCGGCCCGTGGGAACTCCCCGGCGAGACCACCACGCCGCGTTATTCCGCGGTGGCGTATTTCGCCGCCGAGGCTCTGCACAAGGAACTCGGCGTGCCCATCGGCATCATCCATTCCTCGCTCGGCGGCAGCAAAATCCAAACATGGACCAGCCGGGAGGCGCTCGTCGCCGCAGGAGAGGACCCGAACGAGACGTTCCGCGGCAAGACCAGTACATATCTCTACAACGGCATGATCTACCCGCTCCGCAACGCGTCGTTCCGCAGCGTCCTCTGGTTCCAGGGCGAGCAGAACATGGACGACGCCGAAAAATACGACAAGCTGTACGCTCTCATGACGAACTGCTGGCGGCAGCTTTTCAAAAACAGCGGTCTCCAGTTTTACTATGTCACGCTCAACGGCTACAAGCCGCCGGATCCCGACCCGAACGCCGTCGCGGTCCAGGCGCGTATCCGCGCGTCCCAGCAGCGTACCGAGCTTGCCGACCCGCTGTCCCACATGGCGGTCGGCGCGGACACCGGCGAGGCGCTGGACGTCCATGCCCGCGACAAGCGCCCCATCGGCGAACGCCTCGCGAAGCTCGTACTCAAATACGAGTTCGGACGCGACATCGTGGCGGACAGCCCGATCTTCAAGAGCGCGTCGCGCAACGGTTCCGAGGTCACGGTCGTCTTCGACCGCGTCGGCGGCGGCTTGGTCGCGCACCCCGTGAAAACCGAATACGTCACGCAGGGACGCCGCGCGAACGAGAAGTACACGCGCTGCAGTCCGGACAGCCAGCTGGAGGACTTCGCGCTGCGCGACGCCGACGGCAAATGGCATTGGGCGGACGACGCTCACATCAAGGGCAAGGATGAGGTCGTGATTTCCTGCAAGGATGTTCCAAATCCGACCGGCGTCCGTTACGCCTACCGCGGATTTCCAATGGGCAATCTCTACAACGAGGAGGGATTCCCCGCCGCCCAGTTCGACGTGGAACTGAAGTAAAGGGTTACGCCCCCTTCTGAAGAAACGAGTGATAAACCATGGAGTCACAAGTTTCTGAAGAAGGGGGTTCTTTTTTTCGGACTTACTTTCGGAATTGAATAATATTTCTGGTTTTTCTCCGAAAAACAGTCTTGACATTATATGCGCGCAAGGGTACATTATGGAAAGATTTGCCCATTCTCAGGCAAATTGAGCTCAGATACGACCGTTTCACCCCTTACAAACTTTTAACCAAAGGTTGAACATGAACAGAAAAACTTTCCTCCTCGCAGGAGCCATCGCGGCTTTTGCTCTCTTCGCGGGCGTTGCGGCGCAGGCCGCCGATGCCAAAGAGTATCCGGGCACCGCCCTGACCCCGAACGGAAACCCGATCTTCACGGACGCCTGGACGTGCGATCCGGCTCCGCTGGTGGTCGGCGACCGCCTCTTCGTCTACACGGGCGAAGACATCTACAAGGACGGCGAACAAAACGGGCTCCCCGGCAACTACAACATCGCCGCGTGGCGCTGCTACTCCACGACCGACATGGTCCATTGGACCAGTCACGGCGTCCTGCTGAAGCCGGAACAGTTCCCGAACGGTCGCGCGGGCGTTGCATGGGCTGCCCAGGTCGTGCAGAAGGGCGACAAGTTCTACTGGTACGTGACCTACGGCAACAAGAATGGCCAGGGCAACTCCATCGGCGTCGCGGTCGCGGATTCCCCGGTCGGCCCGTTCAAGCCCGTTGAAAAGCCGGTAATCACCGACGACATGACCTCCGGCAACGACATCGACCCGACCGTGCTGATCGATGACGACGGCACCGCGTGGCTCGCCTGGGGGCAGACCTCCTACCTCGCCAAACTGAAAGACAACATGACCGAGATCGACGGCGAGATCATCAACCTCGGTCTCCAGAGCTATATCGAAGGTCCGTGGCTCTATAAGCGCAAAGGCCTTTATTACAACATCTACGCCGGTTTCGGCGGCGGATTCGGCGGCGGACGCCCCGGCGGCAACCGTCCTGCCGGCGGTCAGGGCGCTGGCGGACCTGGTGCGGGCGGCAATCGTCCTAACCGTCCTGCGGGCGGTCAGGGTGCTGGCGCTGGTGCCGGTGGCGCTCCTGCCGGCGGCTTCGGCGGCGGATTCGGCGGATTCGGCGGCGGCGCTCCTGGCGCTGGTGGCG
>CADCMR010000015.1 GCA_902802585.1 uncultured bacterium
ATCCTGGTGATGGATTGCTGTTTGTTTCCAAAGTGGAGTCCCCGAAAAGTTGGGAAGCCGAAAAAGAACTTACAACCGCACCGGAGATGGGTTATAAAAAAGAAATTGCAATTGACCTTGGAGAAAAGAATAAAAAATTCTACGTGTTTTGTTATATAAAACAAGGTGACCATTACGGAAAAGCAAGGCTTGGGCCGGTGTATATTCAGGAAGAGAAGAATATGATCCAGCTTGTCAAAATGAATGTAAAAGTTTCATTCAACACGCTGGAAGGCGACCGGAACGTGAATACCTTTTAATGAACTGGACACCCCCAGCCGACTAACCCCGACGCGTCCAATCGTCCTTCCTGCTCAACCGCCGACTTCCTGCCCGGAGCCTGCCGGACAGGGGGGAAACGGCGTCCTGGTTCGGCGTTGAAAAAGTTTAAACAAAGTTCCAAACATGGTAAGAAAGCGACTTGACTTTTCCCGGAATAGATGTTAAAGTAGAGTTATTAAGCGGACTACCCATGCTCCACGGAGGATTTAACATGAAGTACAAATCGGTCAGCACCATCGCCGCGATCCTCTGCGGCATACTGCTTGCGTTCGTCGTTCGCGCACAGGAGAACGAACAGGTGAAAGCGGCTGCCTCGCGGCCGAATTCGGAATCCGCCCAGCCCGCCGCGGAAAAGAAAAAGGTCAGGGGCACGGCGGACGAATTGCTGCCCAAGATCAAATCCGGGGATATTCCCTACGTCCCCAAGAGCGAATATTCCTCCGACATGGAGTTCGAGTATGTGTACTACGACGGCAGCCCGACGCCGGAGAGCATTACGCTTCTGTATGTGCCGGACCCCGGCGAAGTGGATTTCGTCGTTCCGGACGGTGTCACGGCGGTCCACACCAATGCGTTCCAGGACTGCAAAAAGCTGAAATCCGTCACGTTCCCCGACTCCGTCAAGTCGATCGGCGAGCTTGCTCTGGACAACATTCCGTCCCTGAAGTCGGTTTCGCTGCCCGCGCGCATTACCATCGGCAACCGCGCTTTTTACCAGTGTTCCAACCTCGAGACCGTGACGTTCCGGAAGGATCCCGAAGGCGCGCAGCCGTCCTCGGGGAGCGTCGTCCTGGGGAAAGAGGTTTTTTCACAGTGTAACAAACTGAAGAGCTTTGCGTTCCCGGAAGGACTCGAAGCGATCCCGGAAGCCGCCCTCCGTTCCTGCGCGGAACTGGAATCCATCTCGATCCCGGAGGGCGTGAAGGAGATCGGGCCCAGTGCGTTCAGCCAATGCACCGTCATCAGGAAGATCAGGGTCCCGGACAGCGTGGTGAAGATCGGGGGAGGGGCTTTCTCCGCCTGCTCATCGCTGGAGGAGATCGTTCTGCCCCTGGACCATCCGGTATTCCTTGACGGAGGCGGCGTGTTCGGGAATTGCACCAGCCTCAGGCATCTCACGTTTCCGCCGCCTCGCACGATATGGCTGGTCGACAATACGTTTCGCGGATGCACGTCGCTGGAAAGCATCGAGATCCCGGAGGGCATCGAGGTCATAGGGGACTCGGCGTTCGAGGGGTGCACGTCGCTGAAGACGGTGAAAATCCCGAACAGCGTGCATGAGATCAGGAGAGGCGCATTCGCGGGCTGCAAGAGCTTGGAAAGCATTTCGATTCCGGCGAAGGGCTGTCTGACGGAGATCGAACTGTATGCGTTCCATCAGTGCGAAAACCTGAAAACGGTGACCATTCCGGGTTCGATCGAGCTACTGGAGAATGCGTTCGACCTCGAGACGACGCAGCTGAATTTTCTGTCCCCGGCGAACAAGCGGTTCCGGTACATGGCGGACGGCTCCCTGATTGACTATGAGAAGAAGATCCTGATCGACGTACCAGTCACCATCGAGGGTGAATACGAGGTGCCGGAGGGCATCCGCAGGATCGAATCCCGGGCGTTCGAGTCCTGCCGCGTCGAACGCGTGACGATCCCGGACAGCGTGACAAGCATCGGGGGAGAGGCGTTCAAGTCCAGCGCGATCCGGGAAATCACGATCCCCGCGAGCGTGACGAAATTGGAGGAGGGGCATATTGTCGACGAGATCAACATATTTGACATATCCGCGCCGCGTGGCATGTTCAACGGCTGCACGGAGCTGAAGCGCGCGGAACTGAAGAGGAACCCGGAGAAGATCCCCGATTACCTGTTCCAGGGATGCACCTCGCTGGAGGAGGTCGTGCTTCCCGTGGGGATCACGGAGATTCCGGCGGGCATGTTCCGGAGGTGCAAAGGTCTGAAACGCGTAGTCCTGCCGGGAGCCCGCACGATCGGCAACTTCGCCTTCGAGGGCTGCACGTCCCTGAAGCGCGTCGAACTGCCGGAGGGCGTCCGCACGATCGGCAGCAGCGCCTTCGGGGGCTGCACAGGCCTGGAGGAAGTCGTACTGTCGCCCGGAATCAGCAGGATCAACGACAGCGCCTTCAAGGGCTGCAAGGACCTGAAACGCGTGGTCCTGCCGGAGGGACTGACCTATATCGGACTCTGGGCGTTCGGGGACTGCCGGTCACTGAAGGAGATTGCGATCCCCGCGAGTGTGACGAAGATTTATCCGGGCGCGTTTGATGGAGCCGGCTGCGAACAGTATATCAAGGAACACTATGGGCATCTGATGAAACTGGTACTCGGGGAAGACTATTTCTTCTGACCCCGACACCACGGAGACCTTAACATGAAACACAAAACGGTCAGCACCATCGCCGCGATCCTTCTGGCAGTCCTCTGCGCCGTCTGGACGACCGGGTGCGCCTCTGCCATCTTCGCCGGGTCTCTCCTTTGTTGGAGGTGCGAGCTTGCCACGATGAAGACCTCTCTGGACGGGACCGTGGTAGACGAAAACGGCGTTCCGCTGGACGATGTAAGTCTTGTCGCCCGGTACAGCTATCCGACCTGGGACTACACGGATGAGGAAACGAAAACCGAAAGACGAACCGTCGACGGCGAATTCGACATCTGGAAGCTGGGATACAATGAGGCCGAACTGAGTTTCCACAAGGATGGGTATTACTCGCAGCGCTACAAATTCCGCGGGAGTTTCGGCCCCTCGAACGATGACGTGAACACGCTGAAGCAGCACGACATGCGCGTCGTATTGAGAAAAAAGGGTCCCCGTGCGCCTCTGTACCTGCTGACGGAACGGCAGCTGAACTACGACATGGGAAACGGGACAAAGACGATCTGCGACCTGACCGATTCCGACGGGCCGAAAATGGTCCGCGTCGCGCTGGACGAAAAACCGGAGACGGCCAAATACATGGAACTTGACTTCAAGCGGGATGACAAGGGCGAAATCGAGCTCAGGGATTTTCCAGGCATCCTGAAATCCACGGGCGAACCCGTAAAATATCCCGCTGTCTTTATCTTCCGGTTCCATTCCGACGACCCGGACGATGGCCTGCGTCTGATCGACGAGGGTGAATCCTACATGGAACAGCATCCGTTCGACGGCACGGTCCCGAATGTCGATTTCGACAGAAAACAGATCCTGGAACGGCAGTCCGGACAGGAACGGGACAGGAACACATTTGCCAGCTTCAGCGACTTCCACAATACGGCCTCCGAGGACGGCTACACACTCAGGGAGGTCGCCATCCCCGTCGAACAGCTGATTACAATGGAGAAAAAGGATGACACGGTCTTTGTGAGCTGGAGCGGAGCACCGAGGTTCATGTTCCTCAAATGCGGCGGCCGCTACGGGAAAGCATCGCTCATCTGCGTTTATTCTGGCGGAAGGAACGTGTCCACTGGATACGGCGAACTCGGCGACAAGTTCAACCCGCATTTTTCCTTCAATCTCTTTTTGAACAAAGAACCCGGCGACACGAATCTGACCAGCTACTGATCAACAGAACAAAAGCAATTCTCTGCTTTCGTCCAAAACGCTTCTCCGCGAAAAAAACGTAAGGCCGGGGTTCCAGGAAAAAAGTGGTAGGCATATCGGACTCAAACGGCCTTATGTTTTGGGTCATTTTGAGGTCAAACAGGAGAACCGGGGGTGTCTCGCGACGTTTTGTGGGACCGGGAAGAGATGGTTTTTTCTGTTTCGATATGCCCAGGCATTTTACGATGCAAAACGCTGGACCCCGGCCTTAAGAAACAGAGAGAACCGGCGAGCTTGACCCGATTTCCGGCGCTGAAACAGCGCTCCACGGGTTATCTGTGCTCGGCGCAAGGGACGGCGGAAAACTCGCGCAACCCTCGAACGTTGAGACTCTTGTACCGGAACAAGAAAGCCTGCGAAATCGTTGGACTTCACAGGCGTTTAAAACAAAATGGTGGAGCATATCGGACTTGAAGTGATGACCAGGACGCTCGCCTTGAAAAAAAGAACCCCAAGCTCAAATGCTTGATCAAATACCCTGCCGGACACATGGCGTGTCCGGCAGGGGCCCTTACCTGGGGTCTGCTTGGTTCGTTGGGAACGAGACGCTGTCAGTTGTTCAGCAAGGACTGAACGATGACCTTGACAACGCCGATGGCGAGCAGGGCTACAAAAGCGCCTGCAGCGACCTCAGCGCATCGGGTAGGATTAAATTCGTCGAAGTCTTCCATGATGTTTTCTCCTGTAGGTTTTAAGTTAAAAGTGAGCTCAGACAATATGATAATTGCTGATACCAAGTAAGTTATATCTATTTTTGCATTTTCGATCGACACGCTACAATCAGGAGGAGCAAACCATCAAGTTTTTCAGGGGGGAATCTGCATCTCTGTTTTTCATCAGGAGAGGCGTTCCTTTTTCCGCGTTGAGCTTGCGTGGGACGTTTGGGACGCATTTTTTGCCCTTCGCGCGCGCGGGAGACGATATAGATCGAAAGCGCAATTCTATGAGTGACTTGTCGGTAATGGATTTGTTAGCCGTGGTTTGCCATGCTCGGCCTTGGTTCCATAGCAGAAGAGAGGCGGCGAACCTCTGTGAATACCCGTCGTACCCGATGAACGGGTACGACAGGTTGTTGAAACGCGAAACCATCGAGTTATTCGTCCAGTTTCTTCAGCATAATTTTGGCGTTCGTGTCGCCCTGATCGGCAGCCATGTGAAACCACATGGCGGCTTTTACCTTGTCCTTATTGACGCCCTGGCCATCGAAATAAGAAAGTCCGAGGCAGTATTGCGCCACGGCAAGCCCCTGATCGGCGGCCAGACGATACCATTTGACTGCTTCCGCATGGTTCTTGATTATGCCCATACCGTCGAAATAGCATCCAGCGAGCAGGAATTGCGCCTTGGGTATTCCCTGCTCAGCGGCAGGACGGAGCCATTTCACCGCTTCGCGGGAGTCCTGCTTGACTCCATGCCCACGAAAATAGCATCTTGCAAGCTCGTATTGTGCCGGGGCGAACCCCTGTTCCGCCGCTTTGCGGAGCCATTTCGCCGCTTCGCGGTAGTTCTGCTTGACGCCTTCGCCGTTTCCATAGCAGACACCAAGGTTGTATTGCGCTTCGGGCTTTCCCTGCTCGGCTGCTTTGCGGAACCAGAAAGACGCCTTCTTCGCGTCTTTACGAACGCCGCACCCATCAAGATATTTCGAGCCAAGATAGCACTGGGCTTTCATGTGTCCCTGCTCGGCAGCCTTCGTGTACCACTCCGCGGCCAAGGAATCGTTCTGGTCGACGCCTCTACCCACAGCATGGCAGGTTCCGACAAAGAACTGCGCCGGAGCATACCCCTGTTCCGCGGACTTGCGGTACCAGCGAAAAGCCTCGCTGTAGTTCTGCTCTACGCCATCGCCAGTAGCATAGGCGAGCCCCAAAAAGAACTGTGCGAGGGAGACCCCCTGTTCGGCAGCTTTACGATACCACGCGGTGGCTTCGGCAAGGTCCTCTTTCACTCCTTTGCCAAGGGAACAGCACACCCCGATACCGAGTTGCGCCTTCGCGCATCCCTGATTGGCGGCCTTGTGGTACCAAAAGACCGCCTTGCGGTAGTTCTGTCTGACGCCTTCGCCGCAATAATAACGTCTTCCGAGCAGGTATTGCGCTTTGACGTTACCTTGTTTCGCGGCTTTGATTAACAGATTGATTTTGTCGCTCTTTTTTGTTTTTGAACAATTTGCTTTTTGATTTAACATGTTTGGTTTTCCTGTTTGATTTCGGTTGATTGGTTTGTTTTTTTGTTAGCGTTTTGTTTGATCGTAATATGAAGTGTGTTACATTTTTTTGTACTCCTTTCGTTTGCGATGTTTATTCTCTCTTCTGGGGCCTATGAGAAGGACCGTTTCAATTTCCCAGCGCCTTATTCATTTCCTCATCGGTTGCGGTGTTCTTGTCGATGCTGCCGTCGTCTCCAAAGATGTAACTGCCGGTTATCCCGGTATCCTTATTCGTGACCAACATGGTGTTCTTCACATTGGACTCCTCCGGAACCGCAGTCAGAAAGACTTGATTGAAAAGCGACGAGACGGAATCGACCGGACAGTCCAGACTCGCATAAAACGCTGCCGTAACGATCTTCAGCGCATCGCACTGTTCGAGAACGGACGCCAGGTCTTCCTCCTTCATACCGTCGTCGTAGACGATGAACAGGACCTTGATGTCAAGTTTGCAGACCTCGTTTTTGAAGCTATTTTCGGGGTGCTTGTCGAAAGCGGTCTTCTCGTGCTGGAGAATCGCGGAGGAGATACACGAAACCGATGAATTCACCCTTCCCAAGCGACCTTGAATCGCCCGGAGGGACGTTTCCGTGGCGAAAACGGCAATCTTCATGCGGCGCTGCAGGAAATACTTGAGCAGAACCTTCATGAAGTCCTTCGCGCTTGTCCCGTAAAACAGCGATGCCGATCCTTTCGTCCAGAAGTGCGGGAATTCGTAGCTGGACGGGATCAGTTCGTCCGATGCCCGAAAAACGTATCGTTTCGGTTCCGGGAGCAAATGCCCCAGCTCATGCCTATAAGCCAGCTTGCGTGTTTCGTCGTCGGGGAGCACAGAGACCACGGCTCCCATAATCCCGATTGAAACGGTTACGCCGTGAAGTGCCGCCTCCGACATGAACCGGAGCGCATTTTCAAGGTCTTTGCAGGCGTTCGGATCGTTCCGATTCCATGCGTAATAAACGTGACGTCCCCTGAAAATCTCCCAGTCTATATCCGCAAGATCGCCCGCCATGATGAGCCAGGCGTGCGTGCGCCCGTTTATGAAGTCGAAGACGTTGGTGTTGATGATGATTTCGGTGCTGTTATTCGCCGTGGCGCACAAGCAGACCCCGGCATGGGATGGGCGGAACAGGAGAGGAGACTCGCCGGGATCGCCCGCTCTCTTGAAGTATTTAAGTTCGAACACCGTGCTGTGGAACAGGACGCACATACAACGAAGGGATCCGAAATGATCAGTGAGAGGAAGTGTGCGTTCAACATTAGGAGGCACTTCCGCGTCTTCTTCGAACGAACGGTAGAGAATCGGTCCGGCGACCGTATCGAAATCCTTGTCGAGAAGCTTCATGGACCGAGCCAGATAGCGGAAGTCGCGCGGTCCTGTCAGCTGAGAGAGCAGAGCTGGATTGTCCTGTGGCGTGAGATGGTAGAATCTGTCGAAATATTGCGGCATTTGATACCAGCCGCCGTAGAAGGAATACGGCGGCAGAATCAGATTACAAACATGCACGAACGACATGTCGGCGGATACAACGGTTTGACCGTCAGGACCGATAAAGCCGCCGCCGACAGCGTCGTGAGATAGATTCCCGAACGTCGCGATTGTGTCGTTGGGGGCCCGGTTGCTCATTTCAACGGCGATACGCGACATCGCGTCCACCCATGCCTGGAGCCAATCGGCTCCAGGCGCGGGATTAAACGGAACAGGTGCTTGCGGCTGGACGGCCGCAAGTCCTGATGTTTTTGAGCTTTTAATTTTTGTTACCATTTTTCTGTCATCACTCCTCGCTCTGCTGATGCTGGGTCAGGTACGCCATGAGGATGTAGTCGATGGCGCAGCAGCGGAAGAACCACGGGTTCGCCCGACGGCAGGACCACGCGCAATAGATTTCCTCGACCGTAAACAGCGGGAGGCGGATCAGCGCTTCGCATTCTGTACGGAGCTGCTTTTCGTAGAAGAATCCCAAAAAGGGACGCATCGGATCGTTAACGGAAAGCGAAAGCTTGAAGAGCTTTTCCTTCGTGAGCGGGAACGAAAACTCCCACGGCGGAAGGACTTTTTCTGCCGGATTTTTCCAGATGTAGGTCGCCTCGTGAGTCGTGCTGCCGTCCGGCGATGAAGACAGCACGACGAGTTCGCGGGTTTCCGCTTCTTTTTCGGGTTCCACGGTGAAGATGTCGTCTTCGCCGTCGAGTTTGGTGGAAGTGATTTGATTATCTGACATGTCAGAAATCCTGTTCTCCGTCCGTTCGGACGATTTTGTGTTTATATTTCCCTCTCGCGAGGGGGCTGTTTTAGACAAGTTTGTAGCCTCGATATCCACGGATAGAACCTTTCCCCTTGGGGTTTGCGATCGAATGCGATTCCGACGTCGGCATGGCGTCGGCGAAGAGCTCCTGGAACTCGGATTTCTTCATATGACCGAGATTGTTCGCCTTCAGGTGCTTCTCGAAGGACTCGTAGGCCTGCTGCGATGTGATGTAGGAGGCCGGGGCAGCCTTGACGTGTTCCTTGATGAAGAACTCGACGCACTTGGAACCGGCGATGATCGCGTCCCGGCGAGCCATCTGCTCTTTGCTCAGGGCGATGTTCCACTTGTTCAAGCGGACCTTCAGCGCTCCTTCCAAAAGCCAGTTCACGATCGCGGACCGATGTTCGGAGAGTAAGATGTCGGGCAGGTCCTTGATTTGCTTCGCGTTGTCCATGTGGTTGCCGAAATGGATGGCGATAAGGCGGTCGCGGAACTCTTCGCCCTTTCCGTCGTATTTGAAGCGGATGCTGTCATTGGTGACGACGATGAGACTGAACGTGCCGAACCGGTTCAGCTTCTCGTTGATAAACTTCCTGCGGGTCTGAAGGAGGTCGCCGCCGACGATGCGCTTGAGGAATTCGCTGCACGTCGACTGGCTGAACGCCTTCGACGCCACCTCGGACGCCGTAAACAGGCTGGTTTGATTCGTCAGCGAGGAAAACTCGTAGGAGTCCTTGATCGCCTCGAACTTCAGGTCGAACACACGATCCGTGGTCAGGATCGCGGTGAGCAGGATCACCAGCACGCTTTTCCCGCAGCCCCCTTCGCCAGAAAGCATTAGGAATTTCCGCGTCTTGTTCCGCATGAACAATGCGGCCCCCAGGTACTGCTGCACAACACGCTGGTCGTCTTTGTCCGGGATGATCTCGTTGAGGCGATCCGTGAAGAACTGAGATTTGGCTTCCGGGTCGAACACGGCATCAAGGCATGAGAAGATGTTGTCGTCCGCCGAATAATCATGGCGGGTAAACTTTTTGACTTTGCGGTCCCAGCGGAGATAGCAGTTGTGGAAGGGAATGACGTCGGGGTCGAGAGCCGGTCTTGCGTGCCGATCACACTCGAGCTTGACGATCTCGATGATAATGCGGATTACCTTCGGGATGTCGCTGTCGTAGTTGGCAACCTTGTATTTCCTGATGTACCTCATGATGAGCTTGTAGGTCTGCCTGCTGACCTCGTTTATGTAGATAGGTTTCCAGAAGCCGTCCCACCAGTGGTACCAGCTCTCCGGGCCTTCGGCGGAAAAGAACGTGAGCTTTTCGGTGGACATGAGCTTCCAGGCAAAGAAGTTCGGCCGAATCACGTAATAGCCCTTTCCCCTCTGGGAAAACGGCTCTCCGAAGTTTTCGATGATCTCCGGATCGTCGTGGAGATCACAGCTCGCGGTTGCAAGCTTCTTGTTCATTTTTTTCATCGTTCGTTCCTTTCTCTGTCGCGTCATCGGACAGGATGTAGTTATTGATATCCGTTATGCGGTAACGGACGGTTTTCTTCCCGAGCATCTTGCGGCGGAAGGGGAAGACCCCCTCGGATTCCAAGGCGCGAAACTGCGAATATGACACATTTAACAGGTTAGCAGCCTCACGCCCGTCAATAAGGCGCAGGGGCACCTCCGGCTCTTTGGTCTCACCCTTCTTGGCGGCGTCGCGGAGCGTCTTCATCACAATGTTGTACTCCCCCACGGTCAGGGCGCCAACGTCGAGGCTGACGGCAAGGAGCCGCCCTATCCAGCGGACCGTCGCCATGCGCAACATGCTCAAATTGTTTCTTACTTGGTTCATTTCTTCTCCATGTGAATCTTTTCTTCCAGCGGGACCAATTCCCACCTCACGCAATTTACAATACTCCGAAATTGGCGCATTTTCAAGCCGTAATCAAAATAAAATCAAACACTTACAAAAAAACATCATATTTAATGTGATGTGATGTTCTTTTGGCGCAAGGGGGAAATGGCGAAGCTACGCTATGATTTAGCGAGGTAGATGTGGTAGGCTTCCGATGAGGAACATTCAGGATGACTTTATGACAGTATAAACCGTCTTGATCTGCATATCACGGGATACGTCTATGGATTCGGAGACATTCCGGTATTTATCCGCTCCCTTTGTCATCTGCTCGCGAATGTGCTCCGCGTTAAGTGGACATCCGCGATGTCGAGGAAGAGTCGTCTTTCACTTTTTTTGTTTGCCTAACGAACGCCGAGCGTGTTCAAGGTCGTAATGAATATCGCTGATAGTTTGTTTGAAACTGTCCGGATACGCAGGATTCAAATAAGCTCTATTGGAAAAAGCAGAGCGTTGCTTGTTTGGTTTTGTTTTGCTATATATGTTTTCAAGAGTTCGAGGTGATTTGATATTGAGGGAGACAAGCTCTGATTCATGTGTTGGGAAGTAAACCTCTCTACAATACTTTCTTATTGACATTTTTTTTGAACAACTTTCGGATTTAATCCGACTGATATGCTCCTGAACTATCTTTTGTCGTCCGGAAAAACGTTTATTCTGTTTTTCAGAAATAGCCGTTCGCCTATTTTTTTCACCAGATGTAAGAGCTTTAGGTGTATGCAAGCCTCTGACAAGATCATTTGTAAGATCAATGCTATCAACAACAATTTTGTCAATGATATTCAAATAATCTTGGGATGACAGAGCGTCCGGATTCTTTTCGCTTTTCAAGAAAGATTGTATCGAAGTTGACAAGTCATCTAAATAGGTATACAAAGATGCTTCCTTGCGTATAGGACGATTAACGAAATACGTATAAAGCTCATTTTTTACGTACTTCAAGAAGGACAATTGTTTTTTGTTTTTATGAATAATTGCAGAAAATGAGTATAGCCAATAACTTGGATTAAAGTTGCAGTAAAAAAAACATGCGGGTTTTAATGAAGAAAACAGACCAAGACTTTTTTCTTTAATTGTTTCTTTAGAAATAGCATCTTGGGGTATTGATTTGTAAAAACCGGCAGGATCGTCTTCCAATCTGGAATCGAAAGACGAAAAATAATTGGTAAATATTTGTGACAAACTGTTATAGACGTTTATGCAAACCTCAAAGAGTTGTTTTTCAAAGTCTGTTATTTTCATAGAACTCAGACATTCCTTTAGTACGGGATGTTCTTCATTCTCGTATATTGGAATTGATGTGCTTGGAGGATCGTTCTTCTCGCCGTTATTATAGTCATTTGAAAATTCCGGCAGAAAAAAAGCGATATGGTAAAGGCGCATGTAAATGTTACGGTTGAATCTCATGTTCCGACCTCAGTATGGTGATTATCGTGTTCAGGAGTTCTTTTGTGGGCTTCGGGTTGGAATCCAGCAGGGATAGAACTTCGTCGATCTTCGCCTGAGCTGACTTCTCGCCGCTTCGACTTCGGATCGCTTCGACTGCCTTTCGCTGACTTTCATCGCCGACATGCGTGTAGTATTTGTCCGCAATTTCGGAATCCGTCCCCAGGATGGACAGCAGCACTGCCTTCGGTACGCCCGCCTCAGCGCAGAAGCTTGCGAAGCTGTGCCGGAGCGAGTGGAAGCCGTACACGGTCATTTTCTTTTTGCGTCCCGGCACATCGACCGAAGGCTCCAGACCGATCCAGCGAATCACCCGCAACACGTCAAGGTTGACGAGGTTGTTGCCGACGTTTTTCCCCTCGGCATTCGTTTTGTTGTATCGGGTCGCCGTTTTCGGCGTGACATACTGATCGGTCCTCCATTTTTTCGCCTCGATCAAAGCTGTGTACAGCTCAGGGGCCATTGGGATCGTTACCTCTTTGCCCGTCTTGAACTGCTTCACCCATAAACGCCGGTTGCTCATGTCGATATTCTGCCACTGGAGCAGCACGCAATCCTTCAGGCGTTGTCCGGTGAACCTGCCGATGACATACAGGACGCGGATTTCGTCCTTGTTCATGATCTTGTGCTTGGGGTCGTCGTCGGAGAGAACGGCGATAAGCTGTTCTTCCTGTTCCTTGGTGAATGCCTGACGATGGACGACCGTCCCGCGCTCCTCACGTTCGCTCCGCAACAGCGCCTTTGATCGGAATGGGTTCTCGCCCGCGAAATATTCTTTGAGGCAGTCGAAAATTTTGCGGAGACGCTTGATCTTCCGGTTGTGCGTGTCAACGGCAAGACTGGTCGTTTTGAGGTAGGAGGAAAACTCCTCGCAGACTTGAGGCGAGACTTCGGCTATCCCGCCAGCGATGGTGTGTTTTTTCCGACCGGGAAACGGCTTGGAAACGAACTGTACGAACTCGTCGAACGTGCTTCTGTAGGCGTTCTGCTCGCTGACGGTATGCGGCATGGCACGGTCGGGATGAACTTCATACAGTCTCCACGCTTCATCGAATGGAAGATTCTTGGATTCCTGAGAATATCCCTTGAGGGCGTTAATCTGAGCGATGGCGACTTCCTGCGTCGGCGCACTCCAAATCACATCAAGGTCAGCGGCCTTCTGAACAGCTTCCTCAAAAACGCATGTCTTGAGGGAAAACTCTCTTCGGACATTGTTCGCGACCATTAACCTATAATAATAGGGTCCTCCCGGAATCTTTTGCCTCAGTTTGCCTCGTAATTCGCTCATTCGTGGGATGCGTCCTCTTTTTCGGGCTCTCATGATCATATTGGTCTAACCTGCATGACAGATTACGGCACAATATACAACTCCGGGGGCTTTTTTTCAAGAAAAAACCGTGAAAAATGGGGAAGAAATGGGGAAGAATGCCCGTTTTTGAGCGTAAAAATGGCGGAGAGAGGGGGATTCGAACCCCCGGTAGAGTTTGACCCCTACGACGGTTTAGCAAACCGTTCCTTTCGGCCACTCAGGCATCTCTCCGCTACAGTTCAGAATGTATGTTTTATACTATACTCCGTTTTCGGGTAAAATCAAGGCGCTTTCCCAAAAAAAACGAAAATGAATGTGAGATGTGACGATATTTTTTTGCGGATTGTTTGTTATGCCGGGGTAACTTTGGGGGAGAATTCACTGCCGAAACCTTCGAGCGAGGCGGCGAACGCCCGGTCCTGTTCGATCTCGCGTCCGCGCGTGGTCAGGTAGCCGCCCGTCATGAGGCTGTTCAGGCCGGCGAGCATCAGCAGCCCCTGGAAATCCTTCATGACCGTCTCGCGTCCGGCGCAGAACTTGAGCTCCTTCGTCGGGTTGACGAGGCGGAAGAGCGCGAACGTCTTCGCGGCGTCCGCGGGCGTTACGGGCGTATTATGTTCGAGCGGGGTGCCGGGGATCGGCAGCAGGATGTTCAGCGGCGTGCCCTCCACATCAAGCTCGCGGACCGCGAACGCCATGTCGACGCGGTCCGCCCATGTCTCGCCGAGCCCGAAGATGCCGCCGGTGCAGTTTGTGATGCCGTATTGTTTCATCAGGCGGATGGTGTCGAGTTTCTGTTCGATCGTGTGCGTGGTGGCGATGAGGTCGGCGTATCGCGCCGGACTGGTCTGCAGGTTCATGTTGTAGCGCCAGACATGGTGTTCCGCGAGGAGCTTCACGCATTCCTCGGAAAGAATGCCGAGCGAGGCGCAGAGGCGCATGTCCGGGTATTTCGTGTGCAGGCGGTCGAGCGTGTCGAGGATGATCTGAAAATCCCGGTCCTGCTTGTCCCAGCCGCGTCCGCTGGTCACATAGCCGAACGTGCGGACGCCCTCGGCGTAGACTTTTCCGGCGGCTTCCAGCACGGTTTCCGGCGCGAGGATGGGATAGGTGCCGATGCCTGTATTATATGCGGCGCTCTGGGCGCAGAATTTGCAGTTTTCACAGCATTTGCCGGACTTCGCGTTGATGATGGAACAACTGTGGACGGCTGGCGCGAATTTCAGCCGGACCTTGTTCGCGAGGGAGACCAGGTCGAGCAGGTCTGCGCCATGGACGGTTTCTGCGATGGCGAGCGCGTCGGCGCGTGAAATGGAATGTCCGTCCAGGACGGAATACGCTTTGCGGATGAGCGGGTGGATAAGGTTGTCGGGATTCATGAGCGGCTCCTGAAAAGGGCAGGTGGGGTACAAAAAACAGATATAATATAGCCCGCATCAATCAAAACTGAAAATAATCAATCGGCATAGTTTGATAAGGAAAAGTTATGGATGTATAGTATATGCAGCAAAAGATTTGAAAAACCACATTTTTCGAGGTGCGACATGATCGAACGAAGCATGAAACTCTTCCGTACGGCGGCCGCCGTGTGCAATTTCACGGAAGTCGCCGCAATGAGCGGGATGACCCAGCCGAACGTCACGAAGCAGATCGCGAATCTGGAACGGCGTCTCGGCGTACAGCTTTTTCAACGCACGGGGCGCAGCGTGCGTCTCACGCCGGCGGGCGAGGTCCTGCGCGACGAGTGCGAACACCTGTTCGCCATGGAGTCGGACATCCTGCGGAAACTGCGGAGCGCGAACGAACGGAGCCGGTCGTATTTTGTCGGGGGGACTGCGACCGCCGGGAGTTTCCTGCTGATCGGCATGAACGCCGTGTACCAGAAAGCGCATCCGAACCGGGCGCTGCACCTGAAGATCGAGCGTCCGGAGGTGCTTCACCGGATGCTCGCTGCGGGCGAACTCGCGCTGGCGCTGACCGATGCGCCGTACGACCGCGCCTATTTCCTGTCCGAGCCGTACTGCATGGATCGTCTGGTCCCGGTTTTCGCACCGGGCTACCTCAAACGGAAGACGTTTTCGCTGGGCGACTACATCCGCGGCGGCGGGACGTTCGTCCTCGACGAATCCGGTTCCGGCGGGCGCGCGGAGCTGGAGCGTTTCGTGCGGGAACATGCCCTGCCGGAGATCGACCCGGCGAAGATTACGGAGGTGTGTTCGCTCGACGCCGTGAAGATCCTGGTGCAGGCGGGCGGCGGCATCTCGGTGCTGTCGGAACTCGCAGTGGAGAACGAGGTCAAGGCGGGCGTACTCCGGGCGGGTGCGTTCGGCGAGGGGGAGATCCTGCGGCGCGTGGACTTTATCTACACGGCGGACGGCGACCAGCGGTTCATCCACGAGTTCATCAACTTCAGCCGGAAACACATCGGGCGTTCGCTGATCCGCGTGCATGGCTGACCGATTTCTCCGGTTTTTCTCCGGGCGGGGTTGACAAACGCGGAAAACAGTAGTATTGTTTTCCGGACAATGAACAAGGAGAACCGAGACTATGACGATCGACCCCGAAGACTATCTGGAGCCGCGATGCCCGCTGGAAGAACCCTGCGGATGCACGCATGAACACCATCACGGCAGCGGTCCCGGCGCGGAATACACGCACGGAAACGGCTGCGACTGCGAGCACGACCACGATGACTGCTGCTGTGACCACGATGCGATGCCGCACCGGAACCAGCCCCGACGCATCCCGATGCGGGAGGTCATCGAGGAGTGCGACCGGCTGTTCAATGCGGAAAACATGGTCGCGCTCGGCGAACACCTCCGCAAGTGGCTTGATGAGGCGCGGCGCATCGGCGACCGCGAGGCCGAGCTCGGCATTCTGAGCGAGCTGATGGGGCATTACCGGATGACAGGCGACCGCGAACGCGGTCTGATGGCGGTGCGCGACGGATTCGCGCTGCTGGGGCAGCTCGGGATCGCGGGAAGCGTCACCACCGGGACCATCCTCATCAACGGCGCGACCGCGCTGCAGGCGTTCGGCGACGTCGACGGCGCGCTGAACTACTACAAGGAGGCGTTCCGCTGCTACGGCGCACACCTCGACCCGAACGACTGGCGCTTTGCCGGACTGCTCAACAACATGGCGGCGGCGTACGCGGCGAAACACGACGTGAAATACGCCGAGGCGTATTACCGCAAGGCGCTGGACGTGCTGAAGGCGTGCGGGAACCTGATGGACGCGGCGGTCACGCACGTGAACCTGGCGCAGATGTACGCGGCGGAGGACCGGGACGACCCGCGGATTGCGTCCGAACTCGAGCTCGCCGTGGCGTGTTTCGACGACCCGGCGGCGGTGCATGACGGCTACTACGCCCACACTTGCCGCAAATGCGCCTCGGCGTTCGGTCCGCTCGGATTCCCGGAGGTCGAAGAGGAACTCAACTGGCGCGCGGATGAGTATTATGCGGGGCATTGACGCGGCGCGGCGGTGGTACGAGACGGCGGGCGCGCCGATGCTGGAACGCGAGTTTGGCGGCGTGGCGTCGCGGATCGCGATCGGACGCGCCGGGCACGGCTCGGAATGTTTCGGCTACGACGACGCGGTGTCGCGCGACCACGATTTTTTCACCGGATTCCAGCTCTGGATCACAGAGGCGGACGAACGCGAATTCGGGTTCCGGCTGGAGCGCGCGTACGCCCGGCTGAGGAAGGCGTTTCCGCCCGACGAGGACGCGGATACGGCCAGCAGCGAGCTTGGCGACGCCGAGGACGGCGTGGTCACGATCGAAGATTTCTACCGGCGGCATCTGGGGTTCCCCGGCGCGCCGCAGGACTGGCGGCAATGGCTCTACACCCCGGACCATGCGTTCGCCGAAGCGACGAACGGCGCGGTGTTCCGTGACGACCTCGGCGTGTTTTCGGGCATCCGCGAAGCGATCCTGAACGGGATGCCGGAGGACGTGCGCCGGAAAAAGATTGCCGCGTGCGCCGTCTTCATGGCGCAAAGCGGACAGTACAACTACATGCGGTGTCTGCGGCACGGCGAACCCGGGGCGGCGGCGCTCGCGCTGGACGAGTTCGTGCGGAACGCCGCGCGGATGGTCTTCCTTCTGAATCGGCGATTCGCGCCGTACTATAAATGGGTATTCCGCGCCATGCGGGACATGCCGAAACTTGGCGAATTGTCCGGAAATCTGACCGAGTTGCTGACCGCGCGCGAATCCGGAGAAGCGATGCTGGAACGGATCGAGACGGTCTGCGCGGTCGTCGCGTCTGAACTTCGTGCGCAGGGATTGAGCGATTGCGAGGACGTTTATCTGGAGCCGCATGCGTTCGCCGTGCAGTCCGGCATCGTCGACCGAGAAATTCGCGTACTGCACATCATGGAAGGCTGAACGCGCGGCATCCGCCCGTTTCGCGCTTGCAAAAACGGGCGAGACGGTGTAAATTATCAAGATACCCCTGTCTTTTTTTCCGATGGGGAGAAAGCTGTCCATGTCAGTCAAAGAAGTCACGAAAAACGCCCTCGTCACGGGCTGTCTCTGTGCCGCCGGAGCCGAAATCCTGCACGGCATGAGCTATGCGTTCACCAAGCAGTCGACGAATACGGCGGGCGTCTATTTTATTCTCGGCTGGCGGTTCCTGATCGCCGCCGTCGTGATGACTCTCTGCATCGCTGCCGGACTCATCAAGGTGCGTTTCCGGGGCAAGCCGCTGATGCCGCTCCTTCGCGTGATCTTCCTCTGTCCGTGCGTGTATTTCCTGGGGGAGACGCTCGGCATCAGCCGGACCACATCCACGGAGTGCGGAATCTTCGTCGCCAGCATCCCGGTCGTCTCCGTGATCGCCTCCGCCGCGATCCTGAAAAATCGCCCGTCGCGGCTTCAGGTCGCCGGGATTGTGACCACGCTGGCGGGCATGGTGACCTGCGTGACCGCCGTGGGCATGACGGCAAGCCTGTCCGTGCCCGGATACCTCTTCATGTCGCTCGGCGTGATTTCCTATTCGCTGTACCTCGTCTGCGTGGACAAGGCGTCCGTCTACACGAGCGCGGAGCTGGCGTACGCCATGCAGATTTCCGGCGCGGCGCTGTTCACGGCGCTGGCGCTGGTCGAAGCCGTCCTCGACGGGAACGTCGGCACGCTCGTCAGCCTGCCGTTTCAGAACCGGGGGTTCCTGATCGCCGTGCTCTACCTCGGGATCGGATGCTCCGTGTTTGCGTTCTGGCTCTCGAACGCCGCCATCGAAAAGCTCGGCGTGAACCGCGCGGCGTCGTTCATCGGCGTAGCGACGCTGGTATCCGTCCTGACCGGCACGCTGATGCTCCGCGAACCGCTCACGCCCATGCAGATCGTCGGCGCGGTCCTGATTGTCCTCGGCGTCTACATGGTCAACGCCGTCCGTTCGCGCTGAAGAAAACCAAGTCGTGACGATATATGTCACGGGATAGAAATATGAATTGCTCATAAAAAAAAGAATAAACATCTCTTTGGAACTTGAAAAATGAAAGATATGTGTTATCGTAATCGTGATAATCTCTTTCTTGTTACCACGGAGAACCTGAAATGAACAAGGAAAGACTGCTGGAAGTCGTCATATCCGAACCGCCGGAACCGCTCACGGACGAACAGATCGCGGAGGCGGAGGCGAAGCTTGGGCTGCGGTTTCCTGCCGATTTCAAACGATTCATCGCGAAATGGAATAATGCCACGTTTGATGCCGGCAGCAACTTCTATATCCGTCTTTATGATCTTACGAATGACTCCTATATCGGGGATCGTGTTTTGACCGGACAGGAATCGGACGCTTTGTTCGAAGATCTTCTCTCGGAAGTCGAGGAGAACAAAGAGTCGTATCCTGGGATCCGGATCGATATCGAGCCTGCCGACGCGGTTCTGTTTACATTTGCCGACGACATGTTCGATAACCAGTTCTATTTGATGATCGACAAAAACGATCCGGAGCATTATTGGTTGTTCGACCAGGACGAAGGCACCATTTACTTCTGCGTAAAAAGTGTTTCCGCTTTTCTGGATGAACTGATAGAAATCGACAACTGGTGTGACGATGACGAAAGAACGTTGAAACAGAAGCTTGCCGACCGAATCTATCTGACAAAGTCGGAGAAGCCGTCCGTCATTATGAGCGGCTGGCTGGATGATTTTTCGGGAAAGCCATCGCGCCTCATTCTGGATGTGTCGCCTCAGGACGGGATTCACCCTTATCCGGAATGCAGGATTGAAGGGCGGACCTTTGCCGCCGCCCTTCCGACGGGTGATCTGCTCCCCATGAAATTTGTCCCGGCGGACGCCGACGGTTCGCATCCGTTCTGGATCAGCGGTCTTCCAATCAACAACGAACGGTTCCTGCCTGCGACATTGATTGATTCCTGTAAAGACGAGGATTCGGCGGTCGTATCCGCGGCGGACGCGGAAGCCTACTGCGCGATCCTGAACGATTTCTTCAAGGCGGGTTTGCCGGACGGATATGCGTTCGCGTTGCCGACGGACGCCGAATATCAGCGGGCGCTGAACCATGCCGATGAAGTCGTTGAAAAGCCGAAAAACAATGCGTTCTGTTCCATCCTGAAGCTTTTCGTGCGCCCGAATCCCGCGCCGGAACACCCGACTAAGATACTATTGCGCGACCTTGATTCCGGGGCGGAAAAACTGCCGTTCTACATCGTCCTGACCTCGAAACCATCCTGAAACCAACGAATCATTCCATCTTCCAGCAAAACTTGAAAGGACCTGAGCCATGCCGTCTCGCGCAAAAAACACAAAGTCCCATACCCCCAACAAACTCTCCACGAAGGAGATAGATGAACTCCTCGTACAGGCTGACGCCGCCTACCGCGACGGAGACTGCCGGAACGCCGCGAAATTGTTTCTCTCGGCCGCGGAACAGGGCGATGTGGACGCGCAGGCGATTCTCGGACTTCTGTACCAAAACGGCGACGGCGTCAGAAGAAGCCCTAAAGAAGCGGTCAAGTGGTACCGCAACGCGGCGGAGCGGGGACATGCCGGCGCCCAGCTGAATCTCGGCGTGTATTATGCGGAGGGGTGTGCCGTCAAACAGGACATGAAGGAAGCCGTCAGGTGGTGGCGGCAATCCGCTGAACAGGGGAACACCGACGCGCAGGAGAACCTGGCCATGTACTATTCCGACGTGGACAATCCGGAGTTTGACATCAAGGAGTCGGCAAAGTGGTGGCGGAAAGCCGCCGAACTGGGGGCTCCGAACGCGCAGTGTTACCTGGGGATGTTTTACGAAAACGGATTCGGAGTCAGGAAAAACGCCGGGACGGCTGTAAAATGGTACCGCCTGTCCGCCGAACAGGAACATGCCGGCGCGCAGCTGAATCTCGGCGTGTGTTATGAAAACGGGATCGGCGTGAAAGCTGACGCGAAAGAGGCGGTCAAGTGGTATCGTAAGTCCGCCAAACATGGGGAACCGGGCGCGCAGTTCAATCTTGCCCGGTGCTATGATGAGGGGACTGGAGTAAGGAAAAACCTCCGGGAAGCGGCAAAATGGTATCGCAAAGCCGCCGAACAGGGAGACGCCTCTGCCCAAACCAATCTGGGCGTGTGCTATGCCAGAGGGGAAGGTGTCAAGAAAGACATAAAGGAAGCAGTCAGGTGGTGGCTCATGGCCGCCGAACAGGAAGACAATGCGGAAACTGCATTCAATCTGGGGCTGTGCCTTTTGAAAGATGAGGAGATCGAACAGGACATGGAGGAAGCCGTGAAGTGGCTCCGCAAGGCGGCAAAGCTCGGTTCGGAAAGCGCGAAAGCCCTGCTGAAAAAACTCGAATCCGACAAAAAGGAATGATCCTTCGAAAAAAACAGGGCATGAACGCTTATCAGTATATCGCATTACGGGAACGCCCCGAATTGAAGCGGGCGGCGACCGCGTGGTTTCACAGTAAATGGGGCGTGCCGGAAGACGCGTATCTGGCGTGCATGGATGCCTATTTGAACCATGAGACGGAATACGGCTGGTATCTGTGTCTTGACGGCGACCGGATCGTCGGCGGGCTGGGCGTGATCGAAAACGATTTCCACGAACGGAAAGACCTGGCGCCGAACGTGTGTGCCGTCTACACCGAGGCGGAATACCGCAGGCGCGGCATCGCCGGAGCGCTCCTGAACCTGGTGGTGGACGACATGCGCGCGAAGGGGATCGCACAGCTGTATCTCGTGACCGATCATACCGGGTTCTACGAGCGGTACGGCTGGGAGTTCCTGTGCATGGTCCGGTGCGAGGACAAGCCGGAACTTTCACGCCTGTACATCCACCGCTGAGTTTCAAGCACAAAAATATGTGTTTTTTCCGTTCGAGGCTTGTTTTCTCGCGCGGGCGAGTATATATTTAGATAATTCCGGTTCGCAACTCAATCCGTTTTCCGTTCGCGCATCCGCCGGAACGCATCTGCTTTTATCAGATTTCAACCATATTCAAACACGAAGAAACATCATGGACAAACGAAACTTGACACCTGCTCCCGCCGCTCCCGAGAAACCCGCCGCTCCAGCGAAAACCGTTTCCTCTGCGAAATCAAAGCTTCTGACGGAACTTGATCCCGAGGCGAAATACGGTCCCATCTTTGAAAACCCGCCGAAACCGGCGGTGCGCCTGCCGCGCCTCGGATGCGGCTGGATTTTCGGCATTTTCATCCTCATCACGCTGGCGCTCGCGACGGGGCTTTATCACTCCATGGGCGAGGAGCCGACGTCGTTCACGATCCCGGAGGGACCCGCCACTGTCTACGATCCAGAGGGCATGTTGCTGGAGGAGGACCAGACGAAGCTGGAATCACTCGCGGGCGAAATCGCGAAGCTCGCCGACTGCGGCGTGGCAGTGATGTTTTTCGATATGCGATTCGGCGATCCGGTCGACATCTTCGAGCAGATCGCGTCGGAGTGGGAGCCGGGGAAGGGGGTGCTTCTGGTGCAGGATATTCGAGGCACTTCGATCCGGTTCGGACTGCTCGGCGATGGCTGGCGTCTGGCGGACTGGGATATGAACGAGGTTGACAGGGAAATCAAGAAGTACAGGATCCGGGAGCGCGGCGCGCGGGCGATTGAGCTGCTGGAGCGCCTGAAACACTCGATCGTGACCGCGGCGAAGGTCCCCGCCGGGACGGATGCCAATGCCGCCTCCCAGACCGCACAGCAGGCTGGCACGACGCCCGCGAAGAATCCCGCCAACATGACCGACGCGCAGATCGAAAAGCAGATTGAGGCGGAGGAGAAGGCGGTTGCCGCCGAGCTCGACGACGGTGACTACGAGGACGTGGAATCCATCGGAATGAAAGCATACGCCGAGAAGAACAAGGATAAAGGCAATGGCAGATATCCCGGAATCCTGTATTCGAACATCGTCTCGCGCGGCGGCGAGGGCTCCGCGATGCGCTACGCGATCGTATTTCTGGCGATCTGCGGCGCGGTCGCGTTCCTTTCCCTCAAAAATGGCAAAAGCCAGCGCGCCCGTGATCTGAAACGCGGTCCGGAAATCCTGGCGGAGTACAAGAAAAACAGCGCGAAAAATCCGAAGCTCCGCCTGGAGGACACCAACGAGTTTTCTCCCAGCGGCATCCTGCACAACAAATACCTGCGGTTCACCGCCCTGCTGCTCGGCATCCTCCTCGGTCTCAGCTTCGTCAGCTCGACACTGAACGACCCGCCGGAAAAAGATATGGAACGTCCCTCAAGCAGCCTCATCCCCGCCGCGCCGCTCGACGACTGGCGGATCGTCGACCAGGCGGAGGTGTTCGGCGAGGACGGTACGGCGAAGCTCGCGGAGGCGATCCGGCATCTGGAGGCGCAGACAGGCGGCGAAATGATGGTGCTGACCGTCCCGACCATCGGGCTGACGTCCATTGAGGATTTCGGGTTTGAAACCGCCACAAAATGGGCGATCGGAAAGAAGGGCGAGGACAACGGCGCGCTGCTGGTGCTCGCGATCAACGACCATCGGTCGCGCCTGGAAATCGGCTACGGATGGGAGGGCGCCATCAACGACGCCCGCGCGGGCGACGTGCTCCGCGAGATCGTGCCGGAGCTCCAGGCGGAAAAGTACGCCGAGGCGGCGATCAAGGTCGTGCAGAAGGTCGAGTTCTTCGTGACCGGAACAAGCCCGGAAAGCGTGACCGTGACGCCCGGCCAGCCCGCCGCGCCGAAGACCGCCATCGTGCCGCAGGTGCGCGAATTCGGCGGCATCGCCTACACGCAGCCGGAGCATGACCCGCGCATCCTGAATCCCGCGGATTCCCTCTGGGGCGCGGTCGGTGTCTTCGGATGCCTGTTCGCCATCCTGCTCGCCTACTGGGGGCGCATCGTCGGCACGTCCGTCCCCCACCTGATCATCGTTGATCCGACCATTGTCCGCACATACACCAGTTCCGGCGGATCCGGCTCGTCCCGGTCCTCCTCACGGTCCTCGTCCCGCTCCTATTCCAGCCATTCCAGTTCCCATCATTCTGGCGGCGGTGGCGGATCGTTCGGGGGCGGCGGTGCGTCCGGCAGGTGGTGACCGCCTGAAAATAAGCACGCGGACGCCGTTTTTCGCAACATAAAAAAGTCCGCCCGTCCCGGCAAAGGATGCGGCGGACGTTTCGTGTGTGCCCGAAATTTTTGAAAAAAAGATGGTTTCGCGGTTGCTTTTTCGCGCGGGACGGGGTATGTTATGGGGCAGGGCAGGGGAATCGCGTCCGTTCGGACGCCGCTGTCCGGACCATCAACCAGAATGAGGGACTATCGCAATGAAACGTTTTCTGATCACAGGGATCATTTCGTCGATCGCGGCGGCGCTGACCGGATGCGGCAGCACATCGGACATCCCGGCGGTGACGAACTTCGAGCCGGAGCGCTACATGGGGACGTGGTACGAGATTGCTCGCCTGCCGCAGTATTTCGAGCGCGACCTGAACGAGGTGACGGCGCGGTACACATTGAACGCAGACGGCACGGTCAAGGTCGAGAACAGCGGCGTGAAGGACGGCAATCCTAAGTCCATCACGGGGACAGCGAAGCTCAGACACCCGGACGCGAAGCCGCGGACCGGCGAACTGCGCGTGTCGTTCTTCTGGCCGTTCTACTCCGACTACCGCGTGATCGAGCTCGCGCCGGACTACAGTTACGCGCTCGTGACCGCCGGAAGCCGGGATTACCTGTGGGTGCTCGCTCGCAAGCCGACGATGGACAAGGCGCAGCTCGACGGCATCCTGAGCCGCGCGAAAGCGCTCGGATTTGAGCTGGACGAACTGGAATACCCGACTCCCGTGCAGGTTGGACCGTAAGCACAATCTATTCTCTTCCAATACAACTCAACAATGAAAGGAATCCCCCCGAAATGACGAAACAGGAACTCATCGAAACCGCAAAGGCAATGATTGCTGCGCCGTCGTGCTGCCAGGACCTCAAGACCGTCGCGCAGGCATGGATCGACGCCGTCGGAACAGCCGGAGAAAAGGCCGCCGCGGACGCCATGCTGGCGGAACTGAAGGAAGACGTCTGCACGATCGACCAGGTGATCCCGTTCTTCGAGTCGCCGCGCGCCGTAGAGTATTTCGGCGAAGCGAAGGCGAAAGAGCTTGCCGCGCTGGCGCACAAGATCAAGGCGGACGGCGGAAAATGGTGTTTCTGCGAAGCCTGTGCCGCCGGCGCGAAACTGCTGGAAAACGCCGACGCGTTCTGATCTGCCCCACTCATACAACAAAATGTCCTCCGCAGTCAAACATCTGACTGCGGAGGACTGGTTTTTTGAGCCGGGTGCATTACGACAGGACGGCGAGTGTCTGCCAGTCGGTGAGCTGCTTGTCGTTGATCTGCCAGTAGCCCGCGAGACCGAGACTGTCGCTGTACCACGCGATGTCGTCCGTGCCGTCGGCGTTGAAGTCACCGACGCCAACGAGCGTCCACGTCGAAGTGTCAACGGCGCTGAGGATGGACCACGAATTGAGGTAGCCGTCGCCGACGCCCCAGATGCCCACGACGCCTTCATTGTTGATCATAGCGACATCGTTGCATCCGTCGGCATTGAAGTCGCCGGAGCAAAGGAAGTTCCACTCTGCCGGATTGGCGACGCTGACCATGCGCCAGTCGACCGGATCGTCCATGATCCAGGTGCAGTAGGCGTTATAGGTCAAATCCTCTTCGCCGGTGAAGCTGTTGCGCCAGAGCATGTCGCACTTGCCGTCGGCGTTGAAGTCGCCGGTCGCGATGCACTCCCACTCGGCGGAATAGCCGTTGATGAGCGTCCATGTCACGCCGCTTTCCCAATAGCCGAGCAGTCCGACGGTCTCGGACGCGGCGGTTGGGTTGGCGATCAGGATGTCGTCCGAGCCGTTGCCGTTGAAATCGCCCGTGCCGAGGATGCTCCAGCCGGGGCTCAGGAAGTTCAGAACCTGCGCGGCGAATGAGCCGTCGGGATGCGTCATCTCGCCGACCACATACCCCTCGGTACTGACGCGCAGAATGTCGTCCTGTCCGTCGGCGTTGAAGTCGCCGGTTCCGGCGATCTCCCAGCCAGGATCGACCGTGAGACCGTTGCCCCACGGAGCGCCGTTCGAGTAGATCGTGACGAGGGAACTCCGCCCCTCGGAAGAAGTGTCACTGTAGACAACGGTCGCCATCTGATCCTTCGCGCTGCCGGTGAAATCTCCGGTGAGGAAGTCAAGGCTGTCAGGTTCCCGGACCATCCAGAGGCCGGCGCCGCCCATCGTGGATAGGACGTAGTCGGTGCAGTCGATCACGACGCCTTCTTCGTAAACGGTGCCGTTGACCTGGAACGTGACGCCTTCGCCGATCGTGCCGCTGACGAACTGATAGGAGTTTTCCGTTAGGTCGGAAAGGGTGACCTCCAGGTCGATGACATTGCCGGAGACGTTTGCCGTGACCGCGATGGGATCCGCGGTCTCAACAGTGATTTGGATCGTGCCGCCGCCGGAGATCGCGCCGACGGTCAGGGATCCGTCAATCGTGATCGTGCCGCTGTTCGTGATCGAGCTGGTTCCTCCGGTCACGGTCCCGGCGACATCGAGCTGGCCTTCGGTCTTGTTGAAGATATCGCCCGTCAGAGTAAAGCCGGCGCCGGTGAATTCGAACAAGCCACTGTTCTCGATCGACGTGACAGTGACCGCGGTGGGCAGCGCAGCCTCGCTGTAGACAGCAAATGTGCCGCCGTTGATGATTGTCCCCGCGTTGATGGAGGCGGCTTCAACCATCCCGGTTACGATAGGATCATCAATGTAGCTGACAGAGAAGAGACCGGTGGCGTTGTTCGTGATGGTGCCGGTGGACTCGACGATTCTGGTGGAGATTCCGCCATTGTTCACGACGTCGCCCACAGTGAGCCTGCCGGCGATGATTAAGCCGTTTTCATTTTCGATGTCGGTTCCGATGTTGTTCAGAGTAGCGGCCTTGAGCCAGCCGTTGATACCGGCATTGAGCTTGGCGATAATACCGTCGGCATTTCCGTTGTTGATCGTTCCGGTGACATTGATGCCTACAGCGGTTTCTTTGGGCGCGGCGGTTTGAATTACGCCGGAAACGTTATCGATCGATCCTGCGTTGACCTCTCCGGCGATGATATAACCCCGCGTGCATTTTTCCTCGATTTCAGGATAATAACCGTCGCTGTAGATGGAACCCGCGGTCAGGATGCCGACTTCGATTTGGCGGTAGTTGCGGAGCTCGCCGGAAATATCGATCTCGTGATCCGGCTGCATTTCCGTGCCGAGTATACCATAGTTCAGGACGTTTCCGGTGACCTCGAACTCCCTGGCGGTGATCACGGTGTTGTCACGCGCCTCCGCCGTGTCGTCCTCGTTGGCGTTCTGGAGGTCGCCGACGACGATCAGTTTTCTCTTCGTGGCGTTGATGATGCCGTGGTTGGTGAGCACGCCGTTGATGGTGGCATGGTCGCTTACGACGGTGATCGTACCGGCGTTGCCGATCGTGGAGCCCTGCAGGGTGGCGCCCGCATTGAGGTTGATCGTGCCCGTCTTCGCGTTCGTGACCGCACCCGCGGCGGTCATAGACGCGGTCTTGTCCAGATCGAACGTGCCGGAGTTGGAGAAGCTCTGAACGGAGAAGGCGATCGCGCCGTCCGTTGTGACCGTACCGGTATTGTTGAACGCGTTGGCGGTAACGGTCGTGTCAACGACCTCTCCGCCGCCATCATATTTCAGGGTGCTGATCGTGAGATCGGCAGCGTTTAGATAATCGACATCGGAACCGCCCTGGGGACCGCCGTAGGTATAGATGGTCTGGTCCGCGGTGGCCTTGTCGGTCGCTTTGACGAGTTCCTGAAACGCGTCAACGTCCCAGGTGTACCCTTCGGGGATGACTTGTGGATTAAAATCCGGGCTTACGAGATACGTGTACTGGACTACCATAGTTTTTTCCTCTCTTAAAATATTATGGGATTAGTCGCGTTTACCCTTAAATATAAACTTCCCCGCGCGAAAAACAAGTATCAAAACAGAAAAAACATCATTTTTTTATAAAAAAAGCCTCCGCCGCTCGTGATGAGGACGGAGACTTTAGAGTTGTCGCTTGCTTCGTGCTCTCGCGCAGCGGGGCATTACTTCGGTACCGCTTGCTTCGTGCTCCAGCGCAGCCGGGCATTACTTCGGTACCGCTTGCTTCGTGCTCTCGCGTAGCAGAGCACTACTTCAACACTGCTTGCGGTGTGTTATTTGCAGTATTTCTCGACGTAGGGACGGATGGCGTCCGCCCAGATCTGGTAGCCCTTGGCGGTCGGGTGCAGGAAGTCGCCCATGATGTCGCGTTCGAGGATGCCGGTCGGGGTCAGGAACTTCGGTCCGAGGTCTTCATAGAAGACGGTTTTGTTGTCGGCGAAGTCCTTGATGATCTCGTTCGTGGCGGCGATCTTCGGACGGTTCTGGTCATTGGGGGTGTTGCCTGCGGGGAAGATGCCGAGGAGGAGGATCTTGGCGTTCGGCGCTTTTTCCTTGAGTGCGAGGACGCACTGGCGGATGGCTTCGGCGGTGGCGATCGGACCGCCCTGGTTCCAGCCGAAGTTGTTGACGCCGATCAGGAGCATGACGAGTTTCGGGTCGATCTTGGAGAAGATGTCGGTCTTTTCGATGACGTACAGGATGTTCTGCGTGCGGTCACCGGCGAACCCGAGGTTCAGCGGGTGGTACTGCGCGAAATTTGCGTTCAGGACGTCGCGTCCGGCCTGCTCCCAGAAGTGGGTGATGGAGTCGCCGACCATGACGAACTTGATGTCCTTGCCTTCGCGTTCCGCCTGCTGGGTCTTTTCCTGAATGCGCTGGACATAGTTGCGGCTGAGTTCGGGCGTGGTGACATGCGTGTAGCCGAAATCCTGTTCCGCGCCGGGCACGGGGGTATTCAGCGTGGAGACCGTTTCAGGTTCGGACGCGCAGGCGGCGAGGAGCATGGCGGTCATCGCCGCTGCGAAGAATGAGAAGATGTGTTTCATGAGGTAGACTTTCTACAAAAATAGGACCTATAGGTCATATAAGTCCTATTTCTTTGTGTTGTTGATCGTGATGAAAAAAAACTTACTTGATGTACTGGTCGGCGAACGCCTTGATGGATTCCGCCCAGATCTGATAGCCTTTTTCGGCGGGGTGGAGACGGTCGAAGCCCATGACGCCCTGGATGAGGTTGCCGTTCTCGTCTGTGAACTTCGGGGTGAGGTCTTCGTAGAAGACGGTCTTGTTGTCGGCGAAATCCTTGATGATCTCGTTTGTGGCTGCGCACTTGTCTCCGAGACCGTCGCCGCGCGGGAAGATGCCGTAGAGGAGGATCTTGGCATTCGGCGCTTTTTCCTTGAGGGCGAGGACGCAAAGACGGATGGCTTCGGCGGTCGCGACGGGTTCGGCCTCATGCATGCCGAAATTGTTCGTGCCGATCATGAGCGTGACGACCTTCGGGTCGATGAGCTCGAAGATGCCGGTGTTCTTGATCACATGGAGGATGTTCTCGGTGCGGTCGCCGGAGAATCCGAGGTTCAGCGGAGTGTACTTCGAGAGTTCCTTCTGGTAGACGCTCTGTCCGCCGCCGCCGAAGAAACCGCCTTCCCAGAAGTGGGTGATGGAGTCGCCGACGAGGACAAGCTGGATGTTCTTGCCTTCGGTCTGCGCTTGGTTCTTTTTCTCCGCGATGCGCTGGACGAAGTTCTGGCTCAGAGCGGGCGTGGTGACCTTCTGGTATCCGGGATCCAGTTCCGCGCCGGGCACGGGCTCGTTGAGCTTGGATTTGCAGGCATCGCCGGAGGATGCGCAGGCGGCGAGGACGGCGAGCACGGCCGCCGCGATGAACGAGGAAAGAATACGTTTCATTTTGAATCCTGTTGTTAGGGTGAACTGGTGAAAAATGATATGGTGTTATAAACGATTTTACGTTAATATAACATGCCGGATGCGAAAATCAATCCCTTACGGCGACTTTTTCCACGTTTGTGCGTGATTTCCTAAAGCAGTCCGCGCATGCGGGATGTGCAGGGCGCAGAAATGGCATGTGAACTGAATGAGGCCGGGCGGGGCGGGGATGCGTTCAGAGCGGGAGTTCGACCGCTTCACCGCGGACGAACGCCGTGTGCGTGGTCCAGCCGATGGAACGCGCGAGCTCGGCGGCGCGGTCGAACGCGTATGCGACGTGTTCCGGCTTGTGCGCGTCGGAGCCGAGCGTGATCTTCATCCCGGCGCGAAACGCGGCACGGAGGAGTTCGGGCGAGGGGTAGATCTCGTCCGCCGCCACGCGAAGCCCGGCGGTGTTCAGCTCCAGGCGGATGCCCTTCGCGGCGGCGCATTCGTAGATGTCCGCCATGCGGCGCACGACGTTTTCGCAATCGGACGGGCGGAACCCGAATTTTTTCGGCAGGTCGGAGTGCGCCAAGACATTGAATCCGCCGAGCTCGACGAACGCCTTCAGGTCGGTCAGATAGCCGTCCCAGACGGCGTCCACGCCGTAGCGCGGCCATTCCGCGAGCTTGTCCGGATCGTCGAACGCGAAATCGCCGACGTAATGCACGGAGCCGATCAGATAGTCGAATATCGGACGGAGCGGATCAAGCGCGGCGGACACCTCGTCCATGCGGTCCGGCACATAGTCGAATTCGACGGCTGCGAGCACCTGCAGTCCGGAACCGTCCGCAACATCGCGGAGCGAGTCGAGGATATCGAAATAACGCGGCAGATCGCCCGGCGCCATGCGGAATTCGGCATCGTACCCGGCGGGCGCGGGGAAATGGTCGGAGACGCCCCAGTACACCAGCCCCGCCTTTTGCGCGGCGGCGAGGTATTCCTCCGGCGTGCCGGAAGCGTGCTTGCAGAGGGCGGTATGCGTGTGAAGGTCCGCCCGGGGCGAGGTGGTCGTGCTCATGATTTCTTTCCGCCGTTCAAGTCGTCCTCGCCGGAGCCGTTGCCGTAGGGGTAGGGGAGGAACGACAAATCTTTCTCCCCGATGGCGGCGGCAAGCGGCGCGCCGATCGTGTAGAGGTAGCGGAAGCCGTCGGACGCGACGGCGGAGACGAACAGCACGGAGGAGACGTAGCGCAGGATGGTCTGGGTGTCCCAGACGACCGGCGGTTCCTCGCCCTCCGCCACGCCGCCGTAGAGCTGCCAGTTGTCGACGGGGAAGATGAGGCGGCCGTCGCTGTCTGCGACCGCGGTGTCGATGCCGACACGGACCACGCTGAAGCGGTTCTGCGTGGAGGAGGAGAGGATGGCGGCGATGCAGGCGAAAATGAGGTCGGAGCCGATCTTGTCCTCCAGGACCGCGCCGATGCAGAAGGAGTCGGGGTGGAAATCGCGGTTTTCGGGGCGGTCTGGGAACGTTTTGCGCATGAATTCCGCCATGCCGAAGAGGTCGGCGGGATGCGCCTTGCGGTATTCCGCCTCGAGCTCGCGCCACTGCTTCTCCACGAACGACTGCCGGTCGTTGTCGAACCAGCACAGATGGAGTCGGATCAGCCCGGTGAGCAGGGAAATGGGGCGTTCGGGCGGCTGCATGAAGATGCGGCGGCGGGAACGCGCCATGAGGGCGTGCTGAAGCTGGCGTGTGCGTTTGCGGATGCGCGGGTTGTCGGATTTCTGCATGTCGCGGAGGACCGGCTCCAGCGCGGTGCTGCCCTTCGTGAGCAGTTCCGCCATCGCCATGCTCGCGGACTGCTCGTTTTCGTCGTCGAGCAGTTCGACCAGGTATTTCATGTCGTTTTTGTCGTCGGGCTGGTTCATAGTGCGGGTAACAGCGTTGTAGCGTGACGGGTTTGGGGCTGGGATTACGGATGGACGGGGAACTTGCCGCGGAGGGCGTTCTGCGCGATCTGCTTCACGTCCGCGTCGAAGTCGGACCGGATGATCCACTGGAGGAAATCCGGCGCGTTCGCGGCGACTTCGCGGAGCGTTTCGCCGTTGTGTCGTCCGAACGACACGACCGCCTCGCCGTTGCGCCATTTGAAGCGGCCGCTCTTGTCGACGTTGGCGGGGTTGACCGGATTGCAGAACGCGTGGAGTTCGTCGAGCGTCTGCGGGAACGCCGCGACGGTCTCGGGGAACTGGTCGGGGGGCATGGTCGAGTAGCGTTCGAGCTGCGCCTCCAGGACTTCGAGCGATGCCTGGGCATCGGCTTCGGCCCCGTGCGCGCCTTCGAGCTTCTTTCCGCAGAAGAATTTGTAGGCGGCGGTAAGGTTGCGCGGCTCCATCTGGCAGAAGATCGTGTAGGAGTCGAAGATGCGGCGTCCGGCGGTGGAGAACTGGATGCCGCAGCGGGCGAACTCACGCGTGAGCATCGGGATGTCGAACTTGCCGATGTTGTAGCCGCCGAGGTCGCAGCCCTCGAAGTAGATCGCGAGGCTCTGGGAAATCTGCCGGAACGTCGGGGCGTCCTTCACGTCCTCGTCGGAGATATGGTGGACCGCGGTCGCCTCGGGCGGGATGGGCATTTCCGGGTTGATCAGGCGGGTCTTGGTTTCGCGCGTGCCGTCAGGCATGATCTTGATCACGGACAGCTCCACGATCCGGTCGACGAAAAGATTGACGCCGGTCGTTTCCAGGTCGAAAAAAATCAGCGGTACATTGTCGGTAAGCTTCATGAATGGTCCTCTTTTGAAAAAGTGCTATAATACTATATCACAAAAACCGCAAAATGAAACCGGGGACGCGCGAAAAAAGCGGAAAATCGGGCGAAAAAGACGCGGCGGGCAGGGAACGCGCGGCGGAGACGTAAATCAACATGACCCGGTGCGGCAGCGAGGCAGGATCAGGCGATCACGGCTATGATGTGCAGCAGAAGATAAAACGCGAAAAGAAACGCGCCGATATGCAAAAGTTCGCGGTTCTGCTCGTTCTTTTCGATCTTGTCCGCGTTCGCCTGACAGAGCAGAAAGCAGATGAAGAAAGCCGGTCCCCAGAGAGTGAAAAAAGGAAACACGATCAACAGACCGCCCATTCCGAGCGTGAAAGAATAAGGCAGAATGAACGCGTGAAGCAGCACGAGGACATACATCGCCAGCAGGGGACCGCGCATCTCCCGGAAGCGCCTGATGAAAAACAGCAGGACGATGACGGCGAAAATGTCCATCAGCATCGGGAGATAGATCGACGGGGCTTCGCGGAACCAGTATGTCAGCCTGAGCCACAGTTGATACGTGTTCATGTCCCGAAATCTTCCTGTTGTGTTTAATGGAACATGAGAATGAATTCGATGAAAAAAACAAAGAGAAAAAACGGGATCAGAAAGATGTCACCGACCGCGATCGGGATGAGATCGATCACGCAAATGATCCTGGCAGGCCCGAAACATGAGGTCTCGCAGAACCTTTTTGCGAAAAGGGTTTTCAGAAAAAGAACATACCATTTTATCTCAAGAACCGGATAAGAAATAAATATGATCGTACCGAGCAATTTTAGGTCTTTTGTCAGCACGAAGACCCAGAGCCATGGAACCAGAATCGCGTGAAGCACCGTCAGAATGAGCAAAGTCGTTACGGCCCGATACATGTCCTGTCTTTGCTCGCGGGCACAGATGTCGTGAATGGCGGCCTGAACGTAGTACGGCGAGCTGGTGTCGCAGATGATGACCGAACTGCCTCGGTGATGCACAGCGCCGTCGGGATCGTCCTGTTTTGCTTGAGGCGATTCGCCGTTGTTTTTGAGTTCGCCGCGGCCGAATATGTTCGGGATCAGGAACAGGAGGATCAGCAGGGCGATGGCGCACAGGAAGCCGCAGATGCTGGATATCTTGAGGATCCCCAACAAGATTTGACCAATTGTTTCCATGTTCAATGTTCCTTTCCGGTCGTGCCTAAAAATGTCTGAGAAGGAAAAAGATAATGAGAGAGACCGGGATCATAAAGATGGCGACAAGCGCGATCGGGATGAGATCGATGATACAAATGATCTCGGCAGGCCTGAAAAAAGGCGTCACGCGAAACTTCTTTGCATAAAGGATTTTCCGAAAAAGAGAAAACCAGATTATCTCGAAAACCGGATAAGAAATATATATCATCTGACCGAGCGGTTTTATCAGGATGAGCGCCCATGGGATCATGATCGCGTGAAGCGCCGCCAGGATGAACAAAACCGTTACAGTCCAGTTTGCGTCCAGATTTTGCTCGTCTTGAAGCGATCCGTGGACGGTGACGCCATCCGCGCCGTTATTGTTGATTTCGCCGCTGTCCGTTGCGGATACATTCGGGATCCGGAACAGGAGGATCAGCAGGGCGATGGCGCACAGGAAGCCGCAGATACTGGACAACACGGCGAGCCCAATCAGAACCATTGCAAATTCTTCCATGTCTTATGATTCCTTTCCGGATGGTTTACAGGAGGGGGATGACGTCTGTGTCGGGCAACGGCTTTTTCGACTTGTCCGGATTCAGCAGGGAATCCAGGAAGTCGTCGGCGGAACGGAGCAGAAGGACGTTCGTGCCGGCGTCCTCGCGGAGCTCGTTTTCGGCGCGGGGCAGGGGGATGGTCCGCAGACCGATCTTTTTCGCCTCGGCTTCGGTGTATCCGACCGCGACGTCGCCCCAGCCTTTACGGATCGCCTCCGGGATTACGGAAGACTCGGCAATCTTGAAGACGACCTGAAATCCGGCTTCGTTCGCCGTGCTCTTCACATAGAGCAGGTCGACCGGGTTTGCGCCTTCGCGGTAGAGGCAGATGAAGCCGCCGGTGGCGGCGATGAGCTGGGAACGTGTTGGGGAGACGTTGTCGGGTTCCGGTTTTGCGTCTTCGAACAGGGCGCAGGAGGATACGAAAAACGGGAGAAGCGCAAGTGCGAGCAGGAAAAAGGCATAGGAGGCAAAGCCTCCACGGAAAAAGTGTCCGGCTACGCCCCGGCACGAAGAGGCTTTGCACCTCTTTCTGCTCATTTTTTCGTGGCTCCGCCGTTCCAGATGATGCGTTTCTGCCAGCGTTTGTCGCCCTGGGGCTTGCCGACGGCGAAGCAGTTGCCGTTTGTGTCGATCACGCAGAACGCGTGGATAGCGTCGAGGTAGAAGACGAACGACGCATCGCCGGTCGTGAGGGGGCGGAGCTGTTCGAGGATCAGGCTGTCGACCGCCTCCAGCGAGGCGGGGTCGATGACGTCGATGCGGCCCTTGACCTTGAAGGCGACGCCGACCTGGGTGTCCTGTTCCACGGGGATCACGAATCCCGCGCTGCGTCCGTCGAGCGATTCCTTTGTGGAGGAGCGGACGAACACCGGCGGGGAGTCGTCGCGGTAGGCGGGGCAGAGGATGAAATCGGTCTGCGCGCCGTTGAGGAAATGGAGGTCGACGGGCTTCCAGCCGAGGTCAAGCGTGGTGATGGACCTGCGCCTGTATTTTGCGGTGGGATTGAGGTCGAAGTACTCGATCGCCTTCAGCGAGGCGGCGGCAAGGGATTTCCCGTCCGGCGTGACCTTGAGCGCCGAGGCGGGCGAGACGGTCTCGAACGTGTGGAACGGGACCTCGGAATCCTTTGCGACGGGGAGGTGGATGCAGAAGACGGTCGAACCGAAGAACCCGGAGCAGATAATCCGGTCCTGCATGACGACCAGGGCGATATCCTCCGGCGCGAGCTTCTCGTTGAACGGGAACGAGAGCGGAAGGAACTCCTGTTCCTTTTCCTCCGCGAGGTCGAGCATGGCGAGCCCGAAATCCTGCTTGAGCGAGATCTGAGGAAAGGCGATCGCCGCCAGCGTCGTGCCGCCAGGTACGAACGCGAGCTTTTTCAGGATGCGGTTGACCGTGAAGACGCGGATCGCCTGCCAGTTCGAAGTGTTGAACAGGACGATGCGCGTGCCGTTGGGGCCGTTGCTCGTGCCGGTGCGCTCGGCAATGGCGAGCACGGACTGGTCCTGCGAGACAGCGAACGCGTCGAGGCGTGCGCCGCGGAATCCCTGCGAGGCATACGCCGGCCGCCAGAGCGGGATATTTCCCGCAGCGGCGTCCGTGAGCTTTTCCGCGAGGGAACCGGCAGGGAGCTTCGAGGTGAGCGTGAGCTGGCGTTTGGCTTCGCGGATCGGCTGGACGGAAGACTTCGGCACGGAACGGACGTTGGAGGAATCGACCTCGATATCGGGGAGCTTTTCCTCCTTGACCGTCCCGGGATTGGTTTTCGGGGTGGCTGTGATGGAGAGCGAACCCGTGCGGATGCCTCTTTCGCCGCCGTCGGCGGATTCCGCCGGTTTCGGCTGGGGCGCGGGCTTCTCCGCGGACTCGGACTGAGCCTGCGGTGGAGCCGGAGCCTTCGAAACGGTCTGTTCCACCTCGGACGCCTGTTGTTGCGCCTGAGGTTGCGCGACCTCGATTCCCGCGGCGGGCGTGCGGGAGGCGGACACGGCATGATTCTTCTGCGCGAAGACGGCTCCGGCGACCGCTGCGAAAACTACGATTGCGACGCCGGATGTCATTGCGAGTTTCGGGAAGGATCGTTTCATGTGCGCCTCCTTGTGCTGTGTTGGAACTTGATTTCAGCCTCAGATGGTGTAGAGCCAGCCGTGCGTGTCTTCCAGTTCGCCCCGCTGGATGCCGGTGAGGCGGTCATAGAGCTTCTGGGAGACGGGGCCGCATTCGTGGCCGTATTCGATGACCTTGCCGTGGATGGTGACGGAGGAGATCGGGGTGATTACGACGGCGGTGCCGCAGGCGTCGACTTCGGCGAAGGTGGGGAGTTCCTCCTCGGCGACGATCGGGCGCTTCTCGACGGTGATGCCGAGGTCGCGGGCGACCTGCATGAGGGACATATTGGTCACGCTGGGGAGGATGGACGGGGAATCGCTGGTGACATACTTGCCGTCCTTGGTGATGGCGAGGAAGTTGCTGGTGCCGAACTCGTCGATGTATTTGTGCTCGCGCGGGTCGAGGAAGAGCGGGATGGGGAATCCGGCTTTCTTGGCGAGCTTGGCGGGCATGAGGGACGCGCCGTAGTTGCCGGCGACCTTGAACTGGCCCATGCCTTTCGGCGCGGCGCGGTCGAAGTCTTCGATGACGAGTGCGGGAACGCCCTTCAGCCCTTCCTTGTAGTATGCGCCGACGGGCATGACCATGATGAGGAAGTCATACTCGGTGGCGGGGGAGACGCCGATCTGCGGACCGGTGCCGATGAAGAGCGGACGGATGTACATGGAGCCGCCAGATTCGCAGGGCGGGACGTAGTCGATGTTGTCGAGCACGACGCGGTGGATGGCTTCGAGGTACATTTCCTCGGGGATCTCGGGATGGAGCAGCTGGTGTCCGGTGCGGTTCATGCGCTTGATGTTTTCCCACGGGCGGAAGACGCGGACCTTGCCGTCCTTGCAGCGGAACGCCTTCATGCCTTCGAAGCATGCCTGACCGTAGTGGAGGCAGGTGGCGGCGATGCTCATGGAGATGGTGGGATCGGTCCGGAGTTCGCCTTTGTCCCAGGCGCCGTCTTTCCAGTGGAAGGCGATGTGGGAGCGGGTGGGCATGAAACCGAAAGAGAGGGCCGACCAGTCGATGTCGGTGCGGATGGGACGGGGATAGTCCATAAAAAACTCCATTTGTTAAACGATGCGGCGGCGGAAAAAGCCGTCAAAATGAAATGAACATAAAGAAATTTACACGATTTTCGGCGATAGTCAATGTTTTTTTCGGAAATCGTGTTGATTTTTTTCGTTTTTGGGCTAATTTAATGGATGTAATATTATGCCAGCAACCAAACATGAAGGAATTTTCCCATGAAATTATCCCGTCTTTCCATCCTCGCCGTGGCGGCGCTGAGCTGCGCCGCTTTCGCCATCTCCTGTGAATCCGACGACGCCAACGCCCTCGCTCCGTTCTGGGCGGACGGCAGCGACGTCGACGGCGCCGGTCTGAACGGCGGCAACGGCGGTTTGAACGGCGGCGACGGTTTCGGCAGCCTGAACGGCGGCGACGCCGGTCTCCGCGGCGGCGACAGCTTCGGCAATGGCGGTCTGAACGGCGGCGACGGCTTTGACCAGAACGGTCCCGGCGCTTATGGCGAAGACCTGAACAAGTCCCCGTACATCGACGGCTTCGGCGCGAAGATCGAAGGCGTCGAATTCCAGCCCCTGTACTTCCCCTACGATGCGAACACCATCTCCTCCTCAGAGGAATCCAAGGTCGCGGCGGTCGCCCAGTACCTGCTCGGTCATTCCGAGGCGGGCGTCGTGGTCGAAGGCTACTGCGATGAACGCGGCACCGAAGAATACAACCGCGCCCTCGGCGAACGTCGCGCCCTCGCCGCCAGCGAAATGCTCATCGACATCTACGGCATCGAAGCCGCCCGCATCAAGACGGTCAGCTACGGCGAGGAACGCCCCGCCGTGACCGGAACCGGCGACGCCGTCTGGTCCAAGAACCGCCGTGACGAATTTGTGCCCGTGTATCTGAAGAACAACTGATCCGGCGGACGGTCTCAAACGTAATACGAATCCGGGCACAGGCGACTGCGCCCGGATTTTGCTTTTTCAGGCAGGAACGGAACCCTATGGCGCAGCAGGAAGACATCGAATCCGCCGGAGCGGAAAACGCCGTGAACGGCGAAAACCGGGATGTTTCTGTTTCCGCGCCGGAAGACGGACAGGAATCCGCGCCGGAATCCAGACCTATTTTCCCCTCCGCACCCAGGACGACATTCAAAATGGAGCTGTCGTTCGACGGCGCCGCCTACCACGGCTGGCAGCGGCAGCCGAACGGCGTCACGGTGCAGGAGGTGGTCGAGGAAAAGCTGTACCGTCTCTTCGGCGAACGCGAGCACATTCGGATCCAGGGCAGCAGCCGCACGGACGCCGGAGTCCACGCGCTTGGCATGGTGTGCTCTTTTTCCGCGCCGCCGTCGCCGTACATCCCGGACTGGAAGCTCAAAAAGGCGATGAACCGCCTGCTCCCGGACGACATCCGCATCCGCACCGCCGAGGTCGTGAAGGAAGGCTTCAACGCGCGGTTTGACGCCCTTGCGAAGTCCTACGTCTACGTGGTCAACACCGGCGACATCAACCCGTTCAGCGGGCGGTACTCGTGGCACATGGAGGACATGACGGAGATCGACGCCCTGCGCGAGGCGGTGAAGCACGTCGAGGGGCGGCACGATTTCTCCACGTTCACGGTCGAGCGCGGCAAGATCGACGATCCGGTCCGCACGATCCTCCGCAGCGAGGTCGTCACGTTCGGTCCGCTCGTCTGCATGTACTTCCTCGGCACGGGGTTCCTCTATAAAATGGTCCGCAGCATGGTCGGTGCGCTGATGTTCGTGGGACGAGGCCGCATGACACCGGACGAATTCCGCGGCATTCTGCTGGCCTGTGACCGCGCGAAATGCAAGGACACCGCGCCCGCCCGCGGGCTTTTCCTCAAACGCGTCTTCTACGAACCCGACGCCTGGCTGGATGACCTGCCGACGCGTCCGCCGTTCTGGATCGCCTGATCCGGAGAACCATTCCAGCAAGTTAATCCGCACACCTCAGCATAAGGACAGAACCGAAAATGAACACAGAAGAAACCACCTCAAGTGCACCCGTCATTCTGGCGGCCAACAGGATCAGCATCCAGGACCGCTACAGCATGGAGCGCCTCCGCGACCTCAGCCTTGAAATCCGCAAGGGCGACGTCATCGCGCTGATCGGCGCGTCCGAGCCTGCAAAACGCCTTCTTCTGCGTTGTCTGGATCTGCTGGATAAGCCCGAGGGCGGCAACGTGGAACTGAACGGCGAACCGGTGATGTGGCGCCACGGCAATGCGGACCGTGCCCGCAAAAGCATCGGGATGGTGTTTTCCAGGGAATCCCTGTTCCGGAACATGTCCGTCCTGGAAAATATGGTGATCTCGTCCGCCGATGGATCCGACGAGGATGAATGGCTGATCGTCGAACGGGCAAAGAATCTGCTGAAGTTCGCGGGGCTTTCCGGCACGGAGGACGAGATGCCCGTCAACCTTTCCTCCGGACAGCGGCGGCGCCTGGCGCTCGTGCGCGCGATGATGCTCCAGCCTAAAATCCTGCTGATCGAAGATCCCGGCGCGGATTTGTATCCTGCGGAGAAAAACGAAGTCTATGCCCTCATCCGTGCGGTCGTGAAAGACGGCATGACGGTCCTGTTTTCTACGCGTGACCTGGAGTTTGCCCGCGAGATCGCCACGCGGGTGGTCTTCATGGCGGACGGCATGATCCGCGAAGACGGCACGGTGAAAGAAATACTTGACCATCCGCAGTACGACCGGACGCAGGCGTTCATACGGAAGAACACCGGATTCTACCGCGAACTCAATGCGCGTGCGTTCGACAGTTTCGAACTCGAAGGCGCGGTCGAGACGTTCGCCGCGGGGAAACTGGTCTCTCCCGAACGCCGCCGCAAGCTTTGTGACGCGCTGAGAATTCTGCTCGTCCGGATGATCTTCCCGCATGTCACCAGAATCGTCCTGACAATGGACATGAATGCGAAAACCGGAGATGTGACCGTCGCCATCCAGTATCCGGGAGCGGGATTCGATCCGCTGAATACAAGCGGCAATGCCGATGCGGAAGCCGTAAAGACCGAACTCCTGGCGTGCGTCAAATCCGCGAAATACGGTCTCCCCGCGTCCGGGAAAAACGAAGTCACCGTGACCGTCTGAGAGGAGGGCATGCCCTCCCTTGAGCAGTGTCCGACTTCGCTCGGACACACGGCAAGCTGTGTCAAATGTCAGGCGCAGAGCCTCAAGCCGGGCGAATGACCGTGTACGGTTCGGGATCGGTCGCACGGGGATACTCCACGGCGGGCGGTCCGAAGAGCATCACCGCGCCGACTTTGTATCCCTTCGGGAGGTGGAGCAGGGAGCGCATGCCCCCATTCAGCGTGAACGCGTAGTATGCGAATCCGCACCAGCATGTGCCGACGCCGAGGCTCTGTGCGTAGAGGTCGAACTGTGTGAGCGCGATCGAGGCGTCGAATTTGCCGCACGGGGCGTCCTTCGGCGAGGCGACCACGATCATGTGCGGGGCGTTGCGGAACACGAAATCCCTGCCGCCGAGCATGGATTCCTCGAAGCGTTTGTAGCCGGGGTAGACGATCCGCATGATGCCGGACTTGATCAGAAAACGCGTGATCTTCAGCATTCGCGCGCGGAACGGCTCCATCTTCGCGATGTCATCGATGAGCGTGAACGCCAGCCGGTGGTCGTTGCATCCGGTCGGAATCCAGCGCAGGGAGGAGACCAGCTTCTCCATGATCTCGGGCGGGAGGTTTTCCTGTTTGAACTGGCGGATGCTGCGGCGCTGGCGGATCAGGTTCATCATGCGCGCTTCGTCGGGCAGGGGGCCGGACGGGACGCACTGGTCCGGGGTGTGTCCGTCGCAACTGAGCGCGCCCGCCGGACAGACTGCGAGGCAGTGCTGGCAGTGCATGCAGTAGCGTTCGGCTTGTTCCGGGACGGCTGGGAGGCCGCCGGACGTACGGTGGATGACCTGGACCACGCAATCGGCGATACAGCGGCCGCAGCGCGTGCATTTGGATGCGTCGACGGAAATCATGTTGAACCTGTGTTTTGATGTTGAGTGACAAAAAGGCTCCGCACCGGGTTGATGGTACGGAGCCTGTGTTTTCTGCTGGAAACAGTGGGGACGCCTTCGATCAGGCGGCGCCCAGGGAGCTGAGCAGGACGATTGAGAACGCCAGGACGAAGATGGCGACGGTCTCGACGATGCCGAGCGCCATCAGCTGGTTGGCGAAGCCCTTGCCGGTCTCTGCGAAGGCGTCGCAAGCCGCGGCGGCGCTGATGCCCTGCCAGAGGGCGGAAACGCCCATGGCGATGCCGGCGAGGACGCCGACGAGGGAGTAGGCGATCCACTGTCCGGCGGTCGCGGCGGCAACGTTGGCGGCGCCGCCCATGACGATGAACATCACGATCATGCCGTAGATGGTCTGGGAGAGCGGAGCGCCGGCGAAGATGAGCAGCTGGAACGGAGCGGGCTTGTTCTGGGCGTAGCACTTCTTCCACGCGCCCATGGCGGCGCAGGAGGCGGAGCCGCAGCCGTAGGCGGACCCGATGGCGGCGAACCCGATGGAGGTGAACGCCGCGGCGTAGATCAGCGCCTTCTGTTCGAAGAAGGGGATGTCCTGCGTGGCGACCGCGGAAGCGGCGGTCTGGGCGGCGTCGGCCGCCTGTGCGAGGACGGGGGTGAGGGAGTTAAGAAGCAGACTCATGGTTGTTTCTCCTGTTGTTGTTTGTATTTTATATGGTTAGTTGTTGTTTTGTTTTGCGGAGAAAGGTTTGAACTTGAATCCCGCCCACTGGAGACCCATGTGGTTGGAGAATTCAAGGGTGTTCAGGCGGACGGCGTGGACGAGAACGCCAAGGAAGCCGAGCGCGAGGTTCAGGATGTGTCCGGCGACCGCGACGAGGATCAGCAGGACGAACCCGGCGATGATGTAGGCGTCGTGCCAGGCGGGGGCTGCATTTGCGGCCTGGGAGGCGAATGCGTCCTTCACCATCATGCCCATCATGTTGAACTTCTGGGCGATGTACATGCCGGAGAGCCCGACCGCGAAGAGGCGGATGTAGGACAGCACATCGGTGAAGCTGCCGATCATGTCGAACGGCAGGTTCAGCGCCTGTGCGGGGCGGATCGTGACGAGGATGAGCACGGCGCCGGCGATGTAGACGTACCAGCCCCAGGCGGGGAAGGTGCCGCTGAAGACGATCAGGCCGACCGCGAGCAGGAAGTTCGCGAAGATCATCAGCGCCCAGCCGATGTTGGAGAGTTCGCGCCAGTCCTTGCGGATGCCGGTGAAGAAGCGCACAATGTGCGCGCTCATCAGGTGGAGCATCGCCAGCAGGAAGCAGAACCACTGCGTGAGCTTGCTCGGGAAACCTTCCCAGAAGGACGGCGTCAGCTCCTTGTCGTCGATGCCGTAGAAATTGACGAACTTGTGGGCGGCGGAGCTGTGCGCGGGATCCGTGATCATGCTCCAGCCGCGCATCCAGCCGGGCAGGACGTCGGACGGAAGACCGAACCATGCGCCGTTGAGCCAGCCCCAAATGAACGTGAAGGACGCGAGGAAGATCAGCAGGACGAGCGGGAGGCGCGCCGCTTTCTTCGCGTGGAGCGCGAGCAGGCCGATTGTCCCGGCAACGAGCATCAGCGCGCCGTATCCGGCGTCGCCGAGGATCATGCCGAAGAAGACCGGGAAGAAGAAAAAGAAGAAGACGTTCACGTCGCTCTCGCGGTAGCCGGGCGAGATGCCGATGAAATCGAACAGCGGATCCAGGATGTTCAGGAAACGCGCCTTTTCGATGTAGGTCGGGACGTTCTGGTCGTCTTCCGCCGGATCGTCGATCTGAAGCGCCCAACCGTTCTTCACGGCGGCGGCTTTCAGCGTTTCGATGCGTGTGGCGGGGACATAGCCTTGGAGGTAGGCGATCGCGCCGGACTGCTCCATGCCGTCGCGGGCGGAAGCGAATTCAAGCTGGTTGCGGAGCGAGGCAAGTTTCGATTCCAGTCGCGGCAGAAGCGCTTTCGCCGCGACGATGGATGCGTCGGCGGATACGATCGCCGCCTGGCAGTCCGTGAGGGCGTTCCGCGTTTCGGTGAGCGTCTGATCGGGGAGGGCGACCGGATCGAAAGCGCCTTCCGCGAGCGGAGCTTCGGAGACGAGCGCGTAGTGGACCATGTTCTTGTCCATCTTGATCACGGAGACGGCGGCTTCAGCGGGGAAGGCGTCGTCCTTTTTGCGCTGGTCGAAAACGTTGCGCGAGGTGGCGCACAGCGTGACGTATACGCCTTTCGCCTGGAGTTTCGCAATGGCGGAACGGTCGAATTCGCCCCACGGCGCAAGGAGGTTCAGGTCGTGCTGAAGGCGTTCCTGCTCCTTGAGCGCGGCGATCTTGCCGGAGATCAGCTTGGACGTGTATGCGACAAGTTCATCGTCGGCGATTTCGGGCGCGGCGGACGGATCCTTCGACGCGGGGGCGCTTCGCACGATGCCGATCACGCGTTCGCACTCGGCGACCTGCGCGGAAAGGGACGCGACGTCCTTCGTGGCGGGCGCGGCGGTGCGGCAGAGCTGCATCAGCTCAAGTCCGGCGAGCGCGTCGACCGCGGCGGAACGGTCCTGCTCCAGGCAGAGGAGCGTAACAAGTTTCATGGGGATGATCATGCCGCGGGCTCCTGAAGTTTTTTCTTTGCGATCTTGGAACGCGCGACGGCGGCGATGTCGTTATCGGAGATGGAGATCTGGATGAGGCGGATGTTTTCCTTCGCCTCCGGGATCTTCACCTTCTCGAAGAGGTTGACGCGCTGCGTGGTCACGCGGAGCTCCTGGACGATCAGGCGGTTCTGCTCGCGGATGATGTCGCGTTCGATGCGGAGCTCGACGATCGCCTTGACCGCCTCGATGCCGTCGTCGATCCAGGGATCGGCGGAGAAGAGGTCGTAGGGTTCGAGCTCGAAGTCCGTCGAGTGATAGACCGGGACGTTCACGCCGGCGATGTTCTCGTATTCGCGGTTGACCTTGCGGATACGGAGCTTCGCGGCAATCACGGACGCGGCGTCGGCGTCGCCGAAGAGCATGGTCCATTCGGCGAGCCTTGCGACCGCCTCCTTTTCCTTGCGTTCATTGGCGGCGATCCGCTCGGCGCAGAGCCTTATCTCGAGCTGGAGCTGCTGTTTTTTGAGCTGGAGCGTGGGGAGGAAGCGTGTGAACTGCTTCAGCTGGTCCCTCTGGCGTTTCAGCTCGGTTTTCGTAAATTTGATCTTTGCCATGGCGAAGGTCAATCCTTTTTGGGCCAGAACTGTTCGAGGAGGGAGGTCTTGATGCCGGTTTCGGTGGGGTCGAAGCAGTCGGCGAGGATCTTCCAGCCGAGGTCGAGGGCGTCTTCGAGCTGGATATTGAGGGCGAGGTCCATCATGTTCTTCTCGAAGAGCTTGCCGTATTTGAGGAGCTTGTTGTCCCAGTTGGACATCTGGAAGCCCATGGACTGCTTTTCCAGCGTCTCCTTGTAGTCGGCGTAGAAACGGATCATCGTGTCCATGACCGTGCGGTGGTCCGCGCGGGTCTTGCCGTTGACGTTCTGCTTGAGGCGGGAGAGGGAGCCGAACGGTTCGATGCGGCCGCCGCGGAGGTAGAACTGGCCTTCGGTGATATATCCGGTGTTGTCGGGGATCGGGTGGGTCACGTCGTCGCCGGGCATGGTGGTGACGGCGAGAATGGTGATGGAGCCCGCGCCGTCGAAGTCGACCGCCTTCTCATAGCGGGAGGCGAGCTGGCTGTAGAGGTCGCCGGGGTAGCCGCGGTTGGAGGGGACCTGTTCCATGGTGATGGCGATCTCCTTCATGGCGTCGGCGAAGTTGGTCATGTCAGTGAGGAGGACGAGGACGCGCTTGCCTTCGAGCGCGAAACTCTCGGCAACCGCCAGGGACATGTCCGGCACGAGGAGGCATTCCACGGTCGGGTCGGCGGCGGTGTGGACGAACATGACGGAGCGGGAGAGGGCTCCGTGCTCGTCGAGGGTGTTGCGGAAGGTGAGGTAGTCATCGTATTTGAGACCCATGCCGCCGAGGACGATCACGTCGACTTCGGCCTGCATGGCGATGCGCGCGAGCAGTTCGTTGTAGGGTTCGCCGGCGATGGAGAAGATCGGGAGCTTCTGGGATTCGACGAGCGTGTTGAAGACGTCGATCATCGGGATGCCGGTGCGGATCATCTTGCGGGGGATGATGCGCTTGGCGGGGTTCACGGAGGGGCCGCCGATCTCGATCATGTTGTCACGGATTTCGGGGCGGCCGTCGCGCGGGACGCCCGCGCCGGTGAAGATGCGTCCGAGGAGGGCGTCGGAGGCGGAGACGCGCATCGGGTGACCGAGGAAGCGGACCTCGTCGCCGGTGTTGATGCCGCGTGTGCCGTTGAAGACCTGGAGGAAGACCTTGTTGTCGAGGAGGCGGATGACCTGCGCGAGGGAGGTGCCGCGGACGCTGGTGACTTCGGCGAGGTCGTTGTTCGCGACGTTTTCGGCCTCGACGGTGATGACGTTGCCCGCGATCTGGATGATTTTATGGTAAACTTTACGCATTTGCGATTCTCTCCTTGATTTTGGCGTCGATGACTTCTTCCTGGTGCTTGAACTTGTCGGAATTGAATGCGATGTAGTTCCAGTCGATGAATGTGAGCTGGAGTTCCTGGAAGAAGCGGCGCGCCTGGTCCTTGTCGTCGAACTTGAAGTCCGCCTTCAGGACGCCGATGACCTTTGCGAAGCAGTACTGCTGGCGTTTGTCGTCGCTGGCTGCGTCAACCGCGTCGAAGGTGTTCTGCTGGAGGTAGACGAAGTCGAGGAATTCGCTCTTCAGGTAGGTCACGAAGTCGTCCGTGTTGGTGCCTTCTTCGCCGACGACCTTCATCATCTGGTTGACTTCCTGGCCGCGGCGGAGCGTGGCGCGCGCGAACGCGAGGTCCTCGGCGGGCACGATGCTGTGGTAGTGGCTCCAGCTGTCGAGCGGGTGGATGGACGGGAAGCGGCGGGCGTCGGAACGTTCGCGGGAGAGTCCGAGGAAGGCGCCGACGACTTTCAGCGTCGCCTGGGTGACGGGCTCTTCGAAGTTGCCGCCGGCGGGACTGACGGAGCCGCCGATGGTGACGGAGCCGGTGCGCTTGCCGTCGTTCAGCAGGACGAGACCGGCACGTTCGTAGAAGCCGGCGATCAGGGATTCGAGGTATGCCGGGAACGCCTCTTCGCCGGGGATTTCTTCAAGTCGACCGGACATTTCGCGGAGCGCCTGCGCCCAGCGGGAGGTGGAGTCGGCGAGGAGGAGGACATTCAGTCCCTGCTGGCGGTAGTATTCGGCGATGGTGACGGCGGTATAGACGGATGCTTCACGGGCGGCCACCGGCATGGAGCTGGTGTTGCAGATGATGACCGAGCGGTCCATGAGCGTCTTGCCTGTGCGCGGGTCTTCCAGCGTGGGATACTCGCGGAGGATTTCCACGACTTCGCCGGCGCGTTCGCCGCACGCCGCGATCACCACGACGTCGGTCTCCGCGTAACGGCTGATGGAGTGCTGGAGCACGGTCTTGCCTGCGCCGAAGGGACCGGGGGTGCAGAAGGTGCCGCCGGTCGCGACGGGGAAGAAGGTGTCGATGGTGCGCTGCTGGGTGATGAGCGTCTTGGTGGGGAGGAGCTTTTCCTTGTAGCAGGAGATGGGGAGCTTGACGGGCCAGTACTGGACCATGGTCACGTCGCGTTCCTCGCCGTCGGCGCTGCGGACGTGCGCGACCGTGTCGCTGATCTTGCGCGGGCCGGCGGGCGCCACGGAGACGACTTCCCAGGTCCCGGCGAAGCGGAAGGGCAGCATGATGTAGTGGGTGAAGATGCCTTCGGGGACGCTGCCGATGTAGTCGCCCGCGACGAGCTTGTCGCCGGGCTTGACGACCGGGGTGAAGTCCCAGACGGATTCCATGTCGAGCGCGTCGAGGTAGAGGCCGCGCTGGAGGAAGAATCCCGCCTTTTCGGCGAGGAGGTTCAGGGGGTTCTGAAGTCCGTCGTAGACCTTGGTAAGGAGGCCGGGTCCGAGTGCGACGCACAGCATGTCGCCGGAGAATTCGACGGGGTCGTCGATCTTGAGACCGGCGGTGCTTTCGTAGATCTGGAGGTCGGCGCGGTTGCCGCGCACGCGGATGACCTCGCCTTTGAGGCGTTTGTCGCCGACGATGGCGTAGGCGACTTCATTCTGCATGACCGCGGTGTCGAATTCCACCGTGACCAGGTTTCCGTTTACGCCTTTGATGCGTCCTTTCTGAAGTTCAGGCATGTGAGTTCACGCTCCTGCGTTCGTATGGTTGATATGTTTTGTTTGTGTGAATCAGTTCTGTGCGCCGGGATCGGTGGCGAGCACGGACATGACGGTCCGGTCAAGCCCTTCGGCGGAGTTTCCGGCGGATCTTGCCGCCCATTTCTCCGCGATCTGGATGCGGATGCTGTAGGCGCAGACGGTGTCGAAGTTGAAGCGGGTGCGGTTCTTTACCTCGAGTTCGTCGAGCTTGTTCCAGCGGGCGGCGTCGAGGATGCGTTCGCGTTCGACCGGGTTCGGGGCGGCGAACGCCGCGCGGACCATGCGGTCGGCTTCGGGATCGAAGAAGATGTGTCCGGGCTTCGGTGCGGCGAAGGATGCGCCGAGCCTGGCGGCGCGGAGCTTCATGGCGCTGTGACGGAGCGCGGATTCAAAGCAGAGGTATTCCCGTGCGAGCGAGCCTTTCGGAAATTCCGCGATGAACTCCTCAAGCGCGTTCTGATCGTCCGATGCGGCGTCCTGCGGCTTCTCCCCCGGGCGGAGACCCGGCACGAGCGAGAAGCGGCGGAGCATGTCGAGGTGCTTCGCGTCGAGCAGTCCTTCGCAGTCCGACATGAATTTCCCGTAGCTCACGAGCGGCGCTTCCGTCATGCGGAGGAGCGGCAGGGAGGAAACGAGCGAGATATAAAGATTCATCCGATGAATCCTTTATGGTGCTGGATGAAGGGTTGCCGGTGCGGTCAGGCCTTGATGACGGCGCCGAGTTTCGGACCGACGAATTCGCAGATGATGTCGGTGAGCGCTTCGTCGCTGAAATCGAAGAAGACTTCGGAATCCTTGAATCCGACCTTGAATCCGGAGGCGAATCCGCGACCGAGCTGGACGGAGGCGTTCTTCTTGAAAACCTCGGGGAGGCAGCCGATGAGCTTCTGCGCGGCATCTTCGCGTTCGCGGACGGAGAGGATGACCTCGGTGCCGGATGCGGCGTTCTGCGCGAACTGCTCGGCGATCTTCGTGATGAGTCCCGCCATGGCTTCAGGCGTCATCGCCTGGGCGGCTGCATCGCGGACGACGGCGCGGAGCTTTTTCTGGAGATCGTCTTTCAGGGAGATGATGACGTCGCGGGCTGCCTGTTTGACGGCGGCGTCGGCTTTCTTGCGGGAGGCTTCGGCGTCGGCTTCGGCGTCCTTGCGGATTTTGTCGGCCTGGGCTTTTGCCTCGGCGATGATCTTGTCGGCCTGGGCTTTTGCCTCGGCGACGAGCCGTGCGCGTTCGGTTTCTGCCTTTTCCAGGCCTTCTGCCTGAATCTTGTTCAAAAGTCCCTGAAGTTCTTCGGACATGTGCGGGTTCTCCTGTGATTTGATGTATTTGAATTGACGTTGAAAAACTGGTTCATTCGCCGGGTTTTCAGCGGAATTCAAGCCCGCATGCCCCGGCGTCTCCGGATTACTTTTTCCAGAATTCCCACCACTTTTTGGCGGGCGCCGGGGCGGCGTTCACGCCGGACGAGATCGTACGGCGATGCCCGGAGGAGGCGTTGTTCTGCGCGAGTTCCTTCTGGATCGCGTTCTGGTCGACGTGGATGCCGGATTGCCCCTGCTGGTTCTGGACGGCGGCGAGCTTCTCGTTGTTCTCCTCCGCGCCCGCCTTGAACCGGGCGAGCTTCACGGTGTTCGTGGACGGACGGGAAACGGGCTTCGCGCCCTTGAGCGGGATGTGAACGGAGCTGGTTTCGCCGGACGCCGCTTCTTCCTTGGCACGCATGGCGCGGGCTTTCAGTTCGCGGCCCGCGGGACCCGGCGGGGGTTCCATGGCGAATTTCGCCCCGCAGCCGGGGCACTGGGCTTTTTTCTCGAGCAGAAGGATCGGAACGTTGAAGGTGTCGCCGCAACGGGGGCATGCGACCTGGAAGGTATCTTCGTCAGGCATTGTAATAATCTCCGGAATTAAGACGCTAATCAAATAAATAATATACTGCATAGAAACGGTTTTGACAAGTAAAAACGGAGAAAAAGCAGAAAAAAAAGAAAAAAACGGCAAACGGTGTTGGAATTATTTAGAAAGTGTGGTATTTTATAGGAATACTTGTTTGAACCGTTCGTTTCACGTTTTGTTGCCCCTCTGCAACAGGAGTTGTCCGATTATGAATGTTTTTATGCGTAGATTCTGTACCAGATTTTTTCTTTCCGTGATTGCTGCGGCGGCAGTGCTCTGTCCGCATGTCCCGGCATTGTCCGCGCAGGACGCGGCACAGAACGCGGCGAAAAATGAAGCGTCCGCGCCGACTTCGATCACGCTGAAGCGTCCGGACCGGAAGATGGGGCTGATCGCGTCGCTGGTGGTTCAGCTGCTGGCGAAGGAACACTATACGAGACGCCAGATGGACGCCGCGTTCTCCGGCGAAGTTTTCGACGAGTATCTGCGTGTCATGGACCCGACGCGCATCTTCTTCCTGCAGGAAGATATTGACCAGTTCTCGAAATCCAAGGACGAGCTGGCGCGCAAGGCCGCCGCGGGCGACGTTCAGATCGCGTTCGACATCTTCAACGCGCGTTCGCTCCGCCTCGCCGAATACCGCGATTTCGCGCGTGATTTCCTCTCGAAGCCGATCCAGTACGACCCGAACGAGACATACCACATCGACCGCGAGGACGCCCCGTGGCCGAAAGACGCGAAGGAACAGCGCGAGATCTGGGCGAAACGCATCAAGAACGAGCTGATCGTGGCGCGCATGAGCGACAAGGCCGCCGAGGAAGAGGCGAAGGAAGCCGCCGCGGAAAAGGATAAAGCGAAGGACGGTGAGGTAAAGGACGGCGAAACGAAAGCTGAAAAAGAAGGGGAAGCGCCCGCGCCGGCGGTTCCCCTGCTTGCGCCAGAAAAGCGCGTCCAGAAGCGCGTCGACCAGCTCATCACCACGGTCGAGGGCATGGACCCGATCGACGTGCTGGAAGGCTACCTGACCGCGTTCGCGAACGTCTGCGATCCGCATTCCACCTACATGTCGCCCGCCACAGGTGAGGATTTCGACATCCACATCTCCCTCAATCTCTCCGGCATCGGCGCCGTGCTGTCCTCCGAGGACGGCTATACGAAGGTCGTCGAGGTCGTGCCGAACGGTCCCGCCGACAAGGAAGGTACGCTCCGCGAAAACGACCGGATCATCGCCGTGGCGCAGGAGGGCGGCGAGCCTGTCGACGTGATGGACATGCCGCTGTCGAAGGTGGTCACGCTGATCCGGGGCAAGGAAGGCTCGCGCGTCACCCTCACCATCCTTCCCGCCCGCAAAGGCGCGCAGGCCGCGCCCGAAAAGGTCACGATCACGCGCGGCAACGTCCCCATGAATGAGTCCCACGCGCAGAGCCGGATCATCGAGGCAAAGACCGCTGACGGCAAGACCAAAAAGATCGGCGTGATCGACCTGCCGTCCTTCTACATCGACTTCGCCGCCGTCCGCCGCGGCGACGAGGATTACAACAGCTCCGGGCATGATGTGCTCAAGATCCTGAACGAGTTCGCCGACCAGAAGATCGACGGGCTGATCGTCGATCTCCGCTCGAACGGCGGCGGCAGCCTCACGGAAGCTGTCGACCTCTCCGGTTTCTTCATCCCGGAGGGACCGATTGTCCAGGTGAAGGACAAGGCGTCCACCTCGGTCCTGCGCGACAACGACCGCGGCCAGATCGCCTACGGCGGACCGATGCTCGTGCTGGTGAACCGGTACAGCGCGTCCGCCACGGAGATTTTCTCCGCCGCGCTGAAAGATTATCACCGCGCCGTCGTGGTCGGCGATCCGCACACGCACGGCAAAGGCTCCGTGCAGGTCGTGACCGACCTCAACAACTACATGCTCTACATCGCGTCCGAACGGTTCGACGCTGGACAGCTCAAGCTCACGAACGCGAAATTCTACCGTATCAACGGCGAATCCACGCAGATCAAGGGCGTCGAGGCGGACATCCCGCTGCCCGGTTTCTCCGAGACCGAGGAGACCGGCGAACGCGCGCTCCGTCATGCGCTCCCGTATGACACGATCCGTCCCGCGCGCTATGTGGTGTACGACGGCAAATACGCCGTGACGCCGGGTCTGATCTCCGAGCTGAAAGCGAAGTCCGAAGCACGCGTCGCCGAAGACCCGATCTTCAAGGCGCTGACCGCCGACATCGCGCTCTACGAGGAGCTGCAGAAGAACAAGGACGTCGCGCTCGATTTCGACAAGCGCTGGGCGGAGTACGAACATGAGAAGGCGATCCAGAAGGAACAGGACAAGATTTACAGGACCGACCGCAATTCCTCCTCGTCCAAGAAGAATAAGAAGGACGACGGCCCGGATCCCTACCTCGACGAATCCGTCAACATCATGCTCGACATGATCCAGGCGTTTGACAAGCAGGCGTAAGCGAGCCTGTTCCGGGCGGGAACGGGGACCTCGGTCCTCTGTTTCCGTCAGCCTGAACGAATAACGAAAAGCCCCGGCTTCCAGCAAGGAGACCGGGGCGCGTTTGTTTTATCAGCAAAACATTTGTCCGGGTGCAGTCGGACAAAGCCGCAGTGGAGGCGCTGCCTCCTCAATCCACCGGGACGTCCGCAAGAACCTGGCGGAGAAATTCGCGGTTCTTATCCGAAGGCGGGCAGAGAGGCAGACGGTATTCCTCGTCGATGAGGCCGCGGATCGCCATTCCCGCCTTGACTGGGATCGGGTTGGTCTCCACGAACATCGCCTTGAAGAATTTGTAGAGCTTCCGATGGAGTTCGCGCGCCTTCGCGTAGTCGCCGGCGTTGCAGAGGTCGACGAGCTGCTTCATCTCCTTCGGGATGATGTTCGACGCCACGCTGACCACGCCGACCGCGCCGACGGACATCATAGGCACGGTGAGCGCGTCGTCGCCGCTGAGGACCGGGATGTCGCAGAGGTCGAGGATCTCGGATACGCGGTCGACGGATCCGCCGGCTTCCTTCACGCCCGCCACGTTGTGGTTCTTCGCGAGGCGTGCGATGGTCTCCGGGGCGACGGCGACGCCGGAGCGTCCGGGCACGTTGTAGATCACGATCGGGATGTCGCAGGAATCCGCGATGGTGGCGAAGTGGCGGTACAGACCCTCCTGCGTGGGCTTGTTGTAGTACGGGGCGACCTGGAGCGAGAAATCCGCGCCGTCGGATTTCGCGTGGCGTGTCAGGTGGAGCGCCTCGGCGGTCGAGTTCGCGCCGCTTCCGGCGAGCACCTTGCAGCGTCCGTTCACGAGCTGGACCACGGTCGCGATCACGCGTTCGTGTTCCTCGAAGCTGAGTGTGGGCGATTCGCCGGTGGTGCCGACCGGGGAGATCCCGTCGACGCCGTAGCCGATCTGCATTTCGACCAGCTTCGTCAGTTTATCGTAATCCACGGCTCCGTTGCGGAACGGAGTCACAAGCGCCGTGTAGAGACCTTGAATTTTCATGATTTGGAATCCTTTTCCTTGAAATATGGGCTGTCGGCGGCCGTGGCGGACGCCAGTTCAAATCTGTCTGCGGAGGCGGTTCCCCGGTACACTTCGACCGCGGGACCGGTCAGGATGATCCGGGCGGAATTGTTTTCGGGGAGATGCGTCCGGACGAGGTCGCCGGACCGGGTGCGGAACGTGAGGTCGGCGGGCGCGTGGAAGAATTTCGCAAGTACGCGGGCGGAGGATGCGATCCCGGTCCCGCAGGCGAGCGTTTCGTCCTCGACGCCGCGTTCGTAGGTGCGGATCAGCACCGGTTCGGAGAAATCGTGTCCGAACTCCAGAAAATCGACGTTGACGCCCGCGGGCGCGAAAGCCTCGTGGCAGCGCAGTTCGCGACCGGGACGCAGGATGTCGGCGCATTCCAGCCCGTCCATGCGGACCACGGCGTGCGGCACGCCGACCGCGCCCTTGAAGACCGTGTATCCGGCGGTGTGATCGTGCGCTTCGAAGTCCTCGGTCACGGGAAGTTCGATGCGGACCAGTTCGTTTCCGATGACCTCGGCGGCAAGCTCGCCGCCGCCCGTCTCGAAGGTGATGGACGTTTCGCGCGTGAGGCGGTGGGAGTAGGCGAAGAGCGCGGCGCAACGGAGACCGTTTCCGCAGAGTTCCGCCTTGGAGCCGTCGCAGTTGTAGAACTCCATGACGACCTGGTTGCAGCCGGGGATGCGCGATTTGGAGAGCAGGATCAGACCGTCGGCACCGATTCCGCGGCGGCGGTCGCAGAGTTTCCGGATGGCGTCCGCCGTGAAGGCGTATGCGGACTCGGAACAGTCAACGACCACAAAATCGTTGCCGGCTCCGCTCATTTTCGAGAATTTCAGAAGATTCAACTCTGCCTCCGGAAGGTTTTCGGTTCGCGGATCAACCCGTCTGTCGCGCCCAAGGAAAAATTCAGTTCGGCGCGGCACTGCCGACAGTCAACCGCTTTCTGCTTTAAAAAGATAACTCCAAATCTCTGATTTTACCAGTGTTTTTCCCGAAAAACCGTGATTTTTTTCCGGACGCGGCAGGCTTTTCGCGGCTTTTTGTCAGGCGTTTTCCCGAATTACTCGGAGCGCAGGACGTCGATCGGATTCTGCTGCGCCGCGCGCCAGGCGGGATAGGTGCCGAAGACCACGCCGACGAACGACGAAATCAGGAGCGAGCCGATGATGTTCGTCATGGAGGCTTCCGTGGGCATTTCCGCGTAGCGCTTCACGATCTCGGAGAGACCGAGCCCAAGGCCGATGCCGACGCATCCGCCGAGCGTGGTGAGGATCACGGTCTCGATCAGAAACTGGAAAAGGATGTCGAATTTCTGCGCGCCGAGCGCGCGGCGCGTGCCGATTTCCTTCTTGCGTTCGGAGACGCTCGCGAGCATGATGTTCATGATGCCGATGCCGCCGACGAGCAGGGAGATGCTGGCGATGGCGCCCATGACGATGGTGAAAATCTTCTGGGTGCGCTCGCGCTGTTTGAGGAGGTCCAGCGGGACGATCATGTCCCAGTCCTTGGTCTTCGCGTGTGCCTTGTCCAGGTAGTTCTGGAGGCGCTTGGAGGTGTTGTCGATGTATTCGAGGTTGGCGACGTTCACGAGCATCACGTCGTAGTCCACGAGGATCGCCTTGTTGCTGCGGCGGCCCTGGCTTTCGCTCGCGTAGTTGCCGTAGATCGCCATGTCGGTGGTGGAGGGGATCACGATCATGTCGTTCGGGCTGCCGACCTCCGGCAGGCTCGTGCCGTTGTCGTTCGCGATGATGCCGACGATGCGGTAGGATGCTGTCCCTGTGCGGAGGTTCGACCCGACCACGTCCTTTGCGCCGAGCGGGAAGAGCTTGCGTTTCACGTTCTGCCCGATCACGCAGATGGTCGCGGAGTTTTTGAAGTCGATCTCGGTGAACCAGCGCCCGGTCGTGAGGTGGCAGGATGTGTCTTTCATGAATCCCTGGGTGACGCCGCAGAGTTTCAGGTCCAGGCGCGTTTCGCCCCTCGTAATGGGCTGGCGGGTGTTCCGGATGGTGGTGATGTGGTGCACATTCTCCATCGTCTTGATGAACTGGTAGTCGCGGATGTCGAGACCGTAGTCCTCGACCGCGCTGACGGAGTTGCTGCCGGAGGAGCCGGAGGTCGTGTCGAAGTGCGGCTTCTTGGTGTGGATGATGATCTTGTCGATGCCCATGGATTCGATCTGGGACAGCGCGGAGCGTTCCGCGCCCTTCGAGATCGCCATCATGGAGATCACGCTCCCGACGCCGAAAATCACGCCGAGCGAGGTCAGCAGGGAACGCGTCTTGTGCAACCGCAGGTTCAGGAAAGACAGCGACACGATGTCGGTGAACCGCATCATTTGGACGTGCCCTCCTGTTCCGCGGTGGTTGTCAGGGTGGCTTTCGCGTCGGCCGCCATGCGGTCCTGCGGGAGTTCGCCGAATCCGGAGAGCGGACCGGTCAGCTCGTCCACGGAGTCGGTCGGCTTCGTCTGGACGATGCGCCCGTCGCGGAGGCGGATGACCTTGTCATAATGCGGCTCGAACATCGGGTTGTGCGTGACCATGATGATCGTCACGTTCTGTTCCTTGTTGATCCGGTGGAAGAGCGCCATGATCTCGTTGCCGGTCTTCTCGTCGAGGTTGCCGGTCGGTTCGTCGGCGAGCAGGAACGCCGGGTCGTTGCAGAGCGAGCGCGCCACCGCCACACGCTGGCATTCGCCACCGGAGAGCTGTGTGGGGCGGTGCCCGAGGCGGTGTCCGAGACCGACGACCTTCGCGAGCTCCAGTGCGCGCGCCCGGCGGATGCGCGGCGAGACGCGCTTGTAGATCATCGGGACTTCGATGTTCTGTTCGATGGTGAGGTACGGAAAGAGATTGAAACTCTGGAAAATGAATCCGATGCGGATGTTTCGGACCGTGGCCTGGTCGCTGTCGGAGAGCGTCGCCACGTTCACTTTTTCCAGGAAATAGTTGCCGGACGTCGGGACGTCGAGCATCCCGAGGATGTTCAGCATCGTCGATTTGCCGCTGCCGGATGTCCCCACGATGCCGACGAACTGCCCGCGCTGGATGGAGAACGAGATCCCCTTCAGCACGTGTACGGCGAGACCGCCGGGATTGTATGTCTTGCGGATGTCCCGCAGCTGCACTACCACATCGTCGTTCATGCGGACACCGACGGCTTATTCGGACTGCTTCTTCTGGTACGGACGGTACAGGTATACCACATCGCCGTCCTCAAGGCCGTCGGTGATGCGGACCGCGGTATCGTTGGACTCGCGGATCTCGACCGGGACTTCCTCGGGCGTGCCGTCGCGGTTGACGAAGACGAAGAATCCTTTGTCGTTCTCGAAGACTGCCTCCATCGGCACGGAGATCACGTCGTGCAGGACGCTGGACACGACTTCCACGATCACGGACATGCCGTTCACCAGCTGCGGATCCTGCGTTTCCAGCGTGATGCGCGAGGGATAGATTTTCGGGGAAGTCTCGTCCCAGTACATCTGGTTGACGGGGAGCGTGGCGATCTCGGTGATCTGCCCCTTGATCTTGAGCGTGGTGATGGCTTCCGGCGTGATGATCGCGGAGTTGCCGATCTGGACTTTCGAGCGGAACGCCTCCGGGATGTCGAAGTTGACCATGAGGTTGGTCATCTCGGGGATCGTGAGGAGGATTTCTCCCTTGTGGACGTCCAGGCCGGGCTTGATGTCCTCTCCGCCCCAGCGGCGGTCAGGATCGCCGTAGATCACAATGCCGTCCGCGGGTGCGGTCAGCTTCATCATCGGCAGGTAGGACTCGTATCGTTCGAGCGTGGCGGCCTGGCGGCGCGAGTTTGCGCGGAGGTTGTCGACGCGCTTTTTTGCCTGGATCAGGGAGGACGAGGTGGAGATGCGCGCCTGTTCGAGGTTGAGGCGTGCCTGCTCCAGGGAGTTGTTCAGTGACATGAGCTTGATCGGATCGTCGTAGTGCTTGAAGCTCTTTCCGTCGATCTCCGCCTGGTTCAGGGAGTTCTCGCTGGATTCGATCTTGCTCTGGAGATTCTTCAATTCGTTTTCGTTCGATTTGCGCGCAGCCTCGTCGGTCACACCCGAATGCGCGATATCGTACTTCTTGTCCGAATAGTTTTTCTTTGCCGTGGCAAGCGCGGCCTCGGCATTCGCGATCGCCAGGTCGTTGCTGTCGCGTTTCTGCGTGCGCGTGAGGCGCAGATACTTCCGCTGGTCGGATTCCGCCTGGCGCACACGGTCCTCCGCCTCGCGGAGCGTGACCTCGTTTTTGCGTTCCTGAATTTTCTCGTTTTCGATGGCGATCACGAGTTCCTCTTCCGTATTGGAAAGGGTCGTGCGCATTTCCTCGATGCGTTCGATCAGGTCGCTGTCCTCGAATGTAATCAGTACGTCGCCTTCCTTCACGGAGGAGTTTTCGTCCACCACGCTCAGAATCTTCGTAGCGAAGTTTGCCTCCAGGCCAAGCTTATGCTTCTTGTTCGCCACGATCGTGCCGTTGAGGCGGAGCCCGAGGGTCATGTCGCCTTTCGCGACGCGGTAGGTGCGGTCGGGGTCCTTGCTTCCCTCGCGGTCGGCGGACACGGACTTGTGCTTGTACACACGGACGCCGTAGTACAGCCCTCCTGCCAGCAGCAGCGCCGGCAGGAGCACAAAGATGAATACTTTCGCAGGTTTCTTCATGGCTTATTCTCCGGTCTGGGAGGTTGCGGGAACCGCGGCGGGCGCGGCGGATTCCGGTGCGGAAACCGATTCGGATGCGGCTTTGGGCGTTTCGGCGCTTTCGGCGGGCTTTCCGGCGGATTTTTCGTCTTTTCCGTCTTTCTTTTCCTCGTCATCATCGGATCCGAACAGCGTCTTCCAGGAAACGAGCGGGTTCTGGATGAATTCGTCGTTCACTCTTTCGATGGTCGTTTCGAGGGTCGGGAGTTCCTTGGAGTTGCGCATGACTTCGCCGAATTCGTTGGTCGTGCGGATCATATCTTCCGGATCGAAGAGCACGCCGTCCGCCATGTCGTTCTGGTTCAGGATGCGGACACGGAGGAAGAAGAGCAGCTGAAGGATCTCCTTGTCGGTGTATTTCGAGGTGAAGAGTTCGCCGAGGTAGGGGATGTCGCTCAGGAAGGGGATGCGTTCCTGCTGGACGGTATTGCGGTTGGTGTAGAGGCCGCCCATGATGACGATCTGACCGTCGGCGAGGCGGAGATAGGAGGAAATGCTGCGGATGGAGATCACAGGCACCTGGTAGGAGCCGCTGCCGTTCGCAATCGTCTGGTAACTCTGGATGTTGGAGACTTCCGGCTCCACGCGGAGCGTCACGTTGTCCTTATTGACCATGAGCGGCTCCACGGTCAGCGTCACGCCGACGCGTTTGAACGTGGTGCTGGTGCTGATGCTGCCGTTTGTGATGGTCTGGGACTGGATCGGCACGTCCTGACCGTTCGAAATCTCGGCTTCCTCGTTGCGTCCGACCACGATCACGGGCGAGGACAGGACCTTTGCGTCCAGCGCGGTCAGAAGCCATTGCAGGGCGATGTTGAAGTTGTTGTGCCCGGCGGCGAACGTCCAGTTTGTCACGGCCCCGTCCGAAGTGTTGTTGCCCAGAGGCGCGGTCTGCATGCCGCCGGAGCTCATCACATCGCCGTCGTACCTCTGGTCCATGCCGTCGATCATGGAGATCGTGGTCGGGCTGTTGAACATGAACGACAGGCTGCGCTGGGTATTGTCGGAGATCAGGACTTCCACGATCTTAGCCTCGATCAGCACCTGCGGCGTCGCCACGTCGATCAGGGGAAGCGTCTTTGCGATCGCCTCAATGTTCTCCGCCGCGTCACGGATCGTCAGCAGGTTTTCCTCCACCGCGTATTCCACATAGCCCGTGTCGGAGATCATCGCATCCACGCTGTTCCGCAGCTTCGACGCCGTCACGTAGCGGCACCGATAGATCAGGATGCTCGTGTCGTTCGTCGACGGGATGATCTTCAGGTACGGGGGCTCTTCCTCCACCTGACGGGATTGCTTGCGGATCGGCTGGAACATCTCGCGGAGCTGCTGTGCCACGGACAGAACGTTCTTTCTGCCTTCTTCAATGGATTCGGGCGTCCGTTCGACGACTTCGGTCGAATCGATGCCGGAGATCGGCTCGTCAGCGAGAATCGAGGTGCCGGTGAGCGCGGCCAGGGCGAGGAACATGCAGAAGGTGCGGCGGGCAATGGGCGTCATGCTGGGGGTGTCCTTATGGATAAAAGTTCAATTTGAATACGCGGGTGCATGGTCTATAATATACACCGCAAACGCGAAAAAAAAAGCCCAGTGCCAAAAAAAAGTTAAAAATAAAAATATTCAGGTTCAAAACAATGTTGAAAAAATGCCGGTCATTCTATTGTAATCTTTTGCGGTCAAATATATTCTATTGGTATTAGATGCACATATCCGCTTCCCTGTGTTTGTGCACAATTGTCCAGTCATGATTATGGCTTCATCCTCCGTATCTGTCCGCCTGTGTCTTTTTCCGTCCGTTCACGTCTACGCGAATGTGGATCATGTGCGTTCCCGATATGAATCCATGGTTTCAACCCAAAGCGTTTTGTCTCTTTTTCTGAATTGAACGGATTTCCCTTGCCAGGCAAGGAGGGCACAAAAAAACTCAGTTCTGAATCGGAGCCATCCTGTTTGCAGAACTGAGTCAATTGTTTTCAACTTCGTGTGTCTGAGTCATAGTCGCCATCCTAAAACTGTTCGGCTCACGTGCGCAAACGCTTTCGGGATGTCTTTCATCACCCGGATGCACTGATGTTTCACCCGCTTCGTCCCCGTTTTGACGAGGTTCGACACCGTGCAGTAGAAATCGGTTGCCGCTTCAATGAGCCGGTAGGCGCCCGCACGCAGGCTGGCGCCGACCGAATGAATAAAGCCAAAGGAATATTCCGGCATCGGCAGAGAGAAGGCGAGCGTCCCCGCCTCCAGTCTGACCGGGAAACCGAAACAGGTTCCAAGAAAATACTGCGAACCCGGAAGCCTGCACATGAAGCCGCCTTCCCTCTGCGGGATGATGCCGCGGAAGGAGAACGCGTACTCGCGTGCGCAGTCAGAAAATCTGAATTTGAGTTCCGAGTTCACAGGACTGACCTTTGCCTTTGGATCGAATTACTTATTTTCGTTCTTCTGGAGAACGCCAGCTTCGACCATCTTGTCGATGAGCTGCTGCATGGAGTTCATGGCGCCGAGGAAGCCCTGCGGAGGCATGATCACGCGGACGTTCGCGACCGGGGTCGGGGCTTCGCCTTCACCGGCGGGCTGAAGGGTGACGAAGTCAAAACGGACCATGTTGCCGGCGAAGTGGATCTGACCGATGCCGTCTGCGAAGATTTCTTTTTTGTCTGCCATAGTTGTAGTTCCTTATGTAGGTTTTTTTGTTTTGTTTTTGGTGTCGTTTGGGGACGAAAAGCAAAAACGTGACATCCTTTCCGGTCCCGATCGTACTGGCCGAACCGGCGGGATGAATCCCGGTATGCTTCAAAAACTGGTTATATTATACCCCATGTTTTCCAAAAAAGCAAGCCCTTTTTTTGACTTTTTTTGAGAAAAAGTTGTTTCTCCTTCATAATGAACGAGAAAAAAATCAAAAAAAGTCCTTGTCTCCGCCTCATTTCCCCTCGCCGAACTCGTTTTTGCCTCGTTTTTCCGTTCTTTTTTCGGTGTTTTCAGCATGGCTTTTGCGAAAAAAACGCCGGATCCGTGATTCGTTTCCGAGGTAAAAGTGAGCTTGGATCAGGCTCGGGCCGGCGAGGTGGAGCGAGTTCATTTCCTGTTCAATCCTCTTCGGTCATGAGGATGCGCGTGAGGTTGCTGATCTTCGCCGGGTAGATTCCGATCCTGAGGCTGCCGTCCGAGGTGGCGGCGAGGTCGTGAACGGCTTCGAAGGCGAGCTTCAGCTTCTCGTCCTTGATGTCGTCCGCCGTGATGTTTTCCTTTATGATTCTGATGCCCGGGAGCGGCAGGGAACCGGCTTTCAGTCCCTTCGCCGGTGCGTTCAGTTTGCCGTCGGCGATCACGGGCGAGGCTGTAGCGCGCACGACGACCGCTTTCGAGAGGGGCAGGGGAATGCACGCGGCGGCGTTCACGGCGGCTTTTTCCCAGGCGAGCGAACACTCGATGCCGTCGTCCTTGAGCTCGCGGTTGAGGCGGTATGCGGTGATTCTGAGCAAGGCGTTGACGTTTTCCGGCGGGATTGTGATGACGGCGATCTCCGGGATGTTTCCGTCCTCGTCAACGACGGAATCTGAGATCATGTCGATGATTTCCGAGGCGAGGAGAGCGTCGGATTCGGCTTCCGCGACCGTGTACGGGAAGCTCTTCGGCGCGGAGATCACGAGCGCGGCGAGGACGACGATGAGGAGGATGACCGCGGCGAAGACCGCGAGGACGATTTTGAGGGGCTTTTTCAGTTTCATTTTAGGGCTGCTCCAATGATGTTGACCGCCGTTCCCGCGGCGTCAAGCAGGGTTTGTTCCATGAGATAATATGCGCGCACCTTGTCGAGCGTGGCTTTCGGGAGTTTGACCTCGACTTTCGCCTTGTTTCCCGAGGAGGTCGCTGTGTAGCTGCTGTTCAGCTCCTTGAAAAGGTTCTTGTCGAGGGAGAACAGCGAAACGAGCGTGATCTGGAGGAAGCTTTTTACGCGGCGGACCGCCAGCTGGGCTTCCTTCTCGCCCTTGCACTCCATGTTCAGCACGAGCGAGGCGGCGCCGGGTTCGTATTCTCTGACGATGAAGTCGCCGGATTTCACCAGCGCGGAAAGTCCGGTCGGGTCGTCGGCCGCCGGGATCGGAAAACTCCGCAGGATACCGACCGCCACGGCGTCCGCCGGAGCGTTCTGAAGCATCGCGAACTCGGAGGCAGGGAGGTTGCCCGAGGCGAAAAACGCGAGGTCGAGCGGATTCTTTTTCCGTCCGAACGCGACCGTTTTGGGCGTGAGGAAAAGGATCTCGCCCGCGGCACGCAGTTCCTGCTTGTTCGTCTTACGGTTCCTGTGCGGCTCCTTTATCATGATGCGCTGACCGAGGCCGGTCTTTTCGGATTCGACGGATTTCTGTTTGTTGAAGCGGGCGTCCATGTCCTTGACAAGCTCGTCCGGCGTCTTGTCCGTGCCGACGAGCATGGCGTAGCTGTCGCCCATCCGAGGCGCGTACACGATGACCGGATCCGGGAGCGTCCCCGCCTTGTTCCACGGGATCTCCTTCAGGTCGTTCCGGATGCCGAGGACGTCGCCGGAATCCGCCAGCGCCTTGAACGTAGGCGACGAATAGAGCTTGCCGAGGTTCAGGTTCATGACGAGCGCTGCGCCGTCCGGTATTTGCGAATAGCGTTCGTCCTGCGCGGACGCGGTGAGTCCGGCGCACAGCACGAATGCCGCCGCTGCGAGCTTCAGGAAACAAATTGTCTTCATAAGCGGTTCCTCCTGTATTTCAATGTTCCGCCGGATCAATTCCGCCGAACGGAACGGTCCGTTGCTGTTCGTTTTAATATGCTTCAATAATTCGGGTGATCTAATATATCATGTGCAAAACAAAAAATCAAGAGGAGGTCTGTTGTTTTTTTCATTTTTTCTGCGTGTCTGACCTCTGAGGCGGGATTGACAAAAAGCCGCACACCATACGGGATGATGTGCGGCTGGGAGGACAAGTCCTCCGCTTCGATTATGCCGGGCTATGCACCGGCACGGGATATTACTTCAAAGGCTCCGTGATGCCCGCCTTGGTCTGGACCACTTCCTTGATCGTGCCGTCTTCGTTGAAGAAGAGTTCGTCGACGCAGACGGAACGGCGCAGGCTCTGTCCGGTCTGGCCGTCGCGGTCAAGTTTGCCGTTGTGGTAGAAGAGGTAGGTGTGGCCCTTGAAATCGACCACGCCGGGGTGAATCGTGAAGCTGTTCTCAGCGGAGCCGGTCACCTGTCCGCGGAAGGTCCAGGGACCGGTGATCTTTTCAGCCGTGGAATAGTTGATGGTTTCGCCGAAGCCGCCGCCACCGCCGCCCGCAGGACGGTTGGGACGGTTGGGACGGTTGCCGCCTGCGCCCTGAGCGCCGGCAGGACGGTTTCCGCCAGCCGGAGCAGCACCGGCGCCAGCACCAGGAGCGCCGCCGCCGAATCCGCCCATGCCG